>CP058708.1:429552-1029708 GCA_013414765.1 Candidatus Accumulibacter cognatus
GTAAGGTTTTTCGCGTTGCATCGAATTAATCCACATCATCCACCGCTTGTGCGGGTCCCCGTCAATTCCTTTGAGTTTTAGCCTTGCGGCCGTACTCCCCAGGCGGTCAACTTCACGCGTTAGCTACGGCACTAAAAGGTTTAACCCTCCCAACACCTAGTTGACATCGTTTAGGGCGTGGACTACCAGGGTATCTAATCCTGTTTGCTCCCCACGCTTTCGTGCATGAGCGTCAGTATTGGCCCAGGGGGCTGCCTTCGCCATCGGTGTTCCTCCACATCTCTACGCATTTCACTGCTACACGTGGAATTCCACCCCCCTCTGCCAAACTCCAGCTGGACAGTCTCAAATGCAGTTCCCAGGTTGAGCCCGGGGATTTCACATCTGACTTACCCAACCGCCTGCGCACGCTTTACGCCCAGTAATTCCGATTAACGCTCGCACCCTACGTATTACCGCGGCTGCTGGCACGTAGTTAGCCGGTGCTTCTTCTCCAGGTACCGTCATCTACACAGGGTATTCGCCCGTGCAATTTCTTCCCCACCGAAAGAGCTTTACAACCCGAAGGCCTTCTTCACTCACGCGGCATGGCTGGATCAGGCTTGCGCCCATTGTCCAAAATTCCCCACTGCTGCCTCCCGTAGGAGTCTGGGCCGTGTCTCAGTCCCAGTGTGGCGGATCATCCTCTCAGACCCGCTACGGATCGTCGCCTTGGTAGGCCTTTACCCCACCAACTAGCTAATCCGACATCGGCCGATCCCAGAACGCAAGGTCTTGCGATCCCCTGCTTTCCTGCTCACAGAATATGCGGTATTAGCGTAACTTTCGCTACGTTATCCCCCATTCCAGGGCACGTTCCGATGCTTTACTCACCCGTCCGCCACTCGCCACCAGGGTCGCCCCCGTGCTGCCGTTCGACTTGCATGTGTAAGGCATGCCGCCAGCGTTTAATCTGAGCCAGGATCAAACTCTTCAGTTCAATTCCTAAAACTCTCGCTCGACGTGCTATCAATCCAGATCACTCCAGATCAATAGCCTTTCTTCCATCGGTACGAGTCCTTCTCTATCCTTCTTCCATCCGCTTGCGCAGATCGCTATAGATCAAGAACCCACACCTATCGGTTGTCCAATTTTTAAAGAGCTGCCTAACGACCCTCTGGCCGTTACTGCCTTGCTGCAATTTCTCGTCTGCCTGAGCAGCGAGAGGGCGCATTATACAGGCGTTTCTGGCGACGTCAATAACTGATTTCACCAACCTGTTTGCTACTTCTCCCACTTCCGGCGCCATCCTGAAAGGATTTCGCCGAAGCCCGCCAAAAATACATAACAAGCTGTTTTTAATCAGCTTTTTTTGCATCTTCGGCAACGAAGACGCGGATTATACAGGGCCATGCAGCAACGTCAACCCTCTTGTTCAACTATTTTGAGATGGACGAACTGGACGGTCGGCAGGCTATTCTTGCGATCGCTCAGGCAATGCTGACACGCGCGAACTTGCGCTTGCCAACCTGCACGACAAAAGAACTCTTGGCAGGGAGCATGAGGTGCTTGTCGTCGATCCGGGTACCGTCGATCCTGACTCCACCCTGCTGGATCATGCGCAAGGCCTCTGAGGTGCTAGACGTTAATCCCGCCTGCTTGAGAACCTGCGCAATGCTCAAGAACCGGTCGCTGGCCAGCAGGTTGGCTTCCGGAATATCGTCAGGGATGGCGCCCTGACGGAAACGTGCATCAAAATCGGCCTGCGCCCGCACGGCGGCCGCGGCGCCATGAAAGCGATCAACAATTTCCTGGGCCAACAGAACCTTGACTTCACGTGGATTGCGTCCTTCCAGGACCTCGTCCTGCAAACCGGAGATGTTCTCGATGCTGCGAAATGAAAGCAGCTCGAAGTAGCGCCACATCAGCTCATCGGAGATTGACATCAGCTTCCCGAACATCTCATCAGGCGGCTCGTTGATTCCCACGTAGTTGCCGAGAGACTTCGACATCTTGTGGATGCCATCCAGTCCTTCGAGCAGCGGCATGGTCAGGATGCACTGCGGTGCCTGCCCGTAGTGCTTCTGCAACTCTCGTCCGACCAGGAGGTTGAATTTCTGGTCGGTGCCGCCGAGTTCCACGTCCGCTTTCATCGCCACCGAGTCATATCCCTGGCACAGCGGATACAGCAACTCGTGAATGGCGATCGGCTGTCCGTTTCGGTAGCGCTTGGCGAAATCATCGCGCTCGAGCATCCGTGCGACGGTATGCAAAGCCGCCAAGCGAATCAGACCCGACGCACCCAGCGGATCGAACCAGATGGAATTGAAGCAGATCTCGGTCCGGCCGGGATCGAGAATCTTGAATACCTGCTCCTGGTAAGTCCTGGCGTTTTCGACGATCTGCTCTCGCGACAGAGGCGGCCGAGTCGCGTTCTTGCCGGTGGGATCACCGATCATCCCGGTAAAGTCGCCAATCAGGAACAGCACATGATGACCAAGGTCCTGACAGTGCCTGAGCTTGTTGATCAGTACGGTATGCCCGAGATGCAGATCCGGCGCTGTCGGATCAAAACCCGCCTTGATCCGGAGCGGTCGGCCGGTTTTCAGCCTTTCAAGAAGTTCGGCTTCAATCAGCAGTTCTTCTGCCCCGCGCTTGATCTGCTCGAGTTCTTCTTCAATGACGCGCATGCGGCCCCCTTCTCGCCGACGTGAAGTGCTCGGCTCAACCGCGGCACGGACGACCGGTCAGCTTCTCATACTTGACCCAGAGTTGATCTTCGCTCTCCTGATGTGCAGGATCTTTTGGAATGCAATCAACCGGACAAACCTCGACACACTGGGGGGTATCGTAATGTCCGACGCATTCCGTACACTTGCCCGGATCGATTTCGTAAATCTCCACCCCCTGGGAAATCGCTTCGTTCGGGCACTCCGGCTCGCACACGTCGCAGTTGATGCATTCGTCGGTAATAATAAGGGCCATGCTTATGGTTCCTTCAGATTGTTGAAATTTCTCGTACTCGCTTGGCCAGCCGATCACTGATCGCGGGCTGGACAAATTTGCTGACATCGCCACCAAGAACGGCGATTTCGCGAACCATCGTCGCCGAGATGAACAGGTACTGCTCACCGGGAGTCAGGAAAACCGTTTCGACTTCGGGAAAGAGGTTTCTGTTCATTCCCGCCATCTGAAACTCATAGTCAAAGTCCGACACCGCGCGCAGCCCGCGAATGATCACCTTCGCTCCCTTGGCATGCAGAAAGTCCATCAGCAGGCCATCGAAGCCGCAGACTTCGGCATTCTGATAGCATGCGAGAATTTCCCGCGCCATTTCGACCCGTTCGGCCAGCGAAAAAAACGGCCTTTTGGGCTGGTTCTGAGCGATCGCCACGATCACCCGATCAAAGAGACAGGCCGCGCGCCGAACGAGATCCTCGTGACCTCGGGTCATCGGATCGAAGGTCCCAGCATAGATTGCCACCCGCTTATTTAATGCCATCCGTTTCGCCTCGCCGCATTAAGTGATAGAACACCTGGCCGGCTCGACCATGACGCTCCGTGCGCCAATCCCCGATACCCCCCAGGAAGCTCTCTGCCTCGGCATAGATCATGCCGTCAGCCGCCATCACGCCCGGCACAAGCGGTGCCAGACGGTCGATCCAACCGTCGTGAAACGGCGGATCCAGAAACAATACGTCGAAACGCAAGTTGACGGAAGAGAGAAATGTCATCGCATCCGAACGGACGATCTTCAAACCCTGGCCCATACCCAGGATTTCTGCATTACGCGCCATTGCCGCCAGTACCTTTGGCGAATGGTCGACCATCACCACGCTGGTGGCGCCGCGCGAGACAGCTTCGAAGCCCAGGGCACCGCTACCGGTAAACAGATCGAGACAGGAAAGGCCGGTCAGATCCTGACCGAGCCAGTTGAACAGTGTCTCGCGCACACGATCCGGTGTCGGCCGTAAACCCGGCGAATCAGGAAAACGAAGCATTCTTCGCCGCCACTTACCGCCAATGATACGCAGCGAATTCAGAATGTCATTCCCCGGCCACCACCACGGTTACCCAATGCTCCGGTCGCAGATGCCGTGCAAACGCCGCCTTGATGTCGGCAGTCGTGACCTTTTCGATATTTTCCGGGTAGCGATCGAGATAATCGATCGGTAGGCCATAAAAGCCGATCATCGCCACATTCTCCAGGAGCTTTCGATTGCTGTCGAGGCGCAACGGGAAGCTGCCAATCAGATTCTGCTTTGCGGCCTGCAACTCCGTTTCAGTCGGCCCGTGCTCGAGGAAGCCGGCAAGCACCTCACGGGCCACCTTCAGCGCGTCGTCAGCCTGCGTCTTCTTGGTCTGCAGGCCCATCTGGAACGGCCCCAACTGTTGCAACGGCATGAAATAGCTGTGCGCGCTGTAGGCAAGGCCGCGTTTATCGCGAACCTCCTTCATCAAGCGTGAGACAAAGCCACCACCGCCAAGTGAATAGTTGCCGACGGCCAGAGGAAAAAAATCCGGGTCGCCACGCTTGAGTGCCGGCAGGCCGACCAACAGATGCGCCTGCACTGCCGGATGGTCAATCCGCCGCTCGACAGCTGCCGGCAATGCCGGAACCGCGATCTCTGTAGGAACCGGTCCGGACGGCAAAGCAGCGGTCAGTGTCTCAGCCACCGACTCAGCTTCGTCGCGTGACAGGTCACCGACGATCGTCACACGGGCTCGCTGCGCCGTGTAATTTGCGGCATGAAAAGCAACGACATCCGCACGAACCAGCGCAGCCACCGATTCCGGTGTCGCATGCCGTCCATAGGGATGCGCGCCATACATCGCCGCCCAGAAGGCTCTGCTGGCAATCGTTTCGGGACGCGTCAACGCTTCCTTGAGTGTGGCGATCGAACGTGCCTGCTCGCGATCGAAGACTGCCGCTGGGAACTGCGGCGTGCTCAGAATCGCGCGCAGCATGTCGAGAGCCGGGCCGCGCTTGTCGGTCATCGACAGCGTTCGCAGGGCAATCGTTGCACGGTCCATCTCCACCCCACCCGACAACCTGGCGCCAAGGTCGGCCATCCTGCTGGCAATCTGCATCTCGTCCATCCCCGCGACCCCCAGGTCAACCAGGGCACGGGTCAGCGAAGCCACGCCCGCCTTACCCTCGAATTCATGCGCCGTACCGGCAGCAAAGTCGACCTGGACGTCGAGAATCGGCAAGCTATGGTTTTCGACAAATAAAATGCCGGTGCCCGACGTCGTCTGCCAACGCTCGATCTTCGGACCGGCGTGCACCAGCGGAATGGCAACCACCAGGCACACACAGATCAGCAGCTTGCAGGGATTCATCAGCGGATTCTCACATTCATCATCAATGACGGGGTGTGAACGGCGAGCGCGCGCGCGGCGCTTGCGGCAACGGCTGCGGGTCTAGTTCGGCGACGGTCAGTTGCTCGTCGCGAAAGTACTTCCTCGCAACCGCCTGGATTTGCCCGGCAGTGACCGCCTGCCGTTTTTCTAGAATGAGCCGGTTCAAGTGATAGGGAATACCAACCGATTCAAGTTGCCCGATCTCCATCGCCTGCGCAAACATCGAATCCAGTTTATAGATCTGTCCGGCAATCAGCTGCGCCTTGGCGCGTGTCAGTTCATCGGCAGCCACCCCCTGTTGTTGCACCTGGACAATTTCGGCGCGCAGACCAGCCTCGAGGTCGGCGCGAGTTTTGCCGTCGCTGGGCGAGCCGGACAGGTAGAAGATGCCCGGCCCGCGCGCCGTCGAATCGTAGCTAGCCTCCACGTCCACCGCCAGACGCTGCTCACGAACGAGGTGTCTGGAGAAGCGGGCCGCTTCGTGCCCAGACAGAACGGCCGATAGCATCTCGAGTGCATAGGGATCGACGTCCTGGTCGACATCGCGGATGACCGGCACCTTGTAAGCCATGATCAGTACCGGCAAATCTGCCGGCGCTTTCACGGTCAAGCGGCGAATGCCGGCCTGCACTGGCTCGTCCTGTGGTTTCCTGACCGGCAGCGGGCGTTCCGGCAAAGCCCCGTAATGCTGTTCGGCAAGCTGGAAAACATGCTCGTGATCGACGTCACCGACGACCACCACATAAGCATTGTTCGGCGCGTACCAGCGCTCGTACCAAAGCCGTGCGTCATTGACGGTCATGTTCTCAAGATCGTTCATCCAGCCGATGATCGGAACACGATACGGGTGCGCCTGAAAAGCAACCGCGGATAGCTGCTCGAAAAGCAGCGCCTGTGGTTGATCATCGGTGCGCAGCCGCCGCTCTTCCATGACCACCCGGATTTCCTGCGCAAACTCCTTGGGGTCCAGGTTCAGATGACGCATGCGATCGGCTTCGAGCTGCATCATCTCGGACAGTTTCCCTTTCGGTACCTGCTGGAAATAAGCAGTGTAGTCACGACTGGTAAACGCGTTGTCACGTCCGCCAGCGGCCGCGACGCGCCGGTTGAATTCGCCGGGTCCGGCGCTCGGAGTACCCTTGAACATCATGTGTTCAAGGACATGCGCGACACCGGTGCTGCCATTCGTCTCGTCCATGCTGCCGGCCCGGTACCAGACCATATGTGCAACCGTGGGAGCTCGCCGATCCTCCTTGACGATAATCCGCAAGCCGTTCGCCAACTGCTGCTCATAAGGATTGGCCAGCACCGAGACGGGTGCGGCCAGCACCAGCAAGCATCGAATCAATCGCGCGTGACGCATGGGCATGAGTCGCTTCTGATAGAATTTGGGAAGGTGTCGGGAAATTTGACCGGCATCTTACCACCGCCAACGAACCCGAGCGCCCCTGAGACACGAAAGCACCATGTTTGGTTTCCTCAAGAAGTCCACTGGCCAGCCGTCCGCGCCAACCAGTCCAGTCGTCATCGAAGGCGCAGCGCCCGTGGTTCCGTGGCGGCAGCGACTCAAGGCCGGTCTCGCGCGCACGCGCGCGCAATTCAGCGGCAGGTTGAAATCACTGTTCTCGCGCGGCAAGGTCGACGATGAATTGCTCGAAGATCTGGAAAGCCTGCTATTGAGCAGCGACGTCGGCCTCGATGCAACCCAGCATCTGCTCTATCAGCTGAAAATGCGCGCCAAACGCGACCGGCTCGACACCCCGGAGGAGATTCAGCGCGCGCTGTCCGAGATTTTCCACGAACTCCTGCGGCCGCTCGAAGAACCGCTCGACCTGACCGCGCACCGCCCGTTCATCATCATGATTGCCGGCGTCAACGGCGCCGGCAAGACGACCTCGATCGGCAAGCTGGCCAAGCATTTTCAGGCACAGGGCCGATCGGTCCTGCTGGCAGCCGGCGACACCTTCCGCGCCGCCGCGCGCGAGCAGTTGCAGACCTGGGGCGAACGCAACCATGTGACGGTAATCTCTCAGCAGTCCGGCGACCCGGCGGCGGTGATCTTTGACGCCATCGCCGCCGCCAGGGCGCGCGGCATCGACATCGTCCTGGCGGATACGGCTGGCCGCCTGCCGACACAATTGCACCTGATGGAGGAAATCGCCAAGGTCCGGCGCGTCATCCGGAAGGCCGACCCGTCCGGACCGCACGAGACGCTGCTAGTCCTCGACGCAACCTTCGGCCAGAACACGCTGCAGCAGGTCATGGCCTTCGACAAGGCGATCCAGGTCACCGGTCTGATCCTGACCAAGCTCGACGGTTCGGCGAAAGGCGGCGTCGTCGCCGCCATCGCCCGCCAGTGCCCGAAACCAGTTCGCTTTATCGGTGTCGGCGAAGGCATTGACGATCTCCGGCCCTTCACTGCCCGCGATTTCGTAGACGCGCTATTCGAGTGATTACCGCCAGCAACGTCACCAAACGCTATCCGGAAGGCCGAGAAGCCCTGCGCAACGTGAGTTTCGGGATCACCGCAGGAGAAATGGTCTTCCTAACCGGACACTCCGGCGCCGGGAAATCGACGCTGTTCAAATTGCTGGCGGCGATCGAGCGCCCGACCTCGGGCAGTATCGTGATCAACGGCCAGAATCTCGCTACGCTGCGCAAGAACGCCGTTCCTTACCTGCGCCGCAAACTCGGACTGATCTTTCAGGATCGTAAACTCCTGTTCGATCGCAACGTCCTCGACAATGTGCTGCTGCCCCTGGCGATCGTCGGCCACCCGGCCAAGGAAGCGTTGCGCCGGGCCCAGGCGGCGCTGGCCAAGGTGGGTCTGCCGAATCGCGAGAAGACTTTCCCGATTGCGCTCTCTGGCGGCGAGCAACAACGTCTGGCGATTGCCCGCGCCGTCGTCAATCGGCCAGCAATCATTCTCGCTGACGAGCCGACCGCCAACCTCGACGCGGCGTCGGCAAGCGAGATTCTCGAAATCTTCCGTTCCTTCCAGCAGGTTGGCGTGACCGTGCTCATTGCCACTCATGACCCCTTGCTGCTGCCCCACCTGCAACCGCGCGTTCTCCGCCTCGCCCAAGGCGCGATGAGCGAAGAGCGCGAACCAGCCAGCTGCGGTGTCACGCCGTGAGATCCTGGCTCGCCCAGCACCTGGCGGCGCTGCGCGATGCCTTGCGACGGCTGAGCGCGGCACCGCTCAATTCGCTGCTGTCGCTGCTGGTGATCGGCGTCGCGCTGACCCTGCCGACCGCTGGCTGGCTGACCCTCGACAACCTCCGCAAGCTCACCGGCGACACCCCCAACGTACAACAGATCAGCATTTTCCTGGCCCTCGACGCCGGCAAACGCGAGATCAGCGACATCGAGTCGCGCCTGCAGGAAAACCGATCCGGAGGCTGGCGTTTCGTGCCGCGCGAGGAGGCTTTGAAGCGCCTGCAGGCGGCTGAAGGGATGACCGAGATCATCGCCAGTCTGCCACGGAATCCGCTGCCTGACGCTTTTGTCGTCACCCCGGGAGACACCCGACCGGAGGCCCTCGAAGACTTGGCCAGAACCTTTGCCTCCTGGCCAAAAGTTGCGCATGTCCAGCTCGACTCGGCCTGGGTCAAGCGTTTCGATGCGCTGCTCCGCCTCGGCGAGCGGGTCGTCATGATGCTTGGCGCGCTGTTTGCTGGCGCCTTGGTGACCATCACTTTCAACACCATTCGCCTGCAAATCCTCGCTCAGGCTGCGGAGATCGAGGTGGCCAAACTGATCGGGGCCACCGATACCTACATCCAGCGCCCGCTCCACTATTTCGGCATGCTGCAGGGCGCTCTCGGCGGACTCTGCGCCGCCCTGCTGGTGAGCGCCGGTCTACGCCTGCTGTCGCCACCGGTGGCCGAACTGACGCGGCTCTATGGCGCCAGCTTCGCCCTGCAAGGCCTGTCGGCCGGCGATGTCGTCGCCCTAGCCGCGATCGGCGCTGCGCTCGGCTGGCTGGGGGCCAAGATCTCGGCGCTGATTCATCTGCACCGCATCGCTTGAGACCGGTGGAGGCAACGCCCCTAGCAAGTGCGGTACCCCCCGGCACCCGACTCACCCAAACAAGACGCAAGCCCAGATGACCGGAACGTTGAGCAAGGCCAGCAGCACCGCTGCGCTGCCGATGTCCTTGGCACGCTTGGCCAGCGGGTGCCGATCCAGCGAAATCCGGTCGACCGTCGCCTCGATCGCTGAATTGAGCAATTCGACGATCAGCACCAGCAGCAAACTGCCGATCATCAGTGCCAGCCCGAGCCCGTTCGGCGACAGGAGGAAAGCCAGCGGGACCAGCAACGTGGCGAGCAGTACCTCCTGCCGAAAGGCGTTTTCTGAACAATAGGCCGCGTACAGACCTGCCCGCGAATAGTGGAATGCGTTCCAAATCCGCCGCCAGCCGGTCTGTCCCTTGAACGGGCTTTCTTCAGCCACCTGGCTCTCCTTGCGACAGCTCAAGCAATCAGGATTGATTCGCCCACGATCTCGGCCAGAGCCTTGACCAATAGTGCGCATTGTGCGTCGGTGCCGATCGTGATCCGCAGATACTGGTCGATCCGCGGCAGCCTGAAATGACGAACGATGATGCCTCGTTGGCGCAGTGCCGCGGCGAGCTGACCGGCGTCATGCTGCGGGTGACGGGCAAAAATGAAATTGGCTGCCGAAGGCTGGACTTCGAAACCCAGCCGCAGCAAGGTACTGCGCAGGGCCTCGCGACTGCTGATGACGGCCTGCCGGGTGATTTCAAAGTGCTCCTGATCGCCGATGGCAGCGACTGCACCGGCAATCGCCAGCCGATCGAGCGGGTAGGAATTGAAACTGTTCTTGACTCTTTCGAGCGCCTCGATCAGGTCGTGATGGCCGACCGCGTAGCCGACGCGCAGCCCGGCCAGCGAACGCGACTTCGAAAGGGTGTGCACGACCAGCAGATTCGGGTGCTGATTGACCAGCGCAAGCGCCGACTCGCCGCCGAAGTCGATGTAAGCCTCATCGATGACGACGACCGATCGGTGATGCGTCAGGAGCAGACGCTCGATGGCCGAGAGTGGCAGCAGACGACCCGTCGGCGCATTCGGGTTCGGGAAAATGATGCCGCCGTTTGCTGCCGCGTAATCTTCGCAGCGGATTTCGAAATTCTCGTCGAGCGGGACGGCCACATGGGCGATTTCGTACAGGCCACAGTAGACCGGGTAGAAGCTGTAAGTGATATCCGGGAAGAAAATCGGCAACTCGTGTTTGAGCAACGCCATGAAGACATGCGCCAGTACTTCGTCGGAACCGTTACCGACGAAGATCTGTTGCGGTGTGATGCCGAACTGCATGTAGCGGATCGCAATCGCCGCCTTGAGGCGCTCGGCGCCGGGATCCGGGTAGAGCCGCAGCGACTCGCCGCCATTCGCCATTTCTTCGGCAATCGCAGCATCGACACGCGGCGAGGGCGGATAAGGGTTTTCGTTGGTGTTCAGCTTGACAAGGTTTGGCAGCCTGGGCTGCTCGCCCGGAACATAGGGCATCAGGCGGTGAACGAGAGAACTCCAGTAGCGACTCATGAAAGGCTGCCCGGTTAATGTGAAAGTCGCGTATGCGACCACGAATCCTCCCCTCTCCACTCGCGGGAGAGGGGAAGGGAGTAGAAAAGGCCATGACTACCTAACTATTCAGGGAATGCCCGGAAAAGTCATGACCGTTCGGGATGCATGCGAAGCGTGAAATGGTATCATGCGTACCGGTCGATCGAAGCTGATGATCGGCCTGCGGTTCGCAGCAGCAGGCTGAACCTTTTCCAGACCCGAACTGCCACCCGGCAATGGTACCCGATGCGGCAAGCAGAAGTTTCCAGGAATACGCTCGAAACCCGGATCACCGTTCGACTGAACCTTGACGGCAGTGGCCGCGGCAGCTTCGCGACCGGAGTGCCTTTCCTCGACCACATGCTTGAACAGATTTCCCGTCACGGGCTGATCGACCTCGAAGTTGCGGCCGCCGGCGACCTGCATATCGACGCCCACCACACCGTCGAGGATATCGGCATCACGATCGGGCAGGCACTGGCCAGTGCCCTCGGCGACAAGAAGGGCCTGCGCCGTTATGGGCACGCCTATGTACCGCTCGACGAAGCGCTGTCTCGAGTCGTGGTCGATCTCTCCGGCCGACCGGGCCTCGAGTTCCATGTCGATTTTCGGAGGGCCATGATTGGCGCTTTTGACGTCGATCTGGTACACGAATTTTTCCAGGGCCTGGTCAATCACGCCTTGCTGACACTACATATCGACAATCTGCGCGGCGACAACGCGCACCACCAGGCGGAAACGGTGTTCAAGGCTTTCGGTCGCGCGCTGCGTATGGCCGTTGAGGAAGACCCGCGCGCCGGCGGTATCATTCCCTCGACCAAGGGCTCACTGTAATGTTGGCCGACAATACAGCCAAGGATGATGGCCAGGGTGCGATCGTTGTGGTCGATTACGGCATGGGTAACCTGCGCTCGGTCTGGCAAGCGCTGGTGCATGTCGCCGACGGACGTGCAGTGCTGGTCTCGGCTGACCCGGCGGTAGTCAGCAACGCCGAGCGCGTGGTCTTCCCCGGTCAGGGGGCAATGCCCGACTGCATGCGCGAGATCGAGGCGCGTGGATTGCGGTCGGCGGTGATCGAAGCTGCACGCAACAAGCCCTTTCTCGGCATCTGCATTGGCCAGCAGATGCTCTTTGAGCACAGCGAGGAAGGCGATGTGCCAGGACTTGGCGTGATCGCTGGCAAGGTTCGCCGCTTTCCTGCCGAGCACATGGTCGATGCAGCCGGCAACCGCCTCAAGGTACCGCACATGGGCTGGAATCAGGTCCGACAGGTCAGGGGGCATCCCCTGTGGAAGGGCATTGCCAATGGCACACGCTTCTATTTCGTCCACAGCTATTTCGTTGCCCCGGCCGACGACGCCTGCGTTGTTGGGAGCACCGATTATGGCCTCCCCTTTACCAGTGCAGTGGCGCAGGATAATATCTTCGCCATTCAGTGCCACCCGGAAAAAAGTGCCCTGGCGGGCCTCGCCATGCTGGCCAACTTCGTCGCCTGGAAACCCTGATCAACTGCAGACGATTTACTTACTTGTCTCAACCCACCTTTATCTTCTTTCAAGATGCTGATCATTCCCGCGATTGACCTGAAACAGGGACAGTGCGTCCGTCTCAAGCAAGGCCTGATGAACCAGGTTACGGTCTTCTCCGATTCCCCTGGCGAACAGGCTCGCCACTGGCTGGCGCAGGGCGCGCGCCGCCTGCACGTGGTGGACCTCGACGGCGCTTTTGCCGGCAAGCCGAAAAACGAGAAAGCGATCAAGGAAATCGTGCAGGCCGTCGGTGATGACATTCCCGTGCAACTCGGCGGCGGCATCCGCGATCTCGACACCATCGAGCGTTGCCTGGACGACGGTGTCAGTTACGTGATCATCGGTACTGCCGCGGTGAAGAATCCTGGCTTTCTGCACGACGCCTGCGGCGCCTTTCCCGGCCACATCATCGTCGGTCTCGATGCCAGAGACGGCAAGGTGGCGGTTGATGGCTGGTCAAAAATGACCGGTCACGATGTCATCGACCTGGCGAAGAAGTACGAGGACTATGGGGTCGAGGCCATCATCTATACCGACATCGGCCGTGACGGCATGCTTTCGGGAATCAATATTGCGGCTACGGTGAAGCTCGCTCAGGCCCTGTTGATTCCGGTCATCGCCAGTGGCGGTCTGTCTAGCCTCGACGACATCCAACGGCTTTGCGCGGTCGAAGAGGAAGGCATTAGCGCCGCCATCGCCGGTCGCGCGATCTACGATGGATCGCTTGATTTTGCTGTGGCACAGGCCACCGCAGACCGTGCCGCAAAGCCATGACCGTCTTCTCCTCCTGGCAAGCTCGGGGCGGTAGCTGACCTTGGGCCTCGCCAAACGCATCATCCCCTGTCTTGACGTCACTGCCGGCCGGGTCGTCAAGGGCACCAACTTCGTTGACTTGCGTGATGCCGGTGATCCCGTCGAAATCGCACGCCGTTACGACGAGCAGGGCGCCGACGAAGTCACCTTCCTCGATATCACCGCTTCCTCGGACCAGCGCGACATTATCCTGCACATCGTCGAAGCCTGTGCGGCACAGGTATTCATTCCATTGACGGTGGGCGGCGGCGTCCGTTCGGTTGCCGATGTACGGCGCCTTCTGAATGCCGGCGCCGACAAAGTCAGCATGAACACCGCAGCCGTCGAGAATCCGGATCTCATTGCCGAAGCATCTGCCAAGGTTGGGAATCAATGCATTGTCGTGGCCATCGACGCGAAGCAGTCGGCACCGGGGGTCTGGCAGGTATTCACGCACGGGGGACGCAGGAACACCGGTATCGACGCCGTCGCCTGGGCTCGCCGCGTTCAGCAACTCGGTGCCGGCGAGATCCTGCTCACCAGTATGGATCGTGACGGCACCAGGAACGGTTTCGATCTGCCGCTGACGCGCGCGGTCTCCGATGCCGTCGATCTCCCGGTGATTGCCAGCGGTGGCGTCGGCAATCTAGAGCATCTCGCGGCCGGCGTTTCTGAAGGCCGAGCCGACGCCGTCCTGGCCGCGAGCATCTTCCATTTTGGTGAATATACGGTTCACCAGGCCAAGGCATACCTGCACAAGCGGGGCATCGAGGTTCGTCTGTGAGTGATCTCGATCCCGGCCTGCAGTGGCTCGACGCACTGAAATGGGATGAGCGGGGTATGATTCCCACCATTGCACAAGACGCCAGCAGCGGTCGAGTCCTGATGTTTGCCTTCATGAATCGGCAATCATTGCAGGAGACGATGAACACCGGGAGCGCTGTATACTGGTCGCGTTCGCGACAGCGTCTGTGGCGCAAGGGCGAAGAGTCCGGCCATACGCAACGAGTGCGGTCGCTGCGCACCGACTGCGACGGCGATGTGTTGCTGCTGTCCATCGACCAGGCAGGCGGTATTGCCTGCCATACGGGCCGAACCAGCTGCTTTTTTTATCAACTGCAGGGTGACTCCTGGGTTGCGGTCGACCCAGTGATCAAGAACCCTGAGGACATTTACGGCAAATGAACATGGATATGTTGCACCGGATCTCGGAAACACTGCTTGAACGCCGCAAGGCCGACCCGGAAACTTCCTACACAGCGCAGTTGATGGCCAAGGGACCGGACGCGATCCTGAAGAAGATCGGCGAAGAAACTGCCGAACTGATCATGGCCGGCAAGGAGGGCAACCGCCTGCATGTGGTCTGGGAATCCGCCGACGTGCTCTATCACATGATGGTGCTGCTCGCTTTCTATGGCCTGTCGATCGAGGATGTACTGCAGGAGATGCGTCGGCGTGAGGGAATCTCGGGAATCGACGAGAAGAAATCACGAAAGGGCTGAAAACATGGAAAACTGCTTGTTCTGCAAGATCGCAGGGGGCCAGATTCCCGCGCGCAAGGTTCATGAAGACGACGAGATTCTGGCCTTTCACGATATCAACCCGGCTCGTCCGGTACATCTGCTGGTCATCCCCAGACGTCACATCACCTCGCTGGCGACGGCCACCGAGGCCGACGTGCCGGTGCTCGGCAGGATGCTCGCCATCGCCAATCGCCTGGCAAGCGAGCAGGGCAGCCCGGATGGCTTCCGGGTGATCATCAATACCGGACGGATCGGCCATCAGGAAGTGCAGCATCTGCATGCACATATCGTTGGCGGACCGGAGCCAGTCGGGCCGATGCTCAAACGCATCTGACCACGGCGGCGGGGGGTAGCGCCGAGCTCGCTGGCGTTGCACCCGATTTCACCTTCATGGAGGCCTGACATGGGCTCTTTCAGCATCTGGCATTGGTTGATCGTTCTGATCATCGTTCTGTTGGTTTTTGGGACCAAGAAGCTGCGTAGCCTTGGATCCGATCTCGGTGGCGCGGTCAAGGGCTTCAAGGACGGCATCAAAGACGCGACTGCAGAGGACAAGGCCGCTGAGGCCCAGCCCGCCGCAATGCCACCTGTTTCGCCTCCCCCACCCCCTCAACAACCGCCCCAGCAGGTTGGTACGGGTCACACCATCGAAGGTGAGATCAGGGAGAAAACCAGAAGCTAGCCACCCATGTTCGATATCGGCTTTTCCGAAATGATCGTCATCGCCATCGTCGCACTGGTGGTGATTGGTCCTGAAAGACTGCCCAAGGTAGCCCGTACGGCCGGGCACATGCTCGGCCGTCTGCAGCGTTACGTCAATGACGTGAAATCCGACATCAACCGTGAAATACAGCTTGAGGAACTGAAGAAACTGCAGAGCGAACTCCAGGAGTCGGCACGCAGCGTCGAGCAGAGTCTGACCACCGAAATGAGCGCTGCCAAGCAAGCGCTCAGCCAGACGGAGCAAACCCTCCGTGGTGACCTGCAGCCCATGGCGGCGCTCGAACAGCCGGCAGCACCAACGGCGCCATCCCCGGCGACCAGCCATGCTCTGCCACCGGCGAGCGCTGCTGCAGTGCCTGCCGCCAACCCAGAGCAGTCGCAGCGAACGGTCTGATCGAGAGATGCAGCCACCCGAAGATTCTTTCCTTTCGCACCTGATCGAGTTGCGCGACCGTCTGATCCGGGCGCTGATCGCCATCGGCATCGTCTTCATCTGCCTTTTCCCCTGGGCCAAGGAGCTCTATGCGCTATTGGCGCAGCCCTTGCTGGCAACCCTGCCGCAAGGCGGCCAGATGATTGCGACCGATGTGATCGGCATTTTCCTGGTGCCGATGAAAGTGGCACTGATGCTTGCCTTCCTGATCGCCCTGCCCTACGTGCTCTATCAGGTTTGGGCTTTCGTCGCGCCGGGCCTGTATGCCCATGAGAAGCGGCTGGCGCTGCCGCTGGTGACCGCAAGTGTGCTGCTGTTCTTTGTCGGCATGGCTTTCGCCTATTTCCTGGTCTTTCCCACCGTCTTCGGGTTCATGTCACAGGTAGCCCCCGAGGGTGTCGCCTGGATGACCGACATCGAGAAGTACCTCTCTTTCGTACTCACGACTTTCGTCGCTTTCGGAGTGACCTTCGAGGTCCCGGTAGTCGTGGTGGTGATGGTCTACGCCGGGATCGTCGATGTCGCCAAACTCAGGGAATGGCGTCCTTACATGATCGTCGGTGCCTTCGTCGTGGGCGCCGTGTTCACACCGCCCGACGTGATTTCACAGTTGATGATGGCGATTCCGCTCTGCCTGCTTTTCGAACTGGGGCTGTTCCTCGCGCGATTTGTCGGCCAGCGCTCGGCACACGCCACGCCGATGGATCCGCCTACCCCGAAAGCCCCGCACAGTCCTGCAGCCGACTGGACACCCCTGTCTGCCCAGGAGATGGATGCGGCGATCAAGGATCTCGGCGCGCAGCAGAACACTGACCGCAAGCCAGAGGCCTGATCCCGCTGCTGGCCGACATTGCTCAGGCAGGCGTTTTTGCCGGCCCGGCAATGGTCAGTTGATGCCTGACCGGCCTCCCCTCGGCAAAAAGCCACAGACTGCCGTTCGGCATTGTCGTCCAGCACTCGTTGTCGGTCAGCGGCACGGTGGCGATGACCGCGACACGATCATCGGGAGTCGTGACATCGCTGAAATCGATACTCAGATCCTGATCGCGCAGATGCGCAACGGTAAACGGCGCCTGGCGGATGATGTAGCTGAGCTGGGTGGAACAGTGGGCAAACAGACAGTCGCCATTCGACAGCAGATAGTTGCATGCGCCGCGCGCGCCGAGATCAAGGGTGAGTTGATGGAGCGCGTCGAACAGCCGGGTCTGACTCGGTGACCGGCAGCCAAAGCGCTGACGCAGGTTCTGCAGCAGCCAGCAAAAGGCACGTTCGCTATCGGTCTGGCCAACCGGAGTAAAGCTGCCATCGAGTTGCGGCGAAAAATCCGGCAGATTGCCGTTATGGGCGAAAATCCAGTAACGTCCCCACAGCTCGCGCATGAAGGGATGCGTGTTCTCTAGGGCAACCCCTCCCTGGGTCGCCTTGCGGATGTGGGCGATAACGTTTTTGGAATGAATCGGATAGCTGCGCACCAGTTCGGCAACCGGCGACACGCAGGACGGTTGCGGGTCGAGAAAAACGCGCGTGCCGCGCCCCTCGAAGAAAGCGATTCCCCATCCGTCAACATGGACATCGGTGGCGCCGCCGCGCGCTTGAAATCCGGCAAAGGAAAAGCAGATGTCGGTCGGGACATTGCAGTTCATGGCCAGTAACTGGCACATCGACGACCCCAATTACTCGCGCTCGCGGCGCGGTGGCGCCCGCTTGCCGATCTTGACAGCAGTATCGAGTACGTTGTTCTGACGGCGCAATCGGAAGGAAATCGTTTCGCCAGGCTTCTGTGCGGCGATCAGGTCGAGCATACCCTGCGGATCCTTGACCTCCCGTCCGTCCACGGCGAGCAGGATGTCTCCCGGTTTGATCCCGCCCGCATCGGCCGGACTGCCGCGCAGGACGCCGGCAATCAGGGCGCCGTTGGTATCCGGCAGGCCGAAGGACTCTGCCAGGTCGACGCTGATTTCCTGAGCCTCGACGCCGATCCAGCCGCGGGTCACGGTACCGGTCTGGATGATCTGCTCCATGACGTTCCTGGCAATCGAGATCGGAATCGCAAAACCGATCCCCAACGAGCCGCCCGAGCGCGAGTAGATGGCCGTATTGATGCCGATCAGGTTGCCCTGGCTGTCCACCAGCGCGCCCCCCGAATTGCCGGGGTTGATCGCCGCGTCGGTCTGGATGAAGTTCTCGAAGGTATTGATTCCGAGATGCGAGCGACCCAGTGCGGAGATGATCCCCATGGTCACCGTCTGGCCCACGCCAAAAGGGTTGCCAATGGCCAGCGCAACGTCTCCCACCACAAGGTTGTCCATCTGGCCCAGGGTAATTGCCGGCAGCAGCAGTTCCTTGCCGTTGTGTTCGGTAATCTGCAAGACTGCGAGGTCGGACTCGGGATCACTGCCCACCAAGCGAGCGTTGAGGTTGCGGCCATCGCTGAGGGCGATCTCGATCTGGTCTGCCGCTTCGACCACATGAAAGTTCGTGAGAATATAGCCGTTAGGGCTGACAATGACCCCCGAACCCAGCCCGGAAGTCCTGGGCGCGTCACCTGCGGGGTTGTCCCCAAAAAAGTGCCGGAAGACCGGGTCGTCAAACAAGGGATTACGCCGCGTCCTGATTTTCTGAGAGGTAAAGATATGCACGACCGACGGCAGCGCCTTCTTCGCCGCGTCGCGGAACGAGGTTGGGGTGGTAGCCGGAGCATTGGTCACGACGGCCGACTCCTGCAGGGCCACGACATTCGCATTGGCCGGAGATGGTTTGTCCAGCCACTCCGGCTTGAGCGTGCTCACCACGAAGAGAACGGCGAGACTGACCGTCACCGTTTGTGCAAAAATCAACCAGAGCCTGCGCATGGGCGAAATCGGAGCCAGTAAATGAAATGCCAAGAATTGACACGCTACCTGGAGCAATTGCTGGAACCAGGGCGTTTCCGGGATTATTGCCCAAACGGCCTGCAAGTGGAAGGACGCCCCGAAGTCAGGCGCCTGATCGCCGGCGTCACGGCCAGCCAGGCGCTGCTCGATGCAGCTGTCGAGCGTGGCGCTGACGCTCTCCTGGTCCATCATGGCTGGTTCTGGCGCGGCGAAGAGGGTCGTGTCACCGGCCTGCGGAAAACGCGCCTGCAAACGCTGCTCCAGCACGACATCAACCTGATCGCCTATCATCTGCCACTCGATGGCCACCCGGAATTCGGGAACAATGCACAACTGGCCAGACGACTCGGCTGGACCCCGAACGCTCGTTTTGGCGAGCAAGACGTCGGCTGGCTGGGCACCCTGGAATACCCGACCCCCATCTCGGCGATCGTCGATCGTGTTGGCCGCGAGTTGCAGCGCCCGCCGCTGCTGATCGGTGACGGCGATCGCCTGGTCAGCCGCGTCGGATGGTGTTCCGGCGCAGCACAGGGATTGTTCGAACAGGCCATCACGCTCGGCGTCGATCTCTACCTGAGCGGCGAGATCGCCGAGCAGACCGTGCATCTTGCACGCGAGTCCGGCGTCGCCTACCTTGCCGCCGGTCACCACGCCAGCGAACGCTTTGGCGTGCAGGCACTGGCCGCTCATCTGGCCGAACGTTTCGGCCTTGACTGTCAATTCGTCGACATCGACAACCCGGTCTGAATCACCGCAAGGAGCTGCCATGAACTACGTCTTTCCACCCCCCCCTCCGGCCAGCGTTCCCGTTGCCGGCGGCAACACTCTGTTCCCGGTCCGCAGAGTCTACTGCGTCGGCCGCAATTACGCCGATCATGCCGCGGAGATGGGCGCCGATCGCCGCGAACCCCCTTTCTTCTTCAGCAAGCCCGCCGATACGCTGGTGCAGGGCGGCGGTGAGGTCGCCTATCCACCAGCCACCGACAACCTTCAGCACGAGGTCGAACTGGTCGTTGCACTGGCTGCAGGTGGCGCCAATATCGACCCGGCTCAGGCGCTTGACTGCGTCTACGGCTACGCAGTCGGTCTCGATCTGACCCGGCGCGACCTGCAGCTACTTGCCAAGAACAAGGGCCATCCCTGGGACATGGGCAAAGGGTTCGACCAGAGTGCGCCAATCACTGCGATCCATCCCCTCGCGACCGTCGGACATCCGGCACGCGGTTCGATCTGGCTCAAGGTCAATGGCCAACTGCGACAGAATGGCGACCTCGAACAGATGTCGTGGAAAGTCGCAGAAGTCATCGCCAACCTGTCGACCTACGTGATTCTCGCCGCGGGAGACCTGATTTTCACCGGCACCCCCGCAGGCGTCTCGACGGTGCGGCGTGGCGATGTGCTGGAGGCCGGCGTCGCTGGCGTCGACGAGATCTGCGTTCGACTCATCTGAGATCTCACACCGTTCCTCTCCCCTGTCGGATGATGCCGGGTTGTACCCCGGTATCGCCGATCCGACGATCCCCTCCAAGGAGCCTGTCATGAATGCCACCTCCTCGTTCTTCCGCCGCTTTACTTCTGTTGGCCGCTGCTGGCTGGCAGTCACGCTGACCCTCGCCTGCGCGATGAGCTCTGCACTCGCCGAAGGAATCGAACCACCTACCCGCGGGCAAACAGTCTACGTGCCGATCTACTCCGAGATTCGGCATGGCAATGTGTCCTCTTCGGGCCGTCCCGACAACACCCTGTTGTCGGTCATGGTCAGCGTCCGCAATACCGACCCCAGCCACCCGATCCGGGTCGTCGCGGCGCCTTACTACAATACCGAGGGCGCCCTGATTCGCAACTCGGTACCGACCCCCAGGGTAATTCCTCCGTTTGGTACCTTCGAACTGTTCGTCGAACTTCGCGAGAACGCCGGCGGTTCCGGAGCCAATTATGCGATCAAGTGGGAGGCAGCCACACCCGTCTCGCCACCAACCATAGAGGCCCTGCATTCCAAGTTTCAGGCAGGCTATTCGGTCGCTTTCATCTCGCGCGGCCGCGCCATATCGGAACCTTGAGCGTGCCGCGGCACCGGACAGGCACCGTGACGATGGCTAGTGATACCTGATCGCCAGCGGCTGGTCACGCTGCACACGACGCCCGAGGACCACCGCATCGCGCGGCTGGCGACGGCGGCGATCGGTCTGTCCCTGATCGACGCGGCCATTCCGATGCCCCTGCCAGGCGTCAAACCCGGTCTCGCGAATATCGTCACGCTGATCGTTCTGGCGCGCTATGGCTGGGCTGCTGCTGCCTGGGTGAGCGGCCTGCGTATCTTCGCCGGCAGCCTGCTACTGGGCTACTTTCTGTCACCCGGATTTTTCATGAGCCTTAGCGGCGCGCTGTGTAGCCTGCTGACGCTGGCGATTGCCGTGCGCCTGCCCCAGCGCTGCTTCGGGCCAGTCAGCTGGAGCATCCTGGCAGCCTTTGCCCATATCAGCGGGCAACTGCTGCTGGCCCGGCTGTGGCTGGTTCCCCATAATGGCCTGTTCCTGCTAGTCCCTTTCTTTGCAGTGGCGGCACTCGCCTTCGGGATCATCAACGGCCTGATTGCGGCACGTCTGCTCGAAGAATTGCCAGCCCAACAACCCGAGATCGACCATGCCTGAAACCGTCTGCCTGGCCTTCACCGGCGCCTCCGGCATGCCCTATGGCGTGCGCTTGCTCGAATGCCTGCTCGCCGCCGGCTGCCGGGTTCAGCTCCTTTACTCTCAGGTCGCGCAGATCGTCGCCCGGCAGGAGATGGGGCTCGACTTGCCGGCCCGTGCCAGCGAGGCACGGGCCGGCCTGGAGGAACGCTACCCCGGCTTGCCGGGCCAACTCGAGGTCTACGGGCGCGAAGAATGGTTCGCGCCGCTCGCCAGTGGCTCCAACCCGCCTGATGCCATGGTGATCTGTCCGTGTTCGCTGGGGACCCTCGCGGCGATCGCCCAGGGGCTGGCCAGCAAGTTGATCGAACGGGCTGCCGACGTGGTCCTCAAGGAAGGCCGCAAGCTGATTCTGGTGCCACGTGAGACACCACTGTCGGTGATACATCTCGAAAACATGTTGCGTCTGGCACGGGCGGGAGCCGTGATCCTGCCTCCCAGCCCGGGCTTTTATCACCATCCACAGCGAGTCGGGGACCTCGTCGATTTCGTGGTGGCGCGCATTCTTGACCAGCTGCAGGTACGCCATGCGCTGATGCCACGCTGGGGAGAGGCGCCGACTGCCCCATGACCTCCCCACCTGTTGAACGATGACTGGCCAACCCTCTTCGGCCGTGCTGGTCCTCACTTTCTGCATCGCCGAGGCATTGCTGATGGCCGGCTTTGCGCTGGTGCCGTCGCTCTTGCCACAACTTTCGCAACGCTGGTCCTTGTCGGCGACCGCTGGCGGCTGGCTGGGCGGCATTTTTTTCCTCGGCTACATCCTCGCCGTCCCTGTACTGGTCAGCCTGACCGATCGCATCGACGCGCGGCGCATCTACCTGGCCGGCGCAACCGTGAGCGCGCTCGCCCTGGCCGGCTTCGCGAGCTTCGCCGACGGTCTGGCAAGTGGCCTGTGCTGGTGGTGGCTGGCTGGTCTGGGTCTGGCCGGAACCTACATGCCGGGTCTCAAGGCGCTGACGGACCGGCTGCCGGTCGCTGTACAAGCACGGGGCACCGCGTTCTATACTGCCACGTTCGGTGTCGGCGCCGGGCTGTCGTATCTCTGGATCGGACTGCTCCAGGAACGGCTGCCATGGCCCGGGCTGTTCGCCATCGCGGCGGTTTGTGCGGCACTGTCGATGCTGCTGGTCTGGTGTGGCATCGCACCGGGCAAACCGCTGGCAGCGATGCCGGTCGGGCACAGCCACTGGCGAAGCGTCCTGGGTGATCGACGCATCCTGGCTTTCTGTGGCGGCTATTTCGGTCACAACTGGGAACTCTTCGGCTTCCGGGCCTGGCTGGTCGCCTACCTGACCTGGACGCATGCCCGAACGCCCGATTCCTGGACGGCGATGCCGGGATTGATTGCCGCGCTGGCCACCTTTCTCGCGGTCCCCGCCAGCATTCTCGGCAACGAAGGCGCGCAGCACTGGGGACGCGGTCGCTGGCTACAGGCCGTAATGCCTTTGTCCGGCGTTCTGGCGGTTGTCGTCGGCTTCTCGGGTAGCCAGTCGGGCCGCGTGTTGGTGCCCTTGCTGCTGGTTTACGCGGCGAGCATGAATCTCGATTCGGCCGCGTTGACGGCCGGCCTGCTCACCGAAACCTCACCCGAAAAACGCGGCACTGCGCTCGCCCTGTACTCGTCTATCGGCTTTGCCGGCGCCTGCATCGGACCGATCGCCTTTGGCGTCGCCCTTGATGCCTTCGGCCGCAGCCTGCAGGCCGGCTGGACGGCAGCATTCCTCACACTGGCCTGTGGCGTTGGCTTTGGACGCTGGGCGATCGGCAGGATCGGCGCCGCGCCGCCACCTACTCACGTTTCCTGAGCGGACAGGAGATTCGCGTCCACCCGCAAACCGATCACTCCCTGGGCGCATCCTTGCCTTCAACGGCAAAGTCTTGCAGTATTCCCAGATGATCACGGAAAAAGCACCCATCACCGACCGAAGGCAGCGCCGAACGTTGCTGCTTGGCCTTGGCTTCCTTGTCTTCTGCGTCCTGCAACTGCTGGCTTACCAACTATGGTTGAGCTACCAGGAGCAAATCGTCGATGCCGAAACCCAAACCCGCAATTACGCGGCGATCTTCGAAATGCGACTGGACGCCACGCTGCGTCGTACCGATGCCATCCTGCAAGGATTAAGCCGTAGCCTCCCGGCGCAGGCTCTGGCCCGGCCAGTGTCAGCCAGCTACGCGGCGCAGCTGGGCGAGGCACTCGACGCGCACCTGCTACATTTCGATGAGCTGGCCGGTCTGCGGATTTTCGACCGCAACGGCGATCTGCTGTACAGCTCGAACGGACCCCATACGCTACCCGCCAATGTCGCCGATCGGGCTTACTTTCGCTCCCTGCAAAACCGACCGCAGTCCGGCCTGCTGTTCTCCGAAGTGATCATTTCGCGCGCCACCGGACGGCCCAGCTTGATCATCGCCCGTGCACTGCAGGACCCGCAGAGTGGGTTTCTTGGCATCGTCACCGCGGTGCTCGACCTGGATCGCCAGGTGGAGATCTTTCGCTCGGTCGATGTCGGCAGCAATGGCGTCATCTCGTTTCGACGCAGCGACGACCACCGACAGGTCGTGCGCTGGCCGTCGGTGCCAGGCAGGATGAACCAGGAACTCGATCCGGATCATCCGCTTCGACCACCGATGGCCCGCGGCGACAGGACGGGAACCTTGCACTTTGCCTCCCAGACCGACGGCATACAGCGGATTTACAGCTTTCACCGGCTCGAACACTACCCTTTCTATTTCATCATCGGCGTCAGCTTCGACGACGTCCTCGCTGGCTGGCGAACACGTGCACTGGTGGTGGGCGCTTGCGGTTTCCTGTTGCTCGCGCTATTCGCCGCACTGCTGCTGCGTCTGTGGCGGAGCGAAACACGCGAGGCACAGGTCGTCGCCAACCTGGTCGACAGCGAACGGCAACAACGCGACAACGGCAAGCGACTCCAGATATTCGAACGCCTGGTAGAAAACGCCGGCCAGGGCATTGGCATGACGCATCCCGACGGGACCATCACCTATGCCAACCCGGAGCTGCTCCGCTTGCTCGATCTGCCGGCGAACGCCGTGTACCACGATTATTCGTTCAATCATTTCTATACCGGAGAAAACCGCCGAAAATTACGGGAGGAAGTCCTGCCGGCAGTTCTCCAGACAGGCCAGTGGACAGGCGAGCTGGAATTGTCTTCGCTGGGCAAGCGCAGCATCCCGGCCATACACACCCTGTTTGTCGTCCACAACGCCGCCGGCGAAACGCCGATCATTGCCGTCGTGCTCGCCGACGTCTCTGAACACCGGCAGGCCGAACAGGTATCGCGGCTTCTGCTGCAGGCGGTCGAGTATAGTCCGGTGGCCATTGTCATCACCAGTCGCAATGGCGAGATCGAGTACGTCAATCCCAGCTTTACCCAGATGACGGGCTTTTCCCGGAGCGAAGCTATTGGCCAGAACACGCGCTTCCTGAAATCCGGTGAAACCCCTCCCGAGACCTATCAGCAACTGTGGCAAACCCTGCTCGAAGGTAAGGTATGGAACGGAATTCTGCACAACCGGCGTAAGAACGGCGAATTGTTCTGGGAACAGACGAGCATTTCACCGGTTTTTGGCGATCACGGCGAAGTCACCCATTACCTTGCCGTGAAGGAAGACATCAGTGATCGTCACGTCACGGAAACCCGCCTGCGTCTGCTGGCCGGAGTCTTCGAACACAGCGCCGAGGCGATCATGGTCAACGACCGCGACAACCGCATCCTGGAGGTCAACAAGGCCTTCTGTCGCCTCACCGGATATGCCGCCGATGAGGTACGCGGCGAGAACCCGCGCCGGCTATCATCAGGGCTCTCGCCTCCGGAAACGTACCGCGCCATGTGGCAGTCGATCAACAGAACCGGCCACTGGCAGGGCGAGATCTGGGACCGTCGCAAGGACGGCAGCGTCTACCCGAAATGGCTGTCGATCTCGACCATCTGCGGATCCGACGGGAATATCGAACATTATATCGGCAGCTTCGTCGATATTTCCGAACGCAAAGCGGCCGAAGAAAGGATCAGTCACCTCGCGCATTTCGATACCCTGACCGATCTGCCCAACCGCTCCAATTTGCAGGGTCGTCTTGAGCAGGCCCTGGCTGCGGCACGACGTGACAGCCAGCACCGTCCGCTGGCGGTGATGTTTCTCGATCTCGATCGTTTCAAAAATATCAACGATACCCTGGGTCACCATGTCGGCGACTCGCTGCTGCTGGAAGTTTCGAAACGGTTGATGGCGAGCGTGCGCGAAAGCGATGTGGTGGCCCGCCTGGGTGGCGACGAGTTCGTCGTCGTCCTGACCGGCGCTGACGCCATCGCCGCCGAACGAGTCGCCAGCAAAATCCTCACCACCTTGTCGCAACCCTACCACCTCGAAGGACAGAGACTGCACACCACCTCGAGCATCGGCATCGCCGTGTTCCCCGGCGATGGGGAGAGCGTCGACATCCTCATGCGCAATGCCGATGCGGCGATGTATCACGCCAAATCAGCCGGGCGCAACAACATGCAGTTTTTTACCGCGAGTATGAACCAGGCCGCCAGCGACCGGCGACAGCTGGAAGAAGATCTGCATATGGCTTTGCAGAAAAACCAGTTCATCCTGCATTACCAGCCACAGGTCGATGAGCTGCGCCGTATTGTTGCTGCCGAGGCGCTGCTGCGCTGGCAGCACCCTGAGCACGGCCTGGTCCCACCCAACCGATTCATCCCGCTTGCCGAAGATACCGGGCTGATCGTACCGATCGGGCACTGGGTGCTGGAAACCGCCTGCGCGCAACTCCGGGCCTGGTCCGTCGAGGCGCGGACACGCGATTTACAGTTGGCGGTCAATGTCAGCGCACGCCAGTTCCGCCAGGCCGATTTCGTCGAGCAACTCCGAAAGGTCATCGAATACAGCGGCGCCGACCCTCTGCGCCTGAAACTCGAACTGACCGAGAGCCTGGTGCTGGACAACGTGGCCGACACGATCGCCAAAATGGACGTCATCAAGCAGCTCGGCGTCAGCTTCTCGATGGACGACTTCGGCACCGGTTATTCGTCTCTGTCTTACCTGACCCGTTTGCCGCTCGACCAACTCAAGATCGATCGTGCCTTCGTCAACAGACTCCCCGACAACCAGAGCGATGCGGTGATCGCGCAAACCATTGTCACCATGGGAAGCAGCCTCGGTCTCAAGGTGCTGGCCGAGGGGGTCGAAAACGAGGCGCAGCGCCAGTTTCTTGAAGACCATGGCTGCCACGGCTACCAGGGATTTCTCTTCAGCCGCCCCCTGCCCGTCGATGCCTTCGAACAACTCCTGAACCAGGGTGGGCGCTGACCGGCAAGGATTCGCTCAGGCAGGCGGACCGAGCCGTGTCAGCGACCGAGGGACAGCAGCAGCTTCTTGATCGGCGTCGGCAATGCTGCGCCAGCGAGATCGTCCAGGAGCAGCCACTCGTACCCGTGTTCCCTGACCTGCAGGCTGATCACTTCGACATCGCAGCGCAGTATCTGGAGGATCAGCCTGAAATGGGTAAACGCATGCGTCATCGGCGACAGCGCCTGCGTGCCCAGCAACCGGCAACCCTGGCGCCGGGCAAAACTTGCGGCCGACTCGCTGAGCGCTTCGGGCAGGCTCAGCAAACCTCCCCAGAGACCACTCGGTGGGCGGCGTTCGAGGAACACGCGACAGCCGTCGCTGAGCAGCAGGACGCTGCTCACCCGTTCAGGTAATACTTTTCTCGGCGCTGGCGAGGGCAGTTCGGCTTGTCGGCCCTGTCGGCGAGCAATGCAGGCGGCCTGTAGCGGACAAACGTCGCAGGCAGGATGGTGACGGCGGCAAACGGTCGCCCCGAGATCCATCATCCCTTGCGTATAGGCCTCAATGTCGTTTTCCGGGAGCAGCGTTTCGGCCAACGCCCACAGCGCGCGCTCGTCCCGCGCCGCGCCACTGGCAACCCCGAAGCAACGCGCCAGCACGCGTTTGACGTTACCATCGAGAACCGTGGCTCGACGACCAAAGGCGAAAACACTGATCGCCGCCGCGGTAGAGCGACCGATTCCCGGCAATGCTGCGGTTTCGCCGGGATCGGCGGAGAACCGACCCGCACGCTCGGCAACGAGAATTTGCGCGCAGCGGTGCAGATTGCGTGCACGCGCGTAATAGCCGAGCCCGGACCACAATTCGAGAACACTCTCGAGAGAAGCTTCGGCAAGTGCTGCAAGCGTGGGAAAACGTGCGAGAAAGCGCGTGTAATAAGGAATCACGGTCGGCACCTGGGTTTGCTGCAACATGATTTCAGATAACCAGATGCGGTACGGGTCAAATGTCTGTTGCCAGGGCAGATCGTGGCGGCCATGCACCCTCTGCCAGGCAATCACCCGTATCGAGAAGCCCGGCCCGGTCGCCGGCCAGGCGTCAGCCATGGACTAAGCACACCGGTGCCACCGATGTCGGCCTCAAGGTCATGCCAGCGGTGGCCGACAAGCACCGCGGATAAACCCCTGCAGCTGTCTCGGTAAATGTCCGCGCGCGAAAACAGAAATGGCACTGCATCAGAATCGTCTCGACATATGAAAGCTGCCCGGTGATAATCATGAGTTTTGTACAGTATCCGGTGGATCAGTGGCAGCGCAGAATAATTCGGGAACTCGGGAATCATTTTACCAACGTTCGACGTTGAATCTTGACACGCCTGCACAACACATCCGGGTCGCCTGATGCGTGCCCCTCTTGACTCCTCCCCGGACAATCCGGAAGCAGCGGCGATCGACCTGCCCGGCGGGAATACCCGTCACGCACAGGCCACCAGGGATAGGGATCTGGTCTGCCGCGACTTTCGCGACGCACTCGGCAGCTTTGCCACCGGCGTCACCGTGCTGACCACACTGGCCACCGATGGCAAGCCGATCGGCCTCACCATCAGTTCCTTCAACGCCGTTTCCCTGGACCCTCCCTTGATCCTGTGGAGCCTCGCATGCGACTCCCCCCGACTCGCAGCCTTTCGTCACGCTGGCCATTACGCCGTCAATGTCCTGGCCGCCAATCAGGAAGCCATCTCGAACTGTTTCGCCAGCCGTGACGAGGATCGTTTCGATGCGCTCGTCTTCACGCCTGGGCTGGCCGGAGTACCCCTTATCGAAGGCTGCTCGGCGTGGTTTGAATGCAGTCACGAGGCGCATTATCCGGGCGGCGACCACCTTATTTTCCTGGGTCGCGTCCAGCGCTTTGCCCGTGGCCAGGCCGCCGATCCACTGATTTTCCATGCTGGCCGCTATCGACGGCTGCACAGCAATTCGGAATGTTAATGTGAAAGTCGCGCCAGCGACTCACGACTTTACCTCTCCACTTGCCGAGGGGTCGTGGAATAAGGAAATGATCATGACTTTCATGATCGAGGCCAGTGAAAGTCATGCCCGTTAACTCCAACCTTATTCGGCATTATGTCCCTTGTTTCGAGGCGATAACCTCACAATGGCAGTGGTATGAAATCCGGTTTTTCTTCTAAATTAACTGAATATCTGCAGCCTCGGCGCCACGGCTTTAAATTGACCACGCGAGCAATCGGTCATTGCACTTGACAAATAACCGACAGCCTGTTGCAATCATCCGGTTATGGTGTATAAGACGATTTTCCCAAAGGAGTAGTGTATGGCCAGTTATCAGGAACTACTCGCACAACGTGCGATCCTGGAAAAACAGATAGAAGCCGCTCGGCAGGCAGAGTTGTCGGAAGTGATCGCTCGGGTTAAGCAATTGATTGCCGAGTACGGCCTGACGGCGGCAGACCTTGGCTTCAAGATGGCAGGGGCAATGGGAATGGTTGCCGGCAAGATCCGGGTACCTGTCGCCGTCAAATACCGTGGTCCCAACGGTGAAACCTGGTCGGGTCGCGGCAAGCCACCAAACTGGCTGACCCGCCTTGAAACAGAAGAAGGACGGCACCGCGACGAGTTCCTCGTTTAAACTCCTGGTTTAATCGGGGATGGCGTAGAGCATTGCACGTCCGCCATGAACAACGGTTAAACGCTCTTGAAAGAGTCTTCCGACATTCCTGCGGCCAACTGTAAGGAAAGCGCGAGTCGGAGATCGGAGAACTTATCTGGCGGCGCTTATCGACGCGCAATGCCTGCCATGACAGCGGACCTCCGGCAACGGATCCCAGGGAATTTAGCGGATGAATATTTTGGTCACCGGAGGAACCGGTTATATCGGTTCGCATGCCTGCGTCGCATTGCTCGCCGCTGGTCACACCGTGACCGTCATCGATAATCTCTCGAACAGCCGGCGCGAAGTACTCGATCGGGTGGCAAAGATTGCCGGTCAACGACCGCTCTTCTTCCAAGGCGACGTTCGTGATCACCAGTTATTGCGGTCGATTTTTGCCGCGACGCCGATCGATGCCGTGATTAACTTCGCCGGTCTGAAGGCCGTCGGCGAGTCGGTCGCGCAGCCTTTACGGTATTATGACTGCAACGTCGGCGGCGCCATCGCGCTGTGCAAGGCGATGGCCGAGGCGGCTGTGAAAACCCTGATTTTCAGTTCTTCCGCCACGGTTTACGGCAACCCGGCTTCGGTACCGATCCGTGAAGACTTCCCCCGTTCGGCGACCAATCCCTACGGTGCCAGCAAGCTGATGATCGAGGACATCCTCGCCGATCTGGCGCACGCCGACACCGCATGGCGGATCGCCCGCCTGCGCTATTTCAATCCTGTCGGCGCGCACGAAAGCGGCCTGATTGGCGAGGAACCGAATGGTGTTCCCAATAACCTCCTGCCCTACGTCGCCCAGGTGGCCGCAGGCAAACGCCCGCAGTTGAGCGTTTTCGGCAGCGATTATCCGACCCCTGACGGCACCGGAGTACGCGATTACATTCACGTGATGGATCTCGTCGAAGGTCACCTCGCGGCACTGGACTACCTGCTCGACAAGGGCGGCCTGCTGACCGTCAATCTCGGCACCGGCTGCGGCTACTCGGTCCTCGACATGGTGCGCGCCTTCGCTGCCGCCAGCGGTCGGCCAGTGCCCTACGCACGGGTGCCGCGACGGCCGGGCGACGTGGCAACCTGCTACGCTGACCCGCAGCTCGCCGCCGACCTGCTGGGATGGCAAGCCCGCCGCGGCATCGAGCAGATGTGCGCCGATGCCTGGCGCTGGCAACAACACGCGACCGTCTGATCACCGAGCATGGCGACCTACGCAATCGGAGATGTTCAGGGCTGCTTCGAATCGCTGCTGAAACTGCTAGAAAAATGCCGTTTCGACCCCGCAGGCGACCGCCTGTGGCTGGTCGGCGACCTGGTTAACCGTGGTCCGCGCTCACTCGACACCTTGCGCTTCGTGCGCGATCTCGGCCCAGCCGCAGTCACCGTCCTCGGCAATCACGACCTCTACCTGCTAATGGTGGCCGCAGGATCCGGCAGGCGCAGCAAGGGCGATACGCTCGACGAGATCCTCAATGCCCCCGACTGTGCAGACCTGCTGGACTGGCTGCGGCATCGACCGCTGTGCCACCGCGAAGGCGAATTCTGCATGGTGCATGCCGGACTCTTGCCACAATGGACTGTCGCCCGGGCACGGGCGCTGGCCGCAGAGGTCGAGGCAGCGCTCACCGGTCCCGCTCACCAGGATTTCCTGGCCAATCTGTGGGGCAGTGAACCGGCAGCGTGGCACGAAGATCTGCAGGGCTGGCCACGCTTGCGGGTGATTGTCAACGCGATGACCCGGATGCGTTTCTGTTCGCCCGCAGGAGTCATGGAATTCAAGACCAAGGGCGAGCTGGCCGATGCCCCGCCTGGCCAACTGCCGTGGTTCGAAGTTCCCGGCAGGCTCAGCTCCGCTGACGTTCTCGTGATTGGCCATTGGTCGGCGCTTGGACTGCGGATCGAGCCCAACCTGCTGGCCCTCGATTCCGGTTGTTTCTGGGGTCGTCACCTGACCGCCGTGCGCCTGGATGACCGCGCACTGTTCCAGGTGGATTGCTCGACCTGCCAAGAAGGCGTTTGAATCCTTGCCGCCTGCCCCGCGGCGAGCCACATGCGGATCGGAACAGCAGTCCAGACAGGTGAGGTCGGCGCGCCCTCGGGCTGCTTGACATCCCGCTCGAATGGCCGACCGAGTTTCGGTCTTGATCCGGTGTCGGACCTTTTTACACCGGATCAAGAAGCAGTTCTGTAATCGGAGACAAATACCAATTACATCAAGTCGTTATATTAACAAGCATGGAATTTGCTTTGTTTGCTGAGGGGAAACAGTCCCTTAAACCGCCCCTTAATGTGGAAGTCGCGTTAGCCACTCACCAACCTCTCTTGCCAAAATGGGGAAAACACTTCGGAGAAAGTCACTTATATAAAGGAGCACAACATGTTCCGCAGATTCCAGGTTTTGCTCGGCCACATGGCCGTTTTTGTCTTCGGTCTGTTGCCGGTTTCCCAGGCCATCGCAGCGGATTGGATGATCAACGAAGACTACTACCAAACCGATCCCCGCGCAGCCACCGATTTCGAGTTTTTACTTGCCGGTGACGTCGCAGCCCGGATTACCGGTGGCGGACAGACCTCCATCACCAACGCCTTCACCGACCCTACTCGCAGCACCAGCCTGCAACCGGGCTTCAACAACACCATCGTTCGCTTCGCCGGTTCCAACGCGATTCCCAATTCACCGACGACGAAACGGCACTTCGGCATCTACGGCACGGGCAGCAAGCCAACGGTGCTGACCAAGGCCTGGTCATTCCCCACGGCTCCGTTTCGCGTCCCGGTACCCAAGTCCAACTTCGACTTTGCCTACGATCCGCTGAACGACGCCCTGCGGATCACGCTGGAGAATACCAGCCCATACACGGTAACTTTCCAGAACGTGGGCTACACGATCAGCTCCATCGAGTACCCCATCGACCAACTGACGGCCAGTGGTCTGCCATTGTCGGTTTTTCAACCACTCACTGGATTCGACCACGAGTACCGGCCGGGCGAATTCAGTTCGATGCTGATCGCCCACGTTCCTCTCGAATCGTTCGCCGTCACCCATGCCACGGTTTTCTTCTCGGGCGACTCCAGCGGCATGGATTATCAAGCGACTGGCGATGAATGGGCCCAGGTTCGCGTCGCCGCCGCAGTTCCCGAACCGGGCGCCCTGTTTCTTGTGCTGATCGGCCTGGCATGCGTTGTCGGCTTCTCCCGTCGCCGATTCAATGGACTACTCGTCCGCAACAACTCGGGCAAAGCCGCTGGCGCCTGGCTGCTGCTTGGCGTCGGCATGCTGCAGACGGGAAGTGCCGCGGCCGACGTGTTTGTCGTGCCCCTGGCCGCGCCACCTACCGCGGGTGATACGCGTCCCTTCATCGACCTGAAGGCCAAGGATACTGCCGGCAATGACATCACCATCAAGACCCTGATTGACGGCGGCTCGACCAGTTCCGAGTTGAAAGTCACTGCCGCGGTCGGAACCCAGTTGGGCGTCAGCGGAGGAACTCCGGGAGCCGAGCGCGGGATTAACGGAGTAACGCCGACCACCACCGGAGCAAGCATTCCGGCCGGCGCCGGCGTCGGCTTCAGCAGTGCACCCGTCACCCCCGGGGGTCAGGCAGCGAGCTCGCCCCCCCTGCCCGCCACGGCCAGCGTGGGAACTCTCCCGCCCGGGCGGCAAGCCACCCTGGGTAGCGGCTATCTGGAAGCCAACTTCGACAGCAGCGGGCGACTGGATGGCTACTACTTTTTCGTGGCCAAGGGTCAGGGGGCGACGGGCGGTGTGGCAACGGCCAACGCCATCGCCAGCTTCCTGGCTTTTTCCGGGCCGGTAGCCACCAATCCCGATGGCCGTCCCAAAGGCACAAAATCCGAGGAGGTCACGCCCTTTCGCCACCCCGTGCCGCTGGGCGAGGAGGCAATCGATGGCGGCTTCCGGCTGGGCGTCGATATCAGCAGCGTTTTCTCTACGCAATCCGACATCCCCTTCATTCTCAAGAGCGGCTTTTCAAACACGGTCATTTCTTCCCCACTGGCTTTGCTGTTGGGATTGAATCCGGGCACCCTGCCGACAGCACAGGTCGAGACGAACTTTGGCACGATGGCCGTGGGGATGGCCCAACTCCAGCTCGACCTGTTCAGCGACCCGAGCTTCCCGAGCTTCACGGTCCCGGTAGGCATCGCCTTGAACTCCGCCGACAATCCATTCGACGACAACGTGCTGGGCAGCGATGTGCTGGGTCTGCTGGCTTATTGGGACATTGATCAGACCAACCCGAGTGCGCCCATGTTTTCTGCCGCCGCCAGCCTCACGCCCGTTCCCGAGCCGGCTACGGCGGCGCTGATCAGCGTACCAATGCTTTTCTGCCTGCTAGCCGGCGCCTGGACACGCTGCAATCGGATCCGCACAACACGCGCTCGCCGCCCCTGGAAGTAAGGCGTGCACGGCAGATCCGGCGCCGGGTCAGGCCCGCCTGCTGGAATTCCTGGCGAAGAAATTCTGTCGTGTGAAAGTCCCCGTCAGCGACTCGCGAATCTTTCCTCCCCCACTCGCGATGGAGGGGTCGGGGGTCGAGACGGGGGGATGCACTGAGCATGCGCCATGCCCATCGAGCGATGCCGGCGTCCCAGCCGGAATGCGCCCGGCAAGGGAGGGAAACGGTCATGACTTCCCTGATCGGGGGCTGGAAAAGTCATGGCCGTTAGCGCAGCCGCACCGGGTGATCGAGAGCAGTTGCCGGCGGCAGGCCGGCTTGTCGTGATCAGCAGGGAAGTTTCAGTACGTGGCAATCTGCCGGAATCCGTCCATCGAACCGATTTCGGCGGCATTGCCCTCGTTGCAGAGAACGCGGTCGACCCTGGCCATCGATGGTCCGCGCTGTGCCCAGAGCAGCAGCGCGTCAAGCGCCTCGGCCGGACCACGGACCAGCGCTTCGACGCTGCCGTCGCGACGATTGCGGACCCAGCCGGAGAGGCCGAGTCGTTCGGCCTCGGCGCACAGCGACCAGCGGTAGCCGACACCCTGGACCCGGCCATGTATACGCAGGTTTCGGCAGATGGTCTGACTCATCTTTCGACTCCAAAATGCTGAAACTGGGGACTGGGGCCGTGCGGCCGCAGCCAATACTGGCATAATCGTCGTCCATGAAAAGAAGAATAGCAAGGGGAGCGGCATCGCTTTCCTGGGCTCTTGTCCGGCGATGCTGAAGACGCTGTTGCTGCTGCCGCTTTTGGGTGCCGCGCTGTTGTCGCTGCTACCGAGCCGCCGCTTCGATCTGCTGCGCCATCTGGCGAGCGCCATCGCTGCCGCGACGATGTTCTGTGCCGGCCTGTTGCTGCTCGACTTCGACCCTGCCAGTGCGGATATCCAGTTTTTTGAAACCCGGCCGTGGAATCCGCGCGTCGGCTCGCATTTCGCGCTCGGGGTGGACGGTATCTCGCTGCCGATGGTGCTGCTCGCGACGGTCCTCTGTTTCGTCGCAATCTTCTCCTCGACCAGCATCCGCAGCGGCGCCAAACTTTATTTTTCGCTGTTGCTGATCCTTGAGACCTCGCTGCTGATCGTGTTTACGGCGCGCGACTGGTCGCTGTTCTACGTCTGCTGGGAGTTGACCCTGATCCCGCTGTTCTTCCTGATCGACCGCCTGGGAGGCGTCAACCGTCATCGGGCAGCGCTCAATTTTGTCCTGTATACGCTGGGGGGGTCGGTATTCATGCTGATCGCGCTGCTGTTGCTCTACGATGTCGCCCCCGGCCACAGCTTCGCGATGGTCGATTTGGCCGCCGGTGGCGCGCAGTTGCCGGTGCGTACGCAGATTCTGGTCTTTCTCGGGCTGCTGCTCGGTTTCGGGGTGAAGATGCCGATCGTTCCGCTGCATGGCTGGTTACCGCTGGCACACGTCGAGGCACCGAGTCCGATCTCGATTCTGCTCTCCGGAATCCTGCTGAAAATGGGCGCCTACGGGCTGATCCGTGCGGCCGCAACCTTGCCGGCAGCAGCACTGGCGCTGCAGGACTGGCTGGCACTGCTGGCACTGGTCAGTCTGATCTACGGTGCGGTATTGGCCTGGCGGCAAACCGACCTGAAAGCAATGATCGCCTACTCGTCGATCTCGCATATGGGGGTCGTCCTGCTCGGCATCGCCGCTCTCAACCCGGTTGGACTCAGCGGTGCGCTGACCCAGATGGTCGCGCATGGACTGACTGCCGGGCTGCTGTTCCTGCTCATCGGTCTGCTCTACGAGCGCACGCACAGCCGTGATCTGGCGACTTACGGTTCGCTCAACCGCTGCGCACCGCGCTTCGCCGTATGGATCGTGTTCACGCTGCTGGCCTCGGTCGGCCTGCCCGGCAGCGCCGGTTTCATCGCCGAACTGCAGGTACTGATCGGCGCTTATGGCCGCTGGGGGGGCTGGCTGGTCCTGCTGTCGATCGCGGTGCTGATTTCCGCGGCCTACGCCTTGCGCGCCATTCGCTGCCTGTCAACCGGACCCGAGCGGCCTTTCGGTGCGGCGTTGGCCGGGGTGGCGCATGTCGCCGACCTCGATCGCAAGGAATGCGCGGCCGCCTGGCTGCTGGCCGGCGGCATCGTCTGGATTGGCATCCTGCCGGCACCGCTGCTGCGCCTGATGGCCACTTCGCTGAGCAGGCTGGCCATCCCCTTCGGCGCCTGAGTGAGTTCGCGCATGCCGTCCCCCGTCTCGCCGAAAATTGCCGCAACCATACCCGGCTTGCAGCGCATACAGGCCGACCTACGGCAACTCGCGCACCTGCTGCCGGCACAGGCCCCCTTGCGCGACTTCGTTCATCACAATACCCTGCACGCCTTCCAGGATCTGCCGTTCGCCGAGGCGCTCGGTGAGGCTACCCGCCTGACCGGCGCACGTCCCTGGCTCGACGAGGGCCGCTGCCGAAAACTGTTCCAGGAAGGGCGGGTGAACGCGAACGATCTTGCCGCCGCCTTGCGGCAATTGCCCGACATCCGGGCCGACGAGTGGCTGCCCGATGATGCGCTGACCGGCTTACGTCGCGGCGAGATCCTGCAGGCGGTACTGCTGCAGCCGGCGGAAACCATTTCACCGACCCGCCTGCGCTGGCAAATCGAGGAAAAATCGGCATGCAAGCGCCTGCAAGCGGATCTCGATCCGCTCGTGCGGCAGCAGCTGCTGGACGCCGCCGCTGTGGACGGCCACGATGAGGCCGCGGCCGTCACCGACCTCTGGGCAGCGGCATGCGCCTTGCACGGGCCGACCGCCCGGCCCGCCGTCGCCTGCACCGAGCCCTTGGCGGTCACTGCTGCGGCGATCTGGCAGGAACTGCTCGACCGTCTCGGCTACGAATGGACGCTTGGCGCATTGCTCGCCCATTTGACCGGTGAGGATATCCGACCGGGACTGCAGGCGGCCTTGATCCGCCATCTTGCGGCACACCTTGATCACGGCCTGGCCGCCTGGAGGAATCCGGCGCGAGCGCAGGGCTTTTATATGGCATGGCGACAGAGTACCGGCAGCGACTGGACCTGGGAACTCGACGAATTCGCCGGCGCTCGCCAGGACATCGAGCAGCTCGCCGACGATCCGCTGCAGGTGATCGCCAATGAACTGCAATCGTTGGGCATCGATGATTCGCGCTACAGCGCCTATCTGCAGCGACTGGCAATGGAATTGCCGGGCTGGGCCGGCATGTATCACTGGCATGAAGCGCAGGCCGGGGCCGGTGATCCGCCGGTCAGCCTGACTGATTTTCTCGCCGTGCGCGTGGTGCTCGAACGCATCCATGCCGAGCAGTGGCTGCGCCGCATCTGGGGCCTGCGGCTCGACGAACTCGGCGGCTACTTCATCGATCATCCGGACGAGCTGGCGGTCAGACACGCGGCCGGCAATCGCCAGTTGCCGGACGACCTGCTCCACCAGGTGCGGCCGCATCTGACGGCCGAGGCAGCGCATGGCGACTGGCCGCATTTTGCCCGCCGCCTGATGGAGACGCGCATCGCCGACGCCGCAGCGACGACCGACACCGAAACACTGGCCGCCTGGCCACTGTTCGTCCTGGCACAAAGACTGGGACTGACTGGTCGCAGGCTGCGCGAAATTGGCCGATCCGGTGTGGAGGCCTTGCTGTGTTGCGCCGCTTCCCTGACTGACGACCAGCGCGGACTGCTCTGGCTGCTGGCCTACGAACATCACTATCGGCAACAAATCTTTGCAGCCTTGCACGCCAATCATGGCCGCGCTTCGTCGCTGGCCGGCAAAGCCCAGGCGCAGTGGGTTTTCTGCATGGATGACCGCGAAGAGGGCAGTCGCCGCCACCTCGAAGAGGTCAACCCGGCTTTTGAAACCTTTGGTGCCGCCGGTTTCTTCGGTACCCCGATCTTCTGGCAGGGCCTCGACGACGAGGCGCCGACAGCCCTATGTCCGATAGTCGTACGCCCGACGAATAGCGTGCGCGAGACTCTGCCACCTGGTGCCGAAGCGGCGTACCGGCGGCATCAGCAGCGCCGCCAGCTACGCCTGGCATGGCGCGAACGCCTGCATCAGGGCAGCCGGCGCGGCTGGCTGCAGGCTGCGCTGCTGAGCGTTGCTGCCGCACCCTGGGCCTTGCTCGCGCTACTGGCGCGGACGCTGGCGCCGGGACGTGTCGGAAAACTGCTTGAGCGCACTCGCGACCGCTTCGACAAGCCGCTGCCGGGCGCGCTGGAATTGACCGCGGCTCCCGGCGAAGCCGAACGGGTCGCCAGCAGTGACGCGCCACGAATCGGCTTCAGCGAAGAAGAGCAGGTGACCCGCGTCGGTGCTTTCCTGCGCAGCATCGGCCTGACAAGCCACTTCGCACCGCTGGTGCTGATCGTCGGCCATGGTTCGGACAGCCGCAACAACCCGCATCTCGCTGCCTACGATTGCGGCGCCTGTTCCGGCCGCCACGGCGGACCGAATGCACGCGTGTTTGCGGCCATGGCCAATCGGCCAGCGCTGCGTGCACAACTCGCACGGCAGGGGATCGTCATCCCGGAGACGACGCACTTCATCGGTGTCGAACACAACACTTGCGACGAGAGCTTCGTCTGGTACGACCTTGAGCAACTGCCGGCCAGTCATCGAGAGGCCTTTGCCACGCTGCGCAGCGACGGTCAGGAAGCGGCTAGCCGCCATGCCGTCGAGCGTTGCCGTCGTTTTGCATCGGCGCCGCTCGACCCCTCGCCGCAGCAGGCGCAGGCACACCTGGCAAACCGGCGCCAGGACATCGCGCAGGCGCGGCCCGAACTTGGGCATGCGACCGTGGCGGCGGCTTTCATCGGCCGCCGCACGATGAGCCGCGGCGCATTTTTCGATCGACGGGTGTTCCTGATTTCCTACGATCCACTGCCGGATGCCGACGGGCGCGTGCTCGAAGCGACACTGCTAGCGGCTGGCCCGGTCGGAGCCGGGATCAACCTCGAGTATTACTTTTCGACCGTCAATAACGAAGGCTATGGCTGCGGCAGCAAGATCATGCATAACCTGACCGGGCTGTTCGGGATCATGCAGGGAGCCACTTCCGACCTGCGCACCGGCCTGCCGCTGCAGATGGTCGAGATCCATGAACCGATGCGACTGCTGGTGATCGTCGAACAGACGCTGGAAATCATCAGCGCGATCTACCAGCGACAGCCCCCCCTGCAGGAATTGATCGGCAAGGACTGGATCGTTCTCGCCGCCAAACACCCACAGACGGGAGCCATCCATCTCTTCGCGCCGGCGACCGGCTGGCAGCCCTGGAGTCCCCAGGCACCTGGCCAGCCGGCGCCGGACGTGCCCGAGGCCGAGCGTTCGTCCGACTGGTTCGCCGGCCAGCGCGAACCCTTGCCGCCAGCCTTGCTGCGGCGCCCGGTGGTGACGGCATGAGCACACCCGATGGACTGTTCAACCTGTTGGCCCTGGCCAGCCACCTGTTCTGGCTGGTGCCGCTGTTGCCGCTGCTGTCAGCCGCGTTGATCGCCATTCTTTTGCTCTTGCGCCGCGGCGCTGGCGATGCCGGCGAGCCGCTGACGGCCGCCATCGCCGGCACGGCCGCGCTCGCTGCGCTGCTGCTCCTGCTGGTTTTCGATCTGCTGGCCATCGGCGGCACCCTGCCGGAACTTCTGGAGTCCGGCGAATGGCTGCGTATCGGCACAGTAGCGATTCGCCTGTCCTTCGTGGCCGACGCCTACAGCCTGCCGGCGGCGACGCTGGTTGCCCTGATCACCTGGATTGCATTACGTTTTTCGGCCACCTATCTGCACCGGGAGGTCGCTTTCCCGCGCTTCTTTCTCGGCATGAGCCTGTTCCTTGCCGGCATCCTGCTGATCGTCCTGGCCGGCAATGCGGTGCTGACCTTCGTCGGCTGGGAACTCGCCGGTTTCAGTTCCTGGCTGCTCATCGCTTACGCTTGGGAACGACCGGTCGCGACCGGCAACGCCTTGTTCGTCTTCCTCTGCAACCGTATCGGCGATGCCGGTTTCATGCTCGGGATCGCCCTCGCCACATGGTCGGCGGGCAGCCTCGAGTGGGCCAGACTGACCGGTGACAGCGGCCTGGCCCAAGTCACGGCGCGCCTGCTGGCGTTCGGTTTCGTTCTGGCGGCGCTGGTCAAATCGGCGCAATTGCCGTTTACGCCATGGATCGCGCGTGCGCTCGAAGGCCCGACGCCGTCTTCGGCAATCTTCTACGGTTCGCTGATGGTGCACGCCGGCGTCTATCTGCTCTGCCGCCTGCAAGGTCTGCTCGTACAGGTGCCCGACCTGCTGGCACTGCTGGCAGTCGTCGGTCTGGCGACCGCTGCGTACGGCGCGCTCTGCGCGCTGGTGCAGAGCGATGTCAAGTCGGCGCTGGTATTCTCGACCGTAACCCAGGTCGGTCTGATGGTCTGCTGCTGCGGTCTCGGACTGTTCTGGCTGGCCGCCTGCCACGCGGGCCTGCATGCCGCCTGGCGCGCGTATCAGTTTCTGCTCGCGCCGGCGTACATGCATCTGGTAGGCCAGCCGGCGCCACCGGTGCCACCCTGGCTGGCCAGGCAACGATGGGGGTACACCGCGGCGCTACAGCGTTTCTGGATCGAGCCTCTGGCCAACAGCCTGCTGACGCGTCCAACGCTGGCGCTCGGCAGGGACGTGCGGGCGCTCGACGAGCGTTTCATCGACCCGCTCGTCGGTGCGCCCCGCGACGATAAACGCTCTGACACCTGTGACGCGGCCGACGAACTGATCCGTGGTCATGGCTTGGCCGGTCACGCGTTGTTCAACTTCGCGAACCGCCTGCAGCGCCTGGAAAGCGCTCTGCTGCTCAGCGGCGAAGGAGCGATGGAGAAATCCCTGCGACGCGCCGCACACTACGCGGATGCCATCGAGTCGTTGCTCGAACAACCGCGCTATCTGATGTTGATGGTCATGGCAACTTTCGTGGTGATCCTGTGAGTGAAATTCTCTGGGCCGCGCAGGCCGGCTACCCGCCGCTGGCGTCGCTCCAATGGTTGCCGCTGGCAGCGGCCCTGCTGCTGCTGATCATGCGCGAGGCCGACCTGGCGCTGGTCATCGGCCGTATCTTTACGGTCGCAGAACTGGTCGTAGCGATTGACCTGTACGCCCGCATTGACGTGTCGACCAGCGTCCTGCAGTTCGCCGAGCGCGTCGATGTGTTCGCTTACCACGCTGCGGTCGACGGGGTGAGTGTGCTGTTCATCCTGCTCACGGCGCTGCTCGGCGTACTGCTCTCTTTCTACGGCATGGCCCGCCAGCAGATCTCGCCGGTACAGCTCCTGAGCGTGCTGTTGCTGATCGAATCGTCGCAGATGACCATGCTCACGACGATGAACCTGTTGTGGTTTGCCGGCGCTTCGGCGGTACAACTGGCGCTGGTCGGCTACCTGCTCTGGCGCTGGGCTTCGGCCCGAGAGGAAAACCTGGCTCTGTCACGCTTCCTGCAGTATCAGCTCTTCGGCTGGTGCCTGTTCATGGCCGGCTCCATCGTCCTGGTCTGGAGCCACGCCGACGTCCTTGGCGGCTACTGGAGTTTCGATCTCTTCGAATTGCTGGAAACGCCACAGATCGGCAAATACCAGTCGGCGGCCTTCTATCTGCTGTTTTATGGCCTGGCGGTACGCACCCCGCTGTTCCCCCTGCATGGCTGGCTCCCCAACTCGGCTGGCTACGGCCTGATCGCCGTGGGTCCGGTGCTGCTGCTCGGGGTCAAGGTCGGCATCTACGGCATGGCCCGCTTCCTGCTACCGCTGACCGCCGAAGCGGTGATGATATGGCAACCCTATGTCGTGGCTTTCGCCATGGTCGGTGTCTTCTTTGCCGCGAGCATGGCTTTCCGGCAGGCTAATCTGCGCCGGTTGATGGCCTTTGCGGTCGTCAGCCATACCAGTCTGATCGTGATTGGCCTGTTTACACTGCATCCGGCCGGCCTGCAGGGCGCGCTGCTGCTGGCCGTCAACTTCGGTCTGGCGATTACGGTGATGCTGTTGATGGTCGGTTACGTGTACCGCCGTACCGGCACCACACATCTCGATCGGCTCGGCGGTCTCTTCGATCGCGTTCCCTTCATCGCCCTTGCCTTCCTGATCGGCGGCCTGGCGCTGCTCGGCATGCCCGGAACGCCCGGGTTCGACGCCGTGCACCTGGTTCTGGAAGCATCGATCGAGACCTTTGGCGCCTTGCCGACCATCGCCACGGCACTCGGCAACGTCGCTGCCGCCGGTTTCCTGCTGTGGGCTTTCCAGCGCGCCTTTCTCGCGCCGCGACCCAGGGATTTGCCGGCAGCCCGCATCGCTCGCACCGGCAAGATGGAGTATTTCGTCGGCGGCGCCACCCTGCTGGTGCTGCTGGCAGCCGGTTTCTACCCCGAGCCCTGGCTGCAGTTGACCGACACGGCAACGCAGGCGCTGTCGGCCCATTTCCACCATGATTGAACTAGCGTCCTGGCCGCTGCTGAGTACGCTGCTGTCGATGCCGCTGCTTGGCGCGCTGTTGGCCTCGCTGTGGCCGCGCAAGGTTGGTGCGCAGTGGATTGCGCTCGGCAGCGCGGTGCTGACGCTGCTCTGCTCGCTGCTGATCGTCGCCGCCTTCGATACCCAGGACTCCGACTTCCAGTTGCTGGATTCGGTGAGCTGGATCCCGGGAGTCAACATCCACTATCTGGTCGGCGTCGATGGCCTCTCGCTGCTCTTTCTGCCGGCGACGGCGCTGCTCTTCTGCGGTGCGGTGGTCGCCGGCTGGCGGCGGCATGCGCCGGCTGCGGACGCCGCCCCCCCCGGCGTGTACTTCGCCCTGCTGCTGCTGCTCGAAGCCGCCACCCTCGGGGTCTTCTGCGCACTCGACAGCATCCTGTTCTTCTGCTTCTGGGAGTTCACGCTGCTGCCGCTGTACTTCCTGGTCAGCCTGTGGGGCCTGGGCGCCGGCCGCCAGGCGGCCGCCGTACGTTATTTTCTGGTCATGCTCGCGGGCGGCGTGCCGCTGCTGTTTGGCATCCTGGTGCTGGCTTTCGGGCATGCCGAACTGAGCGGCGTGCTGCACTTCGATCTGCCAACGCTGCTGGGGACAGCGCTGCCTGAGCGGACCCAGTATCTGGTGTTCCTGCTGCTGCTCGCCGGTTTTGGCGTCAAGGTGCCGCTGCTACCGCTACATACCTGGCTACCCGCACTGGCGATGGGTGCGCCGGCGGCGGTGACGGCCGTGCTGGTCGGGCTCAAACTTGGCGCCTACGGGCTGATCCGCTTCGCCATTCCGCTGGCACCGCTCGCGGCGCGCGAGCTGCACTGGCTGCTCGCCGGTTGCGGTACCGTGGCCATCCTCTACGGTAGCGTTGCGGCGCTGGCGCAGAGCAATCTGCGCGCCGTACTGGCGTACGCGAGCCTGTCGCATGTCGGGTTGGTCGTGCTGGGGCTGGCATCGTTCTCGGTTTCGGCGCTGCAGGGAGCGCTACTGCAACTACTGAACTTCAGTGTCGCCGCCGGCGGCGGCTTCCTGGTCCTTGCTTTCCTGCAGCGCCGGAGCGACTCGACCGACATCAGCCAGCTCGGTGGCGTGATCCACCGCATGCCACTCCTGTCCGGTTTCTTCCTGCTCTTCGGACTGGCCGGCATCGGTCTGCCGGGGACCAGTGGCTTCCCCGGTGAACTGCTGATCATCGTCGAAACGCTGCACAGCCATACCGGCGCCGGCCTCGCCGCGCTGTTCGCCATGGTGCTCGCTGCCGCAGCCTTCCTGTCTCCGTTTCGGCAAGCCTTTCTCGGTCCCTTGCGCAATCCCGACCTCGCCACCGCCGATGACCTGCTGCCGCGCGAGCTGGTCTTGCTGCTCTTGCCAACCCTGTTGATTCTGGCGGTCGGTTTCTATCCGCTGCCGATCCTCGAACTGCTGCGACCGAGCGCCGAGGCCTGGGTGGCGGCGCTCGCCGGACTGTAGGCGGTTCGATCCGTCGCGCGTGCATTCGGCCAAAACTCAGCGGCAACTCAGAAATAGAGGCTTGCGTGTTCAAAGGGAGCATGACCGTTCCAGGCATTCCGATCATTTCCACCGTCGCCCCCTGCGAGAGGAGGGAGAGAAGATTCCTGAATCGCATTCGCGACTTCCATGTTTCAATATTAAAATTGTCTCTGCCGAAGACCTGCTTGACCTGGAAATTCAGGCAACATGCAAGCTTCGCTTCAGCCCACCACACCAGAGGAGAAAACCGAAATGACCGTCTCAGTAAAGGACTTGCAGGGAAGCACCCCTGAGCTGATCGAAAAGCTCAAGGCAAATGGAATCATCAATAATGAACAGCTTCTCGCGGCAGCCGCTGCGCCGGCACAGAGAAAAGTCCTCGCCAGCGCCTGCGGTTGTGATGCCCGTGTCATCCTTGAGCTCGCCAACCGGGCCGATCTGGCCCGCATCAAGGGCGTCTCCGGAGTCTATTCGGACCTGCTCGAGAAAGCCGGCGTCGATACGGTCAAGGAACTGGCAACCCGCCGCGCCGACAATCTGCATGCGAAGATTGTGGAGACCAACGCCAGCCATCAGATCACCAAGCAAGCACCTTCCCTGGCCATGGTTGAGTCCTGGGTGCAGCAGGCGAAGGAACTGCCCAAAACCCTGAGCTACTGAAATAGCGGCTGTTGCGCCATTCGCTTTGCCCGTAGCGACGCCAGTCCGGCGCCACTACATGCCACGCGTGACGGAGGTGCGTCGAGAACCCCTCATGCGAGCTCGCGCAACCGCCCGACCGCTTCCTCGACGCGCCGCACGGCGATCACTTCGAGGCCGCCGATCGCCTGCCTCGACTGGTTGGCCTCGGGAATCAGCGCGCGCGTGAAGCCGAGCTTGGCGGCCTCCCGGAGGCGTTCCTGACCACGCGGCGCCGGGCGGATCTCGCCGGCCAGGCCCACTTCTCCAAACACCACGAGTTTGGCTGGCAAGGCGCGGTTTTGCAGCGACGAGACGATCGCCAGCAGCACCGCGAGGTCGGCCGCGGGTTCGCCGATCCTGACGCCACCGACGGCATTGACGAAAACGTCCTGATCGAAGCAGACGATACCGGCGTGGCGGTGCAGGACCGCCAGCAGCATCGCCAGTCGCTGCGCGTCGAGCCCGACCGTCAGGCGGCGCGGGTTGCCGTGCGCCTGATCGACCAGAGCCTGGATCTCGACCAGCAGCGGTCGCGTGCCTTCCTGGGTAACCAGCACGCAGGAGCCGGGAACATCGCTGCCGTGTGGCGACAGAAAGATCGCCGAAGGGTTGCTCACCCCCTTCAGTCCACGGTCGGTCATGGCAAAGACACCGATTTCGTTGACCGCCCCGTAGCGGTTCTTGACTGCCCGGATCAGGCGGAAGCTCGAGTGCGTATCCCCCTCGAAATAGAGGACGGTATCCACGATGTGTTCAAGGACGCGCGGCCCGGCCAGAGCGCCCTCTTTGGTGACGTGGCCGACCAGGATCACCGTGATGCCGGTCTGTTTGGCCAGGCGGGTGAGCTGGGCCGCGCATTCGCGCACCTGCGCCACCGACCCCGGCGCCGAACTGAGCTGCTCCGACCACAGTGTCTGGATCGAATCGATGACCGCCACCTGCGGCTGGGCGGACTGCAGCGTGGCGAGGATCTTCTCGAGATGGATTTCCGCCAGCAATTTCAGTTTGCCGGTGTCGAGCGCCAGCCGCCGCGCGCGCATCGCCACCTGCTGGCCTGACTCCTCGCCGCTGACATAGAGCACCGGCTGTATCGCCGACAAGGCCGCCAGCGCCTGCAACAACAGCGTGCTCTTGCCGATTCCCGGATCGCCGCCGATCAGCACGACGCCACCGCTGACTAGACCGCCCCCGAGAGCCCGATCGAACTCGCCGATGCCGGTCGGCAGCCGCTCCTCTTCGCGCGTCTCGATCTCGGAAAGCGTCTGCAGTCCGGCCGTGCCGCCGAGCACGGCAAACCGTCGCTGGCTGCCTGCGGCCACCGGCACTTCGACCATCGTCTCGAGCAGCGTATTCCAGACCCCGCAAGCGGGGCACTGGCCTTGCCACTTGCCAGTGCTGGCGCCGCACTCGCTGCAGGTGAAAACGGTTTTTGGAGTGTTCCCCGGCCGCACCATGCTCAGATTTCGACGACCGGAACGCGCCGTGCCAGCGCACAGAAAAGCTCGTAGCTGATGGTCTGTGCAGCGGCCGCCACCGCGTCGGCCGGTAAACCCTGACCCCAGAGGACCACCGGGCTGCCAACGCCGGTTCCCGGCAAATCGGTCAGGTCGCAGGCGAGCATGTCCATCGACACTCGGCCGAGCGTCTGCGTCTGCTCACCGGCAACGAGAATCGGCGTGCCGCTGGGCGCATGGCGTGGATAACCGTCGGCATAACCGCAGGCGACGACGCCGACGCGCGTCGGCCGCTGCGCGACAAAGGTGCCACCGTAACCGACGCGCTCGCCGACGCCGATTTCCTGCACCGCCAGAATGTTGCTGTGCAGCGTCATCACTGGCTTGAGGCCGAGGCTCTCGGCCTCCTGATCGGCGAACGGGCTGCCACCATAGAGCATGATTCCGGGCCGTACCCAAGCATACGCGGTCTGCGGGTAACGCAGGATGGCGGCCGAGTTGGCGACCGAGATTGGCAGGCTTGTGGCCTCCGGCCAATCGGCAAGCATGCGGGCAAAGCGTTCGAGCTGCCAGTTGATGCAGCACTCACCGCCGACCGCGTCGGCTTCGGCAAAGTGCGTCATCAAGGTCACTGGGGCAGGAGCCACTGCAGTAGCCAGCGCCGTCAGTTCGCGGCGAGCGGCCGGAATTTGTTCGCAGGAGAAACCGAGGCGATGCATGCCACTGTCGAGTTTGAGGTAGATCGGCAGGGGAACCTTCAGGGCGGCGTGGCGCAGCATCTGCAACTGTTCGAGACGATGAATGACCACGCTCAGCCCATACGTCGCACAGATTTCCAAATCGGCCGCAGCAAAGAAACCCTCGAGCAGGAGAATCGGCTGACGGATACCAGCCTCGCGCAGGATAATCGCTTCATCGAGGTCGAGCAGGGCGAAACCGTCGGCGACCTCGCCGAGCGCTGCCGCCGCACGCAGCAGGCCATGCCCGTAAGCATTGGCCTTGACCACTGCCCAGGCCCTGGCCGCACCGGCATGCCTTTTCGCCACCAGGTAATTGTGACGCAGCGCCGCCAGATCGATGCGGGCTTCAATCGGGCGCGGCATCAGGCAGACAGCTCGCGCAGCTTGTTCCTGGCGAAGTCGACGAAGGTGAGGACCACCCTGGAGCGGAAGCGCTCTTTCGGATAGACCAGCGACAAGGTACGCTTCAGTCGCGGTCGCAACGGTACGGCGACGAGCGTTCCGAGTTGCCGTTCCTTCTCGAAACTCGCCCGCGACACGATCGAATAGCCGAGACCGGTCGCCACCACACCCTTCAAGGATTCCGGGCTCGACAACTCCATCAGCATCCTGAGTTTCTCGGGATCGACTCCACAAGCCCGAAAATAGTCGTCTGTGACTTCACGGGTGCCCGAACCCGGTTCACGCGCGATGTAGTCGTACCCCAGCAGGCTGCGCGCATCGACATCGTCACGCTTGGACAGGGGATGATGGGGCGTGCACACCACCTGCAGTTCATCGTCGCCACAGATTTCGCACTGCAGGCTGGCATGATTGGTATTTGATTCGATCAGGCCGATGTCGAGAGTATGAGCGGCGATGGCGTTACTGATCGATTCCGAGTTAGCAACGGTCAGCCGGGCACGCACCTGCGGATAACGGACATTGAATTCGCCAAGGATCGGTGGCAACATGAACTCGGCAATCGTGGTGCTCGCCCCGACCAGTAGACTGCCGCTCATCTGCCCGGTCATCTCGGCGACGCGAACGTCGAGTTCCTTGGTCAGCCCAAGGATGCGCTCCGCATAATCAAGCACCAGGTCCCCGGCCGGCGTAAGCGAGATCCGCCCGCCACCGCGCTCGAACAGACGGGTGTTGAAGTGTTCCTCAAGTTGCTTGATCTGAAAGGTCACGGCCGGTTGCGTCATGTACAACGTCTCGCCAGCCTTGGTAAAGGACAGATGTCTGGCCACCGCTTGAAATACCTGTAATCGACGATCAGCCACCAGCCATCTCTCCTTTTTCCTTTAAACCAGATTCAAACACAAAACAGCCCGGCGAGCCAGATCTGTGCCGGTCCAATGCACAGCACCCGGCCAGCGGTACAGCTAACAAGTTGGCGCCTTTCATGGTATAAGGCCAACACCCAACCCACAGGGCATCATAATATCCAATGCCTTTCGGCTTCTACATCATCATGGCTGCGCAGTTCTTTTCAGCGCTGGCCGACAATGCCCTGCTCATCGTTGCCATCTCGCTCCTGCGCGAAATGCACGCGCCGAGCGAGTACGAACCGCTGCTCAAGACCTTCTTCACTGTCTCCTATGTCGCACTCGCGGCTTTTGTGGGGGGCTTTGCCGACTCGATGCCGAAGTGGCGGGTCATGTTCATCAGTAACGGGATCAAGATCTTCGGCTGCGCGATGATGTTCTGGGATGCTCACCCCTTGCTGGCCTACGCCGTCGTCGGTCTCGGTGCAGCCGCTTACTCGCCGGCCAAGTATGGCATCCTCACCGAATACCTGCCGCACCGTCTGTTGGTGATCGCCAATGGCTGGATCGAGGGGCTGACGGTCGGGGCGATCATTCTCGGCGTCGTCGTCGGCGGCACCCTGATCCAGCCAGATGTCGCCTATCATCTGCTCAGCCTGGATTTCCCGGTGATCGATACCGGTGTCGATACCATCGGCGAAATGTCGCTCTGCTTTGTCGCCGCCCTCTACCTGCTCGCGGCGCTGTTCAACCTCTATATTCCCGACACCGGCGTCGATCACCGCGTGCTGCACAAGAATCCCTGGTATCTGCTGCGCGAGTTCAATCATTGCCTGGCACTCCTCTGGCGTGACCGCTTGGGCCAGGTGTCGCTGGCAGTGACCACCCTGTTCTGGGGCGCTGGTGCCACCCTCCAGTTCATCGTCATCAAATGGGCCGAAAGCGCGCTTGGCCTCGGCCTCTCGAAGTCGAGCATGCTGCAGGGCGTGGTCGCCGTGGGCGTGGCACTAGGTGCCGCCGGCGCGGCAAGAATGATTACCCTGCGCAAGTCGGTGCGCGTGATTCCGCTCGGCATCGCGATGGGGATCATCGTGCTGGTGATGAACTTCGTCCATCACCTGTGGCTCGCCATTCCCCTGCTGGTCCTGATCGGCGCGCTCTCCGGCTTCTTCGTGGTGCCGATGAATGCCCTACTACAGCACCGCGGCCACATCCTGATGGGTGCCGGACACTCGATTGCCGTTCAGAACTTCAACGAGAACCTGTCTATCCTGGCCATGACCGGTCTTTATTTCCTGATGATGCGCGCCAACATCTCGATCTACGTGGTGATTACCCTGTTCGGCATGTTCGTCAGCGGCGCGATGTGGCTCGTCAAGGGCCGCCATGAAGCCAATCAGGAAATCCGAGATGACGTCAGCCAACTCGACGACAGCGCCCTCTGAACTGGCCAGAGCCATTTCCTGCTGATTGATCTATAGGCAAAAGCCGCTATACTGTGCATATTTCATGCACAAAAAGTACCGATCATGTCCAAAATCACCATTGACCGTTACGATCTTGCATTACTCGATGCGTTACAGCGCAAAGGCAACGCCACCAACGCAACGCTCGGTGAGCAGATCCGTCTCTCCGCATCACAGATCAGTCGCCGCATCCAGCGGCTCGAGGAAGATGGCATCATCGCCGGCTATGTCGCACTGCTTGCCCCCACGGCGCTGGGCCTGGGGGTCACCGCTTTTGCTCAGGTGATCCTCGAACGGCACAACGATGAGGCCAGCGGAGCCTTTGAGAACGCCATCGCGGCCATGCCGGAAGTGACGGACTGCTTCTCCGTCAGTGGCGACGCCGACTACATGCTGCGAATCGTGGTTCCCGATCTGGCGGTGTTTTCCCAATTGATGATGAAGCGCCTGCTGTGCCTGCCTGGCGTTGCCCGCATCAAGACCAGCATTGCCCTGCAGACAATCAAGCAGACGCATGTCCTGCCTCTCGATCACCTCACCCAGCCGAGCAAGCCACGCCAGCGCGTGCGCTATGCCGAAAGTTGATTCCTCACCCCCAAACCCTCACCCGCCTGCAGAAGAAGGGTTGACGGGTGTGTCGCTGGCGCGGCTTTCACGGTTTTTACATTACAGCACCAGCGGAGCATTGGGTAACTCGTTGGACTTTTCGCCTGTGGCAGCGAAGTGTTCAGCCAGCGCTGCGGTGATCGTGCGCAATGCGAGCAGAGTACCGCCCTCGAAATCGCCGCTCCGGAAAGCACTTTCCATGTGGCGGCAGACACCCTCCCAGAATTCCTGCCCAACGCAGGCGTTGATGCCGCGGTCAGCAACTATCTCCACACGCCGGTCGATCAACTGCAAATAGATCAGCACGCCGCAGTTTTCCTCGGTGTCCCACACCCGTAACTGCGAAAACAGTTCAATCGCCCGCGCCCGTGCCGACTGACCGCGCCACAGGCCGGACAGAGGCAGATTGGCCTCGACCACCACGCGTAACTCGCCACGATGCGTCGATTCCGAGGCCGCAACCGCCCGCTCGATTCGCTGCAACAATGCCTCCGGAAGCGCGCGCAACACCCACCAGTGCGGCCATACCAGATGGCGAAATATTCTCTGCAATCGCATTCACCAGTCTCCCGAAGCACCGCCGCCGCCGAAGCTGCCGCCGCCCCCTGAAAATCCACCGGAGCTACGCCCGCCACCACCGCCCCAGGAAATGCCCCCGGATGACCAGCCTGTCCCGCCACGCATGCCAAGAAACAGTGAAACGAGGGCGGCCGCGACACCCAGGACAGCGGCGATCAGCAGCGACGAGATCAGCATCGCAGCGATCGCCCCGGCGGCGACACCGACCATGCCAGCCGCCAGAAAACGCCCAAAGATGGCTCGCAGAACGCCGCCAACCACAAAGACCAGGACGAAACCGATCAACAGCAGCATCTCGAAATGATCGTCGACATCGGCACGCCGAGCGCCTTCGATGCGTGCCGCAGGTGGTAGTGCTTCGCCTGCGATCACCTGCATCATCGCGGCGATCCCGGCATCGATACCACCGTAGAAATCGCCTCTCTTAAAACGCGGGGCGATCGTCTCGCTGATGATTCGCTTCGCCGTCGCATCGTTGAGCGCGCCCTCCAGACCGTAGCCCACCTCAATGCGAAGTTTCCGGTCATCCTTGGCAATCAGCAGCAGCGCACCGTCATCGACGCCGCGGCGACCCAGTTTCCAGGACTCGACGACGCGTAGCGCGTATTGCTCGACGCTTTCCGGCTGGACCGTCGGAACGATCAAAACGGCAATCTGCGATCCCTTGGCCTTCTCAAATGCAGCCAGCCTGTCATCGAGCCGCCGGCGCTGCTCGACATCAAGCGTGCTGGTCAGGTCGGTCACCCGCGCTGCCAGCCTGGGAATCACCTGTTGTACGTCGGCACCGGCAAAACCTGCACCGACCAGCAGCCACAGGCCCATCAGCCAGACTGCAAGACGGGCTGTAAGGCTTGGCACGGCCGCTCAGTAACTGGCAGCCGGCGCAGGCCTGCCGGCGTCTGTCGGTGCGGCGGAGGCAGGCGCTGGTCTGGCGAAATCAACCTTCGGCGCCGTCGAAATCGACGGCTCGTTCTCGACACTGAAATTCGGCTTCACGGTGTAGCCGAAAATCATCGCCGTGAGATTGTTCGGAAAGGTACGCACCGAAACATTGTAGCCCTCGACCGCCTTGATGTAACGGTTTCGGGCCACGGCAATCCGGTTCTCGGTGCCTTCGAGCTGTGCCTGCAGGTCGCGGAAAGCGGCATCTGCCTTCAACTGGGGATAATTTTCGGAAACCACCAGCAAACGTGACAACGCGCTCTTGAGACCGGCCTGCGCCTGCTGGAACTTGGCAAAGGCCTCTGGATGATTGACCAGCTCCGGCGTCGCCTGGATCGCACCCACCCGTGCGCGCGCCTGCGTGACCTGGGTCAGCACGTCCTTTTCGTGGCTGGCGTAGCCCTGGACCGTAGCCACCAGGTTCGGTACCAGGTCGGCTCGCCGCTGATACTGGTTGAGCACCTCTGACCAAGCCGACTTGATCGCCTCGTCGCCGCTCTGAAAGGTATTGTACCCGCAGCCGGAAAGCAGACCGGCAAGCAGGGCCAGAAAGATCAGAATTCGCAGTCGCATGATTTTTTCCTTGATGGAGAGTGAACAGGGTACTGCCCAATTGGCGACTTTCGCTGATTTCTCAAGGGGACAAGCCGCGTCAGCAAGCTACGCAGGCAGCGACGGAGCGGCTTGCGCACCGGTGGCCTGGATCGTACGCATCAGTCTGTGTGCGCGGCACAAATCTTCCCAGGCTTTAGCCTTGTCCGTCAGGGTGCGCAACAGGTAAGCCGGATGGTAGGTGACCACCACCGGAATGGCATGTCCACCGGCTTGCGGTGCCGGATAAGAGAAGGTCTGGCCGCGCAGGCTGGCCAGCGAGCCAACCTCACCGAGCAGCGCATGCGCTGCTGCGCGGCCCAGAAGAACGATCAGTCGTGGCTGGATGAGCGCGATCTGTCGCTGCAGATAGGGCGCGCAGGTCGCGATCTCGGTAGCCTCCGGCGTTCGATTGTTGGGCGGACGGCACTTCACGGCGTTGGCGATATAGACATCCTTACCCCGCTGCAGGCCGATTGCCGCGAGCATTGCATCGAGTAACTGGCCCGCCGGACCAACGAAAGGCTCGCCACGCGCATCTTCTTCAGCTCCTGGCCCCTCGCCGATGAACAGCCAGCCGGCGGCGACATCGCCGACGCCGAGCACCGCCTGCCGCCGCTGCTGACAGAGTGCACATGCCCGACAAGCGGCGACGCTGTGCTGCAACTGCTCCCAGGACATGCCGGCGATAGCCTGCGACCGCGCAAAGGCAGGGACAGCGGTTGCGGCTGGAGGCGGCGGGAGTTCGGTGATGGCGGCGATCGCGTTTGCCATAGCGGGACACCGTTCGTCCGGGAGGGTCACCGGAACGCTCGGCGCCGCCAGCGCCACCGCGCTCTGCTCGCGCAACTGCCACTGCGGCGACAGTCCGATCTCGCGCAACAGTTGCACGCGCGTCAACGGCCCACCGCTTGGCTTCTTGGCCATCATTTCGCCCCCCCAGGCAGTAGTACCTGCCGCATTACCAGTGCATCCTCGCTCCCCTTTTCTGCCGGATAGTAGCCACGTCGCACGCCGATCTGTCGGAAACCGAAATGCTGATAGATCGCCAGCGCCTGCGCGTTCGACGGGCGGACCTCGAGCAAGACGCTGCACGCCCCCGCCTGCCGGGCAAGGCGCATGGCGTGGCGCAGCAAGCAAGCACCAATCCCCTTTCCCTGGTGCTGCTCAGCGACACTGATGTTGAGCAAATGAGCCTCGTCCACGACCATCATCAGGACATAGTAGCCCACCAACTCGTCAGTGAGACGCCCCCCCCAGACACTGTAGCCAGCAGCGATCGAATCGACGAAATTGGCCCGCGACCAGGGAAACGGATAAACTCGATTTTCGATCTCGATGATCTCGTCAAGGTCGGCAGGGTACATCGGCAGCATCGATAGCTTCGCTGCCAGCACGGCGCTCACGCTTTGCCACCCATCGCCAGGCGCTCGGCGACCGTCAATGCGACCTTGTCACGGACGTACAGCGGCGTCGCAGCAGCCACATCGATCCCCTCACCACGCGCCAGGCGTGGTGCGGCAAGACTGGCGACAGCGTCGGCAACGGGCATCAGTTCGGGCTGCCAGAGGTGCACGCAGCCGGCCAGCCGTGCACGCAGCGATGGATAGGCCCTGAGGCCATTACCACAAGCCAGCCAACCCGCTGTGTCGGGCAGCGGCAAGGCCGACGGCTGGCAAACCCCGACCGCAGCGATCGGCACCGCCGCAGAAAACCAACCGTAATAGACCTCACCCATGCGTGCGTCAAGCAGTACCAGCACCTGTTCCCCCCCACTGGCCTGTGCCATGGCATCGAGAGTGCCGATCGGAATAACCGGTAGCCGATGGGCGAAAGCCAGACCCTGAGTGACTCCGCAAGCGACACGCAGACCAGTAAATGAGCCGGGACCGGACGCAAAAGCGATCCCGTCCAGATCGGCAAAGCCAAGCCCGGCCTCGCGTAAAGTCGCGCGAATCAGTGGCAGCAGCGTTTCCGAATGCGCCACACCAACCGGGCAGAAACGCTGCAGCACGACACCATCGCACCATAGGGCAATGGAGCCGAGATCGGTCGAGGTCTCGATGGCCAGCAGATTCATGAGTCTATTCTACCCGTCCTGCTCGCAGCCGTCGCCATCGAACGTCAGGACACCTTCTGTGGTGTGGCCGGCAGGATGCGACTGCTGATCATTCTCCCGAGGCAAGCCAATTCGACTCCCGACCGCGCTGCCGACATGGTCGGCCAAGACCTTTCCCGCTACAATGAGAGGGCCTTCAAACGACGCGCCGAGAGCACGTCCACCTCATAACTACAGCATAGAAAGTGCCGCAATGAAAGTACTCCTATTGACGCGCGAATACCCCCCTCACGTCTACGGCGGAGCCGGGGTTCACGTTGAGTATCTGTCTGGCGAACTCGCCAAGCTGATGCATGTCGAAGTTCGCTCCTTCGGTGACCAGGATGCGGTCAGCAGTGATGGCGTGCGCATCAAAGGCTACCCTTTCGGCAAGGGAAGTTTCGCGCATGTCGACAAGAAACTGAGCGGCGCACTGGATACTTTCGAGACCAACCTGCAGACACTGAGCGATCAGGTCGACGCCGACCTGGTGCATGTACACACCTGGTACGCTCATTTGGGCGGCATCCTGGCAAAAACCCTCTATGGCATTCCGCTGGTCCATACGGTGCATTCGCTGGAACCGCTGCGCCCATGGAAACGCGAGCAGCTCGGCTGCGGCTACGACATGTCGTCATGGGTCGAACGGACTTCGCTGAGCATGGCCGACGCCGTGATCGCCGTCTCGCAGGGAACCAAGGCCGACATCCTCGAGCACTTCGACATCGACCCGGCGAAGATCACGGTGATCTACAACGGCATCAATGTCGACCAGTACCACCCGACGGACGAAACCACTGCCCTCGAAAAGTTTGGCATCGACCCCGACAAGCCAATGGTCCTCTTCGTCGGCCGGATCACGCGTCAGAAAGGCATCGTCCACCTGGTCAATGCCATTCATTACATCAATCCCGACGCACAGGTCGTGCTCTGCGCCGGCGCTCCCGACACCCCCGAAGTCCTGGCCGAGATGAAGGCTGCAGTCAAGCGTGTTCGCCAGGAGGGTTTCAAGAACGTGGTCTGGATACAGGAAATGGTGAGCAAGGAAGAGGCGATCCAGCTCTATTCGCATGCCACGGTGTTCTGCTGTCCGTCGATCTACGAGCCGTTCGGGATCATCAACCTTGAGGCCATGGCCTGCCGTACCGCGGTCGTGGCAAGTGCCGTCGGGGGCATCAAGGAAGTCGTCGTCGATGGCGTCACCGGCTACCTGGTGCCGCTCGAGCAACTGCATGTAGCCCCTTTCGAACCGGTCAACCCGGATGTCTTTTCGCGCGATCTGGCGGCCGCGATCAACAAGATTCTCGACAACCCGGAACTCGCCGCATCGATGGCCGCAGCAGGTCAGCAGCGGGCGCGCGAAGTCTTTAGCTGGTCGAGCATCGCGCAACAAACGAAACGACTCTACGATTCGCTGGTGAAGTGATGTCGGCGCTTGTCGACAGCCACGGCGACGCCCGGCTCGCGACCGTCGGCCTGCATGCTGTCGGCGCGCACCGGCCAGCACCCTACAGACCCAACGCTTCCGGCCTCGCCGGTTCAGGATTCAGGATTTAGGAGCAGGATGATGATTCCCAAAGAATACCCTCGTGTAGTCATCGAAGCGGTCGAGCCGCAAGTGGACAGCGGCCGTTTCCCCATCAAGCGCGTCGTCGGCGAGAAAGTCACCGTCAGTGCCGACATTTACAAGGAGGGCCACTTCAAGCTGGCGGCCGTGCTCAAGGCACGCCAGGCCGGGGACAATGAGTGGCAGGAAAGCGCGATGACGCAGGGTGACAACGACCGCTGGTTCGGCGAATTTACCGTCACCGCGATCGGTCGCTGGGAGTACACCATCGAAGCCTATGCCGAAATCTATCTGTCGTGGGTGGACGAAATCACCAAGAAAAGTGTGCCCGGTGCCGACCTCCGGAGCGAACTGCTGGAGGGTCTGGTGATTCTCAAGAAATCGGCCGCCGTGGCACAAGGCGAGGATCTCAGCCGCATGCTGGGCATCATCGCGGCCATTGAAACTGCGCTGGCTGCCGGTGAGCAGCGTGGTGCCATCGACCTCGGCATCGGCAAGGTCATGCACAGCATGATGGCCAGTTACCCTGATCGCAGCGAGGGCCATCAAATGACACCGCCCTTGACGATCATGGTCAATCGGCCCATTGCCCGTTTTGCCGCCTGGTACGAGTTCTTCCCACGTTCGCAAAGCAATCTGCCGTACCGTCATGGCACGCTGCAGGACAGCATCCGTCGACTGCACGACATCAAGGCGATGGGCTTCGACGTCGTCTATCTGCCGCCGATCCACCCCATTGGCCATAGCTTTCGCAAGGGCAAGAACAACAGTCTGGTGGCCGTGCCGGGCGACGTTGGCAGTCCCTGGGCGATCGGCAACAAACACGGCGGCCACATGGCGCTGGAGCAGCAACTCGGGACCTGGGACGACTGGAACCAGTTTGTCGCCACCTGCCGTGAGTTGGGAATCGAGATTGCGCTTGATTATGTGATGAACTGCTCACCCGACCATCCCTATGTCGCCGAGCATCCGGACTGGTTTTTCCATCGTCCCGATGGATCGATCAAGTACGCCGAAAACCCGCCCAAGAAGTATCAGGATGTCTACCCGCTGAATTTCGGGACCAGCGACCGCGCCGGGCTGTGGCAGGAAATGCTCGAAATTTTCCTGTTCTGGATCGGCAAGGGCGTCACTACATTCCGGGTCGACAATCCGCATACCAAACCGGTACCGTTCTGGGAATGGGTGATCGGCGAAGTGCACCGGCAGCACCCACAAGTCATCTTCCTGGCTGAGGCCTTCACCAAACCGAAGATGATGCGCTTGTTGGCGAAAGTCGGTTTCGCCCAGTCCTACACCTACTTCACCTGGCGCGACCACAAGCATGACCTGACCGAGTACGTCAGCGAACTGACCTGTGGCGAGATGAAGGAGTACTTTACCGGCAACTTTTTTGCCAATACCCCCGACATCCTGCCACCGATCCTGCAGTTCGGCGGCCGCCCGGCATTCATCATGCGTGCCGTGCTGGCCGCGACATTGTCAAGCGTCTACGGCATCTACAGCGGCTACGAGCTGTGCGAGAACGAGGCGATTCCCGGCAAGGAAGAATACCTCGACTCGGAGAAATACGAGATCAAGATGCGCGACTGGAAAGCCCCGGGCAACATCGTCGACATCATCACCCGGATCAACCAGATCCGCCAGGAATGCCCTGCCCTGCAGACCTATAACAATGTGCTCTTCCTGAATGCCGACAATCCCAACATCCTTGCCTATGCCAAAATGACCGAAGACCGTTCGGACATTGTCATCTGCGTGGTCAATCTCGACCCCTTCCACGCGCACCACTCGATCCTGCATGTGCCACTGGGCACCTTCGGAATTCCGGAGGACGAGCAGTACCAGGCACACGACCTGCTCTCCGGCGAGCGCTATCGCTGGCATGGTCCGACGGCCTATGTCGAGCTCGCTCCGACCACCAAGATGGCGCACATCATCAAGGTCCGGCGCTGGTAGCCGCTGGTCGCCAATCTGCCGGCGGTCAGTCCGGCCGACGACCAGGCGCTGCTGGCGAGGGCGATGGGCACGGCTTTTTCGACCTGCACGGCAAGCAAACGGCCATGACTTTTCCAGGCACCCCCCGATCATGAAAGTCATGGCCGTTTCACTCTCCCCCGCCCCTCCCCACGAATGGGGGAAGAGGGAGATTAGTGCGTTGCTGACGCGGTTTTCACATTAATTGCAACCGGGGCAGGCCGCCCCCCAGCTGCGATCCCTCAATCTGCTCCGGCAATGGCACGCGTAAACTGCATGTCTTCGTCTGACAGGTAACTGAGTTCGATACGCACTGGCTTCACCTTCCAGATCTCGTCGCAGTACTCGCGGATCGCCCGGTCGGAAGAAAAGAAACCTGAACGTGCAACGTTGAGAATCGACATCCGCGTCCAGCGATCGACATCCAGATAGGCCTCCGAGACTCTGGCCTGACAATCAATGTACGACTGGAAGTCTGCCAATACCATGTATTCATCATGGTTGAGAAGGTGATCGATGAGGGGCCGGAAGATCTCGCGGTCTCCCTTGGTGAAGAAGCCACTGGCGATCAGGTCGATTACTTCGCGCAGGTGCGGGTTTGCGTCGTAGTAGGTCCGTGGTCGGTAGCCCGTCCTTCTGAGTTCTATGACCTCAGGCGTGCTCATCCCGAACAGGAAGAAGTTGTCGTCGCCGACTTCCTCTCGGATTTCGACGTTGGCGCCGTCGAGCGTGCCGATGGTCAGCGCACCGTTCATCTGGAACTTCATGTTGCCGGTCCCGGAAGCTTCCTTGCCGGCCAGTGAAATCTGTTCGGACAGATCGGCTGCGGGAAAGATCGACTGGGCATGCTTGACATTGTAGTTCGGAAAGAAAACCACCTGCAGTTTGCCGTGCATCGCTGGATCGCGACCGATCACGTCAGCAACGGCGTTGATCAGCCGGATGATCAGCTTGGCCATGAAATAACCCGGCGCCGCCTTGCCCCCGAAGATCACGGTGCGGGGCGCGATCACGAGGTCGGGATTTTCCTTCAGGCGCTTGTACAAGGAAACCACGTGCAGAATGTTGAGATGCTGCCGCTTGTACTCATGCAAACGCTTGACCTGGACGTCGAACATCGACGCCGGATCGACATCGACATGGACAAAACGTTTGATCTCGCCGACCAGCCGGTTCTTGTTGCCGGTCTTGATCCGCCGCCAGGATTCGCGGAAGGCGGGATCGTCGGCATATGGTTCGAGTTCTCGCAGCCGTGTCATGTCGGTCACCCAGCCGGGACCGATGGTTTCCTCGATCAGCCCGGACATCGTCGGATTCGCCAGGACCACGAAGCGGCGCGGCGTAACGCCATTGGTCTTGTTGTTGAACTTCTCCGGCCACATCTCGTAGAAATCCTTGAGGACATCCGACTTGAGCAGCTCGGAATGCAGCCTGGCCACGCCATTCACCGCAAAGCTGCCGACGACCGCCAGATTCGCCATGCGCACGTAGTGCGCACCATCCTCGTCGATCAGTGACATTCTTCTCAGTCGCGCGTCGTCGCCCGGATAGCGAATCCGAACTTCGTCGAGGAAACGCAGGTTGATCTCGCAAATGATCTCGAAATGCCGCGGCAGCACGCGCTTGAACAAGGCCAGTCGCCACTTTTCGAGTGCCTCCGGCAGCAGCGTGTGGTTGGTATAGGCGAAGGTCTTGCGGGTAATCGCCCAGGCCGGATCCCACTCCATCATATATTCGTCGACCAGCAGGCGCATCAGTTCCGCCACGGCGATCGACGGATGCGTATCGTTGAGCTGGATAACAAACTTCTCGTCGAAGTGATCGAGGTTCTTCTCGCGCTGCAGTTGCAGGCGGATCATGTCCTTCAGCGAGCAAGCCACGAAGAAGTACTGTTGCTCGAGCCTGAGTTCCTGGCCCGCTTCCGTTTCATCGTTCGGATACAGCACCTTGGTGATGGTCTCGGAGCGAATCTGGGCATCGACTGCCTGATAGTAGTTACCGGCATTGAAGGCTGCGAAATCAAAACTCTCCGGCGCCTCTGCGCTCCACAGCCGGAGCCGGTTCGGAGTGTTCACTCCGTAACCCAGCACCGGCATGTCCCAGGCAGTACCACGAACCACCTTTGCCGGAATCCATTGTACGCGCAGGCGGCGTTCGCCGTTTGCCTCGAACTGAAATTCGGTATGGCCGCCGAGCTTGATATCGAAAGCGATGCTCGGACGGTGGATCAGCCAAGGGCTCCCGGCACGTAACCACTTGTCGGTCAGCTCGACCTGCTGCCCATCGCGAATCGCCTGTGTGAAGATACCGAACTCATACAAGATGCCATAACCGATGGCGGGAATTTCGAGGGTTGCCAGCGAGTCAAGGTAACAAGCTGCCAGGCGTCCGAGACCGCCGTTGCCAAGCCCCGGCTCCTCTTCCTGGTCGAGCAGCATCTCCAGATCAAGTCCGAATTCCTGGGTGGCCTGCCGGGCCTTGTCGAAGATCCCGAGATTGATCAGGTTGTTGCCGAGTTGCGGACCGATCAGGAATTCGGCGGACATGTAACAGACGGTACGGCTGCCCCGATCGCGATAGGTACGCGCAGTTTGTACCCAGCGTTGCAGCAGGCGGTCGCGTACCGCCTGCGCGAGCGCCATGAAACAGTCACGCCGCGTTGCCACCTGCGGGAAGCGCGCCTGCACATAGACCAGTTTGTCGAGGATGGCTCGTCGCAACGCATCCACACTGAGTCCGGTACGCCGTTCTTCGCGCCCCACCAGCAGATCGCCGACCGCCTCTACCGGCGGCGCATTTTCTTTTTCCATTTCAACGTTCATGTCAGCCCCTTGTACCCTTCCTGTTCATCGATGTGTAAGAGATCGTGAATCCGCGTCCTCCGATCCACGCCCGTGGCCAGTCTATAACATTGCGGGCAGCCGCGCACGCTGCGCCGTGCAAACGCAACCGTTCTCGTTCCGAGTAATGCACTGACGATTGGCCAGGGCATCCTGGTGCTCTGGAGAGCACCGGGTTGCCGCTCGCGCGGGGACTAGAACCCAGGTTTCTCTTCAGTCACCCAGGCCTCGATTTCGAGAAAATCCTTCTGATTCTGGCGGAGGACCAGAAAGAAAACCAGCGCCAGGAACAGCGCGAAGAGCAGGACCGAGACCTCGTGCCAGCCCAGGTTTGCGAGCAGTTGAAGCGGCATGGATTCCTCCATTCATCGATGCGGCGGGCCGGCGGAGGCCGACGCCAAACCGCCTTGACCGGCCTATGACCCGCGTTCGATCGACCTGGTTCCAGCCACAGGGCGTGGCTGCTGTACATGAAATGCGACTGGCGAGCCGGCCCAGCTCGCCGTTTCGGGCAGAAACTTAGATCACGCGTACGCGAATCACGCGTTCGACCGCCTTGATGGCGTTGATCACCTCTTCACAAGGCTTTTTCTCGACGTCCACGATATTGAAGGCCAGTTCGCCGCGGCTCTTGTTCATCATGTCCACGACATTGACCTGGTGGTTGGCAAGAATGGACAGAACATGGCCGAGAACACCGGAAACATTGTCGTTGGAGAAAGTGATCCGCGAGGTGCCCGGACTGCGCTCCATACTGATCTTCGGAAAGTTCACCGAGTTCACGATGTGGCCGTTTTCCAGATAGTCGACCAGTTGGTTGGCAGCCATCACCGCGCAGTTTTCCTCGGATTCCTCGGTACTGGCGCCGATGTGCGGCATGGCAATGATTCGCGGGTGTCCGAGCAGAGCGGGCTCGGGAAAATCGCAGACGTATTTGCCGAGCCGGCCGGAGTCAAGACTGCGCAGGACCGCCGCCGAGTCCACGATCGCGTCCCGTGCAAAGTTGAGCAACACGGCGCCAGGTTTGATGACTGCTAAGGTGTCGTCGTTGAGCATATGCCGGGTGGCATCGATCGCCGGCACATGCAGCGAAACGTAGTCGGAACGGGCGAGCAGCGATTGCAGGTTTTCCATGCGGCTGACTTCGTTCGACAGGCGCCAGGCCGCATCGATCGACAACACCGGGTCAAAACCGATCACCGTCATGCCCATCGCCAGCGCCATGTCGGCGACCATCGAGCCGATGGCTCCGAGACCGACGATACCGATCGTCTTGCCACGAATCTCGTGGCCGGCAAAGCGGGATTTGGCCTTTTCGACGAGCGGTGACATCTCCGCCGGATCCTTCAGATCGGCGAGCGACTGCACATAATTCATGCCGTCGACGATGCCGCGCGCGCTCAGTAGCATGCCGGCCATCACCAGTTCCTTGACGGCGTTGGCATTGGCTCCCGGGGTGTTGAACACCACGATCCCCTGCTTGCTGTACTCGGCGACGGGAACATTGTTGACCCCGGCGCCGGCGCGGGCAACGGCCAGCAGCGAGGCGGGAACGTCGATACCCTGCAACTTCTGGCTGCGCAGGAGAAAAGCGTCGGGGTGAGCGATGTCGCTACCGACTTCATAGGATTGACGCGGAAATCGATCGAGACCCTTGATCGAAATCTTGTTGTAGGTTCTGACCTTGTACATGGCAATGTGACCCGGATAGGTGATCGGTGGAATGACGGGAATCAGGCGGCGACCTGCTGATAGGCCCAGGCCAGCCATGGCATCAGCGCCTGCAGGTCGGCAGTCTCGACGGTTGACCCACACCAGATGCGAATCCCTGCCGGGGCGTCCTTGTACGAACCGATGTCGAAAGCAACACCTTCGCTGTCGAGCAGCTTGACGAGCTTCTTCACCTGCTCAGCGTCGAGTTGCACGCTCAGGCAGACGCTGGTGTTCGAGCGCGTTGCCGGATCCTTGGCCAGGAAGGTGATCCAGTCGTTGGCGGCGACAAACTCGGCGATCACCGCCAAGTTGGCCTCGCTGCGCGCAATCGCCGCCGGGACACCGCCAATCGCCTCGATCCATTGCAAGGCGTCGAGATAGTCGGCAACGCAGAGCATCGACGGGGTGTTGATCGTTTCCCCGCGGAAGATGCCTTCGCTGAGCTTGCCGCCGGAGGTCAGGCGGAACACCTTGGGCAGCGGCCACGGCGGGCTATAGCTTTCCAGACGGGCAACCGCGCGTGGACCGAGGATCAGCATGCCGTGTGCGCCCTCACCACCCAAGACCTTCTGCCAGGAGAAGGTCACCACGTCGAGCTTGTCCCAGGGCAGGTCCATGGCGAAAACCGCCGAAGTGGCATCGCAGATCGTCAGGCCGGCGCGCTCATCCGGAATCCAGTCACCATTGGGCACCTTGACGCCGGAAGTCGTACCGTTCCAGGTAAACACTACGTCATGATCGAAATTCACCTGCGCGAGATCGACGATGTCCCCATAATCGGCCTTCAGGACGCGTGCGTCGGCAAGTTTCAGTTGCTTGACCACATCCGTCGCCCAACCCGCTCCAAAGGATTCCCAGACCAGAACGTCGACACCGCGCTGACCCAGCAGGGACCACATCGCCATTTCCACCGCACCCGTGTCCGACCCCGGCACGACGCCGACGCGATAGCCTTCCGGCAAACCGAGGATGCGAGCGGTTTCCGAGCACGCCAGCGCAAGGGCTTTCTTGCCCAGCGCCGAGCGGTGCGAGCGGCCCAGGGTGTCGAGTGCTAGGGTGCTGACATCATAGCCCGGGCGCTTGCTGCAAGGACCTGATGAAAAATTGGGGTTTTTGGGTTTCGCTGTGGGTTGCATGATTGCCTCTACTCTATCTAGGGAAAAGAAACCGGGGGGATCTGGCGCCTCCCCGAAGGTCCACCAGCCAGCATTGGACAAGCATGGAATTGTAACAGAGGGGCACGTCGCAGGCAGCAGGCAGCCGCTTGTCGACCGGCCTGCGCCGACAATCTGCTTGTGCACCGCGCCAAACCGTGTATAGTGCCGGCTGGAAGCGAGTTGCGTTTCATCCGGTCGGCAGTTCGCTTTTCTCGCGGTCCCCCCGGCAGGTGCCGAGCGCCTCGAATCATCCCACCCCAAAATCGTGGTATCCGCCTGAACCGGCTCTGATGGTGCCATGCCGCAGCAGGTCGTTTGCAGGAGATTTCCTTGTCCCAATCGTTTGCCTTACTCGGCCTTGCGGCCGAACTCACGCGTGTTGTCGCCGAACAGGGCTACACCGAACCGACGCCAGTACAGGCGCAAGCCATTCCGGTCATTCTCGCTGGACGTGATGTTCTCGCCTGCGCCCAGACCGGCACCGGCAAGACCGCCGGCTTCACGCTGCCGCTACTGCAGCGGCTGTCGGCAGCTTCCCCCACTGCCGCACCCCCCCCCCGGCGCGTACGGGCGCTGATCCTGACCCCCACCCGCGAACTCGCGGCACAGATCGAAGAGAGCGTGCGCACCTACGGCCAGTACCTGCCGCTCCAGTCCACCCTGGTTTACGGCGGCGTGAACATCAATCCGCAGATTGAAGCCTTGCGCCGCGGCGTCGATATCCTTGTCGCCACGCCGGGTCGCCTGCTCGATCACCTGCAGCAGAAGACCGCCAACCTGGCACATGTCGAGATCCTGGTGCTTGACGAAGCGGACCGCATGCTGGACATGGGCTTCATTCGCGACATTCGGCGCATCATCGCGCTGCTGCCCGCACGGCGCCAGAACCTGCTGTTCTCGGCCACCTTTTCCAACGAGATTCGCCAGCTCGCCGACGGCCTGCTGCATGTGCCGGCGATGATCGAAGTTGCACGCCGCAACGCCGAGTCCGAACTGGTTGCCCAGCGCATCCACCCGGTTGACGCCTGGCGCAAGCGCGAACTGCTGACCCATCTAGTGTCGTCGGGCGACTGGCGCCAAGTGCTGGTGTTCACGCGCATGAAGAGCGGCGCCAACCGGCTGGCGGAGCAATTGTGCAAGGAAGGCATTGAGGCCACGGCGATCCACGGCAACAAGAGCCAGCCAGCGCGGACGCGGGCACTAGCCGGCTTCAAAGCCGGCACGGTGCGTGTCCTGGTGGCGACGGACATTGCCGCGCGCGGTCTGGACATTGAAGAGTTGCCGCATGTGGTCAACTTCGAGCTTCCCAATGTTCCCGAGGACTATGTCCACCGCATCGGCCGGACCGGGCGTGCGGGGAGCACCGGCGAAGCGATTTCACTGGTTTCGATTGAGGAAAACCCGCTGCTCGCCGACATCGAGAAACTGCTGACGCGTCGCATCGATCGCCAGATCGTGCCGGGATTCGAACCCGGTCGGCCGCCGCCCCATCTGCTGGCAGCAGCGCAAGCTGTCGAACGAGGCGGCCGCGATGGCCAGCGACGCGGCAGTGGCCAGGGCAAGGCCGGCGCACAGCGGAAGCAGACCTCGGCGACGCCACCGGTACGCCCGGGCGCGTCAATGCCGGCGCGCGCCAGTCAAGCGCCGCTGCCCACTGCCCCTCGGGCGCCGCAGAGCGCCAGAGTCGGTGCCGCACTGCCGGTGCTGTTTCGCAGCCCCACCCGACGCGGCAGTTGAGCAGCAGACCGTGCCACCAGCCACGCGCCATTGATCGACCAGAACGCCATCTGCTGCTCGTGCGTGGCGCGCTGACCCACCTGAGGGCGCGAACCCCCTCCGGTATTCTTGTTTCGGCACCCAAGGGATCAGCACAGACCAATTCCCCGCTACCGAGTCAGCGCCATGAACAATTCGGGCAGCCGCTCCGGCAAACAAAGCTATCCGAGATTGAACACCTGTTGCCGGGTCGAGAAGACACGGTGGGTGTGACCGCCCGGGACAATCGGCTGTTTGTGGAGGCCGTCCTTTATCGCTATCGTGCGTGGATCCCGTAGCACGATTTGCCGGAACGTTTTGATACCTGGAAAGTGGTTCACATGCGCTTCAGCCGGTGGGCCAAGAAAGGCATCTGGAAGAATCTTTTCAAGCACTTGGCGACCGAGGCCGACAATGAAGACGCGATGATTGACCGCACGATTGTGCGAGCTCATCAGCACAGCACGGGCGCCCCCCAAAAAAAACACGGCCCGCAAGCCATCGGGCGTAGCCAAGGCGGTCTGAGCACCAAAATCTCCATGCCAGCGTAGACGCCTTGGGCAATCCGACCGACTTCCACCTCACCCCCGGACAGGCCTGCGACCTTGACGGCGCGGACGTCCTGTTGCCGCGGACAGACGCCAACACGACCAGTGCCGACAAGGGTTACGATGCCGACCAGCGGGTACTGGAACCGCTGGCCGAGGCCGGAAAAACCGCCCTTATTCCCCCCAAACGCCACTGCGTTGAATCACGCGATGACGACCGCGACCTCTACAAGACCCGCCACTTGATCGAAAACTTCTTCTAGAAACTCAAGCCATACCGAGCGATCGCTACTCGCTACGACAAAACCGCCCGCAATTTTCTGGCCGCCATCTACCTGGCTTCAACGTTCATCTGGCTTAATTGAGGACACCCCCTAGAACAAATTTGTCCTGTAGCCGACTCTTCGTCGAGTTCTTCATCGCCAACATTCGCAACCCGAACTTTTGAGGAAATGCCTCTCACAGCTGAAGCGCCGGCGCGACGGCAAGCGACGCTGCGCAAACGGATCGTCAGTTATTTCGTCCGGCGCGTGTCAATGGCGGCTAAAAACCCCCGGAATTCTGGAGCAGTAAATAAATCGGGCACAATAATTGCCGACCTGGAGCCGGATCAAGGGTGGGAGCGCCTGCTGCGCTATTGCGCCCGCCCGGCCTTCGCGCAGAAACGGCTGCGCCAGATCGATGCGGAGCACCTTGTCTATGAGAGCCGCAAGCCGGAGCCGGGCGGACGCGTCAGCCAGCTCCTGACGCCCCTCGAACTGCTGAACCGCCTCGCCACGCTGATTCCGCCATTCCGCCTCTCAAGCGCCACCGGCATCGCACCTATGGCGTACTGGCGCCCAATGCGCCGCTTTGATCGGCCGTTACAGTGCTGGCGGCGACACCCAAGTCGCCATCAGCCAAGGCGGATGCCGTGGCGGAGGAAGCGCCGTTCGCCGGGTAGCCCGATATGCCTGGGCGCTGCTGCTGGCGCGCATCGACGAAGTGTTCCCGCTCACCTGCCCCAAGTGCGGCGGCGAGATTCGAATCATCGCTTTCATCGCCGAGACGCCGAGGGGCCCCCGCCAAGCGCGAGGCGGGGCTGGCGTGCCGCGTGGCTTGGGGAAGCCGCCTCGCTGGCGCCGACTTGTGAAGTACGCAGGCTTGTACGACAGATGAATCGAAAACACTACGCGTATTCGATTCCCGTCTGCTGCAGACCGACCAGGTTGATGTTGCTCTGATTCAGCTGCAATTCCGCGGCAGCCACGCCCAGCGCGCCTGCGCCAAGGGCGCCATTATCGAGTAGATCGACGAACGGCTTGGCTTGTTCTGAAGTCGGTGCAGAGCCAAACAGGTTATTCCATAGCAGATTGACCACTGCGGAGTTGCTGGTCGCGCCCGCAGCCCTCAGCGCCGCCCCCATCAGGTCCGGGTATGCCATCCCGCCATCAAGCAGGCTCAGACCAATGCCGACAAACTGCTTGTTTGACACCGAGGCAGGACTAAATACGACGCCCAGTAGCTTGGCGGTCTTGCCCGCGTTGCCGTCCAGATCGAGCGCAAGCTTGGCATCGGAGAACTGCAGGCGTTCCACGCCGGTGATGGTGTCGGTCCCGTCTGTCCCGCTCATCGCCAGGACGGTAAAGCCGGTGCCCGTCTTGGTCAGCGTGTAGTTGGTCCGGCCACCGCCGAACACCGCCGTGTCGATGCCGGTACTGCCGTCTATGGTGTCGTTGCCCGCATTGCCGCGCAGGACATTGTTGGCGGCGTTGCCGATCAGCGTGTCGTTCCCAAGACCGCCGATCGCGTTCTCGATGACCGAGCCGGGAGCTATGGTGAATTGACCCGCGCCCACCGTGGACTGGTCACCCGCAATCAGATCCAGCCGCACAGCGCCGGACACGGCGGCGGCATTGAGCGTATCCGTGCCGCTTGAGTCGGTCAGAGTGGTGTTCGCTACGGAGAACTCATCGGTCAGCACATATTGCGAGTCGGCCGTGATTATCGAGCCCCAGGCACGCACGGTTAGGCTGTTGTAGGTTGCGACCTCGCCTGCAACCTTATCGGTGAGTTTCAGCGTCCAGGTTCCGGAGCTGGGTTCGCCTAGGAACGCCGTCGATCCGATGGTGAAGGTGGACGGCCAGGAGGGCTCGGGCGTGCTCATGTCGGGTACGCCACTGACCAGATTGCGGGTCAATGGCTGATCGAATAGCGTCACGGTGGTGCCGCTGGGTGACGTGATGATGGCGCTCAGCTGGCTGGGGTTGGCGGCAGTGAGATTGAGGTCGAACTCCATCCGATCGATGCGCACGTTGCTGGCCACGCTGGCCGTCACCGTGAGCCCGGCTGGACTGATGTCGGGGATGGCGGCGCTAGCGGTCGCCGAAACTCCTTCTGCATTTTGCCAGTTGGCGACCGTACCTGCCGGCAAGGTCCAGGATTCCGCGAGTTGCACGGCCGCCGATACGTCCATCAAGCCATAGCCGAAATCGCGCGAGAAATGCATACCGCCCAGGTTCCAGTCGCTTGCGTGCGTCTGGAACCAGCTGGCATTGGTCGCGTCCACTTTGCGCGCCGTGAGCGCCAGGATGGTCGAGATGTCGCGAAAGCCCAGAGTCGGATTCGCCTGCAGCATCAGGGCCGCTGCGCCGCCCACCATCGGACCTGAGTAGGAGGTACCCTGGTTCTGATAGGCATAGTCTCCTGCCGCGCCCTCGGTGGTATTATAGCCGGCGGTGCCCTGCACGTCCGCCGATGAGATGCCAAAACCCTCATTCAAAGATTGGTCGCCGCTGGACACGCCCCCCGGCGCGGTTACCAGTAAGCTCGCACCCGGAGTTGAATAGGGCGTGGGCGCGCCAGTCTCCGTGATTGCTCCGACCGCGATCGTTAGCTTGTTCCCGGTGAAATTGGACATGGCGGCGTCCGCATTGTTGCCACGCTCGTTCCCGCCCGACACTTCAATCACCATTCCCTTGCCGCCACGGGCTTCGCTCGCGGCGCGAAGCAGAGCCGCACCCCATGCCTGGTCGGACAGTGATCCCGAAGCCCCGAAATTCTCGGCGAACGCGGGATCTAATCCCCAGGAGTTGACGCTGACCCCCGCGCCCGCGGCCAGATTGGCCAGAAACAGATTGGCAGTATTGGTGCCGGCCGCGCCAAAAGCAAGCCCCGGAACGATCTTGGCTTCGTATGCAACACCAACGCCACCAATGCCGTCGTTGGCGACCATTCCGACGATGGAACCCACCACGGTGCCATGCGAGTTGGCCGCGCCGACGAATCCCTGCCCGACGGTGTCGCGCCCCGAGTCGTAGGCGAGGTTGGTCAGCAGATTACCCACCAGATCAGGATGGGCAAGATCCATGCCATCGTCGTTGACGGCCACGATCACACCCTTGCCGGTGTACTTGTCCCAAGCCGACTTCACATTGATGTCGAGGCGCGAAGTTCCGCCGCGCTGGCCGGTGTTGACTAGGTACCACTGCGACGAGAACAAGGGATCGTTGAACGTGATCGACATGTGCGCTCTCTCCAAGACGTAGGTTGAACGAAATATTCAGGCGGGAAGCAAAGAACTTGCGATGAACAACGGCGACAAACGAATTCCTTCGGCCGATTTAACTTTGCGCATTTCAATGGATAGGGAATCGAACGGCGTGTGGGAAGTGTATGACACCCGATGAATGGTCGTCAAACTTGGATCGGATTGCGAGAACACGCGGAAGAGCAGCCGAGGACTGGCTCAAACTCGTCCCGCGGCGACCAGGAGTTAGCAATCGCAGCTCGTCTCCGCGATCTCGAGGTTCGGGCAGCGGCCGAGTTTCTCGCCCACCGGGGTCCGCTGAACGAGCCGTCACCAGGAGACGTGCTCGTCAGCCTCGAAACTACCGGCGAAACCGAATGGACGCCTCTGATAATAACCCGAGGTTGTGATCCCTCTCCGGGATTCCTGTTTCGGCGTCGAAGGAATCGGCAGGCAAATTCCCCGCTACCGGGTCAGCGCCATGAACAATTCGGGCAGTCGCTCCGGCAAACGTTCGACGCGGTCGATCACCGAAAACCTCCGCCCGAAGATGTCGCTGACGTAGTCGTCGGCCTTGCGGTCGAGACTGATGCAGTAGGTGAAGATGCCCTTCTGGTCGAGTTCACCGACCGATTTGCGGGCGTCTTCGATCAGCAGGCGCGGATCATGAACGTCGACGTCGGCAGGCTGGCCGTCGGTCAGGACCAGCAGCAGTTTCTTCCCGGTTTTTTGTGCGCCGAGGTAGTGCGCGGCATGACGCATCGCCGCGCCCATGCGTGTCGAATAGCCGGCCTGCATCGCGGCAAGGCGACTCTTGACGGGATCACCCCAGCTTTCGCTGTAACCCTTGAGGTGCAGGTAGCGGACATCGTGACGGGTGTCGGAGTGGAAACCGGCAATGGCGAAGGGGTCGCCGAGCTGCTCGATCGACCAGGCGAGCAGCGATACGGCTTCCTGACCGAGTTCGAGAATGCTCTGTTGGCCACCGTTCTTGCCTACCGTGATCCTATCGGCCAGCGACTTCGAGAGGTCGAGCAGGAGCAGCACCGCCAGATTGCGGCCGCTGCTGCGGTGGCTCATATTGATGCGCGGGTCGGGATGGGCACCGCCCTTGAAATCGATCAGCGAACGAATGGCAATGTCGAGATCGAGTTCGCTGCCTTCTTCCTGATAGCGGATGCGGACTCGTTCCTGTGGTCTCAGCAGATCCAGCAGGCGCTTCAGCCGCCGAGCCAGCGCTGCGTGTTTTTCCAGCAGGCGATCGATGTCACGGGCATCAGCACTTGGGTGCAGGGATTCGTAGAGGCTCACCCAATCCGGCCGGTAGCTCTGGCTCTGGTAGTCCCACTCCGGGTAGTGGCGCGGCGGCAGGCGTTCGACTTCGGTGGCGGCGGTCGTTGAACGCGGCTCGTCGAACATTTCCTCGTCGTCGCTCAACTCGTGGAAGCGCCAGAGATGGCGATTGTCGTCGCGATAGCTGACCTCGCTATCGGTAAATAAGACGCTCGCCAGTTGGTCGCTCTGACGTCGGGTGCGTGCGACGTAGGAGAGTGCGAGCCGGGCGATTTCTTCGCTGCTCGAATCGCCTTGCTGCAGCGTTTCCTGGAAGCGCCGCACGAACTCCAGCAGGATCACGTCCTGGTAGCCGTGCTCGGGGTCGAGCACGGCGCGTGACAGCATCGCCAGACGATGGCGGAGGCAGGAATGCGTCTCGGGGTTGCAGGCACCCTCCACCGGCCTCGGATGCAGCGCCAGGAAACTGCCACGCAGGCCAGGATAGACGCGCAGGATCAGCGTTTCGATGCGACAGTCTTCGAAGAACTCGATCGCCATGCGCTGCATGGGGCTGAAGTTGTCGGCAAACATCGGCTGGCTCCAGCGCCGATGCGCTGCGATATGGGCCAGTGTCACGCGGTAGCGGTCGATGCCGGAAACACCACCGGCGTCGTCGAGCACATCGGGCAGACGGATTCCCGATGGGTCGTCGTAGGGAACCGACGGCTGTGCCTGGTCGATGTCGCTGGCGTAAGGAACCAGTTGCGCGCTGTCTTGCCACAGAGCACGCAGGTAGAGATCGAGCCGGCGTTCGTTGTCGAGCAGGAGCGTGCCGTGCCGCTCGCGGTGCAGCACGGCGCGGCTGTCGGCCGACTGCAGGCTGAAGTAGGCACGCTGGCGTTCGGGATGGTTGTGGTAGTTGCGGATGCCGTAGTCAAGCCAGTTTCTTAGCCCGGTGATGGTCAGCGCATTGAGCAGCCGCGGCGCCTGCGCGAAAAACTCCGGGAGCCCTGGGCTGGCGAAGGTCTGCTGGATACCATGGATTGAACCGGTGGTGCGCTCCATGAAGTCCAGCGCAAGGTCCAGGTAATGTTGCATCTGCTCGCGTGCCCCCAGCCGTCGGGCGACCGCTGCCAGGCTTTGCAGAAAAGGGAGTATGGCCTTGCCATTCGGTGATTTCCAGAGCCTGTGCACGGTCCGGGTGAGCAGCGGCAAGGCGTCTTCCCCAAGGATGGCAGCAATCGCTGGCCACTTCTCGAGGAATGCCAGCACCGGTTCGACGCCACGCCCCATGCGACTCAGAAAACGTGCGTAGTCGAGGTAGGCGCTGACGCCCTCGGCGGTAAGCACGCGCAAGGCCTCGACCAGACAGTCCTCGAAGACCTCATTGACCTGCGGAAAGCGGCAGTCGAGTTGCTCGCGGTACAGGCGCAGGCGTTCGCCCCAGGCGGCCCCCGCCTGCTCGTCTGTGCAGGAGTTTGCTGGCATGCTTTTACATTCCATTGCGATCAGGCAAAGGTCACGTCGATCGCGTGATCCAGGGTGTCGCGGATATCATGGTCGTCGGTGATCGGTCGCACCAGAGCCATTCGACAGGCGTCACGGGGCGCGACTCCGCCCTTGATCAGGGTTGCCGCGTAGACCAGCAGACGCGTCGAGATCCCTTCATCGAGACCATGACCTTTGAGCCGTCGGGCGGCGGCGCCGATGCTCACCAGTTGCCCGGCAATGCGGCTATCGATACCGCTTTCACTGCAGAGGATGGCTGCCTCCAGATCGGCATCAGGGTAGTCGAACTCGAAAGCCGTAAAACGCTGCTTGGTCGACTGCTTGAGGTCTTTCATCAAGCTCTGATAGCCAGGATTGTACGAGATGACCAGTTGAAAATCGGGATGCGCGTGGATCAGCTCGCCCTTCTTGTCGAGCGGCAGAGTACGCCGGTGGTCAGTCAAGGGGTGGATCACCACTGTCGTGTCCTGACGCGCCTCGACAATTTCGTCGAGGTAACAGATCGCGCCGATGCGCGCGGCGATGGTCAGCGGCCCGTCGAGCCAGCGTGTGCCATTGGCTTCGAGCAGGTAACGCCCGACCAGATCGGAAGCAGTCATGTCTTCGTTGCAGGCAACGATGATCAGCGGCTTGTCAAGCTTCCAGGCCATGTATTCGATGAAGCGGGACTTGCCGCAGCCGGTCGGTCCCTTGACCATCACCGGCAGGCGCGCAGCGTAGGCAGCTTCGTACAGAGCCAGCTCGTTTCCTTGCGGCTGGTAAAAAGGTTCCTCGATTACCCTGAATTGCTCCTTGTCGGTCATTTCCTGTCCCTCGTGTGCACTCATCCGATCGGTGCCAGGCAACCCATCAGCCCACCACCGGCTCAGGCCTCCTGGCCACCGATCATCGGCTCAGCGATGAACGCCGAGCTTCTCGCGCCAACCCGGATAGAGCCTGTCGGCGTCACCCGGGAAGGACTCGAAGGCACGTGCGAACTCCTGGTGCTCCCTCGCCCACTCGATCGGATCGGCGCCAGCCTTCCAGCACTCGTAAGCCTGCCGCAGCGACAGCGCACCGGCCGCCGGGCTGTCGATGTGGCCATAGGAACCGCCTCCGGAGGTGTTGATGACGTTGCCGTGGCCGAGATTCTCGAAGAACCCCGGCAAACGCAGTGCATTCATGCCGCCAGAGATGATCGAGGTGGTCGGCTTCATGCCGTACCACTTCTGGTAATAGACCGGACCCTGGCACTCGTCACGCTCCAGCATGTAGCAGATGTTCTTGTCCGAGCTCTCGCCTTCCATCTTGCCGAAACCCATGGTACCGACATGAATGCCGGAGGCCCCTTGCAGACGCGCCATCTTGCCCAGCACGAATGCCGTGTAGCCGCGCTTGGCGGACGGCGAGGTGATCATGCCGTGACCGGCACGGTGATAGTGCAGATATTGGTTGGGGTATTGCCGGCGGGCGGTGGTGATCATGCCTGGGCCGCCCACGAAACCGTCGACCAGGAAGGCGACCTTGTCGGCATCGGGGCCGAAGGTTTCCAGGATGAAGTCGGCGCGATGGAGCATTTCGTAATGATCATCGGCGGTGATATTGGCGGAGAAAATCTTGGCCTGTCCGGTTTCATCCATGGCACGCTTCATGGCGTCATAGACCAGGGGGTACACTTTCCTCGCCGGGCAGAACACCTGATTGCCCTGCGGCTCATCATTCTTGATGAAGTCGCCACCCAGCCAGAACTGGTAGGCGGCCTTGGCGAACGGCTCCGGACGCAGCCCCAACTTGGGCTTGATGATCGTGCCGGCGATGTAGCCGCCGTCCTTGAGCGGGCGTCCGAGAATCCGCCACAGATCCGAGATGTCCTTGGCCGGGCCGTCGAAGAGCTGAATGGCGCGCTCAGGGATGAAAATATCATGGATCTTGCCATGTTCGATGTCGCCCATGCCCTGGTTGTTGCCGATGATCAGCGTCAGAACCGATACCATCATCATCCGACCGTCGGTCATGTTGCGATCGAACAGATCCAGCGGATAGGCAATGCGCATGTCTTCGGTCGCTTCATCGATGTAATAGACCAATGCATCGACGCCCTTGGTGAACTCATCGGTGGTACTGGTCTCGACATTCGTGCCCGTGGAAGATTCTGCGGCAAAGTGAGCGGCCGACTCAATATAGCCATAGCCGGCTTTCGGCTTCATTTTGTACGCCACCAAGAGGTGCTTGCCCCCCTTGATCAGCTCTTCTTCCTTCAAGCTGAGGTCGGCGTAACGATTCGATTGGTCCATGCTTGTCTCCGTGTCGATGGGGGTAGATGCCGTGTTGGATCATGTGCGACAAGTGTAGGCGGCCATATTGATTATTAAAAGTTAAACTTTTTTCTGATTATAGTTAGTTTTTACTTTCTTATTGAACACTCGCCGGAGAACTGAAGCTGTCCCTGCCCGATACCCGCCCATGCTTCGTAACGGACAGTGGCAAAGCCTTCCATTTTGGCGGATAATTTGTCCATGCGACTGAACTCCCCGCCCCGAACCAGCGAAATATCGTGCCTACTGCGTTTCCCCCCCTGACCCGCGTCGTCCGCGCCCTTGCCATGGGCACGGTCCAACAAGCCAGCTCCGGCCATCCTGGCATGCCGATGAGATGGCCGATGTCCGCAACACCCCTCCAGCGTCGCCACCTGCGCCACCATCCGGCCGCCCCCCTGGCCGGATCGCGATCGTTTCGCTCTCTCGAAGGCTCACGAATCAATACTGAATATGTTGGACGCGACGGTGCCGTGGTCGGCATCGATCGCTTTGGAGTGTCGGCACCTGCCGGCCAGTGGTTTGACTTTCTCGGTCTCACGGTGACCCACCCAGTTAGCACCGTGAGATCACTGTTGTAATTTCTCAAGGAGATCGTTTCATGACAATCAAAGTAGGGATCAATGGCTTTGGCCGCATAGGCAGAATGGTGTTTCGCGCTGCCGTACAGAACTTCCCGGACATCGAAGTGGTCGGCATCAACGACCTGCTCGAACCCGACTACCTGGCGTACATGCTCAAGTATGATTCGGTGCATCGTCGCTTCCAGGGCAGCATTGCGGTTGAAGGCAACACCCTGGTCGTCAATGGCAAGAAGATTCGCCTGACTGCCGTCAAGGACCCAGCCGAGCTGAAGTGGGATGAAGTGGGCGCCGACATCGTTGTCGACTCGACCGGCCTCTTCCTGACCACCGAATCGTGCCAGAAGCATATCGCCGCCGGCGCCCGGAAGGTCATTCAGAGCGCCCCCAGCAAGGACGACACACCGATGTTCGTGTTCGGCGTCAACGACCAGACCTATGCCGGCCAGACGATCATCTCGAACGCTTCTTGCACCACCAACTGCCTGGCGCCCGTCGCCAAGGTATTGCATGACAACTGGGGAATCAAGCGCGGTCTGATGACCACCGTGCATGCCGCCACGGCCACCCAGAAAACCGTCGATGGCCCATCCAACAAGGACTGGCGCGGCGGCCGCGGCATCCTCGAGAACATCATTCCGTCCTCGACCGGTGCGGCCAAGGCCGTCGGCAAGGTCATTCCCGAGCTGAACAAGAAGCTCACCGGCATGGCCTTCCGCGTGCCGACGTCCGATGTTTCGGTCGTCGACCTGACCGTCGAGCTGAACAAGGACGCCACCTACGAAGAAATCTGTGCAGCCATGAAGGCGGCTTCCGAAGGCCCGATGAAGGGTATTCTCGGCTACACGAATGAGAAGGTAGTGGCTACCGATTTCCGTGGCGAGAGCTGCACGTCGGTGTTTGATGCCGAAGCAGGGATGGCCCTCGACAGCACTTTCGTCAAGGTCGTCTCGTGGTATGACAATGAATGGGGCTATTCCTGCAAGGTGCTGGAAATGGTCCGCGTAATGGCCCGCTAACCGACCATCAGGGGCGCTTTCGGGCGCCCCTCTCGCAAGGAAACTCCATGTTGTCACGCGATACCAAGATTGTTGCCACTCTCGGTCCGGCTTCATCTGATGACAAAGTACTCGAGCGTATGATCCTCGCTGGCGTCGATGTCGTGCGCCTGAACTTCTCGCATGGCAAACCGGAAGACCATGTTGCCCGTGCCAAAATGGTGCGTGAGGTGGCCACCCGCGTCGGGCGCCCGGTCGGGATTCTCGCTGACCTTCAGGGACCCAAGATCCGCGTCGGAAAATTCGCTGACGGCAAGGTCAAACTTGAGAACGGCGAACGCTTCATCCTCGACGCCCAATGCGAACTGGGCAATGCCGAGCGTGTTGGCCTCGACTACAAGGCGCTGACCCGTGACGTTTCAGCCGGTAGCGTTCTGTTGCTCGACGATGGCCGCATCGTCCTCGACGTCAAGCGTGTCGTCGGTTCGGAGATCTTCACTGTCGTTCGCCACGGTGGCGAGCTATCCGACAATAAGGGAATCAACCGCCAGGGAGGTGGCCTCTCGGCGCCTGCACTGACCGCCAAGGACATGGAAGACATCCGCACCGCGGCAAGCATCGAAGTCGATTTCCTGGCCGTCTCCTTTCCCAAGAGTGCGGCCGACATGTACATGGCAAAACAACTGATCCACGCAGCGGGTGGGCAGGCACAGACCATCGCCAAGATCGAACGGGTCGAGGCCGTTGCCGCTCTCGAAGAGATCATCGCCGCTTCTGATGGCATCATGGTCGCGCGCGGGGACCTCGCTGTCGAAGTCGGAGATGCCGCCGTTCCGGCACTGCAGAAGCGCATGATTCGCCTGGCACGCGAGAAGAACAAGCTGGCGATCACGGCAACGCAGATGATGGAGTCGATGATTTCCTCGCCGGCACCAACGCGTGCCGAGGTCTCCGACGTCGCCAACGCGGTGCTCGACGGGACCGACGCGGTCATGCTTTCGGCCGAAACCGCATCCGGCAAGTATCCGGTCGAAACCGTCGAGGCGATGGCCCGCATCTGCCTGGAAGCCGAAAAGTCTGCCGCCGTGACGCTCGACCACGAATTCCTCAATCAGGTCTTCACGCGCATCGATCAGACGATTTCCCTGGCTGCCCTCTGGACGGCGCACCACCTCAAGGTCAAGGCCATCGCCGCACTCACCGAAACGGGCGCGACGGCCCTGTGGATGAGCCGCCTGAACTGCGGGGTTCCGATTTATGCACTGACCCCGCAAGCCGATGCAGTTACCAGGATGAGCCTCTACCGGTCGGTATTTCCCTTGTTCATGAAACAACGGCCAGCAACTCGCGATGAACTGCTCTACGACGCCGAGCAGTTGCTGATGAATGAGGGAATCGTGGAAAATGGAGACTTGATCGTTCTCAGCGCCGGCGATCCGATGGGGACCAGCGGCGGTACCAATACGCTCAAGATCGTCCGTGTCGGCGATCCACAGCCGTACATGATCTGACCCCCCCAGGACCGACTCGGGGTGTCCCGCCGGCAGGCGGTCGCTTGGCGATCGAGAGTTCTTGGGGGATCGGCGGATGCTGCCCGCCATCGACTCGCCGACTCATTTCCTTGTCATGGCACTCAATCAATGGATCAACAACGTGACCGAAGCCCTCTTTGAATCGACGATCACCAGTCTGCCGCTGCTCGGCCGCGGCAAGGTGCGCGACATTTATGCCATCGATACCGAGAAGCTGCTGATCGTGACCAGCGATCGCCTTTCGGCCTTTGACGTCATCCTGCCGGACCCGGTGCCCGACAAGGGCAAGGTGCTGACGCGGCTGGCCGGCTTCTGGTTCGCCAGACTCGCCGGCATCATCCCCAACCAACTGACCGGCATTGACCCCGAAACGGTCGTAGCCGCCAGCGAGCGAGAGCAGGTCCGGGGCCGTTCGCTGGTCGTGAAGCGCCTGCAACCACTGCCGATCGAAGCGGTGGTGCGCGGCTATCTGATCGGCTCGGGATGGCAGGATTACCAGGCCAGCGGCTCTGTTTGCGGCATCCGGCTACCGGCCGGTCTGCGGCTCGCGAGCCGGCTGCCGCAACCGATCTTCACTCCTGCGACCAAAGCAGCCATCGGCAATCACGACGAAAACGTTTCGTTCGAGCGCGCCCAGTCCGACTGTGCGCTGGCGCTCGCAGCGCTGCTGGCGGCAACCGGCCAGAGCGCTGAAGCAATCGTCACGCAGGCGCGCGACGCGGCCATTGCGCTGTACCTCAACGCTGCCGAATATGCGGCGGCACGCGGGATCATCATTGCCGATACCAAATTCGAGTTTGGCATCGATGCTGCCGGTACGCTGCATCTGATCGATGAAGCACTGACCCCCGACTCGTCACGCTTCTGGCCGGCCGACACCTACCACGACGGCAGCAATCCGCCGTCCTACGACAAGCAGTATGTCCGCGACTATCTTGAGACCCTGGCCTGGAACAAGCAGGCGCCGGGGCCCCGCCTGCCGCCAGCGGTGCTCGCCGCCACCCGCGCCAGATACGTCGAGGCCTGCGAGCGCTTGACCGGCGAAGCGTTTGTCGATTGACCGAAGCCTGGAGACCCGCAGCACGACACATTCGTCTACGCTCACCTCAACAAGGAGAACGCATGCCCCTGGAGCCCAGCCCCCCTGACTGCAGCTACATCCAGCCGCAAGTCCGCAGCGTCTCCGTCGGCCGACCATTCGCCTGGCTGGGGGCGGCCTGGGCCGACCTCTGCGCCAACCCGATCGCCAGCCTTGCCTATGGTCTGTTGTTTGCGATTGCTGGCGACGTGATCACGATTTTTGCGTGGCGCAAAGGGCAACTGTTCATCATCGCGACTTCCGGCTTCTTTCTGGTCGGCCCTTTTCTCGCCGGTGGGTTGTACGAAATCAGTCGCCGCCGCGCGGCGGGCCAGACTTCGACTTTCTTCAGTTCGTTCGCCGGTGGCCGGCGCAACGCGCCCGAACTCGCCATGATGGGCCTGCTGCTGGCGATGATCGGGCTGACCTGGGAACGCATCACGACCTGGCTGTTCGCTTTGCTGGCGCCGACGATTACCCCGGATCTGCTCGAGCTGCTGGCAGAGATCCATCTGTCGCCCGACCATCGCGATCTGCTGTTGATCTGGATCATGATCGGCGGAGCGCTGGCCTTGTTCGTCTTTTCCATCACGGTCGTCTCGGTACCGATGCTGCTCGATCGCCAGATACCCTGCGGCATCGCCATCCGAACCAGTCTGCGCACCGTCAATGCCAATCTGCGGCTGATGATCTTCTGGGGTGCGATTGTGGTCATCCTGACCGGGATCGGTTTTCTCACCCTGTTTTTCGCACTGATCGTTTTCATGCCGCTGCTCGGCCATGCTTCATGGCATGCGTATCGCGACCTTGTAAAATATTAGCCATGCCAAGCGCCGTAAACCGCCTTCCCTCCCTATCGAACCACGGAATCCCGGATGCCTGACCATACCCTGCACGACAACCCGCTGCTCGACTTCTCCGGCCTGCCCCGCTTCGATGTGCTGAAGCCGGCCGATGTGCTACCCGCGATCAGTACGCTGCTCGGTCGCTGCCGGGCGCTGATCGAGCGACAGACCGCCGACGACCTGGCCGCTACCTGGACCGATTTCGCCGCACCGCTCTTCGACGGTTTCGAACAACTGTCACGGGCTTGGGGAACGGTCGGGCATGTCCACTCGGTCAATGACATCCCCGCCTGGCGTGATGCCTACAACGGCATGCTGCCCGAGGTTGCCCGTTTTTATGCCGAAGTCGGGCAGAACCTCCAGCTCTTCGACAAGTACAAGGCGATCGCCGCCAGTAATGGATACGCACGCCTGTCGGTGGCGCAGCAGCGAATCGTGGACCACGAAATTCGCGATTTTCGTCTCAGCGGTGCAGAGCTGGCGGCAAAGGACAAGCCTCGCTTCCAGGCGATTGCCGAGGAACTCGCACAGCTCTCGGCAAAGTTTTCCGAGAATCTTCTCGACGCCACCAACGCTTTTGCCGAAATGCTGAGCGACGAGAGCGAACTGGCCGGACTGCCTGACGATGCTCGACAAGCCGCCCGCGAAGCCGCTGAACGAGATGGCAAGAGCGGCTGGAAGTTCACCCTGCACATGCCCTCCTATCTGCCGGTAATGCAATACGCCGACAGCCGCCGCCTGCGTGCCGTAATGTATCGCGCCTATGCCACGCGCGCAGCCGAATTTGGTGCCGCCGAACTCGACAACACGCCGCTGATTCGACGCATCCTCGAACTCCGCCGCGAGCAGGCGCAACTGCTCGGCTACCAGAACTTCGCCGAGGTTTCGCTGGTGCCGAAAATGGCTGCGTCGGTGCCCCAGGTGCTCGGCTTCCTGCGCGATCTGGCGGTCAAGGCCAGGCCTTTTGCCGAACAGGACATCGCCGACCTGCGCGCCTTTGCCCGCAGCGAACTCGGTCTCGATCACATCGAAGCCTGGGACATCGCCTACGTTTCCGAGAAGCTGCTGCAAGCGCGTTATGCTTTCTCGGAACACGAGGTGAAGCAGTATTTTACCGAGGACAAGGTCCTCTCCGGCCTGATTACGGTCATCGAAACGCTGTTCGGCGTTCGCATCCAGCCCGATCAAGCGCCGCTATGGCACCCGGACGTGCGCTTCTACCGGATCGAAACGCCTGCAGGTGAACTGATCGGTCAGTTCTACCTCGACCTCTACGCGCGCGAAACCAAACGCGGTGGCGCCTGGATGGACGAGGCAATCAGCCGCCGCAAGCGGCCAGAGGTGTCGCCAACACTGACCCGTGACGACATCCAGAAGCCCGTCGCTTACCTCAACTGCAATTTTTCCCGACCAGTTTGCGACCAGGATGGCAAGCTGCGTCCGGCAACCTTCACCCATGACGATGTCACTACCCTCTTCCACGAGACCGGTCATGGCCTGCATCATTTATTGACGCGCGTGGACGAGATCGGTGTCGCCGGCATCCATGGCGTCGAATGGGATGCGGTCGAATTGCCATCGCAGTTCATGGAGAACTATTGCTGGGAATGGAGCGTTCTGCAGAAAATGAGCGCTCATATCGACACCGGCGAGCCCTTGCCGCGCGCCCTGTTCGACAAGATGCTCGCGGCAAAAAACTTCCAGAGTGGCTTGCAGACCCTGCGGCAGGTCGAATTCTCGCTGTTCGACCTGTTGCTGCACAGCGACTTCGACCCGGCGGCTGGTCGCAGCGTGCTCGAACTGCTGGACGAGGTGCGCCGCGAAGTAGCGGTCTTCATCCCACCCGAATGGCATCGTTTCCCGAACAGTTTCGCGCACATCTTTGCCGGCGGTTATGGTGCCGGCTACTACAGCTACAAGTGGGCGGAAGTGCTTTCCGCCGATTGCTACGGGGCTTTTGAAGAGACCGGCAACCCCTTTGACCAGGCCACTGGACAGCGTTTCCTCAACGAAATCCTGTCGACCGGCGGCAGCCGCTCGGCAATCGACAATTTCCGCGCTTTCCGCGGCCGCGAACCACAGGTCGACGCCCTGCTACGACACCGTGGCATGAGCGCGGCGCAAAACCTCGAGGACCTGGAACATGCTCACCACCACCGCCCGGCGCCTTAGCCGCGCCACCGCCATCGTGCTGCTGATCATCGGCACGGCCAGTGCCGAGACCACTTATCGCTGGGTCGATCCGAAAAGCGGCGGCACCATCATCTCTGACCTGCCACCGCCACCAGGAGCCCGTCAGGTCATGAAATATTCAAGCACGACCGGAGTGGATGAACAGCAGCTGCCCTATGCGGTTCGCCAGGCCAGCGAGAAGTTCCCGGTCGTCCTGTATACCAGCACCGGTTGCGTCACCTGCAAGCAAGCACGCAGTCTGCTCAATGGCCGCGGCGTTCCATTCACTGAAAAGATGCTCGCCAGCGAAGAAGAAATCGCCGAACTCGGCCGTCAACTCGGCGGAGAATCCCTGTTACCCAGCATCAGCGTCGGCCGGCAAAGCGCGCGCGGGTTTGCCCCGGCGACCTGGAACGAGCTGCTCGACGCCGCCGGCTATCCGGCCAACACTCCCCAGCGCGTCAAGCCCTCCAAAGGTGCCGCGGCGGAATGAAGCGAAGCACAATCCTCTCAATCCTCTTGCTCGACTGATAGAAACGGCCCGGGAGATGACTCCCGGGCCGTTTGCCGATCTGGCCAGCCGATTCGACTTGCTACGACTCAGCCGAAGAAGAAGTGCTTAGTGACCTGACGCCGAGGAAGCGCCAAATCCGGTTTCCGAACGAACCTTCTGCGCCGGATACAGCGAACGCTCAAGCTGAGCCTGCTTGCTGTTGTCCAGCTTGGAAACCACATAGATCACCACGAACGCCGCGGTCATCGAGAAGATGGCCGGTGAAGAGTACGGGAACCATGCGCTGCCTTTGGGATTCTTCAGTACGGCTTCCCACACCGATGCCGACATGATGGTCAGAACAACCGAACTGACCAGGCCGACGATGCCACCGGCCACGGCCCCCTTGGTCGTGCAGTCCTTCCAGAGCACCGACATGAAGAGGATCGGGAAATTCGCCGAACAGGCGATCACGAAGGCCAGCATCACCATATAGGCGACGTTTTCTTTCTCGAACGCGATCCCGAGACCCACCGCAACGATGCCGAGACAGATCGTGGTGATCTTGGAAACCCGCAGTTCGTTCGCCGAATCGGCCTTGCCCTTCTTGAACACCGTCGCATAAAGGTCATGCGACACCGCCGAAGCACCCGACAGCGTCAAGCCGGAAACCACCGCCAGGATGGTCGCGAAAGCCACTGCCGAGATGAAGCCGAGGAAGACGTTGCCACCGACGGCGTTCGACAGGTGGATGGCCGCCATGTTGCCGCCGCCCCGCAGTCCATCCCAGACCAGCTTGCCATCCGGTCCGACGGCTTGCACCCCATCGACCATCTTCGGCACGTAGTAGGCTACCGGGTCCTGCGTCAGCATGACGATGGCGCCAAAGCCGATGATGAAGGTCAGGATGTAGAAGTAGCCGATCCAGGTGGTTGCCCAACCGACCGACTTGCGTGCTTCCTTGGCACTCGGAACGGTGAAGAAACGCATCAGGATGTGCGGCAAGCCTGCCGTCCCGAACATCAACGCCATGCCGACCGAAATCGCGGAGATCGGGTCCTTGATCAGCACCCCCGGAGACATGATCGCGTCGTGCTTGGCGTGTATTTCGACGGCCTTGGCAAACAGTGCCTCGGGGTTGAAATTGAACTGCCAGAGCACGGCCAGCGCCATGAAGGTGGCACCGGAGAGCAGCAGGATCGCCTTGATGATCTGCACCCAGGTGGTGGCCGTCATGCCGCCGAAGAGCACATAACACATCATCAGAACACCGACGATCATCACCGCGTAGATGTACTCGAGACCGAACAGCACCTTGATCAACTGACCGGCGCCGACCATCTGGGCAATCATGTAGAAGGCCACGACAACCAGCGTTCCGCAGGCGGCAAAGGTCCGCGTCGGTGTTTGCGCGAAGCGATAGGAGGCGACATCGGCAAAGGTGAACTTGCCCAGATTGCGCAGCCGCTCGGCCATCAGGAAGGTGATCACCGGCCAGCCGACCAGCCAGCCGATCGAGAAGATCAGCCCGTCAAAGCCGTTGGCGAAGACCAGACCGGAGATGCCGAGGAACGACGCCGCGGACATGTAGTCACCGGCGATCGCCAGACCGTTCTGAAAGCCGGTAATGCCGCCGCCGGCCGTATAGAAGTCGGCCGCTGTCTTGGTTTTCATTGCGGCCCAGCGGGTGATCCCCAGTGTCACCAGGACGAAGGCGACGAACATGGCAATCGCCACCCAGTTGGTGGCCTGCTTCGTGGTATTGCCGAGGTCGGCACCCGCCGCGAGAACGCCGCCGGTGGCGAGCAGGCCCAAGGTTAGGCCGAAAATGTTGCGTATGGATTGGCTGCTCATCTCTTGTTGGCCTCCCTGAGGATCTCGGCATTCATGTCGTCAAATTCAGTGTTGGCACGGCGAACATAGATGTTGGTCAAGATGATCGTGAAGATGATCACGCCTACCCCCAGCGGAATTCCGATCGACGTGACCATCCCGGCACCCAGCTTGCCAGCCAGCCATTCCTTGTTGAAAGCAATCAACAGGATGTAGCCGTAGTAGGCAATGATCATCAAAACCGACAGGATATAGCCGAATGAATTGCGCTTATGTACCAGATCGTGATACTTCGGATTGGCTTCAATCCGTGCAACGACGTCTTCGCTCACTATTGTCTCCTCCTCAAAAAGTTCCCACTATCGAGTCACTTACCATGACTTCCAGCACATCATAATGGTCAATACTTACTTCCTGCTTACGCCAGCAAAGGAACCCCGAAACCACGAGAGCTTGTTAAAATCCGTCCCCATCCACCTGACCCGGCCCTCCTGAATAAGAATGATTGATGCAAGCCTGCTCCCCGAACTGATCGCCAACTCGGCAAATCGCCAACCGGACGCCGTCGCGCTGACCTACGGCAAACAGTCGATGAGCTACTCCAAGCTCCAGCAAGCGATCGCTGGCTTCGCCGGCGGTCTGATCGCTCTCGGCCTGCAACGCGGCGAGCGGGTGGCGATCTACCTCGAAAAGCGGATGGAGACCGTCGTTGCGAGTTTTGGCGCCACTGCTGCCGGTTGCGTCTTCGTACCGCTGAACCCCCTGCTCAAGGCGGAGCAGGTGGCCTACATCATGCGCGACTGCAATGTACGGGCGCTTGTCACCTCGCCCGAACGCCTGCCGTTGCTGACTGCAACGCTCTCTGCATGCCATGATCTGCGGCACGTCATCCTGGTCAACGCCGACTCCTGGCCAGCCAGTACCGGCCCACTCGCCTGCCTGGGCTGGGACGATCTGCTGCAGGCGTCTTCTGCCGCCGGCCACCGGGTCATCGACACCGACATGGCGGCCATCCTCTACACCTCGGGGAGTACGGGCAAACCGAAGGGGGTGGTTCTCTCGCACCGAAACATGGTCGCCGGCGCCAAAAGCGTTGCGAGCTATCTCGAAAACAGCGCTGCCGACACGCTGCTGGCTGCCCTACCACTCTCTTTCGATGCCGGCTTCAGCCAGTTGACGACGGCATTTCACGCCGGTGCGCGCGTCGTGCTGCTCAATTACCTTCTGCCCCAGGATGTGCTCAAGGCTCTGGCGAAAGAAAGGGTGACCGGACTGACTGCGGTGCCACCGCTCTACATTCAGCTCTCGCAGCTCGCCTGGCCAGCGACCATTAACGAGCACCTGCGATATTTCGCCAATACCGGTGGGCGCATGCCACGCGAAACGCTGGCTGCCTTGCGCGCGCGCCTGCCAGCAAGCAAGCCCTATCTGATGTACGGCCTGACGGAAGCCTTCCGTTCGACCTACCTGCCGCCGGAGGAGGTGGACCGACGCCCGGATTCGATCGGCAAAGCCATCCCAAACGCCGAAATTCTCGTCCTGCGCGAAGATGGCTCGTCCTGCGCGGCCAACGAACCAGGCGAACTCGTCCATCGCGGCGCACTGGTGGGCATGGGTTACTGGAACGACCACGAAAAAACCGCCGAGCGCTACAAACCGCTTCCCACGAATACGCCGGGTCGCGATGCCGGTCTGGTGCTGCCCGAGATCGCCGTGTTCTCGGGTGACACCGTGCGCAGGGATGAAGATGGTTTTCTCTATTTCATCGGTCGCCGCGACGAAATGATGAAAACGTCGGGCTACCGGGTCAGTCCCACCGAGGTCGAGGAAGTGATCTACGCCACTCGCCTGGTCGGCGAATGCGTTGCCTTTGGCGTCGAGCACGCAACGCTCGGGCAGGCCATCCAGGTGATTGCCACGCCCGCCGCTGGCGACAGCCTCGATACCACCGCCCTGCTCGCCGACTGCCGTAACCGCATGCCTGCGTACATGGTGCCGGCAGGCATCATCGTGCGGTCGGGCCCCTTGCCGCGCAACCCCAACGGCAAGATCGACCGCAAGGCGCTGGCCAGTGAGTTTCTCGCGATGAAAGTGGCGGCAGATGAATAATCGAAGCTCTCCGGTACATGCAGTGATCAATCCGTTCCCGGTACAAAACGGTGAACTCATCGTCGGTGGCCTGCCGCTGTCGCGACTCGCCGCGCGTGTCGGGCAAACGCCGTTTTACGTTTACGACCGGCATTTGCTCACGCAACGAGTCGGCGAACTGCGGGCTGCTCTGCCGACAACCCTGAAACTGCACTACGCGATGAAGGCCAACCCGATGCCGGCGCTAGTCTGCCACATGGCCGGCCTGGTCGATGGCATCGACGTGGCATCGGCCGGCGAACTACAGGTTGCTCTCGACGCCGGGGCCAATCCGCGCGACATCAGCTTTGCCGGCCCGGGCAAACGGCGCAGCGAGTTGCAACAGGCGGTTGCGGCCGGCATCCTGATCAATATCGAATCGTTTCGTGAGGTTGTGGAACTGGCAGCCATTGGCGACGCGACGGGTTACACGGCACGCATTGCCGTACGCGTCAATCCCGATTTCGAACTCAAGAGTTCGGGAATGAAAATGGGCGGCGGCGCCAAGCAATTTGGTGTGGATGCCGAACAAGTCCCCGGACTCCTGGCCGAGATCGGCCGCAGCGGCCTGGCCTTTGAAGGCTTCCACCTCTTTGCCGGCTCACAAAACCTCAGACCGGAAGCCATCGTCGAAGCGCAGGGCAAGAGCTATGAGTTGGCGTTGCGCCTGGCACAGGCTGCGCCATCAACGGTCCGATTCCTCAACCTCGGCGGCGGGTTTGGCATCCCCTACTTCCCGGGCGAGCAGCCGCTCGACTTGGCACCCATCGGCGCCAATCTCGCCAACATCGTCGAACGCGCTGGCCATGAATTGCCGGCGGCCGAGCTGGTCGTCGAACTGGGGCGTTATCTGGTGGGGGAGGCCGGCATCTACGTCACCCGCATCGTCGATCGCAAGGTCTCGCGCGGTCACACCTTCCTCGTCTGCGACGGCGGACTGCACCACCATCTCTCTGCATCGGGCAATTTCGGCCAGGTGATCCGCAAGAACTACCCCGTCGCCATTGGCAACCGGATGACGCCGACCGAACTCGAAACGGTATCGGTGGTAGGCCCGTTGTGCACGCCACTCGACCTGCTGGCTGACCGAATGGCTCTGGCCACAGCACAAGCCGGAGATCTGGTCGTGATCTTCCAGTCGGGCGCCTATGGGATTACGGCCAGCCCGCAGGCCTTTCTCGGGCATCCCGCCGGAATCGAATTGCTGGTCTGAGAACCCGTGAGAGACGCTCGGCAATCCGTCAATCAAGAACGTTTTTTCTTATCGAAATATTCAGGGAGACCCTCAAGAAATGGTTCCAGGCGACGTTTACTCGATCAGGATAAACAGGAGAAACGCTCATGAAATCCGCTCTCGCTTCTCTTTTCCAGCGACTGATGATCGTCGGAACCACCCTCCTCTTGGTCAACAGCGTCGCTGCGGCCAGTTTCCTGCCGAGCAGTGCGCGTGTAGATAAAGGCCTGACGCTCTATCTGCCCAGTCCTGTGAAAGCCGCTGCTATCCCCTCCGGCACCCACATGGCGGACGACCGTGCCAATTTCCTCGGTCAGCTATCCCCGCTGGCCAGCGAACCCGTCTCCACCCAGATCAACCGTGAGAGCGTACCCTTCGACAGCAAACCTGGGCAGGGAGACGATAATGCCACCGATGAACAGCGCTTGCACACCCGGCAGAGCGATATCGAACCAAGTCAGGCCGACTACTCGACGCCGGCGCCGGGCCACATCGACAGTTCGCATGCGGAATATGGCGGCCTCCACAACACCCACGACATCACCATGCAGCACCAGGTGATCTGGGACAGTGGTCAGGACGGCGAATCCTCGTCTGCAACAGCGTTGGCCATCGTTGTGCTACTCCTTGGCGGCCTGGGATACGCGCAACTGCAGGGCAGGCCAGGCAAGCCACAGAAGCGGCGACCACTGTTTCCAGCATGAGACGTACTGGCTGACTGGCTGGCTGGAGAAGAACCTCGCCGTACAGGTAACCCGGCTCCGGCTGGCTGTCCATACGGACCAGGATCGATCTGGATTGCCCGGAGCAGTATCTGTTTGGTTTGCACGCACTTCTTGTTAGAATCGACCGGTTAAGTGATACCCAACCGCGGCAAGGCAAACCATAACCATGCGCTCGAACTCTCCCAAGCCTTTACGGGCGCCCTTCCCTGTCTTGATGACCGGCTTGCTCCTGGCCTGCACAGTCGTCCCGGCCATGGCAGACGAGATCTCTGAGGTGCGGCGCCTATTGAAACAGGGGCAGCCGGCAGAAGCCCTCACAAAGATTGATGCCTACATTGCAAGCCGGCCGAGAGAGGCACAGGGGCGATTTCTGAAGGGACTGATCCTCGTGGAGATGGACCGTCCGAGCGAAGCCTTTGTCGTGTTCAGCGAGCTCAACGAGGACTATCCGGAACTACCGGAGCCCTATAACAACCTGGCTGTTCTGTACGCCCGGGAAAAGCAGTACGAAAAAGCTCGTACAGCACTCGAGATGGCGATCAGGACCGATCCAGGCTATGCGATCGCCCGCGAAAACCTCGGTGACGTCTACGCCAGGCTTGCCAGCGAATCTTATGGTCAGGCGCTGCAACTTGATCCTGCCAACAAACTGGCGAAGTCCAAGCTGTCCAGACTGCGGGAACTCAACCTCGGTGCGTCAGGCGGCGATACCGGCAGACCGGGCACGACGTTGCAACCAGCCTCTGGATCATCGCGAACGACCGGAGCCGCGCCAAGCAGAGGGTCTGCTGCGCCGCTGCCCACCTCCAACACGGCCGCAACCAAGCCCGTGACAAAGGTAACGCCAATCGCCTCGGCCGAAATACTGCCGGAAAAACCGGCACAGAAACCTGCGGAGGCCAAAGTCGATCCTCTCCAGCACTCCTCGACCACAGTCATCGCCGAGCGAACTGCTGTGCGCCAGGACTCGGAACGAGGGGTCGAGGCAGGGGGTTGGGATTTGCTGTTCAGCCCCTACACGCTCCATTACAACCCCGACAAGGATCACAAACCCGTGGTCATGCTGGGCCTCAACAAAGCACTGGAAGGGCGCTGGTTTGCCGGTGGAGTCGTGTTCTCCAACTCCTTCGGGCAACCAAGCACCTACGTCTATGCCGGGCAGCGCTACGTCGATCCCTTCGGCTTCGAGAACTGGTACCTGCAGTGGACAGCGGGTCTCCTTTACGGTTATGTCGGTGAGTACGAGGACAAGGTACCGCTGAACTACAAGGGCTTTTCACCAGGATTGGTGCCCAGTATCGGCTACCGGTTCAACAAGTACGTGTATGGCGAACTCGACTTCCTGGGCGCTGCGGGACTGATGTTCACCGTGGTCGCCCCGCTGCCGAAGGACTGGCCCTGAGCCACCGCCGATGCTGCGCCTGTAACACAAGACCTCAAGACCTGGTGCGAAAATGCTCGTTGCGTTTGCCAGTCCAACGCTTTAGTCGCTCCCCAGTCTGCCTGGTAACCGCGTTCGCTTCCCAATCTTGAGTCTTGCCATGCTGTCGCCCTTGCTCCGCCGCCTACTGATTGCGCTTCTGATATTGCTGCTGATTGCGTCCGGTATCTGGTGGGCAAACCGCCCCAAACCGGTTGCCGTGGTGCTCAAGGAGATCGAGCGCGGCCTAGTTGAATCGACGATCGCCAATACCCGCGCCGGAACGATTGAAGCTTGTCAGCGCACCCGCCTATCGACGATTACCGGTGGCCGTATCGAGATTTTGGCGGTCAAGGAAGGAGACCGTGTCAACAAGGGCCAACTGCTAATGAAGCTGTGGAACGACGACCAGCAGGCGCAGAGCGCATTGGCCATCGCGCAGGTCGCGACGGCCCGCCACCGCATCAACGAGGCCTGCGCCGTAGCCACCAATGCAGAACGCGAAGCCGAACGGCAGTCGGCGCTGCACGCCAAAGGTTTTGTCTCGGGCGCCAGGGAGGACAGCGCGCGCACCGAAGCGCTCGCCCGACGTGCCGGCTGCGAGGCCGCCCGCGCCGACCTGGCACAAGCCGAGACCAGGGTCAACCTGACGCGCGTCGAGCAGGGACGGACGGTACTCTATGCACCATTTGCCGGTACCATCGCCAAGATTGTCGGCGAGGTCGGTGAGTTCTCGACGCCATCGCCGCCCGGCGTGCCGACACCACCGGCGATTGACCTGATCGACGATTCCTGTCTGTACGTCAAGGCCCCGATGGACGAAGTCGATGCGCCCAGGATCAGCGCTGGACAGCCGGTTCGCATCAGTCTCGACGCGCTGCCGCGGCAATCCTTTCCAGGCCGGGTCAGGCGCGTCGCACCGTACGTCTCAGCCGTTGAAAAACAGGCACGTACCGTCGATATCGAGGCCACCCTCGATGACCCGAGCGCACCGGGCAAGCTTCTGGTCGGCTATAGCGCCGATATCGAAGTGATTCTGGCGGTTCGCGATCAGGCCGTGCGCGTTCCCACCCCGGCGCTATTCGAAGGCAGTCGGGTGCTGGTCGCGGACGCAGACGGCACACTCCATGAACGCCGGATCAGGACCGGTCTCGCCAACTGGGAGTTTACCGAGGTCATCGAGGGCCTGGCGACCGGCGAACGCGTGGTGACCTCGCTCGAGCGTGCAGGCGTCAAGGCAGGTGCGCATTACTCGGTCGAAACCAGGCCAGCCGCAGCCGGCAAGTAAATGATGAGCGCGGCGCTGATCGAACTCTCCGGGATCGAGCGGGTTTTTCACCTCGGCGATAGTGAAGTGCACGCCTTGCGCCATCTCGACGTCCGCGTTGCTGCAAGCGAATACGTGGCCGTGATGGGTCCATCCGGCTCGGGCAAATCGACGTTGCTCAACCTGCTTGGCCTGCTCGACCGCCCGAATGCAGGGACTTATCGTCTTGCGGGTTGCGACGTCACCACACTCTCTGCCAAAGAACAGGCACGCGTGCGCAGCGAGCGGATCGGCTTCGTCTTTCAGAGCTTTCATCTGGTGCCACGCCTTACCGCCGCTGAAAACATCGCGCTGCCAATGATACTGGCGGGCATCGCCCCCCCCCGGCGTGCCGAGCGTGTCGCCCGCGCACTGCGAGACTACGGCCTGGAGAACCGCGCCAACCATCGTCCGGATCAGCTCTCGGGTGGACAGCGCCAGCGCGTCGCGATTGCCCGTGCAACAATCATGCAACCGGCGCTGATCCTCGCCGACGAACCCACCGGTAACCTCGATCGCAACACCGGCGAAGAAGTGATGCGTCTGCTCGAAGGACTCAACGATCAGGGCGTCACGCTGATCGTCGTCACCCACGATGGCGACCTTGGCGCACGCGCGCGACGCCAATTGTTGATGGCGGATGGTGTCCTGGAACAGGATCGATGGCGCAGCCCCAGGGTTGACTGACGCATGCGTGCTCCCGACCTGATCCGTTTCGCCCGCGACGCGGCGACCGGTAACCCTCTACGCACCTTTCTCCTGGTGCTGGCCATGGCCATCGGCGTCGCTGCCGTGGTGGTGTTGACGGCGCTCGGCGATGGCGCACGCCGCTACGTGTTGAACCAATTCGCGTCGATTGGTAGCAATCTGGTGATCGTCCTGCCCGGCCGCTCGCAAACCGGCGGCTTCAACCCCGGTAACGCCATCACCAGCACGCCACGCGATCTGACCATCGACGATGCCCAGGCACTGCGGCGCGCCAGCGCCGTGCACCGCGTAGCGCCACTGACGGTCGGCACTTCCGAGATCAGCTTCGGCGGCAAACTGCGCGAAGTCATGGTGGCTGGAACCACCGCCGAATTCATCGAGGTTCGCCGCCTGACGCTCGCGCAAGGGCGCTTCCTGCCACAGGGCGACTGGCGGCGGGGAGTATCCGAAGCCGTCATCGGAGCCAAGATACGCAATGAAATGTTCGCTCGCGAGGAGGCGCTCGGCCAGATGGTACGTATCGGTGACCGGCGTTTCCGCATCGTCGGCGTTCTAGCGTCGACCGGCCAGGGGCTGGGCATGAACACCGACGAGTTGGTGATCGTACCGGTGTCGCTGGCGCAAGCCATGTTCAACAGCAACACCCTGTTCCGCATCCTCGTCGAGGCCAGCAGCCGGGACAGTATCGACCAGGCCAAGGTACAGTTGGCTGAAATCATCCAACTCCGCCATGAGGGCGAACAGGACGTCACGATCATTACCCAGGATGCCGTCCTCGCCACCTTCGACCGCCTGCTCGGAACCATGACCATCGCCGTTGCCGGAATTGCAGCAATCAGCCTGGCCGTTGCCGGCATTCTGGTGATGAACGTGATGCTCGTCTCGGTCACCCAGCGCACCACGGAAATCGGCCTGCTCAAGGCACTCGGTGCCACTGGCGCAACGATTCGCAACGCCTTTCTGACCGAGGCGGCGATGTTGTCGGTAACAGGTGCCCTGCTCGGCTGGGTGCTTGGGCTGGCCATGGCGGCGATCATCCGCCAGCTCTATCCCGAATTTCCTGCCTTTCCGCCAGACTGGGCGGTACTGGCCGGACTCGGCACCGCGCTTGCTACCGGCATCCTGTTTGGTGTACTGCCGGCACGGCAAGCGGCGCGGCTCGATCCCGTACAGTCGCTGTCGAAACGCTGAGCTGCTGCAAGCATGATTCGCCCTGGTGACGGACTACGACTCGCCTTGCGTGCCATGACCGCACACCGCCTGCGCAGCTTTCTGACCCTCCTCGAGATCGCCGTCGGGATCGCCGCCGTGATCTTACTGACCTCGATCGGAGAAGGAATCCATCGTTTTGTTCTGGCCGAATTCACGCAGTTCGGCACCAACGTGATCAGCGTTGCTCCGGGCAAGGTCAAGACCTCCGGCCCTGCGCCGACCGGCATCCCGACCTCGGTGCGGCCGCTGACCCTGGAGGATGCCCACGCTCTCGGACGCCTGCCACATATCACGGGCATGACCGCAACCGTATGGGGCAACACCGAGATTAATGCCAACGGCCGCCTGCGCCGCACCACCGTCAACGGAGTCAGCGCCGAAATGCTGAAGGTGTTCGGCATCCGGGTCAGCAGCGGCCAGTTCCTGCCGGCCGAAGATGCCGATCACGCACGCGCCTTCATCGTTCTCGGTGCGAAGCTCAAGGAGGAATTGTTTGGCACCGGCAACCCCCTGGGTGCGCGGGTCCGCGTGGGCGGCCTAACCTTTCGCGTCATCGGTATCCTCGAGGCCAAGGGGCAATTTCTCGGTATCGATCTTGACGACGCTGCCTACATCCCGACGGCCCGTGCGCTCGAACTCTACAACCGCGACGGGTTGATGAAGATCGATATGTCATACGAGGAGGGAATGCCCGCCGCCGACGTCAGCGCACTGGTCAAGGCAACACTCACGGCACGTCACGGACGCGAGGATTTCACCATTACGACACAGGAAGATATGCTGCAGACGCTGTCGAACATCCTTGATGTTCTGACCATGGCGGTTGGTGCATTGGGCAGCATTTCGCTGCTCGTCGGCGGCGTGGGCATCGTCACCATCATGACCATCGCGGTTTCCGAACGTACCGGCGAAATCGGCCTGCTGGTCGCTCTTGGGGCACCACGCCGCACCATCCTCAGCCTGTTTCTTGGCGAGGCCGTCGTGCTCTCGGCACTCGGCGGGCTGTTCGGACTGCTCCTCGGCGTCGGAATCGCGCAGTTGCTGCACCTGCTGCTGCCGGCGCTGCCGGTGCATACGCCACTCAGTTTCATCGTCCTCGCCGAAAACATCGCGATCGCGATTGGCCTGCTCGCGGGCGTGTTGCCGGCCCGGCGCGCAGCACGGCTAAACGCTGTCGATGCGCTGCGTGCGGAATGAAATCATCTGACCATCGGATCCGCTGCCGCGCGGCGAATTCCACCCCTTATCCGACGTATCGATGGTATGAGTGACACTGCGCGTTTTTGGGGGGTGTGATTCAAAGTGATGCAAGCCCCATAATTTCAGCATTTGCCACCAGAGGGAACAGCCATGCTAGCCACTGACCGCGACCAGATGTTGTTGGAGCGTCTGAATCGTCATCCTACGTTGCGTGCCCGTATGGAAAGCTTGCTGGGCGTGGTGGAAGACGCTGCCGGAGACTTGGAGAAGGCGGATGCAGCGGAACGTCGAGTGATCGAAGAACTCCGCCAGATGGGCAACGAAGCTCTGGCCGCCTGGGCGGAACGTGGAGTGGAGAAGAGTGTGGCAGTGGCACGAGTGGAGCCTGATTTACGTTTGGCGGGTAAAAAAAACTCTATTGGCACACGACCTTCGGTAAAGTCGATGTGGTAGAACCTCTGTGGCGGAATGGCACACGGATCGAGCGGCGTTTCAGCACCCGTGCGGGGATCAGTTGCCGGGGCAGTTCGCAGCCGTTGCAACGGGTGATGAGTGATTTTGGGGCAGATGCGGCTTTTGGGCGGGTGCCGGAAAAGCTGAAGGAACACTATGGGATCGAGATGCCGGTAAGCACGATTCAACGGATCACCGAACATCACGCGCCAATCATTTGCGAGCAAGAGGCCAAGCGGGAGATTGTGGCCGGGACGATGGCCGGAGTCACCTTTATCGGCGAGATGGATGGTTCGATGGTCCCGGTGGTGGAAATTTCTTCGGATGCCGAAGACAAACGCAAAGGGAAGCGTTTGGCCTGGAAAGAAGTTCGCCTGAGTCTCGTGCATCCGAAAGGCAGCGTCACCCCGATATTTGGTGGAAATTTTGCCGGTGGGGTCGAGGAAAGCGGGCGACAGTGGTGGCGTTGTGCGGCCAAAGCGGGGTTTGGCCCGGGGAGTTACCTGCATGCGGTGGGCGATGGCGCGTCGTGGATTGTCACGCAGGAGAAGATCCAATTCGGTGCGCAAGGAGCCTATTTGGTGGATTTCTTCCATCTCTGCGAGTACCTCGGCGAAGCGTCCAAGGTCTGCGCCGCCAATGATCCCCGAGCCTGGTTGGAAGAACAAAAAAGTCGGCTCAAGGCGAACCAATCCGGTGCTGTGCTGGAAGCGTTGGCACCGTTCGTAGAGACCAATAGCGACAACCCCGCCACCGCCTGTGACCGCTATATTCGTAACCGCCGGGATCAACTGGACTACCAAGGCGCGATCAAGCAGGGGCTACCCATTGGGTCGGGGGAAATCGAGAGCGCCCACCGCTACGTTATCCAGGAGCGGATCAAGCTTCCCGGTGCTTGGTGGTCACCAGATCATATCGAGACCATGTTAGCCCTACGGCTTAACCGGGCCAACCGGGAATGGGACGCCTATTGGCGGGGTGTCGAAAAAGAAGCCGCATAAAGGGGTCATCTCAACGACGCATCACTTTGAATCACCCCCGTTTTTGGGAGATTGGGTGTTAGCCCGGCGGATCGATGTTAAAATTATGAGTTGGTCGACGTGCTCGCCGGTCAACCCTTAAGCTTCTGGCTCGTTGTAATCCTTTTATTGTCGATAAGGAACCCCATTATGAAAAATTCCCTCCTCGTTGCTGCGCTGATCGCTCTCGCTGTTACCGCCTGTGGCAAGAAGGAAGAAGCCAAGCCGGCTGCCGCTCCTGCCGCTGCTCCGGCTGCTGCTCCTGCCGCTGCTCCGGCTGCTGCTCCTGCTGCTGCTCCTGCCGCTGCTCCGGCTGCTGCTCCTGCTGCTGCTCCTGCTGCCGATGCAGCCAAGCCGGCAGATGCGGCCAAACCAGCCGCCGAAGCCGCCGCAGACAAGGCCAAGGAAGTGGCTGGCGCCGCAGCTCAGGGTGCTGCCGATGCAGCCAAGGACGCAATGAAGAAGTAATCTGTTCTGTCCGGGCAAGAAAAAGCCGGCTTACGCCGGCTTTTTCTTGCCCGGACAGAACACGATCAGCGCAGTTGCCGCCAGTCGAAACCGGCATCCTGGTCGGCCACAGCGATCCAATCTTCGCTGCAGCCCAGAGCCGATGCCAGGGCTCTGGCAGCCAGTTCTGGCCGGTTATTCTCCTGGCTCAGGTGTGCCGCGACCAGATGCTGCAAGCGCCGAGTATCGACCTGCCGCAAGAAGGCTGCCGCCTGGCCGTTCTCCAGATGACCGAAGCGCCCGGCGATGCGCTGCTTGAGCCGCACCGGATATCTCGATGCAGCCAGCAGCGCCTGATCGTGGTTGCATTCCAGTACCAGCCCGTCGCAGGCACCCAGAACCTGAACGATGTGGGGCGTAATCGAGCCACTGTCGGTGAGCACGCCAAGGCAGTGCTGACCATCTCTGAACGCATACTGAACGGGTTCGCGAGCATCGTGCGGCACCGGGAAGGGCCACACTTCAAGGCCACCGATTGCAAAGCAGGTATGGCCGTTGATCAGCCGGCATACGGGTAAAGTGGCCCTGCCTTTCGACGCCGCGACATAGGTGCCGTGCGTCAGATATACCGTGAGCTGGTAGTTGCGGGCAAAGGCGAAAACACCCGCCACATGATCAGCATGCTCGTGCGTCACCACGATCGCGGCCAGATCACCGGGAACAGTACCCAGTCTGGCCAACCTTGCGGTCGTAATGCGTGCTGAAAAGCCGCAGTCGAGCAACACTTTCGTCTTGCCAGCGTCGACCAGCAGGGCGTTACCCTGACTGCCGCTACCCAGCGATGCGAAACGGATCATTTGCACGGGTCGCGGAGCCTCGCGACATGATGATGGCCAACATTCGCTATTGCTCTGAGGAATCCAGGTCAGTATGCGATGATACTGACCCCTACTTCAACTGATCGTAAAGCAGATTAAGGATCTTCTTCGCCGTCTCGGACTGGTCGACCCCCCCCTCGGGCGAGAGCACCTGGACTGTCGACAGGCTGCCGGCTTCACGAATGAAGATGCGGTACTGGATTTGTGTCTTGTTGACAGAACTGCTTTTGAAAGGGTTGAGCCTCGACAAGAAGGTGTCTTCCTTCTTCTGGTTGTCACTTTCTGGGTCGACATAACGCACGAAGTAAAGGCCCCTGGAACGATCCCGGTCTTCAACCGTGAAACCAACCCTGTCCAGCGCCAGACCGACTCGACGCCAGGCACGATCAAACGCTTCCTCGACCTCGAGGGTTCCGGCACCGTCGGCACCGCGCGTCAGCCGGGCTCGCTCGACGGGTTTCTCCTGCGCAACCCGCATGGCCTCGGTAGCACGTTTCTCGTCGCTTCCAAGACGAATCATCAAACGACGCAGCATCTCCGCTTCGAGTTCCGGATCAGCCGGACGTGGCTGCCACTTGGTCTGATCCCTGCCCTCGGTCACGTAAATCTCGTACATGCCGCGATGACTGACAAAGATGTCGGTAGTCCCCGGGATGCTCCCCGGCTCCAGGCGAGTTCGGAACTTGTCGCGCTCGGCCGTCGAATAGACCGAGTCGATCAGCTTGCCGAGCAGGTTGCGGATGAAATCCTGCTCGATTTTGGCACGGTTCTCAGCCCAGTCGGTTTCCATCACCCCGGCATCAGGCAGTTCAAGCTTGATCACAAAACCGGTTTCCTGCCAGAAGTCCTTGACCTGCCCCCAGAGTTTGTCCGGCGCCCCTGCGACCACCAGCCATCGCTGATTGCCGGAACGTTCGATGTGCGCCCGGTCGACTGCCGGCAGGACCTCGCTCTTCTGCTGCGCGCGGGCCTGTGGTGAACGCTCGGCGGAGTATGCCGAGTAGGTGGCCGTCCCCTTGCCCAGGGTATCCGGTACGGCATAACGGTCATCGCGCGCAGGTGAAGTCAGGTCAGGAGGTACTTCCAGCGACGGCACATTGGTGGCCGACGCCGTCTTGTACTCGATTCGCTTGGGCTCAAGCAGGGAACCGCTGCAACCAGCCAGCAGCAGAAGCGCGGCGAGGCAGCGCGATACGGCAGGACTCATTTGACCACCTGACTAGACCAATACGCCCGCCTGCTGCATGGCGGCACGGACACGTGCGTGAAAATCCGGCGAAAGTGGCGTCAGCGGCAGCCGCAGCCCACCGTCAATCAAGCCCAGTTGCTGGCACGCCCACTTGACAGGGATCGGGTTCGCTTCGCAGAACAGTTGTCGATGCAGACCGAGCAGACGGGCATTCAGGGTACGCGCCTGGATGGCGTCGCCAGCCAGCGCAGCAGCGCACATCTCGTGCATCAGGCGTGGCGCAATGTTGGCGACCACAGAGATGTCGCCGCTTGCACCCATCAGAATCAGGGCACAGGCACTTGCATCATCACCACTATAGACGGCAAAACCGGTAGGCGCGCGGGCGATCAACTCGCAGCCACGATCCATGTTACCCGTAGCATCCTTGATACCGACGATATTCGGTATTTCAGCGAGGCGCAGCGCAGTTTCATTGCTCAGATCGGCGACCGTCCGACCCGGTACGTTATAGAGAATCACCGGGAGATCGACGGCTTCGGCTATCGCCCGAAAATGGCGATACAGTCCTTCCTGGGTCGGCTTGTTGTAATACGGCACTACCGACAGCGCGGCATCAACGCCGACCTGGCGGGCAAAATGAGTCAGTTCGATCGCTTCAGCGGTCGAGTTGGCGCCCGTGCCAGCAATCATCGGGATACGACCGGCAGCCTGGTCAACGGCGACACGAATCAGTTCGCAGTGTTCCTCAAAGTTGACCGTCGGCGACTCTCCAGTCGTACCGACGATGACGATGGCGTCGGTACCTTGCTGTACATGGAAATCGATCAGACGGCGCAGGCCGGGCAGGTCAAGACTCCCGTCGGCATGCATGGGGGTGACAATCGCTACAATCGATCCGGTAATCATGGTCTTTGGGGCGCCCTGAGAATTACTTACCGGGAAGTCTTCCCGGTGGAAATAGAACATTGGATTCTAACCGAAAGGAGAGTCCTTGGCGATTAAAAACAATGGCCGCTCACAGCATGCCCCACGACTTGCACGCCGTTCTCAGATCTCGGCCAGAACCCGAAGATGAGCGACCACGCTGCGCGCCAGCGCCGACAGCGAGTAACCTCCTTCGAGCATCGACACGATCCGCTTCTGGGCGCATTCTTCGGCAAGCTGCTTCAGTTGTACGGTAACCCAGGCGTAATCTTTCTCGAGAAATTTCAAGCCGCCCATCTCATCCTCGTAGTGGGCGTCAAACCCCGCCGAGATCAGGATCATCTCCGGCTGGAACTCGCGCAGGCGCGGCATCCAGATATCACTCACTACACTGCGGAATTCCTCACCGTCGCTTCCCCGGCTGAGGGGCACATTCACCATGTTGAAGGCCGGCCGTTCGGTACCGCTGTAGGGGTAGAACGGATGCTGAAAGGTGCCGACCATCAGCACGCGCGAATCGCCCTTGAAGCAGTCCTCGGTCCCATTGCCGTGGTGAACGTCAAAATCGACGATCGCGATGCGCGACAATTGATGCGCTCCCAGCGCATGGGCGGCTGCCACGGCGATATTGTTGAAGAAACAGAAGCCCATTGCCGCCGCCCGTTCGGCATGATGCCCTGGCGGACGCACGGCACAAAAGGCATTCTCGACCTCTCCGGCCATCACCAGGTCGACCGCCTTGATCCCTGCCCCGGCAGCACGCAGTGCCGCTTGCCAGGTATGCCGGTTCATGGCCGTATCCGGGTCTAGATGCACGATGCCCAACTCGGGCGAGGCCCGCTTCAACCGTTCCAGATGTGCGGCAGAATGAACGCGATGGAGTTGCTGGAAAGTGGCCAACGGCGCATCGTGATAAACGAAAAATGAATCCAGACCTTGCGCGATCATGTGGTCGCTGATCGCGGTCAGCCGGTCGGGAGCTTCCGGGTGATACGAACCCATGTCATGCAATTGGCAGTCGCGATGGGTGATATATGCAGTGCTGGTCACTATGGCCTTTCTGCCGCAGAGGATCCCCGCCACAGGCGATGGATACTGCGGGAAATCGAGTTGTCGGCTGATGGTTTATTATCATCCCAATTGCGCTACTACGACAAGCCATGCCACCCATGCTCCCGACGACGAGACCCTCCCCGGTCACCAGAATTCTTGCCGCCGCCAACGCGGTGATCCTCGGCAAGAGTACGCAAACCCGCCTTGCACTGTGCTGTCTTCTGGCAAAAGGTCATTTGCTGATCGAAGATCTGCCGGGCGTCGGCAAGACCACGCTGGCGCACACCCTGGCGCGAGTACTCGGATTCAAGTTTTCGCGCATCCAGTTCACAAGCGATATGCTGCCAGCCGACATCCTCGGGGTCTCGATCTTCGACCGTGAGAGCAGCCATTTCCAGTTTCTCCCCGGCCCGGTGTTCTCGCAGGTGCTGCTTGCCGACGAAATCAATCGCGCCACCCCGAAGACGCAGAGTGCCCTGCTCGAAGCCATGGAAGAAGGACAGGTCACGACCGAGGGAGAAACGCGGCCACTGCCTGAACCCTTCTTCGTGATCGCCACGCAGAATCCTTCAACCCAGATCGGCACCTTCCCCTTGCCCGAATCACAACTCGACCGCTTTCTGCTGCGCATCGAACTCGGCTACCCGGACCACGACGCCGAACGGGCGCTGCTTGAAAGCGGTGGCCGGCGCGAACAGTTGCCGACGCTGGCGACCTGTCTTGGTCCCGGCGAGCTTGCTGCAATGCAGCAAGATGTGGCCGCGGTCTACAGTTCGCCGGCTTTGCTCGATTACCTGCAATCGCTGGTCGAGGCAACGCGCCAGGACGTCCGGCTGGTGCATGGCCTGAGCCCGCGAGCAGCCCTGTCACTGCTCGCGGTGGCGCGCGCCTGGGCATTCAGCGATGGTCGCCAGATGGTCCTGCCGGAAGACGTGCAGGCGGTGCTGCCGGCCGTCGCCCGCCATCGCCTGCGACTGGTCAGCGGCGGCTACGCAGGGAACGAAGATATCGCCGCCCTGATTCGATCACTACCGCTTGCCTAACGGTCATGACTTTTCCAGGCCCCCCCGATCATGAAAGTCATGATCGTTTCCCTCTCCCCCGACCCCTCCCCCGCGAGGGGGGAGGGGAGACTCGTGAGTCGCATACGCGACTTTCACCTTAACGGCCACGGGTCACCAACATGCCTCTGTTCGCCGCCTTGCAGCGCTGGTTGTTCCGCCTGGCGCGTGACGAGCAGTTGCCGATCGTGCTCGGGCAACGCCGAATCTTCATTGTGCCGACGGGCGCCGGTGTCCTGTTTGCCGGGGTGCTCGCGGTGATGCTGATCGGCGCCATCAACTACAACCTGAGCCTCGGACACGCGCTGATCTTTCTGCTTGCCGGCCTCGGTCTGGTGGCCATGGTACACACCTTTCACAATCTGTTCGGCCTGCGTTTGACTCCGGGACGCACTGAAGCGGTTTTTGCCGGCGATCTGGCGAGTTTCCCGCTGCAACTGGATAACGCCCGCAAGGAACCGCGTCGTGCCCTCGAGTTTTCCTTTGACGGGCAGCCGCTGGTCACGATTGACGTCCCGGCGCGGGGGGACGTGACCGTGGCCATCCCCTACACGACGAGCAAACGTGGCCGCCTCGACCCGGGGCGAGTAACGCTCGCCACACGCTATCCGCTGGGCCTGTTTCAGGCCTGGAGCTACCCGCACCCGTGCTGGTCGTGCGTGGTCTACCCCAGGCCATTACGCACCCCCCTGCCAAGGCCATCGCCGGGTACGCAAGCTGATCACCACCACGGCGATAGCGGCCAGGAGGATTTCGCCGGTTTGCGGCCACGCCAGCCAAGCGATCCGACCCGGCACATTGCCTGGAAAGCGGTCGCCCGCTGCGCCGATGAACAGAGGTTGCTGGTCAAGCAATTCGCCGGCGGGGCCAGCGATGAACTGTGGCTCGACTGGTCTCTGACACCGCCCGAGCGAGGCCACGAAGACCGCTTGTCGATCCTGGCCGGCTGGGTGATGGCCGCCGACGAACAGCAGGCACGCTACGGTCTGACGCTGCCGGGGCAGCAGATCGCGCCGTCGCAGGGGAGCGTGCACCGCACCCACTGCCTGCAAGCGCTGGCGCTTTACGGTGAAACGGCATCATGAGCCGCCAACCGCCACGCGCACTCGAACACGGCGCCGTACCCTGGCTGCTGACCGGTGCGCTGGCGACCGCCGGCCCGCACGCCGAACACTTGCCGCCGTGGCTGTCGCTGCTGGTCGCCAGCAGCCTGCTCTGGCGCGCTTGGCTGTGGCAACAGCGTCGCCCGCTGCCACCACGCTGGTCGCTGGCCTTGCTGGTGATGGCTGGCATCGCGGGCATCGCCTGGCAATTCCACAGCCTCTTCGGCAAAGAACCAGGTGTTGCCATGCTGGTCCTGTTCATGGCTCTCAAACCGATGGAAACGCACCACCAGCGAGACGCCCTGGTCATCGTCATGCTCGGTTATTTCCTCCTGCTGACCCACTATTTCTACTCGCAGAGCATCCCCACCGGCCTCTGGCTGCTAGTCGCCACGACCCTGCTGACGGGCGCACTGATCGGCTTGCATGGCGGCGGTGCCCAGCCAGTCATGACGATTGCCCGGCAAGCCGCCCTGTTGCTGCTGCAGGCCCTGCCTTTCATGTGTATTCTCTATCTGCTTTTCCCGCGTGTCACGGGGCCGCTATGGGGCTTGCCGGAAGAATCACGCGCCAGTCTGAGCGGCTTGTCCGAGCAGATGTCGCCGGGATCGATCAGCCATCTGATCCAGTCGGGCGCGATCGCCTTTCGCAGCCACTTTGCTGGTGAGACGCCGGAAAAGGCCGATCTCTACTGGCGTGGCCCGGTCTTCGACAGCTATGACGGAGTCACCTGGCGAACCGCAACGCCGCCCGCCAGGCTACCGAGGCCGGCACCGGTGATCGAGGCCAGCGGCACGGCCTACGCCTACACCAGCATTCTCGAAGCGCACAACCAGCGCTGGCTGCTGGCGCTCGATGTCGCCACCAGCCTGCCACCCGAGAGTTCTCTGGCGCCCACCCTCGAAGTCCTGGCGCGCGAACCGCTGCGCGCCCGCACCCGCATGTCGTTCGTTTCGGCAGTCGACTATCATGCCAACCGCATCGAGGCGCCGGCCATTCTGCAACAGGCACTGGCACTGCCGGAACGGATCAATCCGCGCACGCGCGCTCTGGCCCACAGTTGGCAATCGCTGCCAGCGGAGAAAATCGCCGCGGCCTCGCTCGCGATGTTCCGCCAGGAAGATTTCCACTACACCCTGCGCCCGCCACTGCTCGGCGCGGACGCTGTCGATGAATTCCTGTTCGTCACACGGCGCGGCTTCTGCGAGCACTACGCATCGGCGTTCGTATTCCTGATGCGCGCGGCCGGGGTTCCGGCGCGGGTGGTCGCCGGCTACCAGGGTGGCGAAATCAATCCGGTCGATGGCTATCTCACCGTCCGCCAGTCCGACGCCCACGCCTGGAGCGAAATCTGGCTGGCCGGCCAGGGCTGGGTGCGTATCGATCCAACGGCTGCGGTCGCACCGTCGCGCATCGAACAGGGAATCGTCGCCGCGCTGCCTGAAGGCGAGCCCCTGCCGAGCATCGTCCGGCTCGACGCGACCTGGCTGCGCCAGCTACGCAATCGTTGGGAAGCGGCAAACAATAGCTGGAATCAATGGGTGCTCGGTTACAATCCGCAACGCCAACGCGAGCTGCTTTCACGGGCTGGCTTGCGCGACCCTGACTGGCAGAGCATGACGGCGTCGCTGGCGATACTCTGTGGTCTGGTGCTGCTGATCATCACGTGGTGGACGCTGCCCCGGCGGCGTCGCGCCGATCCGGCACAGCGCGCCTGGCAACGCTATTGCACGCAGCTGGCGCGCCGGGGCGTCGGCCGAGCGGCATGGGAAGGGCCACTGGCCTTCGCACGAAGGGTCGCGCGCGAACGCCCCGACCTGGCCGCACTCACCAGCGAAGCCGCCGGCTGCTATGCCCAACTGCGCTATGGCCGCCATGGCGGCGAAGATCTGCTGGAGCAGCTGCAGCAATGCGTGCGCCGCCTGCCACCACAACGGTCATGATGATGCCTGGCGCAAGGAGAAATGAGATTTGAACAAATCATTCGCGATGTTCGGGCTGCTCGGCTGCCTGCTGTCCCTGCCTGGCCACGGTCAGTCGGGCACCGGGTTCAGCCAGGAACCGGAGGTCCAGGCTTTCATTATCGGCATGCACGAACAGCACGGTTTTGATGTCGCCCACCTGACACGGCAGTTCGCCGTCATCCGTCCGAATGCTACGGTGCTGCGCGCCATCCGCCCGCCGGCCTTTCCCGAAAAGCAGCGCTCCTGGCAACGCTATCGCGAGCGCTTTCTGAACAGCTCACGCATCGGTGGCGGCCTCTCGTTCTGGCAAAAACATGCCGCCACCCTGCAACGCGCACAAGCGACCTACGGCGTACCGGCTGAAGTGATCGTGTCGATCATCGGCGTCGAGACCGTGTATGGCCAGAACATGGGCAGTTTTGGCGTCTTCGAAGCGCTCGCTTCGCTCGCCTTCCATTACCCACCGCGCGCAGAGTTCTTCCGCGGTGAACTAGAGCAGTTTCTGCTGCTGGCGCGTGAGAACGGCGTCAGCCCGCTCGATATCAAGGGTTCCTACGCCGGGGCCATCGGCATCCCGCAGTTCATGCCCAGCAGCCAGCGGCGCTTTGCCGTCGACTTCGACGGTGACGACCGCATCGACCTGCGCAGCAGCAGCAGTGACGCCATCGGCAGTGTTGCCCGTTTTCTGCAGCAGCATGGCTGGCAGAGCGGCGCTCCGGTTGCCGTACCGGCAAGTGTCAGCGGCGATCCGGCGGGATTGCTCGCGGCCGGGATCAAACCCGCGCTGACGGTACGCGAGATGGCCGCCGAGGGGGTGGTCGCAGTCACCACGGTTGACGGCGATCGCACGGCGGCTCTGATCGACCTGGTGACTCCGGGAGCGACCACCGAATACTGGCTCGGCTTCGACAATTTCTACGTCATCACCCGGTACAACCGATCGAGCTTCTACGCGATGTCGGTCTTTCAACTCGCCGAGGCGCTACGTACGGCGCACGATAAACTGATCGGCACGCGCTGATCTGCGGGCCTTAACCATACGATCAGAGCAGGTTGTCGGCGGTGCCGCCTTCGCGCCGTATGACACGGCGCAGGTGATCGAGTGCCTCGATCTGGATCTGACGAACGCGCTCGCGTGTCAGATTCAGGTCGAAGGCAATTTCTTCAAGGGTGCAGGCCTCCTTGCCGGCAAGCCCATAACGACGTTGCAGAACCTGTCGCTGCTTCTCGGAGAGCTGCCCGACCCACTTGTTCAACAAGTCGCCAAGCTCGTTGGACTGCAACAGTTCATCCGGGTCGAGCAGGCTCTCGTCGGCCAACGCATCACCATACGATCGGCTCGGGTCGACTTGCAAGGGGGCGTCGAGCGAAGCAATACGCTCGTTGAGGGCCATCACGCGGCGCACATCGTCGCTCGGCCGATCGATCAGATGGGCGATCTGCTCGACGCAGATTTCCCGCCCATTGGCCGACTCCAGATGGCGAATGGCACGCAGCACGAGGTTGATTTCCTTGACCACATGCACCGGCAGGCGAATCGTTCGTGACTGATTCATGATCGCGCGCTCGATGCTTTGCCGGATCCACCAGGTGGCATACGTCGAAAAACGGAAGCCGCGCTCGGGGTCGAATTTTTCGATTGCGTGGATCAGGCCGAGATTTCCCTCCTCGATCATGTCGAGCAAGGGCAGGCCGCGGTTGAAATAGTGCTTGGCAATATTGACCACCAACCGCAGATTGTGCTCGATCATTTTCTGGCGGGCCAGGAAATCACCCGCGCGTGCCCGCCGCGCCCAGACCGCCTCTTCGGCCGGAGAAAACAGAGGCTTGGCACCGATCTCGTTGAGGTAATGCTGGGTGACGTCATTGAGCAACTCGGCCTCGGGCGATGTTCCCTCCGATACGAGGTCGGGCGCCAATACCGGTTCCTCCAAAAAGAAATCCGGCTGCTCCAGATCGTCGCCGAAGGAATCAGCATCAGAATCGAAAGCGCCGGACATGGTCAACGCTGCGGCAAGTGTTTGAGCGGGTCGACCGGCTTGCCCTGGCGCCGGATTTCAAAGTGCAGCTTGACCTGATCGGCGTCGGTATTGCCCATTTCGGCGATCTTCTGTCCCTTGCTGACACTCTGGCCTTCCTTCACCAGCACACTCTGGTTATGCGCGTAAGCGGTCAGGTAGGTGTTGTTGTGCTTGACGATCACCAGCTTGCCGTAACCGCGCAACCCGGTACCGCTATACACGACCTTGCCGCCACCGGCAGCGAGCACGGCATCCCCGGCCTTGCCGTTGATATCGATCCCCTTGTTGCCGCCCTCGCTGAAAGTGCCGATCAGCTTGCCGCTGGCCGGCCATGTCCAGGTGATTTCCTCGCCGCCGGCAACCGTATCGCCAGGCTTGGCCTCACCTTGAGCTTCTGGTTTGGCTTCTGGTTTGGCTTCTGGTTTGGCTTCTGGTTTGGCTTCTGGTTTGGCTTCTGGTTTGGCTTCTGGTTTGGCTTCTGGTTTGGCTTCTGGTTTGGCTTCTGGTTTGGCTTCTGGTTTGGCTTCTGGTTTGGCTTCTGGTTTGGCTTCTGGTTTGGCTTCGGCCTTGGTCACGGTAGCCATGGCCACGGCCGGCTCGGCCGGTTTCGGCTGCGCTTGCGCCCGCGCCAGCGCCTGCTCCGAGTAAGCTTCCTTGCCCGCCTTCGGTTCTCGCTTGAGCACGACGGCGTCGCCAGCCGCAGCGACCGCAGCAGCACCCGCACCAAGCGGGCGCTGCTCGACCACTGCGACGGTGCCAATCGGCCGCACCACGGCCGTTTCGCCCGCCACGGCAGAACCTGGCGCCCGGACCCGTAACGCTTGTCCGATCAGGATGCGATTCGGATTCTCGATTGCATTCCACGCCACCAGATCCCTGTAGTCCAACCCATGATCGAGCGCGATGGAATACAGCGTGTCCCCCTTCTTGACGAGGTACATGTCCTTGCTGGCAATGGCTGCCGGTGGCTTGGCGGCGGTACTGCGTTCATCCAGCGGCGCTGGCGTGATGCTGGCACAACCAGCGAGAACGAGCAGCAAGGCCAGGGCAGCAGCGTGGCAACGGAAAATCCCTTGGTCCTTCATTCGACTCCTGATAGCAACGGAACGAAACGCACGGCATCCAGGCGGGTTTCGACAAAACCCTCCGGTCTGAATTCGATCAGGGCCAGTTGCTGTGTCGCCGCACCCAGGGGCAGAATCAGCCTGCCATGCGGAGCGAGTTGCTGCAACAGTGCGCGCGGCACCCTGGCCGCGGCGGCCGCGACGATGATCGAATCAAAAGGCGCGGCCTCGGGCAGGCCGAGTTGCCCGTCGGCGTGCTTCAAGCGCACCTTGAGTTCCTTGATCGCGCGCAGATTGAGCCTGGCCCTGTCAAGCAACGGCGCGATCCGCTCGACCGCATAGACCTCCTTGGTCAGTTGCGCGAGCACCGCGGCCTGGTAGCCGCAGCCAGCGCCGACCTCCAGCGTCCTGCCGAGTTCTCGGCCGGCGCGCAGTGCTTCGATCATGCGCGCCACCACATAGGGTTGCGAGATCGTTTGCGAGTAGCCCAGCGGCAATGCCGTGTCCTCATACGCCCTTGAGGCCAGCGCTTCTTCGACAAAAACATGCCGTGGCACGGCGGCAATCGCCGCCAGCACCTCTTCGTCAACAATTCCCTGTTCGCGGAGACGCTCGATCATGCGCGTGCGCGTGCGCTGCGAGGTCATGCCAAAACCGGTATGAGTCCCTGGCTTGTTCATCGTGCCAGCCACCCACGCAGCAGCGGCAACTGCGCGTTGTGGGTCAGATCGACCTGCAGAGGCGTTACCGACACCAGATGGTTGCGCACCGCGTGAAAATCGGTGCCCTCGCCGGCATCCGCCGCGGCACCCGCGGCACCGACCCAGAACACGGTTTCGTTGCGCGGCGACAGCGTGCGCACCACAGGTTCGGCCTTGTGGCGCTTGCCGAGGCGGGTGACAACGGTGCCGCGCAGTTGCGCGTAGGGTATATCGGGAACATTGACGTTGAGCAAGACTGGCTCTCTCAGCGCCTGTCGCCGCAGCATTTCGACCAGTTCGCGGGCGACCCGCGCCGCACTCGCGAAATACTCGCCTGGTGTTCCGCACAGCGAAATTGCCAGGGACGGAATGCCCAGCAGAAAACCCTCGGTCGCTGCTGCGACGGTACCCGAATATATGGTGTCGTCGCCCATGTTGGCGCCCATGTTGATTCCCGACACCACCATGTCCGGAAGCCCGTCGAGCATGCCGGTAACCGCCAGGTGAACACAGTCGGTGGGAGTGCCGTTCACGTGATAGAAGCCATTGGCAGCGCGTTTGAGCGACAGGGGACGATCAAGCGTCAGCGAATTGCTCGCCCCGCTGCGGTCACGCTCGGGAGCGACGACGGTAATTTCAGCGACATCCGCCAAAACGCGCGCCAGATGCTCGATCCCCGGAGCAAAATAACCGTCATCGTTACAGAGCAGGATCCGCATGGCACTCCACGAACATCAACGAACACGGGGAAATAACCCGGCGAGGGTCAGGCCTTTTCAGCATCGATGGAACTGCGCTGCAGCTCCTCACCAGTCTGCCGGCACACAGTACCTTGCGGCTCCTGCCGCCAGAACTTCTGGCATGGCCAAGCAGGAGTCAATTATAACCGCCCGGCCCCTCGCTGAACACTTAAGCGCACGCAGTAGCGATGTACTTCTTACTTGTTGCGATCCCGAACAGCGGCCTGGAGGCAAATAGCGCGTCGCGCACTCTGGTCAATCTTCGTGACCAGGACGGAGCCGACCTCGGCCGTAATTGCCACATCATAGACATTAACGTGGCGATTCGGTCACGAAAGCGCTTCTCGCCAGGCCAGCGCGTGGGCATCGGCAAGGACGTCGGTAACCCGCTCGTAACGCGTTCCGCGATCCGCGCGCAAATGCAGTTCGGGCTGTCCGCCGGCGGCAGCGAGTGCGAGTTCGGCAAGTCTGGCTGCAAGTGCTTTGCGACTGACCGCCAAGCCTTCGACAAAGATCTTGCCGGACGCATCGATGGCAAGCGCAATGACCTTCGGCCGGTCGTCGAGCCTGCTCGCTTCGACGCGCGGCAGGTCGACCGGCACTGCCTGATGAAACAGCGGCGCCGTGATGATGAAGATCACCAGCAGTACCAGCATCACGTCCACCAGCGGCGTGGTGTTGATTTCCGTCATTGGCTGACTGCTGCCTGTGTTGTCCGAAGAACCGAAAGCCATCGCCCTGCTCCCTCTTCAAGCGTTGCGGCTGGTGCGCGCCGTGTCCAGGTCCACCAGCTTGTCGCCGGGCCAGCCCCACCGACCGGTGGTCAGATAGGCGTGCAGGTCGTGAGCAAAGCCATCCAGGCGGGCGAGCGTCAGACGGTTGTCACGCGCGCAGGCATTGAATGCACAAGCACCGCCGGGATGGCGACAAACATGATCAGGGCCTCGCCGACCGGCGCGGCAAACTTGTCGAGCACCACCTGCGTCGCCCTGGAGAGACCAATAAAAGGTGCCGTCGACCCCACCGAGGCGAGAAAGGTCAACCCGGATTTGATGCCTGCCTGCGCTTCGACAATCTGACTGCGGAGCGCGCGGGTGACGGACTCGCTGACGCTCCCCGGCCCCGATGCCTCGATCGGCATGGTGGTGGTACAGGTCGGCGGCATTGGCGCCGCGATTGCCAGACTGGCAAACACGCCTGTACGGTCTTCGCTGCGAATCGCTTCGATTGCTGCAGGCAGGCTTGACGCTCCCCAGAAAGCAGCCAGTGCAGGCAGCTCCAGCGACTCAACCAATCTGGCTGCTGGCTGCGATGGGACGACCAAGGGACTCATCGCCGTTGCTGTGGTAGCTGGTGTCGACACCGGCTGCAGTGTCGACACGGTTTTCGGATGCGGCACCCGGACAACCGGTGAAGGCTTGTTCCGTTCGATTTTTTTCGGCTGCGCCTCCTCCACCCTGGGTGGCACGGGAAGAGTGTCGAGCACGCGCACGCTCAGTACCGGCAAAAATTCGGGGAGCGTACGCGGCATGAGCGATCCGAACGCCAGAAACAAGCCCATCAGGTGCAGGTCGACGACCGACAGGGCAAACAAGCTAAGCAGCCAGAACTGCTGACGACCTTTCCTCGGAAGCTCGAAGTACGCGACGGGGGAACGGACCTGGCTCGACATCGGAGTCACCCCTTAGCCGGGCCCCTGTCAACAGGTTAAAAAAATCTCTCGCGATGCAGCGACGATACATCTGTGAGTCACCCCACTCTTGGCTTTAGCCTCCGGCTCGCGCCCTGGTTTTCGTTCTTGCGGTGTCGGAACCCGTCCGCACCAGTCACCCATCAGGATCAAGGCAGTAGTCCGGGTGTGTTCACCCGGGCTGCGCCCCTGGCCGCCGTGGCGGCCCCAGAAAACCGTCGGTGCCCTGCACGTGTCCAAGTCGTTCGACATGTTTGCCGATGACAGATTTATGGTTGCCCGTCACGATGGCGGCGGGCACCCACCCCGGTTGGCTCGCGGCAGAGGCGAACAGGTCAAGCCTGTTGCCTTTTCAAAACCTGTGTTCTTGCGATCACTTCTCCTGCGTCAAGGGCGGGCTGCGCTCTTTGCAGCCCGGCGTAGCGCACCCTTGACGCCCGACGGTGATTTAGGCGGGTGTCAGGGGGAAAAGCCGCGCACTTCGGCTTTGCCCCCTGACAGACCCTGCCGGCCTTCGGTCTGGCGGAGAGGAGGACGGTGGCCCAATCAGGTCTGAGGGTGATTAGCCAACCCCGTGTCTGGCTCACCGCCCCCGCTCCCTTCTTTCAGGCAAACGCACGCTGCACGTCAAACGGCACCTGATCGCGCATTACGTGGTCACAGGCTCGCGCCAGCTTGTGCGCCACCGCCTTGATCGCCACCACGGGCATCGTTCTGGCACACTTGCGTTGGTAGACGCGCTTGACCGCCGGCTCGTAACGCACGGCGAAATTCGCCGCTTCGACAAAGGCCCATGCCAGGTACTGGTGGCCGTTCTTGACGTTGCCGCTCCCTTTCTTCTTGCCGTTCGACCGAGGCTCACTGCTCACCGGTCTCGAGCGCAATGGTCAGGGCGAGCACTTTGCCCACCCCGCTCGCCGTCAGCAGCCCCTGGTCGTCCGGGCGTAGCTTCGCCTTTTTCAGGATCTCCGCTTCCAGCCTTTCGATCTGTTCATTCAGGCAGTGCATCACCGCCAGGTGGCTCTTCACGGCCAAACGGCTGCTTTCTGCCAAGGCCAGTTGATCGACATCTTTTTCCTGTCAGCGGGCATCGTGCACGTCTTCCTTGTACTTCAGGCCCTCGTACTGCTTGACCGCCGCCGTGTTCACCAGGTGCACCCGATAGCCAGCCTCCATCAGTCCATCCACCAGCCAATACCAGTTGTACGTCGATTCAACCGCAATGCCCTCGATCTCCTCGCCATGGGGGTCAAGCGCCTCGCAAATTCGCTCCAGGTTGTTCGGCAAGCGCCTCTGCAGCACCATTCGATCTGCCTCGTCCAGCATCACCAACACGCTATTGTTGGAATGAAGGTCAATTGCAGCATGCCGTTTCATTTCGGCTCCTCTTCTGCGGTTGGCAGTCTGTGATTTCCCACTCTGACTGTAAGGCCGCGGTTGGGGAGCCGGCTAGATGATTATCAAGTCTGTCTCGGCGTGCATGCAAAGGCGGTCGCAAGGCCATCATTCTATGCCGCACTACCCGGCTCTGGGTGCGTCATTCCGGCGCATGACAGGCAACAACCATACCCACGATGCCCAGATCTGCGACAGGTATTTGGCCGGCATTGCCTGTCCGGTTCCACGGCTTCCTGCAATGCTGTCACAATGACCGTTTGACAGTTGCCGGTCAGTAGGCAATCGCCGTCTTGCGATCCGGCCAGTGCGAGGTGACTGAAACCCGTTGTCAGCATGGAACTGCCATGAATATTGCCTCCCCGATACCAGTTGATCCCACCACAGGCAATTTCCGTCCGCCTTCGTCAGCGCAAGATGTCCCCAGGCACGCGCGCCTGTTCCTCGCGCTCTGGCCGGCACATGCGGAAAACTCGGCACTCCTCGGCTATCAGCAGCAATGGTTGTGGCCGAAGGGATCATCACCCGTCCCAGCCGAGCGGCTGCACCTGACCCTGCACTTCATCGGCCCCGTCGAGCGCTCACGCCTCGAAGCCGTGAACGCTGGGCTACAGGTGGCAATGACACCTTTCGAGCTGCATCTGACCCAGGCGGCGATCTGGCCTCGCGGTCTCGCGGTGTTGCAGGCGAGCACCGTACCCGAAGCACTGAAGGAACTGCATTGCCGCCTTGGCAAAGCGCTGCAGGCACTTGCCCTGCCGGTCGAGTCGCGTCCCTTTCGCCCGCATGTGACGCTGGCCCGACGCGCTGCCGGGAGCATCGCGCCCAGCGCCGCGCCGGCACTGCTCTGGCAGATCGACAGCTACGTGCTGGTCGAGTCCTTGCCGAACGCCGCGGGCGGCTACCTGATCCAGCGCAGTTACTCCTGAGCTGCACGGCAGCGGAGTCGGAAAACTCGCAGCACTCGCAGCGGCACTTTCAAGGCCCGTGAAATCAGGCACAATGGCGCCCCCTTGATAAACGCTGCGGACGCTTCGCGGCAGGAAGCGCTGAAATGTCACATCGCCGTGCTGCCGCTCTGATGGTGCTGGTAACACTGCTCTGGAGCATCGCCGGAGTGGTCTCGCGCCATCTCGATGCCGCAAGCGGCTTTGAAGTTACGTTCTGGCGCAGCCTGTTCAATGCGCTGGCGCTGAGTGTCGCGCTGACGCTGTTGCGCGGACCCGGCCTGTGGCACGAGCTGGCGAACGCTGCGTGGCCAGTGTGGTTCTCTGGCCTCTGCTGGGCGGTGATGTTCACCGCTTTCATGCTGGCGATTACCCTCACCACGGTCGCCAACGTCCTGGTAACGATGGCCATCGGCCCCTTGATCACGGCCCTGTTCACCCGCATCTTCCTGCAGCACCGGCTGCCAGCCCGGACCTGGCTGGCAATCGTGGTGGCCGGCACGGGCATTGCCTGGATGTTCGGACAGGAAGCGCAAAGTGGCTTGTCGCTGACGGGAACCCTGGTCGCGCTCGCCGTGCCGCTGGCCGCCGCGCTCAACTTCACGACGCTGCAGCATGTCGGTCGTCGCCGGACCACTGCTGACGGAACGGCTCGCCAGAACATGTTGCCAGCCGTCCTGATCGGTGCCGTGCTGTCAGCCGCCTTGACTCTGCCGATGGCGTATCCCTTTCAGGCCTCGGTCCATGACCTCGGTCTGCTGGCACTGCTCGGAGTCGTGCAACTGGCAATTCCTTGTCTGCTGGTGGTACGCCTGTCGCGTGAACTGCCAGCGCCGGAGATTGCCTTGCTCGGTCTGCTTGAAGTCGTTTTCGGTGTCACCTGGGCCTGGCTCGGTGCCGGAGAACAGCCGGCAGCAAGCACCCTGACCGGCGGTTCGCTGGTGCTTGGCGCGCTGGTAGCGAACGAGGTCCTGGCTTTGCTGCGGCCAACCGGGAACTTGCCTGCGGGACCAACCTCCTGATACCTCCCCACTTTTTCCCTCACAATTCGCGCTGCGCAAGCAGATTGCGGATATGCGCTCCGGCCCGGATCGCCAGGGCCTCGATGGTCAGTGATGGCGATTCGCCGCCGCTGCTCGGGAACACACTCGCGTCGACAATGAACAGATTGCGCCAACGGTGGCTACGGCAATCCTTGTCCACCACCGAATGACGCGCATCGCTCCCCATCCGGCAGGTGCTGAAAACATGCGTGGCGTTGAAGGTATCGTAAGTGCCAAATTCCTCGAAAGGCTTTGCAGTCCCGGCTGCCTGCAGGATTTCCCGGCACTTGCCAGCCATGAACACCAGGCGACGAAGCTCGGGCTCGTCAATGCGGCTATGGATGCGCGCCAGCGCCAGGCCGTGGGCATCACGAACGTGCGGGTCGAGGTCGATATAGGTGCCGTAGTTGGGTAGAAACTCGCCGACGGACGCCACCGAGAGAACCCGGCCAAAGCTGTTGCGCATGGCTGCACGATGCGCGCGCCCCCAGCCGCTGGCCACCCTGCGTTCATAGTTGATGGGTCCGGCCAAGTCCATTTCCGCCATGCCGACACTGAAGCGCACGCCGCCCGGGGTACCGGGAATGGCCTCCGGAGCGTTGAAATCCCAGCAAATGCCGTCCGACGGCACGCCGCGGTGGCTGCCCAGGACTTCCGGGTGCAACGCGCTGCTGGCCCAGGCCATGGTTTCCATGAAATTGCGGCCCACCTGACCGGACTCGTTGGCCAGACCTTGCGGTGCATGTGCATTGGCGCTGGCCAGCAGCAAGCAAGGCGTCTGCACCGCCCCGCAGGCGAGCACCCGCGCGCGCGGCCGCAGCGAGTGCTCGGTACCGTCGGCGTCGACCCAGCCGACCCTGGCGACGCGATCGCCATCCCCAGGCACGATGACCGTGACATGACATTGCGCCAGCACCGTACAGCGTCCGCTGGCCTGCGTCTGGGCGACGAAGGTGACATCTGCGCTACCCTTGTCGGCGCGCGGGCAACCGCGGGCACATTGACCGCAGTAGTTGCAGCCGGGCCGGCCCTGCCAGGGTTCGGAAAGGATTGCCAGGGGATTTGGCGACCAGCTCATGCCCAGCCTGGCACAGGCGCCGCCGATGCGCTGGCTGGCGTAGCTATGCGCGTGGGGTGGCAGTGGATAGGCCCGGCTGCGCGGACGATGGCAATCATGCCCTGGGCCGGCAACACCGATCAGGTACTCTGCCTCGACGTAGAAACGTTCCAGTTCGCCGTAGGCAATCGGCCAGTCGGCGCCGACACCGAAGCGGCTGGCCATGCGCATCGCCACCGGATGGAGGCGGTGCGCTTCTCCGACGAAATGCAGGGTGCTGCCCCCCACGCCCCGGACGTGCTGGTATTTCAATGCCCGCCGAGTGTCACCGGCAGACTGGCAGAGATTATGGTTCCACGATCGCAGTTGCGCCCACTGTGGGTTCAGGGCCTGCATCTGCGCGAAGGTGTACGCGTGGCGGTATTCCGTCCCATCCGGAAAGGCATGCTGCTCCCAGTCCGGCAGGTGCAGGCGGTTTTCAAGGCCCGGGTCATACCAGGGCCCGGACTCCAGAACCGGAACGCGTACACCGCGGCTGGCCAGAGCCCATGCGCAAGCTGCGCCACCGGCGCCAGCGCCGGCGCCGACGATGACCACATTCGCGCGCATCAGCCGCTCTTCGGCGCTGTAGCCTGATCGGGAAAACCGATCGGCTGAGGTGGTGGTCCGGCCTAGCTCAGTCCGGTCCAGGCACGGGCGTCGGCATAGGCATAGGCATGGAACAGGGCATCGTCGAAGGTCGCCTGGAAGAAAGTACGGGGTGTCGAACCTTCCGAACTGGCGGCAGCGGCCGCAACGATGTCCACCCGCCGCGCTTCCGGTAGCGCGGCAAAGGTCCTCCCCCCGGCCTCGCGGCTGCGGGCCGCCAGCCAGGCCATTGCCGCCGCAGTCAAGCGAGCGTAGGCGGGTTCGCGGGCAATCACGGCCGCCATCCGTTCGCTCACTCCGAGGCCACGGCGCCCGGAAAATCCGCCTCGGCGGGCAGCAGCGTATCAATCCATGCGCTCAGTTCAGCCGGCTTCGATGCCGGCACCGGCGGGGTCTCGCGGCGCGGCCACCAGGCAAGGAGCGACAGCAGCAGCGAAGCCCCGGTCAGCGTCAACACCTGACGTTGAGTGAAGGGCATGGCATCTCCCTTTGCCATCTTTCAGAACAGGTGTCGGTTTTTTTTTGCACCAGTGACAGAGCAATTTTCCAAGCTGTTGATACGATGATAAAAATATTTTCGGTATGAAATTTGCCTATCGTATGGGGCGTACAGTTTCATTGTCGTTTGACCCTGAAGGAAGGTTTCCATGAATACCTTAGCATTATGTAGCTCGCCCATGAGAAGATCAGCTGTCCGGGCCACCATTCTGGCCCTTGGCCTGGTGTCCGCGCAACCTGCGACGGCGGGGACTGCCGGTGGCTGGACACGCAGCTAGACCGTAACGGACATAGGCCTTGAGATACCCCTCTTCGTACTTGACGCTTTTCCACAGGCGCTCGACGAAGACGTTGTCCCGCCAGGACCCCTTGCCGTCCATACTGATCCGGATGTCGTGCGCCTTGAGCAAACCGGTGAATTCGCCGCTGGTGAATTGGCCACCCTGATCAGTGTTGAAGATCTCCGGGCAGCCGTGGCGGTGGATGGCTTCCCGCACCGCGTCCAGACAGAAGTCGGTCGTCAAGGTGTTGGAAAGCCGCCAGGCAAGGACCCGCCGCGAGAACCCGTCGATCACGGCGAACAGGTAGAGAAAGCCTCGGCGCATCGGGATGTAGGTGATGTCCGCCGCCCACGCTTGATTGGGCCGCTCGATCGCGAGGCCGCGCAGGAGGTAGGGATGGATTTCATCCCCCCGCTGCCGACGAGAGGTGTGGGGCTTCCGATAGAGGGCTTCGATCCCCATGCGCGCCATCAGGGTGCCGATGTGCTTGCGCCCGGCCTCGAAGCCCTCGGGGCGGAGTAGATCGCGCAACATGCGGGCGCCGGCGAACGGGTGATCAAGATGTAACTCGTCTATCCGGCGCATCAGCGCCAAGTCCTCCGCTGAGACCTCGCGGGGCGTGTAGTAGGCGGTCGAACGCGCCAGCCCCAGCAGGGAGCACTGGTGCAATACGGGAAGCTTGTGGGTGCGGTCAATCATCGTCTTGCGCTCAGCAGGCCCGCCTTGGTGAGCGCATGTTCTAAAAAATCGTTTTCCAGCGTCAACTGGCCGATCTTGGCGTGCAGCTTCGTCAGGTCAGGATCGCTGTTCGTCGGGCTGCCGGTGTCCCCAAAAACCTGCACCGCACGCTCCGTCAGTTGCCGCTTCCAGTCCGTGATCTGATTCGGGTGAAGGTCATACTGCTGCGCCAGCTCCGCTAGCGTCTTGTCGCTCTTCAGCGCCGCCAGGGACACTTGTGCCTTGAATGCCGGTGTGTGGTTCCGTCTCGTCCTTCTTGTCATGCTCTTGCTCCTGTTGGGGCTGCTTCCGCAGCCGTTCGTGGGGGCAAGGCTACCACTTATCCTCCTGTCCGAATTTCCGGGGCCACCTCTTCCTCCAGGACATCCAGGAAATGAATCAGGCACCCGTGGTTTTTCGTTGGAAAAAATTTGATAGGAAAGCCGCCTGATCTGTAGCCCATTCAATGTAACAAACTGCTAGCCCTGCGCGCGAAGCGTTCAGACGGTTACCTCACACTGCCTCCAGCACACCTTGACCGCTTCGTGGGTCGGCCCGCAGGAGGCAAACCAGATCGGGCAGGCAGCGGCCTGCTCCAGCCGGTCGAGCAGCGACGCCGCTACAGTCAGCATGCGCGCCTGATAGACCGGACGTACCCGGAAGAGCAGGTCCGTCAGCGCTGCCTGGTGTGCCAGGTCTTCTCTGGCGGTGCACGGCAGGCGTGTCACGCGCCCGGCCGGCGCCAGCCAGCCGGCAGCCCTGCTCTCTTCTCCGGGCACGGTCGTCTCGTAGGCCTCGCACCAGCGCAGCCCGGGCACATGCCGGAAAGCATCGAGGTGACTGACCAGCAGGCCGTCGAGACGTCCGCTGGCAGCCAGGGCGTAGCGCAGGAGCACGCCGTCCGAGTGGCCGCGCCGGAAGCGGCCCTGCCAGCCCTGGTCGCGGTTATGCGGTTCCGGGAGAACGTCCAGTCCGGCGTCGGCCGTCGGGAAGGGACCCGCTCCGTGCCGCGTGAGATAGGCACGCAGGACCCCGAGGTGCTCGACCCGGGCAGGGCAGCCGTAGTCTGCCGCGACCGCTTCGACGGCGCGCGGGTGGATGCTGCTCCAGGTGGTGTGCGGATGAAATCCCCGCCATTCATCGAGAAGAACGCCCTGTGCCCCCTCGAACAAGACCGTCCCGGGGCGCGCCAGGCGCGCGGCGATTCTGTCTGCCGACGATGGGGGAACATCCCGCAACAGGTTCTGGATATTTTCCAGCCAGGCTTCGGCAAGCTGCGCGTCGGCGAGCAAACGATGCTCGGCCGCGATTGCTGCCGCATTTGCGGCCACTTCGCCCAGGGCAGCGAACGCGGGCAGGAGATCGCGGCGAATGGCCTGCAGTTTCTGCATCGCCAGCGCGGGTCGGGCCAGATCGCCGTAATGCAGCGTGTGCTCAGGGTGAGCGAGTGCATGGCGAACGGTTTCGCCGACCCCGACGCCGCAGCTTCCGTGCGCCGCGGCGCCACGAGCCAGCTCGCGCAGACGACCGGCGGCCTGATGGAAAGGCGTATTGACCCGACAGCGCCGATCGATGAACAGGCGCTCCAGGCCATCATCGACGCCTATCGACTGCAGCCGGGAATGCTCGACCAGAAGCGCGCCGGGATGGACGACCACCGGATAGGCGAGAACGGTCGCCACGCCCGGCACCAGCGTCCCGGCGGCGAATTGCGAGAAGGTATGCTGCCGGCCGTCGGGCAGAACGACGTTGTGCCCGGCCTGCGCACCGCCGTTAAAACGGACGACCGTGTGTACCTGCCAGCGCCGGCACAGGGCGTCGGTGAACACGCCCTTGCCACAATCGCCGAAACCCAGACCGAGCAGGGAGACCAGGCGGGGCATGCGCACAGGCCCTTCCCCTTAGTGTGCAAGTCGCATCAGCGACTCACGAACCTCCCCTCCCCCCACTTGCGGGAGCGAAGGCGGGGTTACGCGGAGCACTGCTCCGCGCCGCCGCAGCCGGCCCGCGATGCAGCGCGGGCCGCGGGAGGAGTCGGGGGGTGCGATGGGGTATTCGCGGAGCATGCTCTGCGCCAATCGAACGATTCCGGCGTGCAAGCCGGAATGCGCCCTGCAAGGGAGGGAAACGGTCATGACTGTCATGATCGGAGATACCGGCAACAGCCATGACCGTCAGGAAAAAAGGCGCTTCCACCAATCGGGTTTGCCGATCGCGGTCGAAGTCGGATGCGTGTGGATGCGCTTCGGCGCGTCCGGGTCGATGAGATCAGCATAAGACTGCAGCGCGCGGATGGTGGCGGCAATGCGATCACGCGGGGTGCCGTTGGCATGCAGGACATCGGCGAGCGCGTCGACACCGCGGAGGGCACCCTCGGTCAGACCGACGATTGCTGCCGCGACCGTACAGGTGTCCACATGCGATTCCATGCAGATCACCTGATCGCCGAGCACCTCGCGCCAGCGCGCTTCACAGTTTTGACGGCGTTGCCGATCCGGAATCAGGAAGAAGAGATGCCAGGATTCGGCGGCAGCGGCGACGACCTCCTCGAGCGCAATGTCTTCGTCGAGCCTCTCGCCGATCAAGGCTTCGATCTGATGGCGGGAAACGACCGGATAGGGATGTTCATCGCCGGTCATGAACAGATAGCCACGTTTTCTGCGCTTCACCCAGCAGTCGAGGTCGGTGTGTTGCGCGAGCACGTAGAAAGCCAGCTCGTAGCTCTCGCTATTAGAGCCCCCGCCTCCCCCTTCGAGGTAACTCCAGGTGAGCCACTGGTCGATCAGTTCCGCGGTGGTTTCGAACTGCCCAACCTGCAGCGGCGCGCCATCCGAGGTGGCGTCGCCAATTGCCATGAACATCACCTGCGGGTCGGGAACCCGGCAATCGGTCAGCAACTTCATGAAAGTCGGCAGATCGCGGCGTGCCAGGTATTCTGGAATATTCCCCATCGAGCCGGTGACATCGAGCGCAAAGACGATGCCAAGCGAGTTCGGATGTTCGGCGCTGTCGCGCGCTTCGCGAACCGACAGACCCTTGGGGTCCATCAAGGCGTGACAGCCGCGTTGTTTGAAGACTTCGGCGCGTGACAGCGCCGCCCGATCCGTGGTCAGCGCCGCATGCGCGCTGTGCGAATAACTACCGTAGCCCATGATGTTCTCCTAGCGGCAAGTCGCCGAAGTGGGGTTGAAAGGGATGAATTTCGGCGGCCCGAAAGAGGCGCGAGCGGCCGCGACCAGCGCCTGGTCAAGCCCGCGCGCGCCGACCTCGGCACACCAGGCGGCGTCTTCGCTGCTGCGTTCCAGCAAATCCACCAGGGGAGGAGGCGTACTGCGCCCGCAGGTGGGCAGCGTGTCGCCTCCGCACAAGAGCGCACGCAGGGTCCATGCCGATTGCCGCAGATCGCGGGCAATCGCTGCGTCATCCGCTCCAGGCATGGCGCGCGACCAGCCGACGAGGAGCACGCCGTGATCGCGCGGGTGCACGAGCCAGTGCTCGGGCCTCAGGTCGCCATGAGTCCAGTCGCTGTCGTGCGCAAATGCCAGCACTTCGAGGACTCGCCGCCAGATCCAGACAGCGTGCCGGGGCTCGATTCCGTTTGCTGCGTAACGCAAGACCTGCGCCAGGCTACCCCAGTATCCGGAAGGATGGCGGAGCAGCAGCCCTTCCCGCTGGTTCCCGCAGGCTGTTTCGCCAACACCGCTGGCAATCGCTTGCGGCACCCTTTGCGAGAAGTACGCCGCCTCTGCCAGCGTACTCGCCTGCAGGGCGCGCAGGATCGCGGCCTCGGCTGCAAGCACGCCGGATCTCGTACCGGCGTGCACCAGTTTGACGATCACCCGCTCCGGAAAGGGACCCATGCGTTCAGCAAGATGGACCTCGGCATGTTCGCCGACACCCACCCGCTTGAGCAATTGGTAGCGTTGCCCCTGCCAGCGCAACACCGGCAAGGTCGATGGGTAGCCGGCCAGGGCCTGCGCACGAACTCGCGCGGCTGCTTCGCGCAAGGGTGCCGCCTGCACGAGCGACTTGTTGCGGGTAACCGTCGCGCTGCAATAAGGACAGACCACCATGCGCCAGCTCGCCTGTCGGGGCAGTGCCGCACCGCATTGCGGACAGGTGAGTGCGGTGAAGGACATCGTGCCAGGCTCAGGGATGAAGGGACAGGAAGTGGTCGAGCAGATTGAAGTGATCTTCAAAAAAGCGACTTTCCAGGGCCCTGAGTTCTGCGATCGGAGTCCACCTGGCTCGCGCCGCATCGTCAGCGCCGCTGACCTCGGGCAAGCGGCAGTCGCCGAGATCGAACCAATGCGCATGCGTGATCGTTCGCCCGCGCAGACTGCGGTCGGGATGATCGAAGACGGCAACGCCTTGCAGGGCCACTTCAAGGGTGGAATCGAGCAGGCCGAGACCGGTTTCTTCGCGCAGCTCACGAATCGCGCCTTGCAGGACGCGCTCGCGCGGCTCGAGAAAACCGCCCGGCACGGCCCACAAGCCCTTTCCCGGCAAACGCCCACGTTCGACGAGCAGGACATGCGCGGACGCGGTGACGACCGCATCCACGGTCACGAAAGGACCGCTTCCCCAGACCCGCCGGTTCTCCTCGAGGGCCAGATGCTCGCCGCGCAGTGGGTGATAATGCGGCAAGCGGGTCCAGCCCTTCAGATAGTGGACGATCGGCGTCGGCAGCAGCCCGCCGAGCAACGCCTGCGTCGCCGGCCAGTCTTCGCTCTCGAAGTAGATCTGGCGGATACTGGTCGCGTCGATCTCGTCAAATTTCGGTACGGCGACGAACTGCCAGCGCGGAAAGCGCTGCAGGTATTTGCTGGAGGCATCCTTGAGGTAGCCGACGAGGGCAATCCGCGCGCCAGGGGCACTGTATTCCTGCACCGCGGCGACGACCGCCTCGCCCCAGCGCCGATCGTCGTAGTAGTCGCGAATCGGCAGAAAACGGACACGCTCGCGCGTCGCGTCGTCGAGCGTGCTGCCGATCATGGCGGCGCGCTCCTCCCAGGTAAACGGGTTCTTGACATTGCGCGCGGCGTGCGCCGATCCGAGCAGGACGATCACCTGCCCGGCGCTTTGCAGGGTTCTGGCGAGCAAAGCCGCATGCGCATTGTGGAAGGGCTGGAAACGGCCAATCAGTACGGCAATGTCGAATCGGTCGGGGGTCATTGAATGGGCTCCTGGTCAGTCATAGCAAGCGGCAATCGGCATCTGCCGGCCGCTGCCGAAAGCGCGCCCGCGCAGGCGCAGAATCGGCGGGGCCTGGCGTCGCTTGTATTCGTTGCGCGCGATCATGCGCCGTATTCTCGTCACCAGCGCCCGGCCCTCGGCGTTGGCCAGCAGTTGCGCATAGGCGGACTCGACTTCCGCGTGCTCGTCGGCACCGAGGCGCTCACCCTCGATCAGCACCTTGAGGATCGTGTCCAGGATCGGATACGGAGGCAGGCTGTCGGTGTCCCGCTGACCGGGCGCGAGTTCTGCCGAAGGCTCCTTGTCGAGGATCGCTCGCGGGATCACTTCGCCATCGGCGCATTCGTTGAGGTGCCGGCTCAAGGCAAAGACTTCGGTCTTGTAGAGGTCACCGATCAAACCCAGACCGCCGTTGGTATCGCCGTACAGCGTGCAATAGCCGACCGAGATTTCGCTCTTGTTGCCGGTGGTGAGCAGCAGGTGGCCATAACTGTTGGAATACTCCATCAGGATGGTGCCGCGCACCCGCGCCTGCAGATTCTCGAGCGCCAGGCCGCGCAAGGGGCCGCCGCAGGCCGCGGCGAAGCCCGCCGCGAACTGGCTGACGAGGTCGTGGATCGGATGCTCGATCAGGCGGATTCCGAGCCTGCGGCAGAGCACTTCGGAGTCATCAACGCTGCCTGGCGTAGAGAAAGACGAGGGCATGGTGATGGCGACGACATGGTCCGCGCCGAGCGCCTCGACGGCGAGCGCCAGCGTCAGCGCGCTGTCGATCCCGCCCGAGGAGCCGACGACCGCGCTGCTGAAGCCGCAGCGGCGAGCGTAGTCGCGCAGGCCGAGAACGATCTGCCGGCGGTAGAACTCCATCACCGGCAGACCTTCGGCTGCGACTGGCGGCAGGGCTTCCCCGGTGGCCGACAGGAAATTCGTGCCGTCCCATTGCAGCGTGCTCACCGCTTCGACAAAGCGCGGCGCCTCGAACACCACACCGGCAGCCGGAGAAACGGCGAACGAGGCGCCGTCGAAGACCAGTTGATCGTGCCCGCCGATCTGGTTCACATAGACCAGCGGGATCTGGTGGCGCTGACTGGCCGCCGCGAAGAGACGATGGCGCTGTTCGCGCTTGCCGATGTTCGACGGACTGGCGTTGATCGTCACCAGCAGATCGGGACGGGCATCGGCGAGGCGGCTAAACGGGTTGACCGCATAGTCGCTGCCGGCGTCGTTCCAGCCGTCTTCGCAGATCAGGAAACCGACCTGCGTGCCGTCGACGCGCAGGATCCGGGCAACATCCGGTCCCGGTTCGAAATGGCGGCGCTCGTCAAAAACATTGTAGGTCGGCAGCAACTGCTTCGCGTATCTGAGTAAAAGCGCCCCGTCGCGAAGCACGAGCAGACAGTTTTCGAGCGGCTTGCCGGGTCCGCTGCGCTGCATCGGTGCGCCGACCACCCAGCACAGGCCTGGTGTCGCGTGGCTGGCGGCGAGCAGTGTGTCGAGCCCCGCCGCCGCGCGCTCGATGAAATCGGCTTCATCGAGCAGGTCGCCGGGCGGGTAGCCGGTCAGGGACAGTTCAGGAAAAACCACCATCTGCGCCTGCTCGGCATGCGCCTGCGCGGCTGCGCGACACATCAGGCCGATGTTGCCGTCGATGTCGCCGATCGTCGGATTCAACTGCGCGAGGGTAAGGCGAAAGGCATTCATGGCCTTTCCACCGGATGATTGAAAACCTGCCGCAGGTAGGCCAGGAAGGTGCCGTCCTCGCACAACGTCTTGCCCGGAGAATCGGAAAGCTTGGCGACCGGCTGCCCGTTGCACGCCATGATTTTCATGACCACGTTCAGTGCCTGATGCGGCGTATCGTTCGAGAGATCGGTACCGATGCCGTAGGAGGTTTGCACACGTCCGCGCAAACGCCGGTACAGATCGACCGCACGCGGCAGGTTCAGGCCATCGGAGAAAACCAGGCGCTTGCTCATCGGGTCGATGTGCAGTTGCGCATAGTGGCGCAAAGCCTTTTCCGCCCATTCGAGGGGATCGCCCGAATCGTGGCGAAGGCCGTCGAACAGCTTGGCAAAGTACAGATCGAAATCGGCGAGAAAGGCATCCATGCCGACCACGTCGGTCAGTGCGATGCCGAGATCACCGCGATACTCCTGCACCCAGGCCTCGAGCGCCGCTTTTTGAAAATCGCGCAGACGAAAGCCGAACGCCTGGTAAGCCTGCAGGTACTCGTGCGCCATCGTGCCGATCGGCGTCAGCCCCAGCTTCTTCGCAAGGTAGACGTTGGAAGTGCCGCGAAAATGCTCCGGCACCTCGCTGGCCAGCGTGCGCACGACTTCCTCGTGCCAGGCAGCGGAATAGCGCCGGCGCAGGCCGAAGTCGAAGAAGATGAAAGGCTCGGTCGCCGACAGCAGCGCCTGCCGCTCCGATTTCAGGAATCCGACCTTTGCCTGCAGCCGTTCGCGCGCCACGGCAAGGATCGAGGCATCGGTCGATAGCCGGCGAAAATAGAGCTCATTGACCATGTAGAGCACAAAAATCTCGAATGCCATGACATGCACCAGGGGACCGCTGGCGATGACCCGCAGATGCTCGCCGTCGGCGCGCGTGCTGATGAAGCGGCGCTGGAAGCGAAAAACCGAGAGGAAATCGACGAAGTCGCTCTTGATGAAGCGCAGGCTGCGCAGATACGCGAGTTCATCGTCGCTGAAGGTCAGGGTACACAAGTGGTCGAGTTCGGCATCGACGTCGGCCTTGAGCTCCGCCAGTGGATAGACCGGCCGGTTCCGGCAGAAAAAGGCGTATTCGGCCTGCGCTCCCGGGTGGCTGTGCAGCAGCGCCTGCCACATCGTGAACTTGTAGAGATCGTTCTCCAGCAGGCTGCGAACGACGGGGGGATGAATTTTCTGCCAGGTCATGCTCACTCTCCTTTTCGGCAACGCCGACCAGCCGGCGCATGAACACACTGTAGACTACTTCGTTGCATTTTGCAACTAACAGACAAAAATATTTTCTCTGCTCATTCCCTCCTTATGAGGGTAACGTCAGTTCGGGATAAGTTTGGTGAAGGGTGAGAGCCGGCGGAAGTCCTGAAGTGATAGTCCGGGTTTGTCGGGCATGAAGCAATAGGCGATGGGGCCGGCCAGCAAGTTGACGGCGAAATGGAGGGGCGAGCGATGGCGGGTGCACTCGATCTGATCGAGGTCTTTCAGTTCGTCGATGACGGTTTCCACGAGGACTCGTTGCCGCCGCATGGCCGGGTCAAAGGGATCGAGGGCGACGGACTTCCCATTTTTTCGGATCACCCGTATTCCGGGGGTGCTCTATCGAAACTGAGCGGCATACAATACGCTTTTCGGCGCCTATCGCCGGGAGGTCTGGATGCTCGCTAACGGTCATGACTTTTTCAGACAACCTCGATCATGGAAGTCATGACCGTTTCCCTCCCTTGCAGGGCGCATTCCGGCTTGCACGCCGGAATCGTGCGATGGGCGCAGAGCATGCTCAGCGAATTCCCCATCTCACCCTCCGACCCCACCCACGGCCCGCGCTGCATCGCGGGCCGGCGGCGTGGAGCGGTGCTCCGCGAAGCCCCGCCTGCGCCCCCGCGAGTGAGGAGAGGAGATTCATGCGTCGCTGACGCGACTTTGACATTCATCCCCGACGATGCGGAAGCCGCCGGGGCCGGATACAGCGGCCCGCCGGCATGACGAGAGGACGTGACATGACGAGTGCTTTAGCGCGGCTAGCGCGGGGCGGTTTGCGAGGTGGGACACCGCGGACATCGGTTCCCCTTTTCCGCGCGTGCCCCAACTGTCCCCAGCGGGTGCCGGCGCGCCCCTGCCGCGGCTTCGCCGGCGGCCGCTGATGGCGAGCCTGTCGGTTCCACCTACCCTTCGGCAACGCCGCCCGGCGCTCTATGCCGTCCTTGCCCTGCTGGCGCTTGTCCTCGCCGTCGGTGCCTACCGCTACTGGCACAAGGTGCCTCGCTACAAGGGCGTATCGCGCCTGCAGGTCGACCTGCGGCAACCGGAAATGCTGCTCGCCACCAGCCATCTCGCCAGCGTACCGAAGGATGTTGCGGCGGCTCCGCTGCTGTCCGGTCTGGTGGACGAACAGCTGGTCTTTCACTATGAGGAGGATGAGGCGAGGCTATCGCTCGAGGGCAGCCTGCGTCGTCTCGCCTACGAGCACAAAGTCGCCATCGAGGACCGTTTTCTCGCGCTCCTGCTGGCGGGACCTGCGGAGATCGGGATATGGCGTTCGGGCAGGGGACGCCCCGAGCACTTCGTCGCCAGGCTGGAGCGTGGCCTGCTCGCCCGGCTGAGCGAAGCGTTTGCCCGGATTGCGCTGGACGATCGCCAGCTCAAGCTGGTCGGCAAGTTTTCCGTAGCGGGCGACGAGATCAGCCTGTATGCGCTCGATTATGGCGGTGGTCGCCAGTTGGCCTTTGCCGGACGCGGCGACCACTGGGTCTTTCTTTCCGATCCGGCACTGGCTCTCGACGGCGATGGCGCGTTGACCGGCGATGCCGAGGCGGTTCTCGGCGAGCTGCTGCACGGCGCCCACCCCTGGCAGTCGAAGCTGCCCGTCTCGACGACGGCACAGCATTCCTTCGTGATCGGTCCGCAGGCCCTGACCCTGGGCTACGCGCACTTCCTGCCGGCGCTCGCCGGGCTGCGCCTCGACTACGTCGATGGCGGCTGGCATGCCAACCTGCGCTTGCTCCCGACGAACACCAGCGCCGCTCATGACACCGCCGGCATCTGGCGGGCGGTGCCGCTCGGCGCCGCCTTGTGTACCGCCCTGCCGGTCGATTGGCCGGCTACCGCGGAGCCGCTGGCGGCGCTGCTCGGCAAGGACGCCGCGCTGCCGATCACCCTCGCGGCCCTGGACCCGATCGCCGCGGTCTGCTGGTTTGCCGGCTCCCGCCTCTCGGCGCCGCTCTTCGTCGCACGGGCGGCGGCTGTCTTACCGCCCGATGCCGGACAGTTGCTGGCCCGCCTCGCGGAGAAATCCTGGGCTGCCAAGGGCATCAAGGCCTCGGGCAAGGATGGCGAAAGCCAGATTCACGCCGTCACCGTGGCGTCGCGTCACGGCATTCGTCCGCCCGACGGCGGCGCGCGCGCCTTCGAACCCGCGCTGGCCTGGCGCGGTGGGCTGATCTTGTTTTCTCCCGACCGTCGCCAGGTCGACGCGGCGCTGGATGTCGCTGGCAAGCGGGCGGCGGCACTCGGCGACGAGCCCGGCCTGCACGGCCCAGGATGGCTGGTCTTCGACCCGCCGCAACTCGCCCGGCTACTGCGTTCGGAAGTACAGGAAGTGCTGCCGGCGGATGAGGAATCATTCTTTCGTGAGGTCGCCCGGAGCCGCCTCTGGCCACGCCTCGAGGCCTGGGGAAAACAGCACCAGGCGCTTGTCGCCGTTCCGGGGGCCACCGTCAGGGATGGCTTCGTCACGCTGGACATCAGACCGCTGCAGGAGATCGCCCGCTGATGAACCGCCGGCGATTCGTCACCGCCCTCGGGGGGATCATCCTCGGCAGCGCCTGGCGACCAGCGGCAGCACTCACCACGGAGTCTTCGACAGCACCCGTCGCCGGCGCGCTCGACGGTACACAATCCGACCGCTTTCGCGCCTGGATGGCGTTGATCGTCGCCGACCAGATTCGCCGTGGCCCGTCGCCGCGCTGGTTTCATCGCGACTGCGCGGGCCTTGCCCGTTTCGCCGTTGGCGAAGCGCTGCGCCCGCACGACGCACCGTGGCGCCGGGCCAACGGTTTCACCGGCCGTCTGCCGCCGGAAGTGGACCTGCGCCCGGAACAGGCGGCCCTGCTCAACGGCTGGACGACGCTGACGGGGGACCAACAGGCGTTCGTCACCGCCCTGGCGCTGGTGCAGAAGAACAGCCGCTGGCTCGGCCGCGAAAGCGCCATGAGCAAGCCTGGCGATCTGCTGTTTTTTGATCAGGGCGATGATCAGCACCTGATGATCTGGATGGGTAGCTGGATCGCCTATCACACCGGCCAGCCGCCTGCCGCCGCAGCGGCGCAAGGTGCCGGCAGGCGTCGGCGACCTTCCGAGATGGTCGATGACAACGGCCTGCGTGCTGTCACGCCGGCCCAATTGCTGCAATGGAAGGACACACGGTGGCGACCACGCGACGACAACCCGAATTTCGCCGGCTTCTATCGCCTGGCCTTCTTGTCACGCTGATCCTGGCGCTGCTCGGCATCGCCGGAGCCGGCACGGCCGGCGAGATGGCGGCCGAAAACTCGAACTATCGCCCCGCCACTGGCGAGGAGTTCTTCCTGCTTGCCGAGACCAGTTACGCTTCCGACGAACAAGCCTCGGTACGGTTGGAAATCCAGCGCGACTCGGCCGAACTCGAGGAGTACGGCGGCGTCGACATCGCCATTTATCGCGTCCCCGATCCGCTCGCCTTCCTGCGCGCCCAGAGCAACCTGCACCGCGTCAAGGTGCCGGCCAAGCCGCAGCCCGAGGGCATGGCCAACATGCTGAAGCTTTCCTGGGACAAGATCTGGGCCAACAGCCGCTTCGCATGGAAGCGCCTGTTCTCGCCGGCGGCCCGGCTGGCGACGACCGCAGCGGCTCCCGATCTGAAGACGCCGAAACAGATCCTGACGCCGACCCGCCTGCGCCACCCGCCAGCCTACGCGCCCCTGCCGGGCCTGACGCTGGCTGACCGCTTCCGCTACCCGGTGCATCGCGCCAAGCCCATCGTTCCGCCTGCCGACCTCAAACTGGCCGGTAGCAGCAGCGAGTTCCTGCCCAATAACGAGGGCAATGTCCGGGTTCCCCTCGGCCAGCGGGCACCCGGCCTGTATCTGGTCGAAGCCTCGGTCGGCAAGCACCGGGCCGTGACGCTGGTTTTCGTCTCCGACAGCGTTGCCGTGACCAAGAACGCCGCCACGGAGATGCTGGTGTGGACCGCCCGGCGCAAGGATGGCGTCGCCGTCGCCGACGCCGATGTCGTCTGGAGCGATGGTGTCGGCGTCCTGAAGAGTGGCAGGACCGCTGCCGACGGAGTCGTCCGCCTGCCCGCCAGCAGCCCCGAAACCAGTTATGTCTACGGTCAGGATCCGGCGGGCGGGGTCTTCATCTCGGAAAACTTCTACCACGACAGCGAGATTTACAACGCCAAGATCTATGCCGTCACCGACCGCCCGCTCTACCGTCCGGGCGATCTTGTCCAGGTCAAGTTCCTCGGCCGTGAATTCCGGAGCGCCCGTCGCTCGGAACCGGTCGCCAGCGGCGAGCTCAGCGTCACTGTCGTCGACCCGGCGGGGACCGAAGTCCTCACCCGCAAAATGCGCTATGACTCGGCGAAGGGCGGCGAGACGGACTTCCGCCTGCCGGCGGCGGCACAGGCTGGCGGCTGGGAACTCGTCTTCACCAGGGGCGAAGACAGCTACGGCGCCGCCTTCCGGGTCGCCGACTACGTCAAGCCGCACTTCGAGATCGACGTCGTCGTCGACAAGAGCGAATTCAAGACGCGCGAAGCGGTCACCGGGCGCATCCGCCTGAGCTATCCCGACGGCAAACCGGTGGCCGGCGCGCTGGTACGTCTGACGGCGCGGGCGCAACCGCTGACCATGGTCGAGGGCGAGCTGCGCTATGGCGGACAGTTCCCGGTGGCCATCAAGGCCGACGAACTGAAGACCGGCAGCGACGGTTTGGCGGCCTTCAGCCTGCCGCCGGCCGACGATCCTGCCCGCTACATCCTGAGCCTGCTGGCCCAGGACGGTGCCGCCTACCGCGTCCGCACGACCAAGGAAATCCTCATCGAGCGCGGCGCCACGCTGTGGCACTTGAGCGCCCCCGCCTATTTCTCGCGTCCCGGCGAGAGCGTCGATTTCCGCTACACGCCGCAGGGCAACGCCAGTCCGGCCAGCCGGCCGACGCGCTGGGAGATTCTCCGTCTCGAGGACAGGCAGCGGCGCGACGGCGTACTGGCCGAAGGTGACAGCGCCCGACTCGCCTTCCCCGAGCCCGGTTCCTACACCGTCAGTCTGCGTGACGCCAGGGGCAACCTGCTGGCGGCGACCAGCCACTGGGTTTCCGGCGAGGGCATGAAGGCGATTCCCGGCAGCGTCGAGATCGTCTTCGACAAGGAGCATTACCAGGCCGGAGAGACGGCGCACGCGCTGATCACCTTCCCACAAGCGGTCGGCGATGCGCTGCTGACCCTCGAGCGCGACCAGGTCGAGGCGCACGCGCTGCTCAGCGGCAAAGCCGCCTGGCTCGGCGTCAGCCAGGTGGCGCCGGCGCAATGGCGGGCGGACATCCCGGTCCGGGAAGAATACGGCCCGAATGTCACCTTTTCCGTCCTCTACCTGGCCAACGGCGACTACGTCTTCCAGAACAAGGGGCTGCGCGTCGCCGTGCCGGCCGTCGACGTCGCCATCCGCAGCCCCCGCGAACGCTATGCGCCGGGAGAAACCGTCACGCTCGAACTGGAAACCCGCGTCGGCGGACGGCCCACGCCGGCACTGGTCAATCTCGGCGTCGTCGACGAAATGATCTACGTGCTGCAACCGGAAATCGCCCCCAGCATCGGCAACTTCTTCTATCACCCCCGCCGCAACAACGTGCGCACCACCGTCAGCCTGTCGTTCATCGGCTACGACCTGGCGCGAATGCCCGGCAAGGGCAGCGCGCCGGTTCGCCGCTCACCGTCGGAACGCGGCGTCAAGGTACTCGAGCGCCCGCGCCGCGACGATACCGACACCGCCGGCTGGTGGCCCAGCCTGATGACCGGTCAGGACGGCAAGGTCAGCGTCAGCTTCCGCATGCCCGACGCGCTGACCCGCTGGCGCATCACGGCGCGCGCGATCACCGCCGCCGGCGTGGTCGGCCAGCAGACGCGGCATATCGAGTCGCACAAGGACTTCTACGCCAAATGGACCGGCCCGGCGAACTTCCGTCTCGGTGACCGGCCGGCCGCCACCATCGTCGCCTTCAACCAGACCGGCGCCGCTGCCAAGGTACAACTCGCCGCCAACGGTGGCGGCCTGGCCGTCCGCCGGGAGATCGAATTGCAACCGGGGGCAAACAACATCCCGCTGCCGATGGACAAACCCGTTTCGGGCGATGTGGCGATCAGCCTCGCCCAGGCTGGCAAGGAAATCGACAGCCTGCGTCAGGCGATCAGCGTGTTGCCCGTCGGCTGGCTCTCGGAGCGCAGCCAGTCGCTCGATCTGCGGGAGGCCGAAACGCGCCTCGCGCTGCCGGCCGATGCGCGCGACCTCAGGGTCAGCCTGGCGCAGGGGAGTGCCGGACAGTTTGCCCGCATCGCCGAGGATCTCCTGGAATTCCCCTGGGGTTGCGTCGAGCAGACCGCCAGCCGCCTGCTGCCGCTCAGCTTCGCCTATCGCGGCCTGCCCGCCGATGCGCCGCGTCTGCGCGAGATTTCCCAGGCGCTCGCCACGCAGCGCCTGCGTCTGGTGCAGATGGCCGGGCCGGAGGCGGTCTTCGGCTGGTGGGGGCCGGCAACCACCGACAGCGGCTGGCTCACCGCCTACGCCTACTACGCCGACTGGCACGCCGCGCGCGCGCTCGGCCTGACGCTGCCGGCGACGCACTGGCGGCAGAGCCTCGAAGCCTACCGCAAGCACGCGGTCAAGGAGCCCTTGCCCCTGCGCGTGCTGGCGGTCTGGTTCATGGCGGAAATGGAGCTGCCGGTCCGCACCCTGGTCGAGGGTCTGCTCCTCGAAGCCGCGGCACTGCCCGCCGTCAAGCCCGTCAGTCCCGGTCGCAACAGCCTCTGGTTGAGCAACACGGCCGCCGCCGATGGCCTGAGCCTGGTCCTGATCGGCCAGATGGCTCGCCAGCAGCAGATCGCCGTGGCGCCCGAAACGGCTCAGGCGATCGATGCCGCGCGCGAATCCCTGCGCGCCCAGCCGGAAGCGCTGGGCCAGGCGCTGCTGGCCATGGAAGACAAGGGCGTCGCCAAGGAAGACGCGGCGCGCTGGCTGGCGACGCTCGGCCCGGGCGCCGCCACGTTCGATCGTGCCCTGGCGCTGGCCTGGTGGAACAAGGCCCTCGGCGGCAGCGCGCCGGCCGAAAGCGGGGCGCCGGGCCTTGCCGGCAACTGGCAGCGGCAGGGCGGCCCGCTCGGTGCACCGACCTGGCGGTGGACCGACAAGACGCTACCCAAGGTCATCTCCCTGGCCGGCCCAGCGCCGGCACCGCTGACCGCCTTCGTCCGTTACCGCTCGGCCGAGCCGGAAAAGGGCACGCTGCCGGTCAAGATCGAACGGCGCCTCTATCGCCTCGTCGCCGCTCCGGCGATCAAGGCGGACCCGGCAGCCGCCAGCCCGTCCGGCGAGCGGGGCCCGGCCAGCGCCTCGCTGGCCGGTGAAGCGGTCGAGTTCCGGGCAGAAGCCGCGAGCGACGGCGATCTGCGCGCCAACGACCTCTATCTCGAAGAGGTCCGGCTCAGTCCCGCGGCCGGCCAAACGCCGCGCTACGGCCTGATCGAGGTGCCGCTGCCGCCGGGTGCCGATGTCGAACGCGGAACCTGGGGTATCCGCGTGCGTGGGCTCGATGGCGACGCCGTCGTGCCGATGGAGAAGGCGCGCTATCAGCCGGGCGAACTGTCCTACGCCGTGCCCGTCGACCAGCTTGCCGACAGCCGGGTTTTCCGTCACCTGCTGCGTTTCGGCAGCCGCGGCAGCTTCGTCGTGCCGCCGGCGCGCTTCCAGCGCATGTATCAGCCGGAGGAGAAGGCTTTCGAGGCGGTGGCGGAACGGCGCCTGCAGGTGAAGTGATGCGCGCCTCGCGGCCGTCACCCCGCCCATCGCCTGCCCGGCAGTTCCTTTGCTGCCTGGCAGCGGGCTTGTCCTTGGCGGCCGCCGAGGCCGCCGCCGGGCCGGCGGTCGAACTGGTTTTCGGCGATCCGCAAGCGCCTACGGCCTTGCGCGTCGCGGCGGCCGGCGGCGAGACGATGGCGGTGCCGGCCAACACACCGCTCGGCAGCCTGTGGAAAGTGTTCATGCATGTCTACCTGAGCGCCAGCGCGCGCAGCGTCGGCGATTACCGCTGCACGGGTGGCGACCCCGGCGAGGAAGCGTATTGCTGCGCGCCCGGCGAAAGCATCGGCCGCGACGAGGCGCTGGCCAGGTCCTGCGGACTCTACTTCAAGCCGCGTCGGCTCGGCGTGTCGGCGGCGGCCTGGCGTGCGTGGTGGACGCGTCAGGCGCCAGGTGCGCCCGCCTGGTTGTTCGACCTCGACAAGCTGCAGCCGGCAACCGAGGTCTCCGTCGCCTCCCTGCTCGCCGCGTTCGCCGCGATCAACGGCGAGCATCGGCGGACGACGATGGCGGCGCTGCAGCGCGTCAGCCTCGAACCGCGCGCCCGCCCCCTGCTCTCGCATCTGGGCAACCGGCTGCGCGTCAAGACCTGGAGCTGGCACGACGGCAAGGGACGGCGAATCGGCGGCTTCGCCGGCTGGCTGAGCGACGGCACGCCGCTGTGGTTGCGCGGCAGCGGCAGTAGCGCCCAGGTCATCGAGCAGACGGCGCCCTGGCTGGCTGGCTCGCTGCCGCAGCCGACACCGCCCGACGAAGACTGCGTTCGCGTCCGTTTCTTCAGCCGTTACCCGCTCTCCGAAGTCCTCGTCGACGGCCGTCCGGCAGCGGAAGGCCCGCTGCGCGGCCGCGTCGAAGCCCGCTTTGTTAACGCCCGGCGGCTGTTCTTCGCCAGCAGCGGCGAACTTGGCCTGAGCCGTCCCGGTGGCCGGCCAGTCATCACCGGCCGCGTCGGACTGAATGACTACGTCGCCCGCGTCGTCCAGCGCGAGGCCGGCGCGGAACCGCCGGCCGCCGCGCGCGCGCTGGCGGTGGCCGCGCGCACCTATCTCGTCCGGCACGCCGGACATGGCGGCGGTTGCTACGAGATCGAAGACGACAGCCGCACCCAGCGGGTTTCGCCGGCGCCGCCGGACAGCGCCAGCCTGCGCGTCGCCCAGTGGAGCGACGGCCTGGTCCTCGGCGGCGTTGCCGGTCGCTACCACCAGACCCGCAGTGCGCCGCAACAGCTTTCGTGGCAGGCGGCCGTTGCCGGCGCGGCCGAGGGCGCGCGCTGGGACCAGATCCTCGAGCACGCCTATGGCGGTGCCGGCTTCACTGTCGCCGGCGACGCCGATGCCGGCGAATGCCAGCCCCTGGCCCGCGCCGAAAACTGGCTGGCTGGCCGCCAGGCCGGCTGGAAGCGGCGGCTGGCCGGCGTCCCCGGTTTCGAGGCACCGGTGCCCTTGCCGCGCGTCTGCCGCCTCGAGCACGGTAACCCCTACGCCGACATCGAACGCGGCCGCATCTACGCGACCGGTATCGGCAGCACCAACGAACGGCTGACACTCGCTCACGAGTACCTGCATTTCGCGCTTGCCAACCATCCGCGCGGCCGCGACGAGGACTTCGTCGAAGAGACGGCGCGTTCGCTGCTCGGCACCCCTTGATCGCGATGCCCATGCTCACCATCTTCCGCCATTCCGTTTCCGCGTTCCTCCTCGCCGCCTCTTGCACGGTTTGCACGGCCTGCGCGGCGGCCGACAGCGGCATCGCGCTCGACGGCCCGCGTGGTGGCTGGCGCAACGGCGCGCTCGCCGAGGACAGGGAATCGGTCATCGCCGCCGCCTATCCGAAGCCGCCGGTCGACCGCGGCGGCCAGAAGAACCGCACGCTGATCGAGGGGCAACTCCGGCAGGCCGGCAAGAATCGCCAGCCCGGCCGGCTGATCGTCAATGGCATCGACATGCCGCTGTACACCGACGAACAGGGGCGCTTCGTCAAACCCTGGGCATTCGGGCCGGGCAGCAACAGTGTCGAGATCGTCGCCCCCGGCGGCGCGCGCCGCCGCCTGCAGTTCTACGAAACCCACGCCGAAAAGACGCGCAGCAAGCTGCGCATCGTCCTCGGCTGGGACGATGCGCGCGCCGAGGTCGACCTGCATATCCTGACGCCCGACGGCGAACACGCCTTCTGGGCGCAACCGCTGCTCCGCCGGGGTGGCGGTCTCGACGTCGATAGCGTCGATGGCGGCGGTCCGGAAATCTTTTCCACCGCCACGCCGGTGCCCGGCACCTATCTCGTCTATGTCAATTATTGGGGCAACTTCAATGCCGCCGGCTACAATTTCGACGCCGACGCGCACGACAAGCCGCTGATCACCACCCGCATCACCATCGTCAGCAACGAGAACACCCCCGACGAGCGCCAGGAAACCCTGCTCGTCCCCCTGCGTCGCGTCGGCGACCTGACCTTTGTCCGCGCCCTGCGTTACGGAGAGAGAAAATGAGCCGCCTCGTCCTGCCGCTGTTCCTGGCCCGGCACCTGGCCTGGTGCGCGCTGCTCGCCGCCACCGCGGCGCCGGCGCAGGTCACACTCGACGCGCCACGCGGCGGCTGGCGGCACTCCGGCGGCGAGCCGGCGCAGCACATGCAGGACGTCCACTACCCCGCCAGCCGGGTCAATGCCGGGGGCGCGCGCAGTGGCGAGGACGGCGGCGAACTCGGCGTGGCGATCCGCGGCAGGATCGCCGGCGCCACCGCGGCGAAGACGAAGCAACCGCACCTGCTGGTCGTCAATGGCGTCGCCATGCCGCTCAGCGTCAACCCGGACGGCTCCTTCGCGCGTCCCTACTCCTTTCCGCCCGGCGCCAGCAGCCTCGAAGTGCGCACCCCGGACCGCAAGCAGGGGCGCCGCGTCAACTTCTACGACGCCAACCTGGCGCGCCAGCGTGTCGGTCTGCGCATCGTCCTCAGTTGGGACAGCGACATGACCGACATCGACCTGCACGTCATCTCGCCGGACGGCCAGCACGTCTTCTTCGGCGAGCGTCTCGGCAAGAACGGCGGCGCACTCGACGTCGATGTCACCGGAGGCTACGGTCCGGAGATCTATGCGATCCCCTCGCCACCGCATGGCAACTGGCAGGTCTACGTCAATTACTTCGGCGGCGGCATGGGCGATGGGCAAGCCGAGGCCCAGGAAATCACCATCGCCCAGGTTGCCATCATCACCCGCGAAGGCACGCCCGACGAAAAACTCCAGGTCTTCCGGGTGCCCCTGCGCCGCCCCGGCGAACTGACGCTGGTCAAGTCCTTCGTTTTTCCGTGAACGCGCGCCGCCCGTGGGCGGTGGTTCTGGCGGCCGTGTTGCTCGCCGCCTGCGGGGAGAAGGCAGCGCCGACGCCGATCGCGCACGACGCCTACGTCTGGCAGCGTCGCTGGCAACCCGCGCTGGCCGCAGCGTTGCGCGATGCCGCCGACCTCGTGGGCGCCTGGCGGATCCTCGCCGCCGAGGTCGATCGCCAGGGTCGATGGCAGCCGATTGCCGTCGACCGGGCGGCGATCGCCGCCAGTCACCGCCCGGCGATTCCCGTCGTGCGCATCGCCGCGCCCCTGGCAACGCTCGACCGGGCCGCGCTGATGGCCGACCTCGTCGCCCTGCGCGGCGACTGGCCGACATCGACGACGCTTGAAATCGACCACGACTGCGGCACCCGCCAGCTCGCCGACTACGCGCGCTTCCTCGTCACCCTGCGCCGCGCCCTGCCGTCCGGCCAGCGCCTGTCGCTGACCGTGCTGCCCGACTGGCTGGGCGCACGCGAACTGGATGGCCTGTTGGCGACGGTCGACGAAGCCGTGCTGCAAGTCCATTCGCTCGACAAACCGGCGTACCGCCTGTTCGATGCTGCCAGCGCGCGCGCCTGGACGGCAGGCCTCGCCCGCCGTACCGACAAGCCTTTCCGGGTGGCGCTGCCCAATTACGGCTCCCGCCTCGTGCTTGACGGGCGAGGCCGCATCGCCGCCGTCGAAAGCGAAGTCCCGTGGGCGGCAGAGCGTGTCGGCGAAGTGCCCAGGGAAGGTCGCGAACTGTTCGCGGCGCCAGCCAGCGTCTCGGCCTTCCTGCGCTGGCTCGAGAAGAACGCGCCGCGGCATCTCGCCGGCGTCGTCTGGTTCCGCCTGCCGCTTGCCGGCGACCAGCGCGCGTGGACACCGGCCACCTGGCGCGCCGTCATCACCCACCGCGAAAAACCCGTCCGCCTGACCGGCGAACTGCAGCCGGGCGACCGGCCGGGACAGCAAGTCGTCGTGCTGCAGAATCAAGGCGCCATGGACGGCCCACTGCCGGCCGCCCTGATCGTCAAGGCGCCTTGCCGCGGCATCACCGGTACGAACGGCTATGTTCTCGAACGAGAAAGCGACGACAGCGTCTTTGTGCGTAGCCAGCAGGCGCTGTTGCGCGCCGGTGATCAGGTCATCGTCGGACTGGTGGAATGCTCCTCGGGGAGTGGTCGCGTCCAGATTGACGAGTGATTGATCAAGGGCGCGCGGCAGATCCGGGAAGGCGATGAGCGGCGCACCGCCAACGCAAGGCCGGGGGCCGCCACCGCAGGCTGACCCAGTCGACGGTTCATCCGCGACGACTCAGGAGCACGCGTCAGTCTGGCGCCAGGCCGAGAGGCCTGCCGACCAGCTTGATGATTGCCCCGCACACCAGGTACGCGCCGATCAGGCCCGGAATCGCCAGGTAGCGAACAGCCCTTGCTGATCGCCCCGGCGGCAGATGATCGCGGACCGCCAGAAACGGAATGACGTTGATGGCATGGTAGTTGGTCATCGGGTAGGGCAGAAAGAACAGCATGGCCGGCGTATCGATGAAAAAGAACAGCCCCCCGTCGCCCAGCGTCTGCGCCAGGCCCATGACAAGAATGTAGTTCCAGAGACCATAGCGGTAGCGGTTGATGAAGAACCAGAGCAGCGAGAAGATCACCGCGTAGGCCGGCAGGGTGAACAGCAGGTCGAGCGCATAGCGGACCAGGCCCTGAACGAAGGACGTCTCCCCGACGATGCGCAGCGCCGGAAAGACCGGCATCGAGATCATGTGCATGCCCTCCACCGCGGCGGCGAGGACAATGCCCAGGACAAGGAATCGGATTTTCGGCGTCAGTGCGGGCAGTGCCCCGACCAGCGTCGGGCGCAAGGCCAACTCGCCCAGGAGAAGCGCGATCACCAGCAGGCGAGTGACGCTCTCGGGCGACAGGCCGGACAGGCCAATCGACAGGCCGATGGCGACGATCGCCCAAACACAGTAAAGCGCCGGCCCGATTCCCGGCTTGGGAAGCAGGCGGGCAAGAAACGAGGTCATGCTTCCCTTCCTTGGTGCGGCGCGAAAAGCAAATTTAGCGTGCCCGCAAGGCGGAGACAAGGGATACGGTCGGTGTTCCGAACCAAATTCCGATGGATATTGGAGGTTTGGTGTTTCCACTTTGTTTCGGTGGCAGGGCTGCCTGGTGGGACGCGTCGATGCCGATGAGGCGCGCCTGCTGCAGTGGACCGGGACGGCGCTGCGGCCGTGGGCCGAGGGCTTGCCGAGCGCCTGACCCGGCCACGCACGTGATGGCGCTGTCGGGCGGGGCAGCGAGGGAGTGCAGGCGCCCGGCCCCGCGACAGTGCCGCAGCGCCACCAGTCCCACCGCGGCCGGGAAGCGCATCAAAGGCCTCGGCGGGTTGCGCGTGGGCAGCGCCGATCTTCCTGTCGCGCTCGCCGGCAGGCCGGGTCCGGATGGACAATTTTTCTGATTTTGTCATGGACAAAACGACAAAAATGGCTTGACATCCCCGAATTGCGCGCTTATATTTGCGACACGCCCTCAAATTGTCCAGGACAAAAAGATGCCTCGCCTGCCAGCCCGCAGTTTCTCCGATGCCCTTCCCTCCCTTTCGCCAGCCCGTCCACGCCTTGGATGGGCCGCAGGGAGGACCTTCGCCGGGAGCGTTGCCAGGGCTTCCGGCGCGGCGTCTGAGACCCCGGCACACCGCTCGATTGGTCCTGTCGTGGACAGCCTGCAAGCCCTGGGGCTGACCCGCCTGCGCTCCTGCCTGCTGTCGGCCGTCGCGTTCTCCGCCGGTATTTTCGTCACCTCGCCCGTTCTTGCCGCCGACTCCTGCCCGCCCCTCCTCAAGCACAGCTTCCCTTCGCTGCAGGACCAGAAGCCGCAATCGCTCTGCCAGTGGCAGGGCAAGGTGCTGCTGGTGGTGAACACCGCCAGTTACTGCGGCTTCACCTCGCAGTACGATGGGCTCGAAAAACTTTACGCCCGGCTCAAGGAGCGCGGACTGGTCGTCGTCGGCTTTCCGTCGAATGATTTCGGCAACCAGGAGCCAGGCAGCAATAAGGAGATCGCCGAGTTCTGCCGGCTGACTTACGGGGTGCAGTTCCCGATGTTCGCCAAGGCCACCGTCGTCGGCAGGAACGCCAGCCCACTTTATTTGCAACTCACCAGGGCGACCGGCGAAGCGCCGCAGTGGAACTTCCACAAGTACCTGATCGACCGCAGCGGCACGCGGGTGTTGAGCTTCGGCAGTCGCGTCAGGCCGGACGACAGGGAACTGCTCGCCCGCATCGACGAATTTCTCGGCAAATAGCGATCCGGCTGTCGCCGTCATCGAGTCCCCATTTCCTTCCTCCCCCGGAGAACACACCATGAACGCCCCAGACAGATTCTTCCTCGCCGACGTGCAGGCCAGCGCCGACCAGCGCCAACTGGCGATCCACAAGGTGGGCGTCAAGGGCTTGCGCTACCCGCTCGCCCTGCTCGACGCCGACGGCAAGGTGCAGCACACGGTCGCGCAGGTGGCGATGTCGGTCGGGCTGCCACCGGAGGTCAAGGGCACGCACATGTCGCGCTTTGTCGAGATCCTCGAACAGCGGCGGGCGCCATTGAACGTCAGTCGCCTGCTGCGCCTATTCGAGGACATGCTGCTGCGGCTCGACGCCAGCAGCGGCGAGATCGAACTCGCTTTTCCGTACTTCATCAGCAAGGCGGCGCCGGTATCGACCGTCGAGAGCCTGCTCGACTACGACGTGCGGATGATCGTCGCCAAGCGCGCAGGGCAGGCAGCCGAAGTGACGCTCGAAGTCGTGGCGCCGGTGACCAGCCTCTGTCCGTGCTCGAAGGAGATCAGCGAGTACGGCGCGCACAACCAGCGTTCGCACATCACGATCATCGCCAGGCTGCGCTCCGGCATGACGCCCGACGAACTGGTACGGCTGGCCGAGGAGGAAGCGTCGTGCGAGATCTTCGGGCTGCTCAAGCGGCCGGACGAGAAGTGGGTGACCGAGCGTGCCTACGACCATCCGAAATTCGTCGAGGACCTGGTGCGCGACATCGCGCTGCGCCTGATGAACGAGCCGCGCATTGCGCAATGGACGGTCAAGTCGGAGAACTTCGAATCGATCCACAACCATTCCGCTTACGCCGAGATCAACGGCGACAACGCCTGAACCGGGAGGAGCCGAGGATGTATCGACCACCAGCAGCACAACGCATCGCCGTCGTCGGGGCGGGGATTTCCGGTCTGGCGAGCGCCTGGCTGTTGTCGCAGAAACACGCGGTGACGCTCTACGAAGCCGGCGACTACCTCGGCGGGCACACCCACACCGTCGATGTGACGCTCGATGGTGTGTGCCATCCGGTCGATACCGGCTTTCTCGTCTACAACACGCACACCTACCCGAACCTGACGGCATTGTTCGCGCATCTGGGCGTCGCCAGTGTCGAGACCGAGATGTCCTTCGCGGTCAGTCTCGAAGAGCCCGGCATCGAGTGGGCGGGCAGCAGCCTGGCGACCGTCTTCGGGCAGAAGCGCAATCTTCTGCGCGGCGATTTCTGGCGCATGCTCGCCGACATCCTGCGCTTCAACCGCGACAGCATCGCCTGGATCGAACAGTATCCGGACTACGGCGGCAGCCTGCGCGAGTTTCTCGCCGCCGGTCGCTACTCGCGACCCTTTGCCGAGTGGTACCTGTTGCCGATGGCGGCGGCGATCTGGTCGTGCCCAGCCGGGCAGATGCTCGACTACCCGCTGGCCAGCTTCGTGCGCTTCTGTCGCAACCACGGCCTGCTGCAGGTTTTCGACCGGCCGCTCTGGCGCACCGTCAAGGGCGGCGGCCGCGAATACGTGAGGAAGCTGGCGAGCCGCCTGGCCGACATCCGCCTCGGCACGCCGGTGCGTGGCGTGCGGCGGACCGATGCTGGCCTGCAGGTCATCACCGATGGCGCCGTCGCCTGCTATGACCAGGTCGTTCTCGCCTGCCACAGCGATCAGGCGCTGGTCCTCCTCGCCGAGGCCGCGACGCCCGCCGAGCGCCGCCTGTTGGGGGCGATCCGCTATGAGCCGAACCGCGCCGTGCTGCACAGCGACGCCGCGCTGCTGCCGCGCAAGCGGGCGCTGTGGTCGGCGTGGAACTACCTGTCGAGCGCTCAGGAACTCGACCGGCGGCCGGTCAGCGTCTCCTACCTGATCAACCGCCTGCAGCCGCTGCCGTTCAAAACGCCGCTGATGGTTTCGCTGAACCCGCAGCGCGAGCCGAAGGCGGAGTCGGTGATCGCCGAATTCGACTACGAACACCCGATTTTCGACGGCCCGGCGATCGCTGCCCAGCGCGAGTTGCCGGCGCTGTCCGGCAGGCACAGCGTCTGGTTCTGCGGCGCCTGGAACGGCTATGGTTTCCACGAAGACGGGCTGAAATCGGCGCTGCAGGTGGCCAACGGACTGGGCTGTCAGGCTCCCTGGCAGGGTGGCGAAGCGGCGGCTTCGCCGGCGCCCGTTTGCCGGCAGACGACGGAACTCGCCGCATGAACGCGACGCCGGCTCGCCTCTTCTTCGGACAGGTGATGCACCGCCGTCTGCGGCCGGCCGCCAATCGCTTCGTCTATCCGGTGTACTTCTGCGTCTTGCCGCTTTCGGCCGTTGCCCGTTCGGCGAGCGCGCTGTTCTCGGTCAATCGCTGGAACCTGTTCAGCTTCCACTTCGCCGACCACGGCGCGCGCGACGGCTCGCATCCGCTGTCCTGGATACGCCGTCTGCTGGTGCAGGAGGGCGTCCATGCCGACGGCGAAGTCTGGCTGCAGTGCTTCCCGCGCGTTCTCGGTTTCGTCTTCAACCCGATCAGCCTATGGTTCTGCCACGACCGCGCGGGCGACTTGATCGCCGTGCTCGCTGAAGTCAACAACACTTTCGGCGAACGCCACAACTACCTGCTGGCGCATGCCGACGGGCGGCCGATCCGTGACGGCGAGACGCTGGAGCGCAGCAAGGTCTTTCATGTTTCGCCGTTCATGGCCGTTGCCGGTCACTACCGCTTTCGCTTTCATGCGCGCACCGGGGATGACGGCAACGTCGCCTGGCGCTTGACGCGCATCGATCACGGGGACGCCGCGGGCGATCTGCTGCATACCTCGATTTCCGGGAGCGCCGAACCGCTGGCCAGCGGTCCCCTGCTGAAAGCCTTCGTCCGTTTCCCGCTGCTGACCCTGGGCGTGGTCCTGCGCATTCACTGGCAGGCACTGAAGCTGTGGGTCAAGCGCGTTCCCTTCTTTACCAAGCCAGAACCTCCATTCGAGGAGACGACGCGATGAATGCCATGGAATCCACCCTGACATCGAGCCTTGCCCTGCCGGGCACGCGTGCGCGCACGCCACGCAGCGCCAGGGTCGTGCTCGCCCTGCTGGAAAAGCTCGAGCACGGCACCCTGGAACTTCGCCTGCCCGACGGATCGCAGCATCGCTTTGGCGAGGCGGCGCTCGCGGATGCGACGCTCGATGTCGGTGACTGGTCGATGTTCGACAGCGTTCTCGAACGCGGCGATGTCGGTTTTGCCGAGTCGTGGATCGCCGGCGACTGGCACAGCCCGGATCTCGGCGCACTGCTCACCCTGCTGGCAAACAATCGCGAGCGCCTTGCGCAGGCGGTTTATGGTCAGTGGTGGGGCCTGCTGACGGCACGCCTGCGTCACTGGCTCAACGCCAACACGCGCGCCGGATCACGCCGCAACATCATGGCGCACTACGACCTCGGCAACGACTTCTACCGGCAATGGCTCGACCCGACGATGAGCTATTCGAGCGCGCTCTACGCGAGCGACGCGCCGCAGCCGATGGCTGCCGCGCAACTTGACAAGTATCGACGCATCCTGAAGCGCCTCGACTGCCGGCCTGGCCAGCGCGTGCTCGAGATCGGCTGCGGCTGGGGCGGCTTCGCGGAAACGGCGGCGCGTGAAGCCGGGCTCGAGGTCGTCGGCCTGACGCTGTCGCCGGCGCAACTGGAATTTGCGCGCGAGCGCATGCGGATCGCCGGACTCGAAAGGCAGGTGACTCTCGAATTGCGCGACTATCGCGAACTGGCCAACGAGCCGTTCGACCACATCGTCTCGATCGAGATGTTCGAGGCGGTCGGCGAGCGCTGGTGGCCGACCTACTTCGCGACCCTGCAGCGGCTGCTGGCGCCGGGTGGGCGAGCCGTCGTGCAGAGCATCACCATTCGCGACGAGCTCTTCGCGCGCTACCGTCGCGGCACCGATTTCGTTCAACAACACGTCTTCCCCGGCGGCATGTTGCCGAGCCCGTCGGCTTTCCGCCGGCAGGCCGCCAGGGCTGGACTGGTGGTTCGCGATTCCTTTGCCTTTGGCCGCGCCTACGCGCGCACGCTGGCCGAGTGGTCGGCCAACTTCGAACGGTGCTGGCCGACGATCGAAGCGCAGGGTTTCGACGAGCGCTTCCGTCGCCTGTGGCGCTTCTATCTGGCGTATTGCCAGGCGGGATTCAACAGCGGCTGCACCGACGTGCTGCAGTTCGAACTGGCGCACGCCCGATGAAGACGCTGATCGCCCTGCTGTTCCTCGTCTGCAGCGGCCTCGCGCAGGCGCTGCCGGAAGCGGTGCGCAAAGCCGAGGCCGGTTGGCGGCAGTGGGGGAGCGGCGAAATGAGCTGGCTCGGCTTCTCGCTCTATCGCGCCACCCTGTGGGTCGTCGGAGAGCCGGCGACGACCCTGCCGACGACTGCGCCATCGGCCCTGCAACTCGACTATCGGCGCGACATTCCGCGCGACCGCCTGGTGCAGACCAGCGTCGAGGAAATGCGCCGGCTCGGCGCCAGCGAAGCACAGTTGCAGCGCTGGGAGCCTGAGCTGCGGCGCGTCTTCCCCGACGTCAAGGAGGGCGACAGCATCACCGGCGTGCACTATCCGGGGCGTAGCGCGGCCTTCTATCACCGTGGCCGGGCGACCGGCGAAGTGGCGGACGCCGAGTTCGCGCGCCTGTTCTTCGCCATCTGGCTCGACCCGCGCAGCCGCAGCCCGAGCCTGCGCTCGGCGCTCCTCAAACGTCCGGAGACTTGACCGTGACTCCCACCCTGACCGTGTCGCTCCGCAAGCGGCAGTTGCTCGCCTACGGTGCACTCGGTCTGCCGCTGGCGATGGCGGCACTGCCGGTTTACGTTCACGTGCCACGCCTGTACGCAGAATCCGCGGGCATGAGCCTGAGCCTGCTCGGCTCGCTGCTGCTGGCAGCACGCCTGCTCGACGCCGGCATCGATCCGCTGCTCGGCGGCTGGAGCGACCGCGCGGCGAGCCGCCAGCGCCTGATCGTGTTCGCCTTGCCGTGCCTGGCGCTGGGCATGCTCGCGCTGCTCCATCCGCCGGCCGTCGCCGCGCCGTGGTGGCTGCTCGCATCGATGCTGTGCACTTACTTCGGTTTCTCGTTGGCGAGCGTCGCCTATCAGGCCTGGGGCGCCGAACTCGGCCGTGATGCCGGCGAGCGGACGCGGCTGACGGCCAGTCGGGAGGGCTTCGGCCTGCTCGGCGTCGTTCTCGCGGCGGCGCTGCCGGGGCTGCTGGCGAAGGATCTCGCGCAGGGACTTTCCGGGCTGGCGCAACTTTTCCCCTTGCTGTTGCTTTTCCTGGCGAGCTGGACCCTGCTCGGCACACCGCCGTCGGCCGAACGCCAGCCGGCGGGCGGCCGGCTGCTCGGCAACCTGCGCGGGGTCCTCGACGATGGCCGCTTTCGCCGCCTGCTGGCCGTTTTCGTCGTCAACGGCATCGCCGCGGCCTTGCCGGCAACGCTGGTCCTCTTCTACGTCGCCGACGTGCTGCAGGCCGAAGCCTGGAGTGGTGCCTTTCTCGCGCTCTACTTCGTCAGCGGCGTCGCTTTCCTGCCCCTGTGGGTCGCCCTCGCCAGGCGTTTCGGTCGCGTCCGCACCTGGGTCGCCTCGATGCTCGTCGCCGTCGCCTCGTTCGTCTGGGCCTGGGGATTGGGGGCCGGCGACGTCTGGCCCTTCGCCGTCGTCTGCCTGCTCTCGGGGGCGGCACTCGGCGCCGACCTGACACTGCCCGCGGCCTTGCTTGCCGACCTCTGCGAACGTCCGACAGGCGGCAGCGGCGAGGTCGGCAGGTCGGCGCAGGCCGGCGCCTACTTCGGCTGGTGGAATCTCGTCGCCAAGCTCAATCTGGCGCTGGCCGCCGGCCTGTCCCTGCCCTTGCTCGATCTGGTCGGCTACCGGCCGGGGGTGGCGGCGGCGACGGCCGGTCTGGCCGCCGTCTACTGCCTGCTGCCACTGCTCTTCAAGTCCATCGCCGCCATCCTGGCGTGGCGCTGGCGCCGCACGCTGGAGGTCTCCTGATGAAAACCCTGTGGCTCGCCTGCTTCACTTGTGGAATCCTCGGTCTCGGCGGCTGCGCCGGTACACCGGTCGACCGTTACCAGGCCGAACAGCCAGTGCTTGATCTCGCCCGCTACTTCAACGGCACGATCGACGGCTGGGGAATGTTCCAGGATCGTTCGGGCGAAGTGATCAAGCGCTTCCATGTCGTCATCGACGCGAAATGGGAGAAGCGCGACGGGGCCGATGTCGGGACGCTCGACGAGAACTTTGCGTGGTCGGACGGCACGACGTCACGGCGGGTGTGGACGATCACCCGCGTCGGCGCGTCGCGCTACGTCGGCCGCGCCGACGATGTCGTCGGCGAAGCACAGGGTGAAGCGGCCGGCAACGCGTTGCACTGGCGCTACGTGCTCGCCTTGCCGGTCGACGGCCGCGTCTGGATCGTCGACTTCGACGACTGGATGTATCTGATCGACGACAAGGTGATGCTCAACCGTTCGGCGATGCGCAAGTTCGGCTTCCATCTCGGCGACGTGACGCTGAGTTTCACGAGGCGCTGACGCCATGAATCCACGCCTCACCGACTGGTCGGGCAAACGCGTCTGGCTGCTCGGCGCCTCGACGGGCATCGGCGCCGCGCTCGCCGGCCAACTGCTGGCACGTGGCGCGCGCGTTGCCTTGTCGGCGCGCAACGCCGCCCGTCTGACCGAAGTCGCCGCCGGCGCCGGGCACGCCCTGATCCTGCCCTGCGATGCCGCCGACGAAGCGAGCCTGCGCGCCGCCTGGGACGCCTTGCTGGCGGCATGGGGCGGTGTCGACGTCGCGCTGTACGTGGCGGGTGACTATGTGCCGATGCGCGCCTGGGAACTCGATACGGCCACGGCGCGGCGGATGATCGACGTCAATCTCGTCGGTGCCGTCACCTTCGCGGCCTGCGTCGTGCCGCAACTGCTACGCCAGGGCAACGGCCAGATTGGTTTCGTGGCCAGCGTCGCCGGTTATCGGGGTCTGCCGAAGTCGCTGATCTATGGTCCGACGAAAGCCGCGCTGATCAACTTCGCCGAGGCACTGTACCTCGATCTGCGGCCGCAAGGCATCGGCGTGCGGGTGATCAATCCGGGCTTCGTCGCGACGCCCTTGACCGCGCAGAACGATTTCGCGATGCCGGCACTGCTCACCGCCGAGCAGGCAGCGCTGGCGACGCTCGCCGGTTTCGCCGGCGGCGCCTTCGAGATCCACTATCCGAAGCGATTTACGCGCGTGTTGAAGCTGCTGGCGCATCTGCCGTACCGCCTCTACTTCCCGCTCGTCCGCCGTCTCGGCGGCGCAAGCGGGCGCCCACGATGAGCAATGCGGCTTCGGTCGACGCGCTGGTCGCCTTCTTCGAGGACTTGCACCCCGCGGCCGTCGCCCGCTTTGCCGAATACTACGCGGACGACGCGTACTTCAAGGATCCGTTCAACGAGGTGCGCGGTGTCGCGCCGATCCAGCGGATTTTCGCGCACATGTTCAGGCAGGTTGACGAACCGCGCTTCGTCGTCCGCGAGCGCGTGGTCGCCGACAACGGCGCCTTGCTGGTATGGGAACTGCACTACCGGCTGAAGGGCGCGCGGAAGACGGCGTCACCGCCAGTGATTCGCGGAGCATCGCACCTGCGCTTCGACAGCGCCGGCAAGGTGATCTGGCACCGCGACTACTGGGATGCCGCCGAAGAGCTGTACGCCAGACTCCCGGGAATCGGCTGGCTGATGCGGCTACTCAAGCGCCAACTGGCGGCCTGAGCCTGCGCTGCGGCCGGCCGGCGGCGCCGTCAGTTTGCGCTGCTGGCCGGCTCGGCGAACGCGAGCACGACGCGGCGGCCCATCGCCGGCTTCTTCTCGATCCGGGTGACGACGACGGCGCCGATCTCGGCGGTCAGGACTTCCTTGCATGGCATCGATGCCGGGGCCAGGTCATTGCTCGACTTCGGAAACTGGTCTGTTTCATCGCACTACGCAAGGTGCATCGGGATGCCCGGATTATCCGATTCGGATATCCCGAGATTGGATCGGCGGTTCCTCAACCCGGAGAGGATGTTCTCTGAACCTGGGAATGGCCATGCGGCCGGGCGGAGCCGCCTAGTTTGAGCCATTCCCGGCACTTGGCGAGAACGGGTTTTTCAATCCACTTGTGAATGATGATGCCGCAGGCAACCGAAATGGCCATGATCACGGCCAGCAGCAGGAGCGCCTTGGCTTGCGTCTTCTCGCCCGCAGGTACCCAGTCGAGTGAACGGAGCCCGTTGGATACGCGTTTCTGGAAAAAGAAATGTACCAGGTAGATTGAGTACGAGGCGTCGCCGATCAACAGGAGCCAGCGCTGCCTTTTCCAAAAGCCTTCGAGTCTTGCCGATACCGAAGCTAGCAGGAGCAGCGCGCTGCCTATTCCGAAACCCAGGGTCAAGGTCAGATTGTTCCAGACCGGCAGTGTTGGATCGTCGAGCAGAATGTACCAACAGGCGGTGCCGACGAAAATCAGCGTGCCGGTGATGAGACTGACGATGCCGATCCAGTCGCGACTGTCCTCGCCTAAATGTTTGCGCAGCGCCATCACCGTCGCCGAGGTGAGAAGGCCGAGCATGAACAGGGTATTGATCAGATTGAGGCCGATCAGGTTGGCGAAGTGGTAGTGGTCATTGAGCGCGACCAGCACGAACCATGTGGCGAAGACCAGTATCCCCAACGACCTCTTGACGATGAAGGTGATGAAAATGCCGTAGAACACCATCTCGTAAGCCAGCGTCCAGGCGACTGCGACGAGCAAGGATTTGCTGGACGTGAATAACAGGGCATTCAGGAAGAAGTCGCCGACTTCCATGCGGTTGGTGAACACCTTCCAGCCACCCGAGAAAATGAACACGATCCAGTACAGCGGATAAATGCGCACCAACCGCTTGAGAAGGTAATCCGGAACCCTGTAGAAATTGTCCACGTCGTTGCGGTGCGCATGGTAGATGATCAGGCCGCTGATCACGAAAAACATATGCACGCCGGAAAATCCGAAATTGCTCAGGGAAAGCAGCGGCTTTTCACCGTACCAGGAACCAATCAAGGCCGTTCCGTGGTAGACGGCCACCAGCAGACAGGCCAGACCCCGGCAGATCTGGGGAGTATACAGAGTGGCCTCAGGCCATTCGATTCTTGGAGGTGCGCTTGTACTCATCGTCCTCGGTCTGGAAACACTCTTCGTAAAGAGAGGATTGTCGCACATAGCATGCGCCTGGCGGTTCCGCGGCGCCCACTCAAATGGTTGCGGCTCTGTTTGGCCATGGTTTTTCGGCTATCACGCGGCCAGTTTCTTGGGCAGGTAGTCAGCGCACTTGTCGACCGGCGCCCGCGCTTCTTGAGCGAGGCGTTGGCAGGTCGCGCTGCGGCGCATCCCCGCAGCCCCATCGCTGACCTCGCCTTCGAGCAGGGCGTGTGCGCGCTCCAGCACCCACGCTTCGGCTTCTTCGGTGCCTTCCGCAGGGAAGCCTGTAGGTTGGGCTGAGGCACGAAGCCCAACATTCCAGGGGGGCGTTACCGGGTTCGGGGGTGTTGGGCTTCGTGCCTCAGCCCAACCTACAGTTGACCGACCCGCTGGAGTACCTCGCCGGGCGGCTGCAGGGGTAGGCGCTGGGCCGCGGTCGCGCAAGAAAAACCCCGTCGGGGTTTCCGGGGCTGGACCTTCAGCCCGTAGGTTGGCCGACGCGCTGGAGTACCTCGCCGGGCGGCCGCAGGGGGGAGGCGCTGGGCCGCGGTCGCGCAAGAAGAACCCCGTCGGCGTTTCCGGGGCTGGACCTTCAGCCCGTAGGTTGGGCTGAGGCACGAAGCCCAACATTCCAGGGGGCGTTACCGGGTTCGGGGGTGTTGGGCTTCGTGCCTCAGCCCAACCTACAGTTGACCGACGCGCTCGCTGGTCGTGCCGGTGCTACGCGCGCAGTAGGCGATGCGCAGTCGCCGACGTTTCATGAGGGCCGCGGCGATCGTCGGGAAGTGTTGGGGGGCGCAGTGCCGGGCGGCAGCGCTGACAAGTTGCGGATGCGCCGGACGATGTCTGCGGCGGCATCCTGGCTGGTTTCGAGCATGCTCGCCAGGCGCTCGCGCAGCGGGCTGATGTGTTCGGCAAGAATTTCCCCGATGTCGAGGGTAGCCAACAGGAAAGAGGCAGTGAATGGACAATCGACGGGTTCCATGGCGGTCTCCAACCAGGATTTTGCGCGAGTCTGCGCCAACACAGTCGCAGAGGGTGAGATTCGCCCTGGATGAACGAAAATATTTCGAAACCGCGCAGTGGCTTCGAGCACGATACCGTTTTTCCAGGCGCCGGCGACTGCCCACCGGAGTGGCTGGCCGCCGTCGCGAGCAGGCGAGATGATCCGGGACTTTGGGCGATGCGCTGGGTCACCCTTGCCGCAAGGACGTGCCGAGGCTGGCCCATTCTCGCGCAAGGGTTTAATATGCCCCCGCCACTCATTCGTTTGCGCTTGCCCCAAGAGGAATGATCATGAAGATCCCCGCCATCGTCAGTACCCGCAGATCCCTTTCCCTGTTGCTTCTCGCGCTGGCCGCCAGCGGCTGGGCCGGCGCCTTGCCGGCCGCGGAGATGCCGAAACGCAAACCTGGCCTGTGGGAGGTCAACGCCCGCATGGAAGGAATGCAGGCGATGGGCGCCATCCAACAATGCATCGATCAGTACACCGATGACATGATGCAGCAACAGGGGAAGAGGGAAAAACAGAACTGCAGCGTCATCGACATCAAGCCGCAGGGCAACCAGGTGACGGTTCATTCGGTGTGCAAGGTGGAGGGCAGTACGGCCACGACCGATGCGGTGTTTGCCGGCGCTTTCGACTCTGCCTACAAGGGCGACATGCATACCCGTTTCAACCCGCCGATGCATGGCACCAGCGAAACCAGGATGTCTATCGACGCCCGCTGGCTTGGCCCCTGCAAGCCTGGCCAGAAACCCGGCGACGTGATCATGCCCAATGTCGGCGGGATGAATCTCAAGGAGATGATGAAAGATCCGAAGGTACAGGAAATGATGAAACGGCAGAAGTCCGGCAGCGGGGCGCCTTGACAGCCATTTGATATGACATCGAACATCAGCAACGAGTCCCGCGAGTCCGGCCCATCGACCACCGTGAATGAGCCGCGACTTTGGTGCCACAAGGGCTGGCGCGCCCGCATCATCAAGAACGAAGACGATGACGGCTGGGCTGTCGAGATGAGCAAGGACGGCGAACCCGAACCCGCTCTGGTCAGCCCGTGGACGATGGGGCGCGACAAGAGGAACCCCAAGCCGCTTGACGCCGCGGCATTCAACACTTTGGTCAAGACTGCCTCGGAAGTCCTGCGCCGCCATGAACAACAACGGCACGCGCTGTACCACAAGCAGCTAGCGGTCAACACGCCCTCCGGACGGATCAGCGTCACGCTCGACATCATCGCCGACGAAGACGATCCGCATGCCCTGCTCAGAGCCTGCGATGCTTACGGCGAGCCACTCGCCGAGTTGCGTGTAACGGCCGGATTCCGACTCACCATGGCCAGCGCCAGGGCGTGGATCGACGACGACTTCCGCAAGCCCTGCTGATCGACCCTGGCCTGTTCGGCGGATCTCGCCCGTTCAGTTCGCCGCGTACACCAGGAACTCGGGGTTGTCCTGCAGGCCGCTGATGAACGCTCGTGGGGGACCAAAATCCGCCCCACAGCAATAGATCGCCTTGTCGTCGCGCGAGGCGACGTAAAAGTTGCCTGCCGCGTCGAAACACATTCCCGAAATCGTCCTGACGCCGCGGACCACCGTCTTCAGTTCGCCACTGCCGAAGTGATATTGCAGGATCGTGTCGGTACCGCTGCTGCCGATGTACAGATCATCACCGTGTGCGAGCAGGTGCACGGGTGCCTGCAGGAACTGGGCGTCGGCGATCTGCCCCTGCAGTTGCCCCCGCGTTTTGCCCTCGGCGAGATCGTAGATCTTCACCGCGTTGCCCGGTTCGTCGGCGACGTACAGTGAGTTGCCGTATACCAGAACGTCGCGTACCGAGTGCGCGACCTTGGTCCGCTTCGGATGCTTTTTGGACGGGTCGGGCGCGACGACCACCGCCAGTCCTGCCGGCTGCCGGCAATTCGATGGCGGACGCGCCGGCGAAGCCGGCAATTTTCCCCTCGACGAGGCCACGAAGGTCCCCTTGAGGAAGCGCTTCCCCTTCTGTGCCCGCAAGCCGGCCGCCACCGCCAGCGCCGGACTGCGTTTCCCGGTTCCTGGCGGTTTCAGCGCGGTGACCACGTTGCTGTCCTGGCTCGACAGGTAGCCATTGTCGCGGCCGTCGAAAGCCAGCGCAAAGGGATGCACGATGCCATCGGAAACACGGGCATCGGCATAGATTCCCTGGTAGGCGTGGCGATGGTCGGCGTCTGGGATGGCGCTGTAGCAAAGAACCTGGCTGGCGTCCTTGTAGCCATTGATCACGAACAGATGGCCCGACGGACCGAAGACCAGATCACGCAGTTCGCTCAGTACCGGAGAGCCTGGCGGGGTCTGCAGGGCGGCCGTGGTGAGGCACACCGGGTGGCCGTCGATCAGATCATAAACATGCACGTTGTTGATCGCCGTACCGACACGACCGCCGTGAAATGTGATGTAGAACATCAGGCCCCTACCTTTCTGTCACAGGCTCAAGCAATGAACGGGTGAGAATGAAGTCTGCCGCTGACTGGCCGCCGGCGGCCTGGTGCTGGATCGCCGCCTGGCGCGGGTCGCCCGCCGGCCGCGAGAATGTAGCACGCTTTCATGGTAACGGTCATGATTGAGCGGCTCATCAGGACGATCGGGCCGAGGCCACGCGAAATCCGGCCGCGAGCCGGGCGCCAGCGCTGGCCGCGCAGCCGCATCGGTAGCTTGCGCTAGTAGACGTAAGGAAGCAGCTTGCGCACGCGTTGCCGATACTCGCGGTATTCGGGGAATTTCTGCTCGAGCCAGATTTCTTCCCGGCGCGACTTGATGTCGAGGAAGATGAGCAGCAGCGAGGCGTAGCCCAGAGTGAGCCAGCCATTGACCCACAGAGCCCAGCCGAAAGCGGCGAGGAGCACGCCGCTGTAGATGGGGTGGCGGACGAAGCGGTAGATGCCGGCGACGACCAGTACGGCGTCTTTCCTCGGCTGCGGCAATGCCGTCAGGTTTTTCCCGAGATGCAGGCAGGCGAGCAGCGAGATGGCGATGCCGAGCGCCAGCAGGACGCCGCCGAAAACCCTGCCGAGCCAGGTGTAGGGTGCCGTCCAACCCCCGCCGGGCCAGGTGCTCGGCCCGAGCAGCAGGAGTGCGAAGAGCATCATCTGGGCGACGACGTACCACTCGCCGCGGCTGCCAAAGCGTGCTTCGTGCTGCTGCATGCGATTACTGCCGGAGGTTCATGCTGGCAGTCAGGTGCTCTGGCGGGCGGCGGTGGCGCCGGAACCCGCCGCGAGCGAGCCCGCCGATCTGCCGCCGGGGCCGCGTCCTTCCTTCATGATCTCGTGCGGGTGCCCGGAGAGCGTCCGCTTCTGGCGGATGAAGGTCGATTCCACACCGCAGGCGAGTTCGCGGATGACGCGCTGCTGGCGATCCGGCAGTGTCGCCTGCACCGCCAGGCCGTCAACGGGAACCGGGCCCAGATCGCGCGAGCGTGCCTGCGCCAAGGGCAGGCACGCCAGCAAGAGCAAGAGGACGGCTAAGATCCTCGGCATTTCCTTCTCCCCGCAAGACGGTCACCGCCGAAATGCAGAGAATAGGAGATTCGAGCCCATTGTCGCAAGAGCATGATCGCGGTCGGCGATCCCCGCGGGGCGCGGTGCAGGCCTTCATCGCGGATGATCTTGCTGATGCCCAGCATCCGCGGTGCGACTTTGTCGCCGCGCAAACCGGGAGCCGCCACGGCAAACCCCGCGCATCGCCGCCGGCACCCGCTCCGCGGGCGCCGGCGCTCAATTCGGTGGCTCCGCCACCGAATTCCCTCTGCTCGGCTGCGCCGGCTCCGCCGGCGACTGCCTTCCCGCCGGCTTCCCGGGACCTAGGGCGAGCCGGAACCCGATGTCGTCGTCGTGCCTGCCTGGCCCGCCCCCGAGGCGGCAGGCAGAACGCACGCGCCCGCCGCCGAAGCTCCACGAGCCGCCGCGCAACACGCGGGCGTCGCCCGACGCCGCGCCGCGCGGGTCTACCTGCGGCGTCGTCGGGTAGTCCCCGTACCCGTCGGCACACCACTCCCAGACATTGCCATGCATCTCGTACAGGCCCCAGGGATTGGCCGGCAAGGAACCCACCGGCACGGTCTTCTGGCGATAGACGCCCTTCGCGCCACCGGCATACGGACGACTCCCGTCGTAGTTGCCCTGCTCGGGAGTGATGTTCTCACCGAACGAAAACGGCGTCGTCGTTCCCGCCCGGCACGCGTATTCCCATTCGGCCTCGCTCGGCAAGCGCGCTTCGAGGCCGGGCAGCCGCCGATTCAGCTCGCCCAGGAATCCCTGAACATCGTCCCAGCTCACCTGCTCGACCGGCTGCCCGGGATGGTCACTGAACCGGCTCGGGTTCCTGCCCGTCACCGCCTGCCAGAGCGCCTGCGTGCACGCCGTGTCGGCCAGCCAGTAACCTTCGCTCAGCGTCACTTCGTGCGGGACTTCATCTCCATTCCGCCCGGGCTCGTCTTCCGGCGAACCCATCCGGAAAGTGCCGGGCGCGATCCAGCGGAAGCGCTGCCGCGCTTCGCCCAGTTCGAGCCTCATCCAGAGGCCGTACTCGTCTTCACCCCAGGCGCTCGCCCAGCGCAGCGGGAAGCGCTCGGGCAGAAAGATGGCGGCGCGGTCGTCAGAAAACATGGAATCTCATGGGCGTTTAAAGAAATCCTTCAATCGTTGAGTCAAGGTGCGCGATTCGCGGTCGCGCACCCCGGAGCGGCCACCGGCACTACATTCGGCGGCTCCGCCGGCGACTTCCTTCCCATCTGTCAAGCCGGCTCCGCCGGCTTCCCAGGACCTAGGGCGAGCCGGAACCCGACGCTGCCGTAGTGCCCTCCTGGCTCGCGCCTGCGACGGACGGCAGAACGCACATCCCTGCCGAAGTAGTTGCACGAGCCGCCGCGAAACACGCGGGCGTCGCCCGATGGCGCGCCGCGCGGGTCCACTTGCGGCGTCGTCGGGTAGTCCCCGTACCAGTCGGCACACCACTCACAGACATTGCCATGCATCTCGTACAGACCCCAGGGATTGGCCGGCAAGGAACCCACCGGCACGGTCTGCAGGCGATACACACCCTTCACGCCTCCGGCATACGGATAATTCCCGTCGTAGTTGACCTGCTCGGCAGTGATGTTCTCGCCGAACGAAAACGGCGTCGTCGTTCCCGCCCGGCACGCATATTCCCATTCGGCCTCGCTCGGCAAGCGCGCTTCGAGACCGGGCAGCCGACGATTCAGCTCGCCCAGGAAATCCTGAACCTCATCCCAGCTCACCTGCTCGACCGGCTGCCCAGGCTGGTCCTGGAACCGGCTCGGGTTTCTGCCCGTCACCGCCTGCCACAGCGCCTGCGTGCACGCCGTGTCGGCCAGCCAGTAACCCTCGCTCAGCGTCACTTCGTGCGGCACTTCATCGTCGTCCCGTTCAGGCTCGTCTTCCGGCGAACCCATCCGGAAACGGCCGGGCGCGATCCAGCGGAAGCGTTGCGTGACGCCCGCGACGGCGATTTCGCCGAACAGCCCGTAACGGTCGACGCCGAGCGGCTGCTCGCCCGACCAGGCACCGGTACTGTCGCCGCCGCCCTCTGGCGGCCGCCAGTCGAGGCGACAGCGCTGGCCGCGCCAGAAAAGCTCGACGTACAGGCCCCGCGCGTCGCAGCCGATGGCGCTCGCCCAGACGGGCTTGACGAGCGGCGTGACGGCGAGATCGAGATGCTCGCTGTGCAGCGTCAGCCGCTCGACCTCGCGCGTCAGCCGGGCGAGCCTCTGCGGTAGCGAGCCGGCGGCGAAATAGCGCCGGCTCGCCATCTCTGCGCGGTCGGCACTGCGCTTCAGGGTGACCTGGACGCCGCGGTCGACCAGCGTCAGCTCGGCGCAAGGACTGCCGCCGGAGCCTCCCGACACCTTGCCGGCGGCGTCGGCGGCTTCGAGCCACAGCTCGTCGCCGCGCTGGCGGAGCGTGCAGCGCAGGCGCGGTGCCGGCTCGTGCTCGTCGTGCAGGAAATAGCCGATGTCTTCCTCGCTGACGCCTTCCGGCAGCTCGACGGCGGCGCCCGCGGCCAGCCGCTCGCGCTGCGCCAGCGCCCAGTGCGCGGCGAGCGCCGGGTCGGCGGCGAGCGCGGCATCGCTCTGGCGCGCGGCGTGCCGCTGCAGCCACTGGTGCAGCGCCAGATCGTCGCGCCGGCGGGCGGTTTCGGCGATGTCGGCCTGCCAGCGCTCGGCGTCCGCGGCGAGTGCCGGCGGAACGGCTTCGGGAGCGAGATGCCGGCACGCCAGCACTTCGGGGTAGCGCACCGACGCCGGCAGGCCGGCGTGTTGCGCGAGGAGCTGGGCGACCGCCGCCTGGCGCAACCAGGGCGCCAGCGCGCGGAACTTCCGCTGGTATGCCGCGATCGCCGCCGGACTCGCGAACTGGCCGGCGTGCGCGCTGGTGACCAGGTCGGGATGCTGCCAGACCAGCGCCTCGACGAGCCCGTCGGCGTCGCTCGCCGGCAGCAGGTAGCGCAGTGCGCGCAGCAGTGACGGTTCGATCACGACGGCCGGCGCGAGCAGCGTCAATAGCGTGTCGAGCGCGTTCTGCCGGCGCTCGTCGCCGGCCAGGTCGCTGGCCAGGGTGGCCGGCGGGCGCGAACCGGTCGACGAGGTGGACGATGGGCGCAGGCGGCTGTGGCGGTCCCATTCGACGAGCGCCAGGCTGCCTGGCGGGCCGGCTCCCGGCGGGCGCGTCGGCAGCGGGCAGAGGACCAGCGCCGGCACGCCGGCGCCGCGCAGGCGATGGCCGAACTGCTGCCAGCCGTTCGCCGCCTCGGGCGCGTCGTCGAGCAAGCCGGCGTCGCCGAGGATCAGCAGCGGCGTGTTCGGCGCCGGCAGCGGCCAGCGCGCGGTCGTGCTGCCACCTGGCTGGCGCACGCGCGGCTGCCGGCCGGGGTCGCCGGCAAGAATCCAGCGGTCGATGCCGGCCTTGCCGTGACGCTTTTCGAGTGCCTGGCAGAGCGCGTTGAAGTCTTCGTGAAACGGCCGGGTGCGCCGGCTGTAGTCGCCGAGGAGGGCGATGCGCGGGCTCCAGCCGTGGCCCGGCAGCAGCGGGATGGCGCGCAGCACCTCGCCGCGCGTCAGCCGTTCGAGCAGCCGCGGCAGGTCGGGCTGGCGCGTCGCGAGGCGGCGGCCGAGGACGCGGCGCAGGAAAGGCCACAGCCGCGACCAGCGGGTCAGCGGCTGCCGCGGCGGCAGGTGCAGCGAGGCCGCTGGCGGCCGCGCGTCGGTTCCGAGAACGCGCGCGTTGGCGAGCCACGGCGGCGGTGGCGGCCCGACCCTGGCGTCGGCTTCCGGCTCGCGCCAGCGATGTTCGACGACGCGGAAGAAGCGCGCCATTGGCAAGACCGTCGGACGCTCGGGCAAGGCGGCTGGTGCGCTGCCGACAACCGGCTCGCCGCCGCGCGTGTCTTCGCTGCCACTGTCGACGACAGGTGGCGGCGCCGGCGCGCGCGGCCGCCGCTGGTAGCCGAGCGCGGCGGCCGCGCGCGCGAGCGCTTCGTCGCCCTCGGCGGCGTAGATGCGCAGCAGGTCGGCACGCCCGACGGCTGCCCGCGAGTGCGGAACCCTCGTCGGCATCAGTCGGCCGGCGGGTGCTTCCTGAGCGCGAACTCGCCGACCTTGGCGAGCAGCGCCAACTGCTCGTCGATGACCGGTGCGAGGCTGACGACGACGCGCAGCAGGTCGAGGTATTCGGCCTGACCGGGCCCCTGCAGGCCCTGCCGGGCCGCCTCCTGGCGGTCCTGCCAGAGCTGGCGCGCGGCTTCGCGGTAGACTTCGGGGTGGCAGCGTGCGTGAAAATGCAGCCGGCCGCGTTCGATCAGCCGGGCGGTGAACGCGTCCTCGTTGCTCGGCCAGCGCAGGTTGAGCACCAGGCAGCGGCGGATGAACGCCGCCGGTAGTTCGCGCTCCTCGTTGGTGGTGATCACGACCAGTGGCGTCGGCATGGCCGGCGCGGCGCAGACGGCGGTGTCGAGCCAGGGCACGCTGAAGCCGCCGTTGCCGAGCGTTTCGAGCAGGCCGTTGGGCAGGTCGGCCTCGGCCTTGTCGATCTCGTCGATCAGCAGCACGCTGCCCCTTGCCGGCGACCAGCCGGCCGGCGGCTGCGGCCGCGCGCCGCGCCCGCCGCTCTGTTGCTGCTGCCGCAGCGCCGACGGCCAGTCGAAAACCCACCACAGCGCGCCGGGACTCAGGTAGTTGCGCGGGTCGAGGCGCTGCCGGACCTCGTCGGCGCCATACTGGTGGGCGCCCATCGCCTGCGCGTCGCCGAGCCGGCCGAGCGCGTCGAAGCGCCACTGCAGGTCCTGGCTCTCGCTGCGCGCGTGCACGACTTCGGCAATGAACAGGCGGCCGAGCGCCTCGGCCGCGGCACGCGCCAACTGGCTCTTGCCCGATCCCGGCTCGCCGCGAACCAGCAGCGGCCGCTGCGCGGCGAGCGCCGAGCGCACCGCCCACGCCGATTCCTCGTCGAAGCGGTGCACCGACGCCGGCCACGAGCCGCGCGGCGGGAGGGAAAGGTCGGTGAGCGGAATGGCGGGGATCGTCGAAAGGGGGAGGTTCATCGTTTTTTCGCCAGGAGGTCGGGGATGGTCAGGAATTGGTGGATGAGGGCCATGAAATAGTATTCGTCACTGACCAGGAGCGCGGATGCCTCATCATCACCATGGAAAAAGATCAGGCTGAGATCGGGGAGGATCGCCAGCAGCCGTTGATAGAAAGCGGACAGGGCCAGCGGCTTTGCCTGGTCAGCGGGAACCGCGATGTAATGGTGAAAGGTTGCTTGCTCGCGGCGGACACGCAAGGTCGCCTGGAGCTTGCGTCGGTCGGCGATCGACAACTGCGTTCGCGACTCTTCCGGAAAAACGCAGCTCCAGATCTCGAGCAGCAGATTCTCCAATGGGGCATCTTCGCTCCAGCCGCTTTCGTAGCGCGGCTGCTCGATCGCTCCTGCGCCGAGCACGTTGCTTTTTGCGACGCGCAGTTGCGGCGCCATTTCGCGGTGGCGTGAGCTGACGATTTCGACTCCCAGCGGCGTGCTGACGGCGATTTCGAAGACCAGCCTGCCCGCTGCCAGCGCCTGCCGCTGTTCGACGCCGACCGACCGGGCATCGACAGCGAGCAGGGTGAGCCAGGCGAGAACGGACTTCGCGGTGGTCCATGTGTCGGCAAAGTCGCTGCTTTGTGCGTCGAGTGACTTGAGGCAGGCGAGCGTCGCAGGGAAAAGCAGCGTGCTGATCGCCTGGTCCGGCGGCGGGGCGCAAAGGGCTTCGGCGAGGTCGCTCGTGGAGGCGGCAAAGGAATCGTGCAACCTGCCTTGCAGCACCTTGCTCAGGTGCGCGTTGTGCGCCAGGGTGTGGCGTACCTCGTCGATGATCTGGCGCCGGAAGTCATCATCGACGGGCGCGATGCGATCCAGCAAGGCTGCGAAGTCGGTGTCGCGATGCACGTCCTCGGTCAAGGTGTTCATATCGGCGAGGAGGGACGTCAACTGATCCATCAGCCGATGGAAGTCGGCGTAATCCTCGAGGCTCTTGCGCAGTTCGAGCGTGTGCTTGGGGTCTTCCAGTGCTTTGAGCGCTTCCTCGAGTTCCTTCTTCTCCTTGATCCAATGCGCGATCCAGGTGATCCGGTCCTTCGGTTTGTGCAAGCGCGTCCCGGACAGGACGATCGGGTGCACCCGCTTGCGGAAGTTCTGGTGCTCGTAGATCCCGCGGAGTTCGTACATGCAGTACTCGGAGCGGAAGTAGGTGTCGCTGAGAACGAGCACGACATGCCCCGCGGCAGCCAGCCGATCCATGAACTCGCGGATCGAGCCGCCGTAGCCGACGTGGGAAGTGTCGCGTACGAAGTCTATTCCGCGCGCCTGACACGCCGCGCCGAGTCGGTCGACGAGCCGGTGCTGCTCCTCGTCCTTCCACGCATACGAAACGTAAACGCTGACCATCGCCACCCTCCCCCGCAGGCTTGTAGACCGATCCGTTCGCGAAGACGGCGGCGCCGCGCTCACCTCGCCACGCCATTCGTTTCCTGCTCGCGTTTCTGCTGCCCTTCGCTCATCTCCAGGAGCGTCCGTTCTGGAACCTCCCGCAGGCAGCATGGGCCCGCCGACCCCTCCATGATAACCACGTGAACCCGACAAGTCGCGTGTTTCAGGACGCGCCCCGGAGGTCGGCATGATCGCCGTCGCACCACCCAGCCGGCTGCATCGATACAGATCTTGAAATCAGACGCTCATCAACGAGACGCTGAAAAGCTCGCTCCAGCAGTCCGACATGGAAGCGATGATCCGGCAGGTGATCCGCGAGGAACTGCAAGGGACGGCAGGCCACATCGCATGAAAGCGCATGTCAATGTGAAATCGCGTAGGCGACCCACGAATCTCTCCTCCCCTCTTGCGGGGGCGAAGGCGGGGTTTCGCGGAGCACTGCTCCGCGCCGCCGTAGCCGGCCCGCGATGCAGCGCGGGCCGTGGGAGGGGTCGGGGGAGAGGGGGAAACGGTCATGACTTTCATGATCGGGGGTGCCTGGAAAAGTCATGACCGTTGGCGTCGGGAAGTTCGTGCAATCCCCAGGGTCAGCGCCGTACCGACCAGGATGATGGCCCCGCCAAGCAGCATCGGCGGCGTCACGACTTCGCCGAGGAAGATTCCGCCCCAGCCAGCCGCAAACACCGGAATCAGGAAGGTGACCGTCGACGCCCGCTGTCCGCCCAGATGGGCAATCAGCCGGAAATACAGGATGTAGGCCAGCGCCGTCGAAAGCGTCGCCAGCAGGATCAGCGCCAGCCAGGCGTATCCCGACGGGGTCGCTGTCGGCCAGAAGGCCAGGGTCAGCGGTGCCAGTGCGATGGCTGCACAGGTCTGACTGCCGGTGGCGATGGCCAGCGGCGCGACGCCGGCCAGCGTTTGCCTGGCGAAGTGACTGGAAAAACCGTAGGACAGTGTCGCGAGCAATCCGGCCATGATCGCCAGAGCGCTGCCGCCCTCCCGGAAAGTCACTTTCCCCCAGGTCAGCACCGCCATGCCGATGACGCCGAGCAGCAGGCCGATCCATTGCCTCGTCGTCAGGCGGTCACGCAGCCAGAGCATGCCGACGAGCGCGGCCCACAAGGGCACCGTCGCATTGATCAGGGCGGTGAACCCAGCGGTCAGGGAAAGCGACGCGTAGGCCAGGAGAACGAAAGGTAAGGCCGAGTTGCAGACCCCGACCGTCGCCATCGGCAACGCATGGCGACGCAGCGAGGCCGCCTCCGAACTGGCCAGCCACAAGGGCCATAAGCACAGCGCCGCAATCGCCACCCGCAGGCCGATCAGGGCAATCGGACCGAACTCCGGTGCGCCGACGCGCATGAACAGAAACGAGGCGCCCCAGAGCATGGCGAGCAGGACGAAATCGCCGAGGTCACGGGTTTTCAGGGTTGCCTCCCCGTTTTGGCCGCGCCGACACGCAGGCTGCGGCGGGTCAGGGGCGCGATCAAGCGGCGCCCTCTTCGAGTCGCAACAGCCATGCCTTGTTGTGCAGCCCGCCGGCGTAACCCGTCAAGGCGCCGTTCGCCGCGATCACGCGGTGACACGGTACGACGATGGCGATCGGGTTGCGGCCGTTGGCGGCAGCGACCGCGCGAACCGCCGCCGGTCTGCCGATCGCTGCCGCCTGCTGGCCATAGCTGCGCGTCTGTCCGTACGGAATCCGGGTCAGCGCGAGCCATGCCGCTTGCTGGAAGTCGCTCCCCGCGGGCGCCAGCCTGAGCTCGAACCTTCGTCGCTGACCGGCGAAGTATTCGCTCAGTTCCTGCCGCAACTGCAGGAACACCGGCAGTCGAGGCGAATCGAGCCAGGGCTCGGCGGGCACTGGCGGATGCTTGCCGCCCAGGATATGCAGGGCAATGATCGCGTCGTTGGCGGCCAGGGCCAGCAGGCGGCCGACCGGCGAGTCGAAATGCGTCGAATGAGTCGTCATGCGGTTTTCTCCCGAGAGTTCCACAGGTGCATCAGCGCATAGCTGCGCCAGGGTCGCCACGGCTCGGCGATCGCTTCGGCTGCGCGCCAGCCGCGGGCGGTGTTCGGCAGGCCGAGCGCCTTGAGCAATCCGGCATCGTGCGGCGGCCACGCATCCGGCCAGGACAGCGCCCGCATCGCGATGTAGTGCGCCGTCCACGGGCCGATGCCCTTGATCGATTGCAGGGCGGCGCAGCTCGACTCGAGGTTCGCGGCGGGCGACAGGTCGAGTTCACCGGCGACCATCTTTTGCGCCAGGGCAATCAGCGCCTGCGCACGCGCGGCCACGATGCCCAGGCGGATGAGTTCGGCCGGCATCAGCGCCGCCACCCGACTGGCCGTGGGAAAAGCCACACTCAGGTCGGTGAAGGGTGGCGTGACCTCGAATTCGATCGGCTCGGCGAAAGCGGCCACGAAGCGCGTCGCCAGCGTGCGTGCCGCGGCGACCGTGATCTGCTGCCCGAGGACGGCTCGCACCGCGAGTTCGAAGCCATCGAAGGCCCCAGGCAGGCGCAGGCCGCGCGATCCCTGCGCGAGCCGGCCGAGCGCCGCGCCGATTTCCCAGGGGTCGGCGTGCACATCGAAGACGCGTCTGACCTGGCTCAGCACACCTGCGATCACCGGCGCGAAGGCGGGCGACAGCGTCACTTGCAGCGCATTCCTGTGTGCCTGGTCGGCCACTTGCAGCCAACTGCAGATGGCCTGCCCATCGCGGCTTCGCACATGACGCAGGATGCGTCGATACCTGCCGTCGCTGACGGCCTCGACGCCCGCGATGGCGCGCTGCTCAAGAAAGGCGAGCAGCGCCGGCCAGTCCAAGGGGGCGCGATACGCCAGGCTGAAGGTGAAGCAGCGCGCATTTTCGGCGACGGCCGCGCTCGCCCCACCCGCCTCGGCCAGGATGTGACGCAAGCGCGTCGGCGCAAATCCATAGCGCTCCGAAAACAGCGCATTCATGCGTCGGACACTGGAAAAACCGCTGGCGAAAGCCACCTCGGCAACCGGCAAGGCCGTATCGGTCAGCAATCGCTTGGCCAGCAGCAGGCGATGCGTTTGCGCATACTGCACCGGCGACACGCCGAACTCGGCCTGAAAAATCCGCCGCAAGTGCCGATCGCTCACTCCGACGCGCGCGGCAATGGCGCTCAAAGGGTGATCCGCATCGCACTTGGCTGCTCCACCGATCCCCGCGATGGCGTCTTCGATGAAGCGCGCCGCGGTCTGTGCCAGCTTCGCACTCGCCTCGCTGGCGGCGAATCCGGGCGCGAGTTCCGGCCGGCACTTCAGACAAGGCCGATAGCCGGCTGCTTCAGCGGCCGCTGCGCTGACGTAGAAACTGCAATTCTCGAAGCGCGGCAACTTCACCCGGCAGATCGGCCGGCAATAGATGCGCGTCGAGGAAACGCCGACAAAGAATCGGCCATCGAAGCGTATGTCATGCGCCTTCATTGCCTGGTAGCAGGCAGCCGGGGTGAACCGGCCAGCAGGGGCTGGCATCGTTACGGGAGGGTCGTTGGCTTCAGGCATGCTGCCAGTCTAGCGGCAAGCGTTCGACAGAGCTGGCCGTTTTCGGACATTCAATTACCCGGTCGGAACAGACTGCGTGCAACGGGCAGGCCGGGCAGCCCGTCACTTCGATACAATGGCAGCCTCCAACTTTCTCCAGCAGGGACCGCCATGACTCAGGATGAACTCAAGAAAGCCGTCGCTCGCGCGGCGATCGCGCAGGTGATCGAGGGAGAAATCGTCGGCGTCGGCACGGGCTCGACCGCCAACTGCTTCATCGATGAGCTGGCCCGGATTCGGGACCGGATCCGGGGAGCGGTGGCAAGTTCGGAGGCGACGAGAAAGCGACTGGAAGGCCACGGCATCGTCGTCTTCGAACTCAACGACGTGGCCTACCTGCCGGTCTACGTGGACGGCGCCGACGAGATCAACACGGCGATGCAGATGATCAAGGGCGGGGGTGGCGCTCTGACGCGCGAGAAGATCGTCGCTGCCGTGGCACAAAAATTCGTCTGTATCGCCGATGCCTCGAAACTGGTGCCGGTACTTGGCGCTTTCCCGCTGCCCGTCGAGGTCATCCCGATGGCGCTTGGCCATGTCCGACGCGAACTCGCCCGGATCGGTGGCAAACCGCAACTGCGCGAAGGTTTCGTGACCGACAACGGCAACCTGATCCTGGACCTCGGCGGACTCGTGATGGCCGACCCGGTTGAACTGGAAAGCCGCATCAACCAGATCGTCGGCGTGGTCAGCAACGGCCTGTTCGCCCGTCGTCCGGCGGATATCTGCCTGCTCGGTACGGCTGCCGGAGTGAAGATGCTGACCGCCGACCGAACGGTCGAAACCGAAGCGCACGGGCCGGCGGCTGTTCAGCCGCCGTCAAGCAGCGCGACCTCTCAGGCGCGAGGCGGCACGTAGCCCTGCACCTTGTCGGCGCCGCTACCGAAGAAATGCCGCTCCATCTGCTCGGTCAGATATTTGCGATGCGCGGCATCGGCCAGGTTGAGGCGGTTCTCGTTGATGATCATGGTCTGCATGCGCACCCATTGCTGCCATGCTTCCTTGGCGACCGATTCATAAATCCGCTTGCCCAGCTCACCGGGAACCGGGGGAAAATCAAGACCTTCAGCCTCGCGACCGAGCTTGACACAATTGACCATTCTTGCCATTCAAAACACTCCTTAACTTCTTGGGAAATTCCGCCGATGCGAACCCGAATGTGAAAGTCGCTGCAGCGCCTCACGAATCCGACCCGCTGCCGGCAGCCTTACAGTTCCTTCATCAATACGATCGAGCGGCGTTGCAGGTTATACACCAGCCGCTTTTCGGCCGGTAACTCGTCAATCGGGCGGACGCTGAAACCGCGTTCCTTGAACCACTGCGAAGTCGCCGTGGTGAGGACAAACAGACGCTTGACGCCGGCTGCACGCGCTTGCGTCTCGATCCGCTTCATCAGCAGCGCACCATAGCCCCAGCGACGATAGTGCGGATGCACGGCCAGGCAGGCCAGTTCGGCCTGGTCCTCGCCGTAGGGGTATAGCGCGGCACAGCCGACAATCACGCCGTCGTGTTCAACCACCGAGAATCGTGTGATCTCGCGTTCGAGCAACTCGCGCGAGCGACGTACCAGTGTGCCATCCTCTTCGAGGGGCTCGATCAGCGCCACCAGGCCGCCGATATCGTCTGGCCCGGCGTCATGCATCTGCTCTAGCGATTTCTGGGTGATCACCGTGCCCACGCCGTCGTGCGTGAAGAGTTCACGCAGCAGCGTGCCATCCTCGTCGTAACCGATCAGGTGCACGCGCCCGACGCCGGCCCGGCTGGCCCGGACCGCGCAGGGAAGGTAGCGCTTGAGGTCGGTCGACAACCAGTCGCCGAGACTGATCAGCCTTTCGGCGGCCTCGACGGTCAGTTCATCGAGCAGGGCGCCGTCGATATCGGTGGCGCCTCGGCTATCGCTCAGAAAGATCAGCTTGTCGACAAGCAGCGAGGTGGCCACCGCCTCTGCCACCTCCTCCATCGCCAGGTTGAAGATTTCCCCGGTCGGGCTCGAACCGATGCACGAAAGCAGGACGATGTTGCCCAGGCCGAGCTGCGCACGGATGCCCTCGGCGTCGAGCTTGCGCACCTGCCCCGAGTATTGCAGATCGACGCCATCGACGACCCCGACCGGCTTGGCGGTAATGAAATTGCCGCCAACGACGCGAATCGTGCTGTTGGCCATGGGCGTATCGGCAAGACCCTGCGAAAGCAGGGCCTCGATTTCGACATAGATGCTGCCCACCGCGTCGATCACGCAGGCGATCGCCTTGGCATCGGTAATGCGATAGTTGCCATGGTAGACCGACTGCAGGCCACGCTCGCGCATCAACTTCTCGATCTGCGGCCGTGCGCCGTGCACCAGTACCAGGCGCACACCGAGCGCGGCCAGCAGATTCACGTCATAGGCCAGCGTACGTGCCAGTTGTCCGGCGATCGCCTTGCCGCCGAAGGCGATGAGAAAGGTCTTGCCGCGAAAGAGATTGACGTACGGCGCAACCGATCGGAACCAGGCGACGAACTGGCCAGCGCTCAAGTCCTTGGACATTTCAAACGGCAGGTCTGTCCTTGTCCTCGGTCTCGACGACAGCTTTCGCCTCTTTGGCAGACCTCGCCTTCCCGGCTCTCGACGCGTGCGCCGGTCGGGTTTTTGACTGCTTGGCCTGCTCGGACTTCGACGCGTGTTCGTGCTCTTCCTTGACTTCCCTGGCGTCTGCTTCCTTCGTCACCTCGGTCTTGGGCGCTTTCGCAACCAGGACCCTGGGCTCTTTCATCGGCTCGACCTTGAGTTCTTTCTCCAGACGCTCGCAGATCGTCCGCAGAACCTTGATCCGGGCAAACAACTTGTCGTTGGATTCGACGATCGTCCACGGCGCGGTGCCGGAACTGGTGCGATCGATCATGTCGCAGACCGCTTCATGGTAGGCCCCGGCCTTCTCGCGGTTGCGCCAGTCTTCCTCGGTAATCTTGAAGCGCTTGTGCTCGACCTTGGCGCGTTCATCGAAGCGTTTGAGCTGCTCATCGTCGCTGATCTGCAGCCAGAACTTGATGACGATTCCGCCAGCATGCCAGAGGTCATGCTCGAAATCGTTGATCTCGGAATAGGCACGCAACCAGTCTGCCTCGCTGCAGAATCTCTCGACCCGTTCGACAAGCACGCGCCCATACCAGGTGCGGTCAAATATGACCACGCGTCCGAGCCGCGGCATGTGCCGCCAGAATCGCCACAGATAGGGTTGGACACGCTCCTCTTCGGTCGGAGCAGCAATCGGGATGATCTGATACTGGCGTGCATCCATCGCCGACATCACCCGCCGGATGGCACCGCCCTTGCCGGCCGCGTCCGAACCTTCAAAGGCGAGGATCAGGGCCCGCTTTTTGAACTCGGGGTGGCGCATCAGCTCTGCCAGACGCCCCTGCCAGGTCGCCAGCTCGGTCTCGTACACCTTTTTCGTCAGGCTTTGCGTCATGTCCAGCGAACTCAGCACGTCGAGACGGTCGATCCGTGGCGAGAAGGGCGGGGCCACCGGCGAATTCTGGTCCCGCTTGTCAGCCAGTCGCTTCTGCACCGAATCGAGAATCGTCTTGCCAACGGTCAGCGAACGATAACGATCGTCGGTTCCCTCGACGATGATCCACGGCGCCCAGGGGGTATTCGTCGTGCGCAACAGGTGGCCGGCTACTTCCTGCATCTTGTCGTAGGTCTTCAGGCGATCCCAGCTGGTCTTGGTGACCCGCCAGCGGGTCAGCGGGTTTGCCTCGATCGCCTTCAGGCGCTCGCGCTGCGCGTCCTTGGAAAGGTGTATCCAGAACTTGAGCACCAGCGCACCCTCGTTGACCAACATCGCCTCGAAGCGGTTGAGCTGGTCCATGCGCTGATCGAAATCGGATCGCGACAGGTCGTTGCTAATCCGCTCGGCGATTGGATGCGAATACCATGAACCGGCGAAGATCCCCATTCGCCCTTTAGGTGGTAGCGCCCGCCAGTAACGCCACATCGAGGGGTGAGCGCGCTCTTCGGCAGTCGGCGCATAAAAAGCGTGTGTCGACAGGTAACGGGGATCCATCCATTCGTAGAGAACGTTGATGGTTTCCCCTTTTCCGGACCCGTCGACGCCGCTGATCAGGATGATTACCGGAAAGCTGCCGTTCTCGCGCAGCAGTTGCTGCGTTTCGAGCAGCGCCGCGCGCAGCTTGGGCTCCTCTGCCTTGAACGTTTCCTTGTCGATCTTGTGTCCCAACTCTGCTGATTCAAACATCCGTCGTCTCCTCTTTCAAGTCACCCCATAAAAACTGGATTGCTGCCAGAGCAGCCAGACCAGCGGTTTCGGTACGCAGGATGCGCGGCCCAAAATGCACCGGCAAAAAACCGGTCAAGGACGCCAACTGCGCTTCCTCGGGCGTGAGACCGCCCTCGGCACCGATCAACAGCTCAACCCACCCACCCGCCGGCGGTCCCGGCAACGTGGCCAGTGAACGCCGCGCGCCTGGCGCCAGCAGGAGGCGAAGGACACCTGCCGCGGGTTCCCGGGCCAGCCAGTGTTCAAGGCTTTCCGGAACCGTCACTTCCGGCAGCCGGTTGCGCCCGCATTGTTCGCAGGCTGCGGCGGCGACGCCGCGCCAGTGCTCAAGCCGGCGTAATGCGCGTTCGCCTTCGAGGCGCAGCACACTGCGTTTCGAAACGACCGGAACGATGCGCCGGACACCCAGCTCGACGGCCTTCTGTACCGTCCAGTCCATTTTTTCGCTGGCCTGCAACGCCTGCACCAAGGTGACCGACAAGGGCGATTCACGCTCGTGGCCGACCCACTCCAGGACATCGACGCTGACCCGCGCCCGTTCAATGCCAACGATCCGGGCAGGATATTCCCCGCCGGCACCATTGAAGAGGGTCAAGTCATCGCCAGTGCGCAGGCGCAAGACCCTGATCGCATGCTGCGCTACCCGTTCAGGCAAATCGACGCACGCGCCGGCCACCAGCGGCATCGGGCAATGAAAGCGGGGACCATTCACCGTGGTATTATAAGAGTTTCCTTGCTTGATGGTCGTTGTTTGGAGGCAGCCCCCTGTATGGCGCTCAATACCCCTGTTTGTGACTTTGGCTGGCAAGCGCCTGACTTCGAGCTCGAGGATACCCACGGTTCCCGGCAGACGCTCGCCAGCCTGCGCGGACCGAATGGCCTGTTGCTGATGTTTATCTGTAACCACTGCCCCTATGTCAAGGCGATCATCGACCGCATTTGCCGCGACGCGCGCGAACTGCAGGCCCAGGGGATCGGCGTCGCGGCCATCATGAGCAACGATCCGGCCGAATACCCCGAGGACTCCGTTGAAAACATGCAACGCGTGGCCCGGGATCTGAATTTTTCGTTTCCTTATCTGCATGACTCCACCCAGGAGGTGGCACGCCGTTACGGTGCGGTGTGTACGCCGGACTTCTTCGGCTTCAACCGCGACCTGCAATTACAGTACCGCGGACGTCTCGACGCCAGCGGCCGCATGCCGGCTCCCCCCGATGCCCGACGCGAGCTGGTCGAAGCCATGCGCCTGGTCGCCGAAACCGGTTGTGGCCCACACGAGCAGACCGCCAGCATGGGTTGCTCGATCAAGTGGCGCGACTGATCCAGAATGCGCAACGAAGAAGGCGCGGGTACGCCGGCGATCACTGACGCCCATCTGAAGCGCATGCTCGACGCCAGCATCGCGGTGGTCCGCGAGGTTGCGCAGCGAGAAATCACTCCGCGCTTCCTGCGGGTCAGCCATGGAGAACGCAAGGACGACGGTTCACTGTGCTCGGAAGCCGATCTCGCGGCGCAGCAGTTTCTTGTCGGGCGCCTGACCGAGATCCTTGCCTGCCCGATCATCGGTGAAGAAATGTCCCCGGCAATGCAACGCGCCGGCTGGCACGAGGGCAGCACCGACGAACACGGTCTGTGGTGTATCGACCCGATTGACGGCACCACCAATTTCATCAACGGGCTGCCCTGCTTTGCCATTTCCATCGCCTGGATGAGTGCGCGGCGAGCACGCCTGGCGGTGACCTACAACCCGATCACCGACGAAATGTTCTATGCCCGCGAAGGCAATGGCGCCTACCTCAATGGCCGCCGCCTGCCCTTGCGCCAGGTGACCGCGGATATCCGCCGTGCCGTCGGCGGCGTCGATTTCAAACGGATCCCGAAGCCGCTGGCTGACCGAATCGCCGTCAGCCCGCCTTTCTACTCGCAGCGCAATTACGGCAGTTCGACGCTCGACTGGTGCAACCTCGCCGCGGGCCGACTCGACCTCTACCTGCACGGTGGCCAGATGCTCTGGGATTACGCCGCCGGCAGCCTGATCCTGCGCGAGGCCGGCGGCCAGATGTGCACCCTGGCAGAAGATGACTACGACGCCGATGACGTCTGGCGGCGCCCGGTCATCGCGGCCTTGCACCCGGCCGTTTTTGCTGCCTGGCGGGACTGGGTTCGACAGTCTCGCCAGCCGGAAAGCGTCTGACCAAACTAGATGACGCAGCTATCCACTACAGGAGCTTTTCACCATGGCAGTAACGACTGAAGCCGTACAGGCGGCACTCAAGGAATTGATCGATCCCAATACCCAAAAGGATTATGTCTCGACACGTTCCGTCAGGAACATCAGGATCGATGGCGCCGACCTCTCGCTCGATATCGAACTGGGCTATCCGGCAAGAACCCAGCTTGACGACATCCGTCGCGCGGTGATCACGAAACTCCGGGACCTCCCCGGAATCGGTAATGTCAGCGTCAATGTCACTGTCAGGATCGTCGCCCACACTGTCCAGCGCGGCCTGAAGCCACTGCCCGGTGTCAAGAACATCATCGCCATCGCCTCCGGCAAGGGGGGCGTCGGGAAGAGCACGACGGCGGTGAATCTGGCCCTGGCGCTGGTCCAGGAAGGGGCCACTGTGGGTCTGCTCGACGCCGATATCTATGGGCCTTCGCAGCCGCAGATGCTGGGCCTGGTCGGTCAGAAACCGGAATCGCAGGATGGTACGTCGATGGACCCGCTACAGGCGCATGGCCTGCAGGCGATGTCGATCGGTTTCATGATCGACATCGATTCACCGATGGTCTGGCGTGGGCCGATGGTCACCCAGGCGCTCGAGCAATTGCTCAAGCAGACCAACTGGCAGGATGTCGATTATCTGGTGGTTGACATGCCCCCCGGAACCGGCGACACGCAGCTGACGCTGGCGCAGAAGGTACCGGTCACCGGCGCGGTCATCGTCACCACCCCGCAGGACATCGCCCTGATCGACGCGCGCAAGGGACTGAAGATGTTCGAGAAGGTCGGCATCCCGATTCTCGGCTTGGTGGAAAACATGAGCATCCACATCTGCACGAAGTGTGGCCACGAGGAATACATTTTCGGCCAGGGCGGCGGCGAGCAGATGTGCCGGGATTACGACACCGAGTTCCTCGGTGCCCTGCCACTGGAACTCTCGATTCGCCAACTGACCGACTCCGGCAAGCCGACGGTGATCGGCGCACCGGAATCGCGCGCCGCCGAGATTTATCGGACGATTGCTCGCCGTCTGGCGATCAAGGTTGCCGAGCGTGCCAGGGACATGAGTGCCAAGTTTCCGAGCATCGTCGTCCAGAACACTTGAGACAGGCGGCTGCCTCTCGCTCTCGACGACGTACCGGATAGTTCCTTCCCTGGCCCGGACACCGTAGAATGGATGCCTTTCCTGCGCAAGCGGTGTTCGGATGACCGGCAATGTCAATCAAATCGGATAGGTGGATCCGCCGCATGGCGGCAGAGTACGGCATGATCGACCCTTTCGAGCCGAATCAGGTGCGCGAGATCGATGGCCGCCGCATCGTTTCCTACGGCACTTCCAGCTACGGCTACGACATTCGCTGTTCGAACGAATTCAAGCTGTTCACCAATCTGAACTCGACGATCGTTGACCCGAAGAACTTCGATCCGAATTCGTTCGTCGAGGTCAAGAACGATTTCTGCATCATTCCTCCGAATTCCTTCGCCCTGGCGCGCACCATCGAGTATTTCCGCATTCCGCGCAGCGTCCTGACGGTCTGCCTCGGGAAAAGTACTTATGCCCGTTGCTTCCGCGGCGATACCCGCGTAGCCCTGCTCGACGGCACGGCACCAACCCTGGAGGAGATGGCCCGCCGAGCGGAAGACGGTGAGTTGTTCTGGGGCTATGGGATCGGCCAGTTCGGCAGGATTGGCGCAGCAATGCTCGAAGCACCTCGCTTCATCGGACGGGATTCATTGCTGGAAATCACCCTCGACAATCGAACGGTCATCCACTGCACGCCCGACCACGAATTTGTCCTGCGCGATGGCAGGCTCATTCCCGCGTGTCAGTTGCGTCCGAACGATTCCTTGATGCCCCTCTATCGCCGCTTGGTGCGTGGTTACGAAGCTGTCTATCAACCCTTGAATGGCCATCTCTACCCCACTCACCGCCTTGCTGATGAATGGAATATTCGGCATGGTATCTATGAAGACATCCTGGCTACGCACCGGCACCACAAGGACTTCGACCGCCTCAACAACTCTCCGTGGAATATCGGGCGCATGCCGGCCGCCGAGCATATCCGCATGCACAATGCCAAAGGCTACGGGGCAGACTTCGACCCAGACGAGCACAGCTTGGCAATTCGGGAAGCCTTCGAGTGCTTACGAAGCAGCAGGCCGGGGTGGATTGAACACTTCTCAAAGGTCCAGCGCGAGCGCGCCAGACAATTCTGGAGCGACGAAAGGTACACACAGGCGCGCGCGCGCTTGCGTGAAAAGCAATCGGAAAACTGGACCGAGGAGCGCCGTCGCCAGCAGCGGGAGTCCATGGTACGACACTATTCGGATCCACATGCCAGGCAAGCACAGGGAAACAGTTCGCGCGAAGCCTGGGCAAGAGACACAGGCGAACGCCGACAACGCCAGGCGGAAGTCGCGCGGGACATCAATCGGCGTGGGGAGATCAACGCGGACCGGGTACGTTGGGCACTCGACAGCACCGGTTCGATCCGTGGCGCCGCACGTCTTCTGAAATGTGACCGATCGGTATTCCATCGCTTCCCGGAGGTTCTCGCCGCGTTTCGGGGACAAACACCGTATAACCACAAGGTTGCCGGTATCCGGGAATTGGCAGGAGACCACGACGTCTATTGCCTGACCGTGCCTGAAGCTGGAAACTTTGCCCTTGCCTCCGGGATATTCGTCAGCAACTGCGGCATCATCGTGAACGTCACGCCCTTTGAACCGGAGTGGGAAGGTCATGTGACGCTCGAGTTCTCGAATACGACACCTCTGCCCGCCAAGATTTACGCCAATGAAGGCATCGCGCAGGTTCTGTTCTTCGAATCCGACGAGGAATGTGAAACATCGTACAAGGATCGTGGCGGCAAGTATCAGGGCCAGATGGGCGTGACCTTGCCGAAGATCTGATGGGCATGCGAGGCCACACCCTTACCAGGTACCGAGGCAGGCAAATCAAGTACGCTGCGTGGGTCGCCGCACTCCCGCCCTCTCACTCTTGATACGGGATCCCTGAATGCATTTCAATTTTCCGGTCATCGTCATCGATAAGGACTACCGTTCGGAAAACACCGGCGGGCTCGGGATTCGCGCGCTGGCCAAGGCGATCGAGAAGAAGGGTTTTGAAGTCTTTGGAGTGACCAGCTATGGTGACCTGACTTCGTTTGCTCAGCAACAGAGCCGCGCCTCGGCCTTCATCCTGTCCATCGACGACGAAGACTTCAGGAACGGCAAGGCCGACCAGACCGTCGGCAGCCTGCGCGCCTTCGTCAAGGAAATTCGCTGTCGCAACGAGGATATCCCGATCTTCCTGTACGGCGAGACGCGTACTTCGCGCCACATCCCGAACGACGTGCTACGAGAGTTGCATGGCTTCATCCACATGTTCGAGGATACCGCCGAATTCATCGGCCGGTATGTGGTGCGCGAGGCCAAAGCCTACCTGGAAAGCCTGGCGCCGCCCTTCTTCCGCGCCCTGACACACTATGCCGAGGATGGGTCGTATTCGTGGCACTGCCCCGGTCACTCGGGCGGCGTCGCTTTCCTGAAGAGTCCGGTCGGGCGAATGTTCCACCAGTTCTTCGGCGAGAACATGCTGCGCGCCGATGTCTGCAATGCCGTCGAGGAACTTGGCCAGCTACTCGACCATACCGGCCCGGTTGCTGCCTCGGAGCGCAACGCGGCCCGCATCTTCAATGCCGATCACCTTTTCTTCGTCACCAACGGCACCTCGACCTCGAACAAGATCGTCTGGCATTCGACCGTCGCGCCGGGCGATGTCGTCGTCGTCGATCGGAATTGTCACAAATCGATACTCCATTCGATCATCATGACCGGCGCCATCCCCGTTTTCCTGATGCCGACCCGCAACCACTATGGGATCATCGGGCCGATCCCGAAAGAAGAGTTCCGCTGGGCGAACATCCAGAAGAAGATTGCGGCGCATCCTTTCGCGCGCGCGGTCGCCGCCAGACCGCGCGTACTCACCATCACCCAGAGCACCTACGACGGGATTCTCTACAACGTCGAAGAAATCAAGGAAATGCTCGATGGCGTGATCGATACCCTGCACTTCGACGAGGCCTGGCTGCCACACGCGGCTTTTCACGATTTCTACGGCGATTACCATGCCATCGGCGCCGACCGCCCGCGCTGCAAGGATGCGGTGATTTTTTCGACGCAGTCGACGCACAAGCTGCTGGCCGGTCTCTCGCAAGCCTCGCAGATTCTCGTTCAGGATTCCGAAGGGCGCAGGCTCGACCGCGATGTCTTCAACGAAGCTTACCTGATGCACACCTCGACCTCGCCGCAGTACGCGATCATCGCCTCCTGCGACGTCGCGGCAGCGATGATGGAGGCTCCCGGCGGCACCGCACTGGTTGACGAGTCTATTGCCGAAGCGCTCAACTTCCGCAGCACCATGCGCAAGGTCGAAAAGGAATGGGGGGCCGATTGGTGGTTCAAGGTCTGGGGCCCGGAAGACCTTTCGGGAGAAGGCCTCGCAGACCGCTCGGCGTGGATCCTCAAGCCCGGCGAACGTTGGCACGGCTTCGGCATGCTCGCCGAAGGCTTCAACATGCTCGACCCAATCAAGGCGACGGTCATTACGCCGGGTCTCGATGTCGACGGAGACTTCGCCGATTGGGGAATTCCGGCGGCAATCGTCACCAAGTACCTGGCCGAGCACGGCATCATCGTCGAGAAGTGTGGTCTCTATTCCTTTTTCATCATGTTCACCATCGGCATCACCAAGGGTCGCTGGAACACGCTGGTCACCGAACTGCAGCAGTTCAAGGATGGCTACGACCAGAACATGCCGTTATGGAAGGTGATGCCGGAGTTCCTGGCCAAGAATCCGCGCTACGAGAAGCTCGGGCTGAAAGACCTCTGCAAGCAGATCCACGGCATCTACGCGGCCAACGATGTCGCGCATCTGACCACCCGCATGTACCTCTCGGACATGGAGCCGGCGATGAAGCCGACCGATGCTTTTGCCCGCATGGCGCATCGCGAGATCGACCGCGTTCCGATCGACGATCTGGAGGGACGGATCACCAGCACCCTGCTGACTCCTTACCCACCGGGAATTCCCCTGCTGATCCCGGGCGAGCGCTTCAACGCCACGATCGTCCGCTACCTGCAGTTCGCGCGCGACTTCAACGAACACTTCCCTGGCTTCGAAAACGACGTCCATGGCCTGGTCAAGGCAATCGTCGATGGCAAGCCAGTCTACTCGGTCGATTGCGTTCGCTAACGGTCATGACTTTTCCAGGCACATCCCGATCATGAAAGTCATGGCCGTTTCCCTCCCTTGCAGGGCGCATTCCAGCTTGCATACCGCGGAGCATCGTTCGATGGGCACAGAGCATGCTCTGCGAATTCCCCATCTCATCCCCCGACCCCTCCCCACGGCCCGCGCTGCATCGCGGGCCGGCTACGGCGGCGCGGAGTAGTGCTCCGGGAGACCCCGCCTGCGCCCCCGCAACAAGTGGGGGGGAGATTCGTGAGTCCCTGACGCGACTATCACATTAGCAGCAGCGTGTCGGAAGCGCCGCGAGGCGCCCTGGCAAGCCGCCGCTAGCGCGTTGTGTGCGACTCTTCGGCGGAAGGTGCATTGATATCTGCTGCCGAAGAGTTTTCGACGAGGCGCACGACCCCATCCTCTCCGACGGCGGTATCTTCGAACTTCAAAAGGGTGATCCGATGGTTATCCATCTCGAGCACCGTCAGTTGCCCGCCTTCCAGTTGGACGGTATCGCCGACCTTCGGTACGCTGCCGTGCTTCTTGTAGAACAGTCCCGCCAGGGTGACGTAATCGTCATCGGTCGGGAACGGAAAATCAAGCAGGACGTCGAGGTCGGAAACCCGCATCGAGGCGTCGATTTCGTACTGACTGCCAATCAGTTTCCTGACTCGCCTCGCCTGACGAGTGAATTCGTCCTCGTAATCGCCCACGATTTCCTCGAGGATGTCTTCGAGCGTGATGATCCCCTCGGTTCCGCCATACTCGTCGATCACCACCGCCATCTGCTGCCGGGTACGCTTGAAGTCCTTGAGCAGGTCGCTCAGCAATTTGCTGTTGGGAACCACGTACGGCGCCTGCACGAAATCGGCGACTGGACGGTGACTGACTTCCTGGAGCGTCTGGCCGGGGCTCTCGGCCATCGCTGTCAGCAGTTCCTTGATTGCCACCACGCCAGTGATCCGGTCCAGGCTCTTGTCGTACACCGGAAAGCGCGCGTGCGGCACGTCGCGAAAAACACGCAAGGCGTCGGCCAGGGTATCTTCCTGCGCCAACGCCCGGATGCGCGTGCGCGGGATCATGGCCTCGCGTACCGTGTGCTCGTCGAGTTTGAACACCCCGCGGATCATCTCCGTTTCCTCCGGCGCCAGCGTCCCGTCCTTCTCGCTCGCCGAGAGAATCATGCGGATTTCCTCGACCGACATCGTGAAGTGGCTGTGACCCTCGCCTTCGAGATTCCGCTGCCCGAAAAGCCGCAGCAAGGCGTCCGAAGACATCTTCATGATGAAGATCAGCGGCCGGAAGGTGAGGTAGAGAAGGTTGATCATGCCGCCCACCGCCATGCTCATCTGCTCGGCCTTGTGGAAGGCCAGCACCTTGGGCGCCAGTTCGCCGGCAACCACATGCAGAAACGAAATGACGACAAAGGCGAAGACATACGAGACCGTGTGTGCCGCCTTGAGGAGTGCTTCGCTGTCGCCGAACAGGGCAAAGATCGACACGAAGGTCGAATCCGTCAGCGTGCTGATGGTCTCCATACCGACGGCGCCAAGTCCGAGCGAAACCAGTGTGATGCCGACCTGGGTCACCGAGTAGAAGCGTTCCGGCTCATTGTGCAGCATCTCGACCCGCGCTGCGCGCTTGTCGCCTTCCTCGGCCAACTGCTTGATACGGCTGCGGCGTGCCGAGGAGATGGCGATCTCCGAACCGACAAAAAAGGCATTACCGGCAACAAAAGCCAGGATCAGACCAAGGTTGATGTAAAGATAAGGGTGCTCCATCTGTGTGCTCCTCCTGTATTTTCGTCGGCCATGAACCCCGCTTGCTCTCGGAAGAGAGACAACCAGAACCAGCGCCATGGGACCGCGTGCACTTGATCACTCTTGCTTTTCTGCAGGTTTTCCCTCTGCTTTGGCCGCGGCGCCCGAATAATACGCCATTTATGCCCAAACTCTAGTACTTCGTCTTGACACAGCACGCTTCGGGAAGGCGGCGAACCGCAACTTCGCCAGCCCTTTGCCACGCCGTGCGACGCATGCGTGTGCCGCCGCAGCGGCCGCATTGCGGTAGAATGCGGGCTTTGTCGTGCAGGGAAAAGGTTGTGAACGGCATCACCATTGCTCTATCGAAAGGCCGGATATTTGACGAAACCCTGCCTCTGCTGGCCGCCGCCGGGATCGAACCGCTTGAGGATCCCGAGAGCTCTCGCCGTTTGATCATTCCAACCAATCGGGAAAACGTTCGTGTGGTCATCGTCCGCGCGACCGATACCCCAACCTATGTGCAATACGGGGCGGCTGACCTCGGTGTCGCCGGCAAGGACATTCTCCTGGAACACGGCAGTGAGGGTCTTTACCAGCCGATCGACCTGAAGATTGCCAAGTGCAGGATGATGGTCGCCGTTCCCGCCGGTTTCGACTACGCGTACGCGGTGCGCCAGGGCGCGCGTCTCAAGGTGGCGACCAAGTACGTCAATATTGCCCGCGAACACTTCGCGGCCAAGGGTGTGCATGTCGACCTGATCAAACTCTACGGATCGATGGAACTCGCGCCACTGGCCGGCCTCGCCGACGCCATCGTCGATCTGGTATCCACCGGCAGCACGCTGAAAGCCAACCATCTGCTCGCCTGTGAGCACATCATGGACATCTCGTCGCGATTGATCGTCAATCAGGCCGCGCTCAAGCTGAAACGCGAATTACTGGCACCGATTCTAGAAGCCATCGCCGGAGTGGTCGCCCCATGATCGCAATCAAACGCCTTTCCAGCACCGATCCCGACTTCAAAGAGCGACTCGATGCCCTGCTGGCCTTCGAAGCCGCGCAGGACGCCTGCGTCGAACAGACTGTCGCCGACATTCTTTCCGAAGTGAAGGCACGTGGCGATGCCGCGGTGATCGAGTACACCCAGCGTTTCGATGCCTTGAGCGCCAACTCGATGGCCGAACTCGAACTCTCGCAGAGCGAACTGCAGCAAGCACTCGCCGCTCTGCCGCCGACGCAAAGGCAGGCACTCGAAGCCGCCGCCGAGCGGGTGCGCAGCTACCACCAACGACAGCCGCTACAGAGCTGGCAATACGAAGACGAAGGCGAGAAGACGCACGGCACGATGCTGGGCCAGAAAGTGACCCCCCTTGACCGCGTCGGCCTCTACGTTCCCGGCGGCAAGGCGTCGTACCCCTCGTCGGTGCTGATGAACGCGATTCCGGCGCGCGTTGCCGGAGTCAGGGAACTGATCATGGTCGTGCCGACGCCAGCCGGCGAGCACAACCCACTGGTTCTCGCCGCTGCCGCGCTGGCTGGCGTCGATCGCTTATTCACCATCGGCGGTGCGCAGGCGATCGCCGCTCTGGCCTACGGCACACAGACCATTCCGCAGGTGGACAAGATCGTCGGCCCCGGCAATGCCTACGTCGCCGCCGCCAAACGCCGTGTCTATGGGGTCGTCGGTATTGACATGGTTGCCGGTCCGTCGGAGATCCTCGTCATTTGCGACGGGCAGACCAACCCCGCCTGGGTGGCCATGGATCTTTTCTCGCAAGCCGAACACGATGAACTCGCACAGTCGATCCTGGTCTGTCCGGATACTGCCTATATCGAACGCGTTGCCGCTGCGCTCGACGATTTGCTGCCGACGATGCCGCGTCAACGGGTCATTCGGGCAGCACTTGAAAATCGCGGCGCGCTGATCCAGGTGCGCGATCTCGACGAGGCCTGCCATATCGCCAACCGCATCGCCCCCGAACACCTCGAACTGTCAATGGCCGATGCCGAAACCTGGGTGGACAAGATTCGGCACGCCGGCGCGATCTTCATCGGTCCTTACACCTCGGAGGCGCTCGGCGACTACTGTGCCGGCCCCAACCATGTCCTGCCGACGTCCGGAAGCGCCCGCTTCTCTTCACCGCTGGGAGTCTACGACTTTCAGAAACGGACCAGCCTGATCCGGGTATCGCAGGCCGGTTCGCAGACCCTCGGACGCATCGCGGCAACGCTGGCGTATGGCGAGGGTCTGCCGGCGCACGCGCGATCCGCCGAGTATCGGGTCGAAAGTTGAGCCGACCTTTATATCCAGTCAGACAGCGCGTGCCTTCTGCTCCCGATTCTCTATCGCCTCCGAGCGCCTGAGCGTAAGCCGGAAGCCCTCCTGCGGGCGAATCATCTCCGCCGTGTCGTCAATGAAGAGGTCGTGGAGCAGGAAATTGACCTTGGCGAGCATGAAGGGAGAAAGCGCCTCACATTGTTCGAGAATCAACTCCTCGCCTCCTTTCATGGCCAGTGCCAGTGGACCGTAATGAAAACACAGGTGTTGCCCGCTCCAGTATTGGTTACCGATCAATTCGTCGAGATCGGTTCGCTCGGTACAGATGTGCACCATGAGATTTCTCCGCAAAGTGAAGCTCTTGCACTGATTAACGGCTTGCTATCGATCCAGGTTGAGTGATTTTTGTGGTTCTGTGGTGAGCAAACAGCGATGTGGGTTTGCGCCCCTGCCGCAATCCGCGGAAGCACCCCGGCAGGCGGCCTCTCCGCACGCTTTGGGTCAAGCACAAAAAGGATAAAAACGGCAGAACCTACAGAACTTTGGGCTTCTGCACATGGCAGTTCCGGGTGAGCGCATCAGTCTTCTCCCTCTCTGTCGTTGACCCCATACTCCCGGTCGAGATGGTTCATGTAGCGGGCGTACCACCAGATGATCAGCACATAGATCACCGGCGCTCCCTGGGCCCCCATGTAGAAACCGAGCGGCAAACCCAGCAGGGAGATATCCGCCAGATCGCGCGCGAAGTAACTGACGACAAAGGTCACGACAAACCAGATAGCCAGCAGCAAGGCCGTCATCCTGAGGTTGCACCGCCAGTATTCCTGCTGCTTTCGTCCGCGTTGCACGTATCGCTCCGTAGTTACGGAAGACTGCCCCGGACCCCGGCGAACGCGTTGTGGGTCGCCCCATGAGCAGTGATCAACAATGGTCAAATTCCGGGTACCGGACACTTTCGACAAAATCCTGGGTTTCCTGGCTGGGCGGCCGGCCACACAGACTGACCACGATGATCGTCAGAAAGCCGGCAGCGACGCCCCACACGCCGGCCGCAGTTGACTGAATCCCCAGCCAGGGTTCCATGCCGATACCGTGGATTCCCAGCCACGGAATGGCATCGAAATGGACGCGCACCATGTAATAAATGGTTACCAGCAAGCCAAGCACCATGCCACTGACCGCGCCAGCCGATGTCGCCCGCCGCCAGAAGATGCCGAGAATCAATGCCGGGAAAAAAGCTGATCCTGCCAGCGAGAACGCCCAGGCGACCATGAACAGGATGGTCGCCGGTTTCTGCGAGGCAACGCTCGCCGCCAGGACTGCAACCACCAGCAGCAGTGACTTGGAAACCACCAGCCGCCATTGCGTACTCGCCTGCGGGCGAAAAATCTTGTAATAGACGTCGTGCGCCAGAGCACTGGCAATCGTCAGCAGCAGCCCGTCTGCGGTGGACAGCGCAGCGGCGAGCGCACCGGCGGCCACCAGACCGGAAATGACGTAGGGCAAGCCGGCAATTTCCGGGGTTGCCAGCAGAATCACGTCGGGATTGAGCGACAGCTCGGCGAGTTGCAGGATGCCATCGCCGTTGATGTCTTCGATCGAAACCATACCGATCTTGCCCCATGAATTGACCCACATCGGCAGTTGTGCCATCGATGAGCCCACCAGACTCGTGTAAATCTCATACTTGGCAAAAGCCGCGTAGGCCGGGGCGGTGAGATACAGGGCCAGGATGAACAATAGCGACCAGAATACCGAATTGCGCGCTTCGCGTACGCTGGGTGTCGTGTAGTAACGCATCAGCACATGCGGCAGGGCCGCCGTGCCGACCATCAGGCAGAACACCAGACTCAGGAAGTTCACGCGCGCACCGTCGTTCACCGCATCGCCTTTCCCGGGATAGGGGGTCAGATGGTGATCGGGAGCTGTGCCACGCTGCGCTGCCTGATGCATCAGGCCTTCCCAATAACTGCGCGCCTCATCGCTGCTCTTGGGCAACTCCCGGCGCTGCCGCTCGAGCGTCGCCACCTCGCGCATTTGCGCGTTACTGCCTTTCAGATCGTCGATACGCACGCTCAGGCTGCGCTGTTCTTCCTCTAGTGAGTCCGGCAACGCCAGTATGCGGTCGTGGTAACCATCGGCACGTTCGCGGAAGCGGTGGCGGGCGTCGATTTCGGCCGGGTCATCGAAGATCCTTTCCTCCATATCCTGCACTTTCTGCAGCACCTGGCCGTAGGTCAACTGCGGCACTGGAATGCCGCTGACCTGATACGAAAGAATGGTCACCGGCACCAGATAGGCGACAATCAGGATGGCGTATTGGGCCACCTGCGTCCAGGTGACCGCGCGCATGCCACCCAGAAAGGAACACACCAGGATGCCGGCCAGGCCGACAAATACCCCGACCTCGAACTGCAGGCCCACAAAGCGGCTAGTAATCAACCCGACGCCATAGATCTGCGCAACCACATAAACAAAGGAGGCCAGGATGGTCGCAAAGACACCGACCAGCCTCGCCAGATTGCCACCATAACGCGCGGCGAGGAAATCTGGGATCGTATATTGGCCAAAACGTCGCAGGTAAGGTGCCAGCAGCAGGGCCACAAGAACGTAGCCGCCGGTCCAGCCCATCACGTAGGCCAGGCCCTGATATCCCGATAGGTAGAGCGTGCCGGCCAGACCCATGAACGAGGCCGCACTCATCCAGTCGGAGCCGGTTGCCATGCCATTGAATACCGCCGGCACACGCCGGCCGGCAACGTAATACTCGGAAACGCTGGCGGTTCGCGCCAGCACGCCAATCGTTGCGTACAGGAAGATGGTCAGGAAAAGAAAGGAGTAACCGATCCAGCGCGGCGGCATGCCATGCTGCTCGAGCACCGCCAGGGTCCCGATGAAAATGAAGAAACCAACCGTGTAGTAAGCGTAATAGCGACGCAACTGGACAGGGTAGTCGGCCATCGTTCAGTGCCCGCCTAACCGCTCTGGTGCAAGTGGCGACGCGCCTTCTCAAGTTCGAGCAGGCTGGCTGGTGTCATGAAGCCTTTGCGCGCGCCGCTGGCAATCGTGATCTGCAACAACTGGGCCGTCGCATAAGCATCAGAAATGGCATGGTGACGGCGGATGCTGACAATGGAGAAGTGGTCCAGCCAGGCGTCAAGCCCTCCCCCCGTATGCTCGACATCGCGAAAAAGATCCGGCATCACCCACGCCAGATCGATCCACGCCAGCCTCCACTCGATACCGAGGTATTCTGTCAGCGTACGTTCGATCATCGCGGCAACAAACGGCACATTGTATGCAATCAGTGGCGCCTTGCCGACAAAGTGCAGGAAGGAGATCAACGCGTCGACCGGCGGATGACCGGCTGCCGACTCCGAATGCGGGCGCACCAGCGAGCCGGGCACAGGATCGGCACTGAGCTCGGCAGATCCGAAGCGCAGATGGCAGGCATCCTTGAAGTCGATCTGCCCGTCGACTACCGCCAACGCCCCTATTGCGCAGAGGTGATCGGTCTTGACGTTGATGCCCGTCGTTTCGATGTCGACGACCACATAGCGACAACGATAGTGCGAACGCCGCAGGTCCGGCGCAGGCAATTGGCGCCAGGCGGCGATCAACTGCTGCTGTCCGGCGGTCAATGCTGGGATAGGCGTTTCCTGGCCACTGAACAATCTGGAAAACCAGGCCATGGTCAGAGCTGATAATCGAGTTTAAGGCGTGCCTGCAGCTTGCGCGCCTGTCGGAAAGCTTCTTTGAGAATGCGCCGTTCAATCTCGTTGAGTTCATCGGGCCGTATGAGATTGTCGCCCTCGCGTCCATGTTCCTGCTCAAAATGCTGGTGCCGCAAGCGCAGCAACTGGATGAAATTGAACCCTTCGAGGCTTGCAGCCACCTCCTCTGGAGAAAGATTCATCAGGACGCCGGCGCGTTTGATGCGCGTCGCAGTGTTCGTTGCCTCGACCTGACGGGCCAGTGCAAAAACCCGCGCTGCATCGGTAAACAGGCGGACGCCATACTTTTTGAGGTCGATGCTCCCCGGATGCTCGGGATCGTCGCTGGTCACAAAGTCACGTATCCTGCCCAGCGGTGGCGACACGCTGAGTGCGTTCTGCGCCAGCATGCGCAGGAACAGCGGATTACCGCTGGTCTGCCGGAACAGTGACAGACGCATCCGGTGCGCCAGATTGAAGCGTCCGTAGAGCGGTCGAAAATCGAAGAAAATAGTGGCGTTGAGCAAAGCCTGCGGTTCCGGTGTGCGTACCCACTGGGCGAATCTTTCCTCCCACTCCTCCAGCGTCAGGCACAGGCTGGGGTTGCTGGCCATGATATTGCCCTTGCACAGCGGAAAACCACAGGTGTCCAGGTCAGCATTGACGTCGCGAGCGAAATCGAGAAAACGCAACTGTGTCTGCTCGCGATCCATGATGTCGGTACAGATATAGACGATGCCGTTATCCTGATCGGAAATGAAGGTCTGTTCGTCACGCCCCTCCGATCCGAACGACAGCCACGCCCAGTCAATGCCATAGAGGTCATGCCGATCCAGATTCATTTCGATGATGCGGCGAGTCACGGTATCATTGAGGGTCGAGATGAACTGCGTGATCTCCTGCCCGCCGACCCCTTCGGCAAGCATGGTCAGCGACAGTTGGCGGATATCCCCACGCGCATGCTGCACAACATCAAGACTGCTCGCCGCGTCGATCGCGTGCCGGATCTGCCGCAGACCGGCACCCTGCAGTTTGAATAGATCACGCTCCGAAACCACGCCTCTGAGTCGTCCGCCTTCGTCCACAGCCAGCACATGGCGGATGCCGTGCATGGCCATGGCCAATGCCGCATCGTGGGCGTTGGCCGCCAGCGGCAAGGTCTGCGGAGTGGCCGACATGACCGAGGAGATCGGTTGCTCCAGCGAGGTACCCGGCAAGACAATCCGCTTCAGCACATCGGAAAGCGTAAAGATACCCACCGGTTGATCAGCAGCATCAACGACCACCATCGAACCCAGGTGGCGATCGGCCATCAAGGCAACAACCTGGCGAATCGACGTGTCCGGTACCACCGAGACCGGTTCCCGCTTGACAATCATTGCAAGCGGTGAATTCATGGTCTTCTGCTCGGCGGCGCGTTGTGTAAACTGCAGTTGCAACTGCTGCTGCGATTGCCTGAGCAGGCCGGCGATATACTGGCTGCAGAAGAGGTTGAAAACCGTACTCTTCTGGGTCAGGGTAAAGAAATCGTCGGCCGGCAATTCGTAGCAGAAAACCTCTTCGCGTGCCACGTAGGCACTCGAAGTTGGTCGCTGCGCCATCAGCGCCGAAATCGCGAAGGCCTGCCCCGGACCGAGCGTGTTTGGCGCAGGCTCGACATTGCTACTGGCCGCGCCACTGGCCCGGACTTGCACCTTGCCATGCTGCAGAATGTAGAGGGTACGCGCAACCCCCATCTCGCTCGAAAGGATCCGCGCACCCTTGGGATAATGGGCCAACCGGACGTGTTCTGCGAGAAAGCGCAGCGCCTCCGCCTCCATTCGATCAAAGGGCGGATGGGCCTGCAGGAACTGGAGGCAGGCCGCAACCAGCATCTCCGTTGCACTGTTGCTCATACCCGCTCCTCGATCGCAATAATTCAACAGGCCGGCACCTCCTGGCGCCGGCCTGGAAGCCTGCTTTACGACCGGGCGCTCAAGCGCGGCGCCAGGTCAGCCGTGGGTGGTCTGTCTGTCTCGATCAACCGCGGAGTTGCTCCAGAATCGCCGGGTTCTCGAGCGTCGAGACATCCTGCGCGGTCGTTTCGCCTCTGGCGAGAGAGCGCAGCAGACGACGCATGATCTTGCCCGAACGTGTTTTTGGCAGGTTCTCGCCGAAGCGCAGATCCTTCGGCTTGGCAATCGGACCGATCTCGCGGCCGACGTGGTCCTGCAACTCCTTGACCATCTTCTTCGCCGCTTCGCCGGTCGGCCGCGTGCCCTTCAGCACCACAAAGGCACAGATCGCTTCGCCGGTCAGATCATCCGGGCGACCGACCACAGCCGCTTCCGCCACCATCGGGTGCGAGACCAGCGCAGACTCGATCTCCATGGTCCCCATGCGGTGACCGGAAACATTCAGCACATCGTCGATACGACCGGTGATCGTGAAATAGCCAGTGTTGATATCGCGGATCGAACCGTCACCAGCGAGGTAGAGTTTACCAGCGAAGTCATCGGGGTAATACGATTTCTTGAAGCGCTCAGGATCACCCCAGATGTTGCGAATCATTGCCGGCCAGGGCCTTTTCACGACCAGCAGCCCCCCCTTGCCCCAATCGAGTTCGGTCCCGGTTTCGTCGACGACGGCAGCCTCGATCCCCGGGAAGGGCAAGGTGCACGAACCCGGCACCAACGGAGTCGCACCCGGCAGCGGCGTAATCATGTGTCCACCGGTCTCGGTTTGCCAGAAGGTGTCAACAATCGGGCAACGAGCACCGCCAACACTATCGTAGTACCACTGCCAGGCCGCTGGGTTGATCGGTTCGCCAACGGTACCGAGCAGGCGCAGCGACGACAGGTCGTACTGGGTAGGCGCAACCGACGGATTGGTATCGGCCGCCTTGATCAGCGAGCGGATGGCGGTCGGTGCGGTGTAGAAAATGTTGACTTTGTGGTCCTGGATCATCTTCAAGAAACGGCCGGCATCCGGATAGGTCGGGATGCCTTCGAAAACCATCTCCGTGCCGCCGCAGGCCAGGGGGCCATAGGTGATATAGGTGTGGCCGGTCACCCAGCCGATGTCTGCAGTGCACCAGAAAAGATCGTTTGGCTTGAGATCGAAGGTCCACTTCATGGTCAGAATGGCATGCAGCAGGTACCCGCCTGTCGAGTGCTGCACCCCCTTCGGCTTGCCGGTCGAACCCGAGGTATAAAGGAGGAACAAGGGGTGCTCGGCACCGACCCACTCCGGTTCGCAAACGTCGGACTGTCCGGCGATCACGTCGTGCCACCAGATGTCTCGGCCGGCAACCATATGGCAGGCACCGCCGGTACGTTGAAAGACGATCACGTCCTTGACCGACTCGCACCCACCCAGCGCAATGCCCTCGTCGACGGCCGGCTTGAGCGGGATCTTCTTGCCGCCTCGGCATTGCTCGTCGGCGGTAATCACCGCTACGGCACCGGCGTCGTTGATCCGGTCGCGTACCGACTGTGCCGAAAAACCACCGAAAACGACCGAGTGAATGGCGCCGATGCGCGCACAGGCCTGCATCGCAACGATGCCCTCAACGCCCATTGACATGTAGATCAGCACCCGGTCGCCCTTCTTGATGCCACGCGCGCGAAGCCCGTTGGCAAACTGGCTTACCCGTGACAGCAGCTCATGGTAGGTTACCCGCTTGACTTCGCCGTCATCGGATTCGAAAACGATCGCCACCTTGTCGCCGAGACCGGCTTCGATGTTGCGATCGAGGCAGTTGTACGAAACATTCAGCGTGCCATCGGCAAACCACTTGAAGAAGGGCGCATTGGAATCGTCAAGCACCTGCGTAAACGGCGTTCTCCAGGATACATGCTCGCGGGCCAGGCGGCCCCAGTAACCGGTGTAATCGCTTGCCGCCTCGGCGCACAGCGCCCGGTAGGCATCCATGCCCGAAATCGTGGCCTGCTTGACAAATTCAGCAGAGGGCTCAAAAAAATTTACGGCCTCGTTCAATGACATGTCCGGTCTCCTGTTTAGGTATTGGTAGAGAATTCAAGAAAGCGATGCTACAAGTCACGAAAAACTCGTTGTTCGCGCCCCCCGCCTAGCGCAAGGCAGATCTAGATCTATATCTATAAGCAGCTGCTCCTCTCTCTATAAGCGGCTGCTCCTGCCTCTTGTCACGCCAAGTGGGCCAGATTAGACGCTGCCAATCTTACATACCACTTACGGCATGGCCGCAACACAACGGAAACAGGCCTTGATGCTAGAATCTCGCTTCCTCCCTCTTCACCGTGAAGCAAATGGCCTCCCTGAAACCCGCTGTTGACAAACTCGAGATGTTCATCTTCTGGAGCCGCTGGCTGCAGGCACCGCTCTATCTGGGTCTGATCATTGCTCAGGGCGCGTATGTGTATCTGTTCATGATCGAGTTGTCACACCTGATTCATAACCTCTTTTTCAGCAGCACACGGATTAGCGAGACCGAGGTGATGCTCGTCGTCCTCGGCCTGATCGACGTGGTGATGATCGCCAACCTGCTGATCATGGTGATCATCGGCGGCTACGAAACCTTTGTCTCCCGACTCGACCTCGAAGGCCACCCCGACCAGCCGGAATGGCTCTCGCACGTCAATGCCGGGGTGCTCAAGATCAAACTGTCGACGGCGATCATCGGCATCTCGTCGATCCATCTGCTGAAGACCTTCATCAACGCAGCGAATTTGAGCGAGCATACGATCATGTGGCAAGTCATGATCCATGCCCTTTTTCTGTGCTCGGCGCTGGCCATGGCCTGGGTCGACCGCATCATGACCCAGACCATCCTGCTCGGAAAGTCACCGCACGCCGCGCGGCACTGAACAGAGACCCGCCGCGGGGAAGGGCCCCGCGGGCCACCCACGAGAGAGAACCTGAAATGACCACGATCAAGCAGGAAGATTTCATCCAGAGCATAGCCGACGCATTCCAGTACATTAGTTACTACCATCCGCTTGACTACATCAAGGCGCTCGGCGCCGCTTACGAGCGCGAGCAGAGTCCGGCCGCCAGGGATGCGATTGCCCAGATCCTGACCAACAGTCGCATGTGTGCCGAGGGACACCGCCCGATTTGCCAGGACACGGGGATCGCCGTGATCTTCCTCAAGGTCGGCATGGACGTCAAATGGGAAGCCACCCTGTCGGTCCAGGAAATGTGCGACGAGGGCGTGCGCCGCGCCTACAACAATCCGGACAACAAGCTGCGGGCCTCGGTGTTGCTCGACCCGGGCGGCGCACGCAAGAACTCGCGCGACAATACGCCCGCAGTCGTGCATTATGAGATCGTTCCCGGACATCATCTCGAGATCATCTGCGCCGCCAAGGGCGGTGGTTCGGAAAACAAGTCCAAGTTCTACGCGCTCAACCCCTCGGACTCGATCGTCGACTGGGTTCTCAAGACCGTACCGACGATGGGTGCCGGCTGGTGTCCACCTGGAATCCTGGGCATCGGCATTGGCGGCACACCCGAGAAGGCCATGCTGCTGGCCAAGGAATCGCTGATGGCGCCGGTCGACATGCACGAGCTGATCGCCCGTGGCGCGCGCAATCGCGTCGAGGAACTGCGCCTGGAACTTTACGAAAAAGTCAATGCGCTGGGAATTGGCGCGCAGGGCCTCGGCGGACTGACCACCGTCCTCGATGTCAAGATCCTCGACTACCCGACGCATGCGGCCAGCCTGCCGGTGGCGATGATTCCCAACTGTGCCGCGACGCGGCACGCGCACTTCCATCTCGACGGTTCCGGGCCAGCCATTCTGATACCACCGGACCTCGGCGAATGGCCCGAGGTCAACTGGACGCCCAATACCGAGACCTCGACGCAGGTCAACCTCGATACCCTGACACCAGCCGAGGTTGCCTCCTGGAAGCCCGGTCAAACCCTGCTCCTCAACGGCAAGATGCTGACCGGCCGCGACGCCGCCCACAAACGCATTCAGGACATGTTGGCCAAAGGCGAAAAGCTGCCGGTTGACTTCACCAACCGCGTCATCTACTACGTTGGTCCGGTTGATCCGGTTCGCGACGAGGTCGTTGGCCCGGCCGGCCCAACGACCGCCACGCGGATGGACAAATTCACCGAGATGATGCTGGCCCAGACCGGACTGATCTCGATGGTCGGCAAAGCAGAGCGTGGCCCGACCGCGATCGAAGCGATCAGGAAACACCAGTCGGCGTATCTGATGGCCGTCGGTGGGGCAGCCTACCTGGTCGCGAAAGCGATCAAGACCGCCAGGGTGGTCGCTTTCGCCGATCTCGGCATGGAAGCGATTTACGAGTTCGATGTCAGGAACATGCCGGTCACTGTCGCCGTCGATTCGACCGGGACATCGGTACACCATACGGGTCCGAAGGAATGGCAGGCCAGGATCGGCAAGATTCCGGTAGCCGTTGCCTGAATTTCCGGGAGATCACGGTGTCACAGGCGGGGGGCCGGTTCCGGACCGGTTTTACGGGGAATAAAGCATGGCGATAGAGCGACCGATCGAGCGATATGGAACGACCCAGCGGTATTCAGATGTTTGCGCTCATGAGAATACCATCTATCTTGTCGAAACACCGCAGACGCTTGACAGCAACGCTGCCACGCAAACACGCGAGGTGCTGGCCGGCGTCGAAAAGCTTCTGGAACAGGCTGGGAGCGACAAGACACGCCTGCTGCTGGTCACCATTTACCTGCGCGACATCGACGATTTGATCGCCGTCAACGCAGTCTGGGACCGCTGGATTCCGCACGGGACCGCGCCGGCGAGGGTCTGCGTCGAAGCCAGGCTGGCTCATCCCGATTTCCTCATCGAAGTTGCCGTTGTTGCCGCCCGCTAGCTGCCTGGCGAACCGGCTCGCCGACAGCAGCTGGACATGCGAGCCAGCGAGCCGGGGCTGCCTGACGCCTTCCGCGCAAGTCCCGGCCTGACCCGATGATTGGCATTTTCGATAGCGGCATCGGTGGACTCTCGGTGTTGGCCGCCATCGCGAGTGCGCTACCGCACGCCGACCTGGTTTACCTCGCCGATACGGCTCATCTTCCCTATGGTGACAAGGACGACGCCTACATCCGCAGGCGTGTGCTGACGATTGGCAACCATCTGGTCGACCAGGGCTGCGGGGTCATCGTCGTGGCCTGTAATACCGCGACCGCGGCCGCAGTCGAGGCTTTTCGTGAGACCTTCCCGAATCTTCCCGTGGTCGGCGTCGAGCCCGGCGTCAAACCGGCCGCGGCCAGGTCGCGCAGTGGTCGTATCGCCGTCCTGGCGACGCTGTCGACGGCGCGCAGCGAACGTCTGGCACAGTTGATCCGGCAACACGCGGGCAGCGTCCAGGTCGAGGTCGAGGCCTGTCCCGGCTGGGCCACCCGCGTCGAAACCCTGTCCCTCGACGACCCGGATTTCGTCGAGGAAGCGCGTGGTCATCTGACACCCTTGCTGGCGACTGGCGTCGATCAGATCGTTCTCGGTTGTACCCATTACGCTTTCCTCAGCCCGGTGCTGGAACCAATCGTTGCCCACCAGGCAACGCTGGTCGATGTCGCGGACGCCGTCGCCCGCCAGTGCGTTCGCCTGGCCGGTACCAATGCACTCGGGGACGGCCGACTGACGCTTCTGGCCACCGCGCAGCCGGAAAAACTGCAGGCTGCCCTGCCCGTTCTCGGCCTACGCTGGCTCGACGACCGCCAGCACAGCGCCGCCCGCCTGGTCATCGCCTGAACATGGCCCCGCCAGCTCACCGCCTAACGGCCATGACTTTCCCAGCCCTCCCGATCATGAAAGTCATGACCGTTTCCCTCCCCCGCAAGTGGGGAGGAGAGATTCGTGAGTCGCATACGAGACTCTCACATTAAACAACTCCCATGGATCCACTCAAGAAATCGACCGTCAGCGAGTACGCGTCCTGGATCATGGCCTTGCTGGCGATGCTGCTGGTCATCGAGGTGCACCTGTTGCCGGCGCTGATTGCCGGCTTGCTGGTGTATGAACTGGTACATGTGCTGGCGCCGTTCTTTGCCCGCCATCTCTCGAGCACGCGCGCCAAGGCCATGGCCGTTGGTCTGGTCGTGTTGTGGGTCCTCGGCGCGGTCACTGCGGCCGTGCTCGGACTGATGGTCTTCATGAACAGCGAGGGCGGCAGTTTCGCTGCCCTGCTCGCAAAAATGGCCGAGATCATCGAGACTTCCCGCTCGACGCTGCCGAACTGGCTCGCCGATTTGCTGCCGCGAGGCGGCGAGGCCATCCGCGAACGAGCCGGCCACTGGCTACGCGAACATTCGGCCGAATTGCAGATGATCGGCAAGGAGACCGGCCGCCTGCTCGCACACCTGCTGATTGGCATGGTCATCGGCGGCATGGTGTCCTTATGCGAGGCGGACACCGGCGAGAGCATGGGGCCGCTGGCACGCGCGCTGGCCGAGCGGGTTTTTCGCCTCGGCGAAGCCTTCCGCCGGATTGTTTTCGCACAGGTCCGGATCTCGGCGCTCAACACCGCCTTCACCACGCTCTACCTCGTCGTTGTGCTACCGATCTTTGGCGTGCACCTGCCGCTCACCAAGACCATGATCGTCGTCACCTTCATCGCCGGCCTGCTGCCGGTCGTCGGCAACCTGATCTCCAATACCGTGATCTTCGTCGTCAGCCTGGCACATTCGCCCGGCGTCGCGATCTCGTCACTGGCTTTCCTGGTCTTCGTCCACAAGCTCGAATATTTTCTCAACGCGCGTATCGTCGGTGCCCAGATCCGGGCCAAGGCCTGGGAACTGCTGACCGCGATGCTGATCATGGAGAGCAGTTTCGGTCTCGCTGGTCTGGTGGCCGCGCCGATCTGTTACGCCTGGCTCAAGGACGAACTGTCGAGTCGGAAACTGATCTGAGACGCCAGGCGAGAGGCGCTGTCCAGCACCGCAAGGACTTTGCCATCGTCATCTCGGAAGTACAATACTGGCCCTCTCAGAAATACCTCCACCAGACATAAACGTTGCAGATCCCGACATGGATCAGCATCAGCGGAAAGGCGATCCTGGTGTAGGTCATGAAGCGGAACGGAATGCCGTTGCGCTCGGCGATGCCGGCGACGGTCAGGTTGGCGCTGGCACCGATCAGCGTGCCGTTGCCGCCGAGACAGGCCCCCAGAGAAAGGCACCACCAGAGCGGCATCAGCGCGTCCGCGCCGCCGAATGCCGGCGCCATCGACTTGATCAGGGGAATCATCGTGGCCACGAAGGGGATGTTGTCGACGATTGCCGACAGGACTGCCGATGACCAGAGGATGCTGTAGCCCGTGACCTTGAAATCGCCGCCGGTCGCGGCGAGCAACTGATCGGCGAGCAGGCGCAGCAGGCCGGCATGCTCGACCCCGGCGATCACGATGAACAACCCGACGAAGAAAAAGATCGTGATCCACTCGATCTCGTTGTACACCTTGACGACATTCTCCGACTGGTGCTCGGCCGATTTGCCGAGGTTGTCGAGCATCAACAGCAGCGCCGCCCCCGCCATGCCGATGGTGCCCGATTCCAGCCCCAGCGACCGCGCCATGACGAAGGCCACGATCACCAGGGCCAGCACCAGCGAGGCTCGTTTCAGCAGCCGCGAATCGCTGATCGCCTCGCTTTCGTCGAAGGCCATGACTCGCGCGCGCAGTTCGGCCGTTGAGGCCATGCCGCGCCCCCAGATGAGATGAATCGAGATGACATGCACGATCAGGATCACGGCGATCACCGGCGAAAGGTTGATCACAAAGTCGTTGAACGACAAACCGACCTGTCCGCCGATGAGGATGTTCGGTGGATCGCCGATCAGCGTCGCCGTACCCCCGATGTTCGACGCCAGGATCTGCGAGAACAGGAAAGGGTAGGGATTGACTTTCAGCGCTTCGGTGATGACCAGCGTCACCGGAACGACGAGGAGCACGGTGGTGACGTTGTCGAGCAGCGCGGAAACGAGGGCGGTGACCACGGCCAGCATGGCGAGAATGCCGGCCGGGTTGGCTTTCACCAGTTTCGCCGACCAGATCGCCAGATACTCGAAAACACCCGACTTGCGGGTAATCGAGACGATGACCATCATCCCGACGAGCAGGCCGATGGTGTTGAAATCGACGCCTGCGACCGCCTGCTCCTGCGTCAGCAGACCGAACATGACCATCAGCATGGCCCCGAGCAGCGCGATGATCGAGCGGTTCAGCCGCTCGCTGATGATCACGCCATAGGTGACGATCATCACCACGGTCGCCAGCCACAGGGGATTGAGGCCCAACAGGACCCCGGAAGCAGCAGCATGCATTACTTGACCCTCCCGATACGGGCGAGAACATCCCAGACCGAAACGATGCCGAGCAGTTTCCCGTTCTCGACGACGGGCAGGACGTTGCGCTGCCGGTAGAGGAAAAGTAGGGCATTCATCAGCGGGGTGTCCGGGGAAAGCACCGGCACCTCCCGGTCAAGGTGCTGGCTGACCGGGTCATTGGCGGCGGCCGCCATTCGTTCCTGCAGGTCGGCCAGCGAGTCCCGGATGAAGCCGACCCGCAAGAGGCGTGCCAAGGGTTGCTGGTCGGTATCGTGCGACAGAACCCGCGGCATGGCCAGTGCGACCAGCCGGCTGCGGGGCAGCATGCCGACGTAGCGGCCATCCGTATCAACCACCGGCAGCGCCGGCAAGCGCTCCCGGACCATCGTCTGCAGGGCAACCGATACCGAGTCGGTCGGCTTGAGCACGGTCGGTGGATCCGACATGATCGACCGGCACAAGGATTCTTGATCGTGTTTCATGAAGCTCCTCTGGAGTCACCGAGAACGCCGCGAACGCTCTTCGGAGCATTCCGGAGAAGCGGAAAATTCGACGGCTGGCCGGAGTATGCCGAATCGTGCGAGCCGCTGTCAATCGCCAAGCCGCCGCCAGCAAGTCCCTGTTTTTTCTGGAGTGACGGTCCCGCGACTGAATTTTCACACTTTCTCAGGAGACCGCGGAAAGTCTCCCGTTTTGTCCATGAAAAGCGATGAAACATGACTTTTACATGAATTGTGGAGCCAGCCCTCCAGCTTCAACCCCGTTGCGACCCCAAGACTTCCAAGGATTCCTCGGAGGGTGGTCAGGGTTTTGCTGCACGCAGCGCGCGATCGCTGCATCTGGAAGGACATCCAGAAGGAGCACACCGGAGTACCCGGGCGGTCAAGGAAGCGCTTGTCTGATCGGCCGTGAAGCCGACACTCTCCTGGAAGGGTTTCCCGGCCGCACGAACGAATTGGTCATGGAACCGGTCCAGCGTGTCGAGGGCGTGAATCAATCGCCCGTTCGACTGCCAACCGCCGATTCACTCACAAACGGTGACGGTCAGCGGAGCCATTTCCTTATAGAGAAGCCCGAGCGGCGGCTTGCGCGAGACGGCGATGATCCGGGTGCCCGGCGGGTAGATCAGATGATAGGCAAGAAACATGTGCGCCTCCTCGCTGCCGAGCAGCAGTTCGCGCAAAGCGGCATAGCCGGGATGGCCCAGAACCTCGACTTCGTCGTAGTGGTGACGGTTGAGCCGTATGGAGCGCCGCTGGAACTCGATTTCGGGATGGTTTTCGCCAAGCAGTTCGTGCATCAAGCGATAGCGGATCTCCGGCAGGACGATCACCCCGACGCTGTCGGCACCCACCAGCCACTCGACGGCTCTGGCTTCTCCGACCGGGTCCGGCTCGTGGTCGCCAAACGCCTGGCACCAGCGTGGAAAGTACGCCGAGTAACGACGAATGATCTTTTCCATCACCGGATGCCGCTAGCGGCCGCTGGTCGCGCGGTCGATCAGATGACTCACCACGTCGGTATCCGAGACGAAGCCCTGCAACTCGTTGTTGTCGATGACCAGCACGCTCTTCACCGAGTACTGGATCATCAGGCGCGCCAGATAGCGGATTTCGAGGTGCTGCGAAACCTGCAGCGCCGGTTTCTGGGCAATGTCATAGACATTGAGCAGGTCGATGTCGCCGTCCTCGGCGATCACCGCCCGGGCAACGTCGCGGTAGGCGATCAGACCGTAGGCGTCGCCCGAATGGCGTTTTTCGACCACCAGCGACTTGACGCCCCGCTCCTTCATCATCAGCAGCGCCTCCCGGACGGTGGCCAGCGGACTGATGGTAACGATTTTCTTCTTCATGATTCCGGCAACCAGCATGGCAAACACTCCTTCAGTCAATGATCGTGATCAGCAAGCGGGCAGGCCCATATCCGCATGCGCTCACAGTTCCTCCTCGACTTCGCGCCGGAAAGCCTGCATTTGCGCCAGGCCGATGCCGACCACGCTGCCCAGCGGCAACGAAAAAGCCAATCCTCCCCCCGGCAGGTCCATCTTCATCTGCATCTTGACCGTTCTCAGAATGCGCATCGCGAGCTGCTTCTCGACCACACACAGCAGCAACGACTCCTTGCGCTCCAGACCCAGCCCGAGGAAGGTCTTGCGCTCGTTGTGCCGCAGGCCCTTGCCCTTGAGGATGGTGATGCCGGTCGCACCGGCCTCCTTGAGAATTTCGACCGCCCGGTTCTCGTCTTCATCCGGAACGATCAGCAGCACAGCAGAGAATTTCATGGACCGATCTCCTTGACAGGTTTCCTCGATCGCAGCCACCAGTTGGCCAGCATGCCATAGGACATGACGATGATCATCGGCAGCAGCGAGGCGAAAGCAATCAGGCCGAAACCGTCGATCATCGGGTCGCGACCCGGCGTTCGCTCGGCCAGCCCGACACCGAGTGCGGTCACCAGCGGCACGGTCACCGTCGAGGTGGTCACGCCACCGCAGTCATAGGCGATCGGCACGATGAAGTCGGGGGCAAATCTGGTCATCGCCAGCACCAGCAAATAGCCGGGAATCAGCCAGTAGGCGATGTTCGTGCCGTCGATGATGCGTGCGCAGCCGATGACGATGCCGATGCCCACCCCCACCGAGACCAGAAAGCGTAGCCAGAACCCCTTGAGCTGCCCGAGGCTGACCTCATCGGCCTTGATCGACAGTGCGATCAGCGCCGGCTCGGCCATGGTCGTTGCAAAACCGATCAGGAAGCCGTAGAGGTAGACCGCCCACATCGGTACGCCGTCGCGCATCAGACCACGGGTCATCTCGTCGCCCAACGGAAAGAGACCGACCTGCAGCCCCTCGTCGAACATGAACAGGCCGACAGCCACCAGCACCATGCCGACCGCCAGGCCCCTGGGATCGGCCAGCGGGCGACGCAGGATGACGAAACTCGAGAACAGCACGACGGCGATGATCGGCAGCAGGTTCCTGACCATGATCCCGAAATCGATCAGCATTTCGAGCGCCGCATACTGATGCTGATCGTCGCTCGGCATCATCACCACCGACGTGCCGGCCGCTGCGGGAACAAAGAACAGGATGCCGTAGAGCTGAATGATGATCATCGGCGCCAGCGCACCGAAAGCGATCAGACCAAAACCGTCGAGCAGCGGATTGCGTCCGCGGATGCTGGTCGCCAGACCCACCCCAAGCGCGGTCAGCAGCGGTGCGGTGACCGTCGAGGCGACGACGCCGCCGGAATCGAAGGCCAGGCCGACCAATTGCGGCGGCGAGAAAACGGTCAGCACGATGACCAGCAGATAACCCGGAATCAGGTAGTTGCCGATCGAGTGGCCGAGGACGATGCGCCAGACACCGACCACTACCGCGATGCCCACACCGAGCGCCGCCACCATGCGCAGCGTCAGCGCGCCCATGCTGCCTCCCGAGACCGCCTCCGCCTTGTAGGCGACGGCCATCAGCGCCGGTTCGGCGGCCACCGAGGCAAAACTGACGAAGAAGGCAAAGAAGACGAGCCAGAGAAACGAGCCGCGCCGGGCGAAATCGAAAGCCATCGTCTCGCCGGCCGGAAAGATCGCCGCGTCGAGCCCCTTGACGAAAAGCGCCAGGCCGAGAAGGACGACGGAAAAGCCACCGATCAACGCAGCCGGGTTGTCGGGCATGCGCTGGATGAAAAACACCTGGAACAGGACGACCACGATCAGTGTGGGTGCCAGGTCGCGTGCCGCCTCGTGCAGGAGCTCGTGGATGACGCGAAACAGCGAGCCGAGCCCCATCCTAACTCCGGCAACCGGCACGACGAGGCGCACAAGCCGGCATGTCCGAGAGCGCCGATCGCCAAGTCATCGGTTGCGCAACATCGAGCGGATCAGTCGTTCTGGGCATGGACCCGGATGATGCCGCAAGTTCGCCGGTGCCGCAAGTCCCTGCAAAAAAATCACTCCGACATGGCGCGCGAGCACAGTTGCTCGCGCACCGCCGGTCGTCAACCGTCGCCGGAGGACGGCAGCGCTGCCACAAGGCCGCCACAGGCATGCCATGGCGTCCCGCGCGACCGGTTCCCGATTGACGGTGGCAGACCGGAAAGGCCATACTCCTGTCCGCATCATCAACGGTTCTCGCGCTGCAGGCGTACGGCCCCGGATCGCGGGCCTGCGGTTGTGCTGCACTTGTCGCCGACGTCGACGATCGCAGCTGGCGTTGCTGCGCTGCCGGTCCCGCAGCCGGAACCACGTTCTGTCGTTCTTCACGGCAAGGCCTGTCCATGATCGACCGCTTCGCGCCCGTGGTCTACATTCTCGGCATCCTGATCGTCGGCTTCGGCGTGCTGATGCTGCTCCCGCTCGGCCTGTCGTGGGTGGCCGATGACGGCGCGCACAGTGCCTACGACGAGGCCGTCCTGATCACCATTGCCACCGGTGGCGCGCTGACCTTCGCCGTGCGCCACCGGCGACGCGAGATGCGTGTGCGCGAGAGCTTCCTGCTGGTCGCGCTGATCTGGTCGCTGCTGCCGGCTTTCGGCGCCCTGCCGCTGTACCTGCACATCCGCGAACTGTCCTGGACCGACGCCTACTTCGAAGCCGTTTCGGGATTGACGGCAACCGGCGCGACGGTTCTTTCCGGTCTCGACCACTTGCCACTGTCGATCAATTTCTGGCGTACCTTCATGCACTGGGTCGGCGGGCTCGGCGTCGTCGTTTTGGCGGTGGCGATCCTGCCGCTGCTCGGCTTCGGTGGCCGCAGCATGCTCAAGGCGGAAACGCCAGGCCCGATGAAGGAGAACAAGATCACACCGCGCCTGACCGAAACCGCCAAGGGCCTGTGGGTGGTGTATGTGATCCTGACGGTCGCCTGCGGCCTCAGCCTGTACCACGCCGGGATGATGCCGTGGGACGCGATGATGCACGCCTTCTCGGTCATGGGCCTCGGCGGCTTCTCGACCAAGGATGCCAGCCTCGGCCACTTCGACAGTCTCAAGATCGAAGTCGTCGTCATCTTCTTCGCGCTGCTCGCCGGCATTAACTACAGCACGCACTTCCTTGCGCTGGCGAAGAGATCGCTGCGCGTGTATCGCTTCGACGTCGAAGCGCACTATTTCCTTGGCTTCCTCGCGCTCAGCAGCCTCGGGCTGACGCTTTACCTACTACCGGACGACATCTACGGCGATTTTCTGACCACTTTCCGCTATGTCGCCTTCCACTCGGTATCGCTCGCCACCTCGCTCGGCTTCGCCACCACCGATTATGCGCAGTGGCCGCTGTTCGCACAGTTGTGGATCCTCTTCCTCGGCAGCTTTGTCGCCTGCTCGGGATCGGCCGGTGGCGGCATCAAGATGATCCGCGCGGTGATTCTCTACAAACAGGTGTTCCGCGAACTGGTGCGGGCGATGCACCCGCGCAGCCTGCAAAGCGTGCGCTTTGGGACGGGCGTCGTATCCGACCATGTGCTGCACTCGATCCTTGGCTTCTTCTTCATCTACGTCGTGTCGATCGTCGTGTTGACGCTGCTGATGATCGCCACCCGGCTCGACGTCATCACCGCCTTCTCGGCCGTCGTCGCCTGCATCAACAACACCGGTCCCGGCCTCAACCTCGTCGGCCCGGCGACGACCTATGCCGTGCTCAGCGACTTCCAGACCTGGATCTGTACTTGGGCGATGCTGCTCGGCCGGCTCGAGATCTTCACGCTGCTGGTCCTGCTGATGCCGGCTTTCTGGCGGCCTTGAGAAGGCGTGGCAAAGCGGCCCGGCGCTCTTGCTGGCCAGCGCGTAGCGCGTCGGGCGGATGCAGGGATCGATCGGCGCTGATTGGCCTGCGACCAATAGACCCATGCTGTTCAGCACGCCGATCACCCGGTCGATGCGTCCATTCTGGTTTCGCAGGATGCGGCCGGATGCTCCCAGGCACGTTCCAGGTCGGCTCTCAACGTCAGGCCAGGAGCTGGACAATCCACCGGCAACAACCTGACCTTTCCCGCGAAGCGGGCGCGACCTTCAGCCCGCCTGTGAAGCTTCCGCCGCCAGGTGGCGAAACGCCTGCGCAGTACTCAGGAAGACCTGCCCGCTGAGTTCCTTGCCGAGAAAATCACTTTGCTGCAGGCGGTCCATCACCGGGCCCTTGACTTCCGTCAGATGCAGTTTGGTCCCCTGCGCCCGCAGGCTGCGGCTGATCTCGGTCAGCGCATACAGGCCGGTGGTATCGATCAGGCTCACCGCCGACATGACCAGTACCACGTGGCAGGTGACCCGACCCTGCGTCGCTCGCGCCTTCAGCAAGCTCTCGAGGCGGTCGACGACCGCGTCGACATTGCCAAAGTACAGGTCGGCGTCGACGCGCAGCATCAACACCGCGGGCAGTGTTTCCACGTCGTGCCGTTCGACATTGCGGAAGTGCTCGCTGCCCGCGATCCTGCCGATGACGGCAATATGCGGCCGACTGGTGCGCCAGATCAGGGTGGCGAGCGATAGCACGACGCCGAGGATCACGCCCTCTTCGACGCCAAGCAGCAACACGCCGGCGACGGTGGCCAGCAGCGCTCCGGCGTCGCCGCGGTCATAGCGCCAGGAATCCCGCAGAGTCGTCAGGTCGATCATCCCGAGCACGGCCAGGATGATGGTTGCCGCCAGCGCCGGCAACGGCAGCAGCGACACCCAGGGCGTCGGCACCACCAGGATGAGCACGACCAGGGCGGCCGAAATCATGCTCGCCAGGGGCGTGTTGGCGCCGGCCGAGTAGTTCACCGCAGACCGCGAGATGCTGCCGGTGACCGGCAAGCCCCCGGATAGCGCGCTGGCCACATTGGCGGCGCCGAGGCCCAGCAGTTCGCGGTTGGTCGTGATGCGTTCACCGCGCTTCTGCGCCAAAGATTGCGCCGCCGACTGACTCGAGAGAAAGATCATGAAAGCGACCAGCACGCCGGGCACCAGCAAGGCTCGCCAGTGTTCGGCCGACACGCTCAGGGCGATTCCGGGGATCCCAGAAGGAATCTCGCCAACCGCCTTCACCCCGCCTTGCGCCAGGCCCAGAACACCGACCACGGCCGTCGCCACGACGAGAACCGCCACCGGCGCCAGTCTGGCCAGCGTCTCGGCGACGCGCGTCGACAGTCCCAAGGCACGCAGCGCCTTGGCCAGATACTGCTTCGCCGCCCACAGGGTCAGCAGCGAACTGACGCCGATGATCGCGCTCGGCAGATGGATGGCCGCTGGTGGCCCACCGAGGAGCGGCTCCATCTGGCCGCCGGTGATCAGCAAGGCCGCGCCGGTGGTGAAACCGCTCATCACCGGCCGGCTGAGAAAGCCGGCGAGGAAACCAAGGCGGAAGACGCCGCTCAGGAACAGAACCACGCCGGCGATCAGCGCCATCTGCCCCGCCAGAACGACGCTCAGCGCCGAACCGGGCGGCGCGAAAGCCGCCAGTGAAGCGCCCGTCATCAGCGAGGTGATCGCCATCGGCCCCACCGATTGAACCATGCTGCTGCCGAAAACCGCATAGGCGATCGGTGGCAGAATGCTTGCATACAGCCCGGCGACTGGCGGCAAGCCGGCGACCATGGCATAGGCCATGCCCTGGGGAATCAGCATGAGCGCGACGATGACGCCGGCAGCGAGGTCGCCGGCCAGCAGTTCACGGCGATAATGTTTCAGCCAGAATGGCATGACTACTGTCTCCCGATTGTTCACCAGGGGCGATGGAACGCGACGAACATGGTACGCGTCATGCCGCTGTCGCTCTATAGGTACTGCGTACCAACGGTGGCAAATCGGCTGCCCAGCTACTCGCCGAAGCCACCACCGCTGGCGGGCAGGCGGGCCGTACGCTCGGGCCTGGCCCGAGCGTCGTCTTCCCGGCATACCTTGCCGGCTCCGTCGGAAGCACCACCGTCTTGCGCAGAGCGTAAGTATTACCGCCCTCGCAACGACCAAGCCCCATCGTAAGTCGTGGAGGCTTCCATGTCCTGGCATTCTCTGGCAAGTCCGCTGCTCCTCGCCGTCGCTTGCGGCGCCGCCGACGCCGCTCCTGCGGCCGCCTGCCAGCGCAGCAGCCCGCCGCATACGGTGGCGCTGGTCGAACTGTTCACCTCGGAAGGCTGCAGCAGTTGCCCGCCTGCCGACCGCTGGCTGAGTACGCTGGCGACGCGCTACGGGTCCGAGCAACTCGTGCCGCTGTCGCTGCATGTCGACTATTGGAATTACCTCGGCTGGCAGGACCGCTTTGCACAGGCGCAGTTCAGCGAACGCCAGCGCCAGCTCGCACAGCGCTCGGCCAGTCCTGTGGCCTACACCCCGGAGGTGTTTGTTGGCATGCGCGAACTGCGTAGCTGGCACGATGCAGCCAGCTTCGAGCAGCGGCTGCGCCAGATCAATCGCCAGCCGGCCCGGGCAGACATCAGCCTGGCGATGCAGGGAGGCGAAACCGGAACACTCGCCGCCGAGGCCCAGTTCCGTGCGCCAGCCACCGAAAATGGCCGGAACAGCCTGCAAGGCGTGCTGGTGCTCTACGAAGACCGTCTCGAATCGAGCGTGCGCCGCGGCGAAAACCGCGGCGCGACGCTGCGCCACGACCATGTCGTGCGCTACTGGTCGCCGCCCTTCCCGCTGCGCCCCGACGGTACGCCGCAGACAGTCCGCCGCACGCTGGAGCTTGGCGCCGAATGGAACAGGACGAAATTGGGCCTCGCTGCCTTTGTCCATGACAGCCGCACGGGCGAAGTGTTGCAGGCGATCTCGCTGCCGGTCTGCGTCGCGGCAGCGAGGTGAACGAGCAGCTTGTGGGCATGCATCACCAAGATCGCCGGTTGCTCACCGTTCTTGATGGGCACGAAGCGCCTGTTGGGCCGCCCCCCCGCTTCGCCTCTGCCCCCCTCTGCTACCAGCGAATCTGGACCTCCTGGATCACTTGCGGCGTCGCACGCTGAATGGTGAACTTGATGCCCTCGACTTCGATCGTCGTGCCGGGCGCGGGAATCTCGCGCGCATACTCGAGCAGGAAGCCCGAGAGCGTGTCGTAGTCGCCCTCGCGGGGCAGCTTCAGGCCCAGTGTTTCGTTGAGCATCGCCGGGTTGGCGCGTGCGCTGACCAGGTAGTCATGGTGGCCAAGTTTCTTCAGCCATTCGGCTGGTTTTTCCTGCCGGTCGTATTCGTCCTGGATGTCCTCGACCACCTCTTCGATGATGTCCTCGATGGTGACGATCCCCTCGGCGCCGCCAAACTCGTCCATCACCACGGCCATCGCATCACCATCCTTGCGCAGTTCGACGAGCATCGCCTCGGCGCTCTTGCTGGCCGGTACATAGCGCGTCGGGCTGATGAAGGGCTCGATCGACGCGGATTCGTCGACGCCCAACAGATCCATGCTGTTCAGCACACCGATCACCCTGTCGATACGTCCATCATAGACCGGCAGGCGGACATGCGAGCACTGTACCGCCAGGCGCACCGCATCTCCGACCGTTGCGCGCTTCTCGATGGCATTCACGTCGATCAACGGCACCATCACCTTGTAGACCGTCGTTTCGGAAAAATTGAACATGCGCCGGATCATCGTCTTTTCGATGGCCTGGATGTCGCCCCCTTCCTGTGGCGGCATCTGTACCATGCTCTGGATCTGCTCGCGAAGGGTGAAAGGGTTATGCTCTTCTTTCGCGCCCGCGAGGCGCGAAAGGCACTTCGACAAGGTGACGAAGATGATGAGGATAGGCCAGAAGACGATCGAAAAGAAGCGCAGGAGGTAAATCACGTAAGGCGCGATCGTATCGGCGCGCTGCTGGAAGACACTTTTCGGAACGATCTCGCCAAACACCCAGATCAGCGGTGCGACCAGGACCACCGCCAGCCAACTGCCCTGTTCCCCGAACAGATCGATCATCAGCGCGGTCGCGATCGTCGAGTTGGTCACCACCGCGATATTGGTGCCGACCAGCGTCGTAGACAGCAACCATTCCGGCCGCTTTTCCAGCATTTCGAGCGCGAGACGCGCGCCACGGGAGCCTTTGGCGGCATCGTGACGCAGCTTCATTCTGTCGGCGCTGACGACGCCGAGTTCTGAACCCGAGAAGAAACCTTCGGCAACCAGGCAAACGATCATCAATAGGACAGTGATCCAGATCTCCATCTATGCATCCTCCCGCTTGCTGAACACCGGAGCGGGCGACCCGGCACTCGCTGGACCGCCCTCGCCGGCCGGCGGCACGACTTGTGCCGACGCGCCATGTACAAACTCGTCACCTGCATCCGTTTCCGGTCGGTCGACCACGTCGGGGAGCCGTTCAACAAGGGCGTGTGTAATGCGATTATGCTCGATCCTTTCAACGGTGAACTTCAGGCCGCAGAGATCGATCACCGCGCCCACGGCCGGCAGTTCGCCAAAAGCGTCCAGCAGCACGCCAGCCAGGGTTTCAGCCTCCTCGCGCTCGATCGCGACGCCAAATTCCTGATAAAAGTCGTCGACCGACATGCTGGCATCGATCAGACGGCTGCCATCAGCCAGTTCGCGCACTGGGTGTCTACTCACCGCTTCTCTGTCGGAAGGGCTGGCAATCTCGCCGAAGACGCATTCAAGCAGGTCTTCCATCGTCACCAGCCCGGTGACGCCCCCGTACTCGTCGACGATCAAGGCAAAGGACAACTTGCGCTGGCGGAAGGTATGAAACAGTTCCACCGCCGGTTTTGATTCGGGAAAGAAGTTTGCCTGGCGCAGCAGTTTGCGAACCCCCTGCGGATCGCGCTCGAGACGGGCAAGATCGACGCCGAGGAGGTCGCGCGCGTGCAGGATGCCGACGATGCTGTCGCGGTGCCCCTTGAATACCGGATAACGGGACTGGCGGCTGGCCTTGATCTGCGCCAGTAATTCCACCACTGGCAGATCGGCCGACAGAAAATGGATGTCCGAACGCGGACGCATGAGGTCGCGCAGGGTCTTGCTGCCGAAGTCGAAGATCTTCTCGATGTACTGCGCTTCCTGGCTGTCGAGGGCGCCTTCGCCGACGGCATCGTGCACCAGCGTGCGAATCATGTCCTCTGTGACCAGGTTGCCCTGCGAGCGCTGCCTGCCGACGATCAGGGTGATGAAGAAATCGGCGATGTAGCGGATCACCTCGCGCAGCGGCGTGATCAGGCGAGCGACGAGGGCGATCGGACGACACTCGGCGCTGGCGAAGGCGACGTTGTTGCGGATCGCCAGCACCTTCGGAGTGATCTCGCCAAACAGCAGCAGGATCGGCACCATTACCAGCAGGTTGATCATCTCGTTCTCGGCGCCGAACAGGTGGATGATCATCGCCGCCGAGATCACCGAGGCCGAAACATTGACGAATTCGTTGCCGATCAGTATGGTGACAATCAACCGTCGCGGTTCGCTGCGTAGGCGTTCAATCAGTTCGATGCGCGGATTCTTCGCCGCGCGCATCTGGTCGAGCTGGAACTGGCTGAGCGAGAACAGCGACGTTTCAGTGCTCGAGAAGAAACCCGAGAAACCGAGCAGGACGACAAAGACGATCAGTTCGATCCATAGGGCAGGATCCATGGTTCACACCTTCCTCCAGTAAGAGATCACAACAAGAAAAGACATCATCCCCTTTCGGCAGAAATGGGATTGCGCAACAGGCCTGCGGCAGCCCCACTGGCACCGGTACCGGCCAACCTGGCAGTCCATGGGCAGCCCGTCGCCAGCGGACATCCATCGGCGACGGTCACAACAGAATGGAGGGGTATCTTGGCACCGGCAAATGTTCGCGCAACGACCGGTCTTCCTGCCACGAAACGGGTTTCCGCCGACAGGCGGGAGAGGAGAAACATGCCGCTGGCAGCTTCACTGCGGCGAGAGGGCAGGCGTAAAATGGGGAATTAAACCCGCAAACGACATGGGCGTCGATTTTGCGGCAGCTTGATGCCAGAGTCAAGGGCGATTCGACTGCCTGAAAGGAACAAGAAATCTGTCCGGGTTTGTAGCAAATGATCTGTCGATCTGTCCGGTTGATGTTGCTCCGAAGGAGGAGCGAGATGAGACGGACGGAGTTGCTACAGGAGATCAGGAAGATGCGGTTTGAAGAAGCGTATGGGGGATGGGAAACGGGTCGATTGACGCAGGCGGAGGCGGCAAGTCTGCTGGGGGTATGCTAGTGGACCTGTCGACGGTATTTGTCGCGGTATGAGGAAGGCGGGATGGAGAGGTTGATAGATCGTCGAGTGGAGCAGGTTTCGCCGAGGAAGGCGCCGGTAGACGAAGTGATGCGGCTGACAGAAAGAGTACCGAGGGCGGCACGAGGGGTGGAGCGCGAAGCACTTGTGCGCGTGGTATCGGAAGGATGGTGGCGCCTGCAGGCAACTACACGTGGGTGAAGCGTCGGCGGCAGGAAGCGGCCCTGGTTCCCCAGGCCAAGGCCCGTGGGGCGCACCGGAAGCGCCGGGAGCGTTCGCCGTGGCCGGGGTTGATGATTCACCAGGATGGCAGCAGGCACGAAGGGGTCTCTGGGCAGAAATGGGATCTGATCGTGACCATGGACGACGCGACCAACGAACCCTATTCGATGTTCTTCGTGGAGGAAGAAGACACGATGAGCAGCCTGCAAGGTGTTCGTGAAGTGATTGAATTGCTGGGACTTTTCTCGACTTTCTACTCCGACCGGGGCAGCCACTACTGGCCTACGCCGGAAGCCGGGGGCAAGGTGGACCAGCAAAACCTGACACCATTCGGGCAGGCCATGAAGCACCTCGGAATCGAGATGATCGCCGATTGCTCGCCGGAAGCCCGCGGGCGCTCGGAGCGCATGTTTCGCACCCATCAGGACCGCCTGCCGCGAGAACTGGCGCTGGTCGGGATCACCGACAGGGCGGACGCCAATCGCGACTTGACCGAGGTCTATCGGTCGGCCTTCAACGCCGAGTTCATGCAGCCGGCGATGGAAGAAGGCAGCGACTTCGTCGACTGGATCGGTGGTCCGCTCGGCGACATCCTATGCGAGCGATTCGAGCGCACCGTCGGCAACGACCACTGCGTCAGATTCGAGGGGATGAAGTTGCAGATCCCTGCCGATCGTCATCGCTGCCACCATGTCAAGGCCAAGGTGGCGGTGCTGCGCCGTACTGACCACACACTGGCGATCCTGCATGGCCCACGCAAATTAGCCGACTATGACGAAGCCGGCAAAGTCATGCCTCCGAATTTGAAGGTGGCTGCGTATATCCGCCGCGGCCGCCCCGGTCAAAGCGGACAATTCATTTGCTACAAAACCGGACAGTTCTATTTGTTGCCAACACTAGATTGGTCAGGCGTACGGAATGCCCCCTGTTCAGGTTGGGCAGTGGAAGAAGGTGATCCAGGAGCAAGCGAAGACGCTGTTTGAAGGCAAGCGGGGTCCGAATCCGAGGGCTTCTCTCAAGAGCCGTTCAAGAGGCACGGCTTTATCCCCGCCGCCTGAGCCTCCTTTCCCTTCGAGGTACGCTTCATGGCATCCATTGCCAGAGTTTTTTTGCTCTGAGCACAGAGTTCTTTCACAGTAAGATTAACCAGAGGATCGTTGAAATGCTGACTTCGCTCGTCATCGTATTTGTCATTGCCTATGCCGCCATCGCACTGGAGCACCCGATCAAGATCAACAAATCAGCCTCTGCGCTGTTAGGCGCCGGGCTGCTCTGGACGATCTATGCGCTGGCTGGAGGCGATTCCCACAAGGTCGGGGAAGAACTGGGCGAATCCGTCATGGCAACAGCCCAGATCGTGTTCTTCCTGATGGGTGCCATGACCATTGTGGAGGTCGTCGATGCTCACAACGGCTTTGAAGTCATCACTAAGCGTATTCGTACAACCAAGCTGGCGTCGCTGATGTGGCTGGTCGGTTTTGTGACGTTCTTCCTCAGTTCGGTGCTGGACAACCTGACCACTACCATCGTCATGATTTCCCTCATGCGGAAGCTACTCACCAAGCATGAAGACCGTCTGTTCTTTGCAGGCATCATCGTCATTGCAGCCAATGCGGGTGGTGCATGGTCTCCGATTGGCGACGTGACCACCACCATGCTCTGGATCGGCGGCCAGATCACGACACTGTCCATCATGAAGTCGGTCTTCATCCCCGCCACGTTAAGCATGGTGGTTCCGCTGGCAGTGACGGCTTATATCCTGCGCGGAAGGCCCGTTGAGTCGCCGCAAATACGTGCGAGTGATCATGGCCTGCATACCACCGACTTTGAACGTAATCTGATGTTCTTCATGGGCATTGGCATTCTGGTAGCCGTTCCTGCATTCAAGACCATCACCCATCTGCCACCTTTCATGGGCATCCTGTTCGGTCTGGGCATCCTCTGGCTGGTCGGCGATCTGGTCCATCGCAAGAAAGAGGACGAAAGCAAGCAGCACCTGACGCTGGTACATGCTCTCAGCCGCATCGACATGAGCTCCATCGTGTTCTTCATCGGCATCCTGCTTGCCGTCGCCACCTTGGAACATACTCATATCCTGACTTCACTAGCGCAATGGCTGGATCAGACAGTGGGACGGCAGGATGTAATCGTCCTGATCATCGGTATCGTCAGCGCAGTGGTCGATAACGTCCCGCTAGTCGCAGCATCGATGGGAATGTATAGTCTAGAGCAATACCCGACTGACCACTTCATCTGGAAATTCCTTGCCTACTGCGCCGGGACAGGTGGTTCGATTCTCATCATTGGTTCGGCAGCGGGCGTTGCTGCCATGGGCTTGGAGAAAATTCACTTTTTCTGGTACGTGAAGAAGATCAGTTGGCTAGCCCTGATCGGTTATTTCGCTGGAGCGGGTGCCTACTTGCTCCAATGACGGATCAAACCCAGCGTCACGCGATCGACCGGATCAACGCGCAGATGGACCGCTTTACTCTGGCCTTCGGCGATGCCGGCGATCTGGTTTCAATGCTGATGGATTGACAACACCGACCTGATCAGCGGCAAGGCACCGATCTCCGAGCTGAACGATTCGCTGAAGCTCAATCTGCCGATCGGTGAGGCGCACACCCTGGCCGGTTTCCTGATCAACCGCCTGCGATATATCCCGGCGGTCGGCGATACGGTGCAGGAACAGGGTCACCGCTACACGGTGACCAGGGCCGATGCGCGAACGGTGACCTAGCAGCCTGTCGGACTTTACCCTTGCCGCCCGCTGAATATGCTATAATCATAGCCGTTCCAGGAACGGAGGTCCGGCATGTCCCATTTCATCGTCACCGATCGCAAGACCGACTACCTGCTGCCGCCGTCACTCGACGATTGGTTGAACGAGGATCATTTGGCGCGATTCATTGTGGAGGTGATCGACTCGCTTGATTTGTCGAAGCTGACGCGGCAGTACGCTGGACGGGGATCGAAGGCGTACCATCCGGCGACGCTGCTGGCCATTCTGGTCTATGGCTACGCGACGGGTATTTTCTCCAGCCGCAGGCTGGAGCAGGCGACCTACGATTCGGTCGCCTTTCGCTACATTGCCGCCGGCAGCCATCCCGATCACGACAGCCTGGCGACGTTCCGCCGGCGTTTTCTGGAGGAACTGAGCGACTTGTTCGTGCAGGTTCTGGAGATGGCCCGGGAGATGAAGCTGCTCAAACTGGGCAATGTCTGTCTTGACGGCACGAAGATTCAGGCCAACGCCTCCCGCCACCGTGCGCTTTCGCACGGCCACATCGAAAAGCTGGAAGCGCAACTCAAGGCGGAGGTGCAGGAACTGTTCGCGCTGGCCGAACAGGCGGATCAGGCGGAGGTTCCGGACGGCGTCAGCCTGCCGGAAGAAATCAAGCGCCGCGAAGATCGGCTGGTGGCGATGGCGGCGGCCAAGGCGAAGATTGCGGCGCGGGCCGAGGAGCGCTATCAGCGAGAGAAGGCGCAGTACGACGAGAAGATGGCGCGGCGCAAGGCGAAAGAAGAAGAGACCGGCAGGAAGTGGGGGGGCAGAGTGCCCAAAGCCCCCGAGCCCGGCGTACGGGACAGTGACCAGATCAATCTGACCGACGAAGAATCGCGCATCATGCCGGTGGCCGGTGGCGGCTTCGAGCAGGCGTACAACGCCCAGGCGGCGGTTGATCCCGCGACCCTGCTGGTGGTGGCGGTCGGCGTGACGCAAGCCCCCAACGACAAGGAGCAGGTCGAGCCGATGCTGGCGACGCTCCAGGCGCAGGCCGATGGGCTGGGTTCCGTGCACGGGATGATCGCCGACACGGGCTTCTACAGCGAGAAGAACATCAAGGCGTGCGAGGCGGCCGGCATCGTCCCCTTGATCGCGGTGGCGCGCGACGAGCACCATCCTGGCTGGCGGGAGCGGCATAGCGAACCGGCCGCGCTACCGGAGCATGCGACACCCGTGCAGGCCATGTCGCATCGTTTGAAGACCAGAGCGGGGCGAGCGCTCTATGCGTTGCGCAAGCAGACCGTCGAGCCGGTCTTCGGCATCATCAAGTCGGTCATGGGCTTTCGCCAGTTTTCCTTGCGGGGTTGGCAGAAGGTCACCGGGGAATGGACGCTGGTCTGCCTGGCGTGGAATTTGAAGCGCATGGCCAAGTTGCGCCCGCAGTAGAGAAAAACGAGGAAAAAACCTCAAAAAGGCCGGAAAATCGACAAATTCCGGCCTTTTTCATGCCGAAAAGTAAAATTTGTCGGTTTCCCGGGCTCCAAGTCCGACAGGCTGCTAGGTGCGCGTCTAGCGATCAGCTCGCGATTCTGCCCTTGCTCGGCACCGGCATGGTCGATGCCGGTGCCCAGGAAAAGTTTTTTGTTGCACTGCACCATCATCTGCTATATTGTATGCGTCCGCCACATGCATTCCGACGCCCGGCAGAAAATGTATGTACATCGTAGATGATCCCGCCCTTGCGCTGATTACCCGTTTTGTGGGGGATTCCCCGAATCAGGAACGCTCGGATGCTGAGTTTTTCCGCCAGCAGCTTTCTGCCATCGAAGCGCATGTCGAGCACTTTCCTGCCGCCGAGAGGGAGGTGCGCGCCCTGGAGTGGATTGAGGCGAATGCCAGGCAGTATCGCCAGCAGTGGCAAAAGCAGGCGGCGATCAATTCCCTGGCCAGTACGCGTTGCCCGGATTGCCCGATCGCGGGCGGCGACAGGCACACGCCTTGTACCATCCACACGCGCTGGCTGGCTCTCCTCCAACGCTACGCGGCGAACGAGCTGTCTTCAAATGCTTATGTGGAACAAAGCCTGGCGCTATTGGCCACACACAAGGACCGGCTGAAGGTCGGCCATCTTCGCGAGTCACCGCGGCACGCCGATGCATACCACAACCTTTTCATGATCCCGGCAGGCGTCCCGCAACGGGGTCCGGAAAGGGAAAGACTGCATGACTGATCGGCAGCGTGATTGTTGACTCCACTGGATCGGAAAGGAGGGAAGTGCAATGCAAATCGCGGTTCTGGGTGCCGGTGCCTGGGGTACTGCCTTGGCGATCTCCTTCGCCCACCGTCATTCCGTCAGCTTGTGGGCACGTGATCCGGAAAAGGCTGCACGCATGCAGGCGGCCGGTGAAAACAGCCGCTACCTGCCGGGCCATCGCTTTCCTGTTTCGCTGCGGGCGACGGCTGATTTTTCGGCAGCCAGCCAGAATGCCGAGCTGATGATCATCGCTGCGCCTCTGGCTGGTTTGCGTACTGCGCTGCAGTATCTGCGCGATGCCGGGGTCGCAACGCCCTTCCTCTGGGTCTGCAAAGGTCTCGAAAAAGGGACTGGACTGCTGCCGCACCAGGTCGTTCGCGAAGTGCTCGGCGAACGCTTGTGCGGCGTACTCACGGGGCCGAGCTTTGCCGATGAACTGGCTCGCGATTTGCCGACGGTCGTGACGATCGCGTCGACCGACGCGAACTTCGCACTGCGCTGTGCCGAAGCCTTGCGTGGGCCGCGGCTGCGCATCTATGCGAGTGACGACGTGATCGGCGCCGAAGTGGGCGGTGCCGTCAAGAATGTCATGGCCATCGCCACCGGCGTTTGTGACGGTCTCGGGCTGGGGATGAATGCCCGCGCCGCGCTGATGACGCGGGGGTTGCACGAAATCGCCCGTTTTGGCAAGGCGCTGGGGGGACACGCCGATACCTTCATGGGTTTGTCCGGAATGGGCGACCTGTTTCTGACCTGCACCGGCGACCTCTCCCGCAACCGGCGCGTTGGCCTGTTGCTGGCCACCGGCAAGCCCCTCGATCAGATTACCCGCGAACTGGGCCAGGTTGCCGAAGGTGTGCCCGCCGCGCACGAGGTGCAGCGCCGCGCCGCTGCGCTCGGCGTCAAGATGCCGATTACCGACTGGGTCTGTACGCTGCTCGACGGCAGCGTGACGCCGATCGAAGGTGTCGCCGCGCTGATGGAACGGGACATCGGTTTCGAGGGCAAGTAGCGCTCCATGCCTCGGCGCTTCGCCCGCCGGACTCATACGGCGCCGGCGTAGCCGATCTGCCGCCAGGCTTCATACACCGTCACGGCGACAGCATTGGAGAGGTTGATGCTGCGATTGTTTGGCCGCATCGGCAGGCACAGGCGTTGCTCGACGGCAAACTCTGCGAGAATTTCTGCCGGAAGTCCGCGCGTTTCGCAACCGAAGACTAGCGCATCGCCGGCCCGAAAATCCGCCATGGCAGGACGGCGGGTTCCTTTGGTGGTCAGCGCAAAACGCCGTCCTTGCGGCGAAAGTGCAGCCAGTACCGCGCAGCAGTGGGTCCAGTCGGGATGAATCTGCACGCTCGCCAATTCAGCGTAGTCCATGCCGGCGCGCCGCAGGCGAGCTTCGGTCAGCGCGAAGCCGAGCGGCTCGACGAGGTGCAGGCGCGCACCGGTATTGGCACACAGGCGGATCACGTTACCGGTATTGGGCGGGATTTCCGGGTGGATCAGGACGACCTCGAACATCTCTGCCCGCACCTGCAAGCGGCTTATCGAGCGGCGACTCAGCGCAGGCCAAGCACGTCCTGCATGTCGAACAGGCCGGATTTCCGCTGCGCCAGGAAATGCGCCGCACGCAGGCTTCCCAACGCATACGGCATGCGACTGCCCGCCTTGTGGCCGATCTCGACTCGCTCACCGGTGCCACAGAACATCACCTGGTGATCGCCGACGATGTCGCCGCCGCGGATGGTCGCAAAACCGATGCTCGACTGCAGCCGCTCACCGGTGACCCCCTCGCGCGCGTAGACGGCGCACTGCCTGAGTTCCCGCCCGAGCGCCTGTGCCACCACCTCCCCCATGCGCAACGCTGTCCCCGAGGGGGCGTCGACCTTGTGCCGGTGATGCGCCTCGACAACCTCGACATCGTAGCCTTCGCCGAGAATCCGGGCCGCGACATCGAGCAGCTTGAAAACCACGTTGACGCCGACGCTCATGTTCGGCGCCAAGACCACCGGGATGTCCTCTGCTGCGGCAGCAATCGCCGCCTTCCCCGCAGCATCGAAACCGGTGGTACCGATGACCATCGCCACGCCATGGTGATGGCATATTTCGAGATGCTGGAGGGTCGCCACAGGACGTGTGAAGTCGATCAGGCAGGAGGCCCGGGCAATGCCGGCGTCGCAATCGCTGCTGACCAGGACACCGCAGGGCATCCCCACCAGCTCGCCAGCATCCTTGCCCTGTTCGGGAACGTCAGGCCGATCAATGGCCGCCACCAGCCTCGCCGCAGCATCTTTCAGCGTGGCCTCGAGCAGCACGCGTCCCATGCGCCCGCCTGCACCGGCGATCGCGATCCTCAATCCATCCATGTCAGAATCCCATGCTTTCCATGATCGTGCCGAAGAAACCGGGCCCGTCTGGAGGCGGCTGCTCCGTACTGCTATCTGCCGGCAGCGAGCCCAGATCGATTTCCCGGTTGCGCACCTCGAAAACCGCTGCAGTGTCGGTAGATTGCACAGGGGCCACATCACCTGCGACGCTCCGCAGTTTGCCGTCGGCGTCAAAAAAGACCGTAAACCGGCGCGTCTCGACCTCTCCCGAATTCCCTTTCTTCAGCCAATAGAAGTAATCCCAGCGATTGGCGTGAAACATGTCCGTCAACACCGGCGTGCCGAGAATGAAGCGCACCTGATCCTTGGTCAGGCCGGGGCGCAACTGAGAAACCATCTCTTGCGACAGGACGTTACCCTGCTGCACGTCAATCCGGTATTCGTTAACAATGCGCGGTACCGTCGAGCAAGCGGCCAGCGTGCAGAGAACCGTGACAGGAATGGCGAGGCGAGTAAAGATCATGTTCAGGTCGGATCGTGGTGAGTGATCAATACGAGCAATGGCAAGTGACACGGCCGCGCCGGAAGTCGGGTCGTGAGGGATCCGACGGAAAGCCTTGCGGCAGTGCCGCACGGCTGCCATCGCAGGGTATATCATACCCGAATCCCTCCCTTCGTAGCCGACAAGGTAAGCCGATGAGCAACTCTGACAACCTCAAGAACATGGGGCTGAAAGCCACCATTCCACGCCTCAAGATCCTCGCCCTGTTCGAGAAGACCGAGATCCGCCATCTCACTGCCGAGGATGTCTATCGGCTCTTGCTCGCCGAAGACATGGACATCGGCCTGGCCACCGTTTATCGCGTCCTGACCCAGTTCGAGCAGGCGGGTCTGCTTGAGCGCCACTACTTTGAATCAGGCAAGGCGGTTTTCGAGTTGAGTCCCGGACAGCACCATGATCACCTGGTCTGCGTAGACTGCGGTCGCGTCGAGGAATTCTACGATGCCGAGATCGAACGCCGGCAAATGAAGATTGCCAAGGAACGTGGTTTCGTCATTCGCGAGCACGCACTTTATCTTTACGCCGAATGCACCAAGACGGAATGCCCGTATCGTGGCACTTCGCTCAGGCATTCCGGCGAGAGGCACAACAAGACGCCCGCCTGAGCAGCACTTACCAAGGAGCTTCGCCAAAAGCCCTGGCGAACAGATTGGCGATTTGATCCCGGCTTGGACGATGGTTCTGGCCACCCCGGTGGGCGATCTTGAGAGCGCCCATCACCGCTGCAAGCTGACCAATCTTTTCCCAGTGCCAGCCGGCGGCAATTCCGTAGAGCAGGCCCGCGCGGTAAGCGTCACCGCATCCGGTGGGGTCAACGACGGCGTCGGCCTGGACGCAGGGAATCTCATGGCAGCGGCCGCCGGCATAAATTCGCGAACCGGCACCGCCCAGGGTAATGACCAGAGCTTCCACTTCGCCAGCAAGTTCCTCAATCGACCGGCCAGTTCGGTCACACAGCAGCTTTGCTTCGTAATCGTTGAAACAGGCGAAATTGGCCAAATGCATGAAGTTCATCAGATCGTCACCGGAGAACATCGGCAAACCCTGACCGGGGTCGAAGACAAAGGGCACAGCCGCTGCCGCAAGATCCTGCGCGTGCTGCAGCATACCGTCACGCCCATCGGGAGCGACGATGCCGAGCGTCGCCCCCTCGACATCGGCCACCCGATTGAGGTGCGAGTACATCATCGCTCCGGGGTGGAAAGCGGTGATCTGGTTGTCGTCGAGGTCGGTGGTAATGAAGGCCTGCGCGGTAAAGCTGCCGGCAATCCGGCGCACATGCGCGCGCGTCAGGCCATGGTCATCGAGTCTCACCAGATAGGGGTCGGCATCGTCGCCCACCGTGGCCATGATCAAGGGGTCGCCACCAAGCAGTTTGAGATTGTAAGCAATGTTGCCCGCGCAACCGCCAAACTCCCGTCGCATTTCGGGCACCAGAAATGCGACATTGAGAATGTGAATCTGCTCGGGCAGGATATGATTCTTGAAACGGTCATGAAAAACCATGATATTGTCGAAGGCAATGGAGCCGCAAATGAGCGTAGGCATGGACTTTCCGGAGTATTTATTGGGTTGCAAAAGGACGGAACGGCAGCCACAGGCCTGCTCGGCCCCGGTCGCCTCCGGGAATGGGCACAATCAAGGGTAGAAGACGTAAAGCCGATAACCGGCAGCATTGATCCCGCTGGCCTCGAGCCATAGTCTGAGTTCGAGGTCGGCATTGGCCGCGAACGATTCATCCGGCGACCCCGAAGGTGGCAGATACTCATCGGGCTGCAAAACGCGGCGTGCGACCACCTTGTCATGGGTGTCAGTGAGCGTCAGTTCAAGCGCCGGGTAGGCCTGTGCATACGCCGCCCGGTTACGCAGCGTGGCTTGCAGAGCAAGCAGTTTATTGCGCCCCGGATCGGTCTGCAATTCCGATGTCTCGATGCTCACCCACTCTGAATGACGCGGCAGCGGCATGTCGGCCCCCAGGGCATCACTCAGCGCCGCCAGCGCTGGCCGCAGGCCGGGTAGAGCGAGCGCGATGGCTACACGAAAATGAAACACCCACTGGCAGGCAAGCATCACGGCAAGCAGCAGGGCGACGGTCGCGTATGGCTTGGTCATGGCCCTGTCCGCCGGCAGCCCCAACCTACCCATCACGCCTCCGAGCCACCTGCCGTAGGCCAGCGTTTCGCGAGGCCGCGCCAGGCTTGCCGCTAGCGGCTCCTCGGCGTTGGCCAGATCGGGTTCAGAAGCGTCTGGCGCAGATTCGGGCCGCCTGTCGGCAGGCTGCACATCGACCGGATCTGGAACGGGTGGCAAGGCCAGATCGGCGTCAACGGCCAGGCGATGGGTAGGCGCCTGCCAAGGTCGGATAGTGACTGCGGCAGCGTCCGTCGCCAGCTCCGCAGCAGTCGCTACAGCCGCCTGATCCGAAGCGATCGGGGTCGGCGGCGCGTCGTCGTCGAGCAGGCCGTCGATGGCATTGAATACCGTACGGCATTGCCCACAGCGGACTTTGCCGGCACGCGCCCGGATCTGCTCGGAAGTGACCCGGAAGACGGTCTGACAGCTCGGGCAGCAGGTTTTCACGTTAAGCTTTGACACCTGCCAGACATATCCAGCCGTCGCGCGTGTCGGTAATTCCCAGCGGAAGGTAAGGAGCGTAGGCGGCAATCAGATCTTCCGCCTGCGCGAAGAGAATTCCTGATAGTGCGAGGCTTCCACCCTGGCGAACGTACGCACTGATTAACGGCGCAAGGACCTTGAGCGGATTGGCGAGGATGTTGGCAACCACGATGTCGAACTGGCCATGCAACTCGTGCGCTGAATCCAGGAAGCGGGCGCTTACCCCGTTCTCCTCGGCATTGTTCCTGGCTGCGATCACAGCCCGTGGATCAATATCGACCCCGACCACGTGGTCGGCACCCAGTCTGGCCGCTGCGATGGCCAGAATCCCAGAGCCACAGCCATAATCGAGCATCGACATCCCCGGCAACACCTGGCGCTCAAGCCATTCCAGGCACAGCCGGGTGGTCGGATGCGACCCCGTTCCGAACGCCATGCCGGGATCGAGCACCAGGACGATTGCTTGCGGATCAGGGGCCTGGTGCCATGAAGGGACAATCCACAAGCGCTCCGAGACACGAATCGGCTCGAACTGGGACTGTGTCAGTCGCACCCAGTCCTGATCGGCCACATCTTCCTGCGTGAAGAACGGGATATCGTCCAGACCGGCCAGTGCCGCACAGGTCGTCAGCAGTTGCCTGGCGTCGCTATCCGGATCGAGCAGTGCAATGACCCGAGAATGCACCCAGCCTGGTTGGCTGAGCGAACCAGGTTCGCCGAACTGCGGTTGTTCGTCGACCGTGCCGGCATCCGCATCTTCGATACTGACGGCCAGCGCACCAGCACCGAGAAGTGCGTCAGCTAGCGCCTCGGCATGTTGGCAGTCGGTCTGGATGCTCAGAGATAGCCAGGCCATCGTGATTCAGCGACGATCAGCCACCCTTGTTGACCTCGTCCTTGGCGGCGAGCCTTTGCTCGAGATAGTGGATGCTGGTGCCCCCCTCCATGAAGCGAGCGTCTTGCATCAGCTCCTGATGCAGCGCGATGTTGGTCGTAATGCCTTCGATACTCATTTCCGACAGTGCAATACGCATGCGGCGAATCGCCTGGTCACGGCTGTCGCCATAAGCGATCACCTTGGCGACCATCGAATCATAGTGCGAAGGAATGGTATAACCCTGATATATATGCGAGTCAACGCGAATGCCTGGCCCACCCGGCGGATGGTAGAAACTTATCTTGCCCGGCGACGGAACGAAAGTAAAGGGATCTTCGGCGTTGATCCGGCATTCGATGGCATGGCCGCGGAAGGTCATGTCGCGCTGTCTGAAGTGCAGCTTCTCACCAGCAGCAATGCGGATCTGTTCGGCAACGAGATCAACGCCAGTAATCTGTTCGGTCACCGGATGCTCGACCTGAATGCGGGTATTCATCTCGATGAAATAGAACTCGTTATTCTCGAAAAGGAATTCGAAAGTACCCGCACCACGATAGTTGATACGCCGGCACGCTTCGGCACAACGCTCGCCGATGCGCACGATATGCCGGCTGGGGATACCGGGAGCCGGCGCCTCCTCGATGATCTTCTGGTGACGACGCTGCATCGAGCAATCACGTTCGCCGAGGTAGACTGCATTCCTGAAGCTATCGGCAAGGACCTGGATCTCGACATGGCGCGGGTTTTCCAGATACTTTTCCAGATAGACGTTGGGATTTCCGAAAAAGCTTTGTGCCTCCGCACGAGTCATGTTCACGGCGTTGATCAGCGCGGCTTCGGTCCGGACGACACGCATCCCGCGCCCACCCCCACCACCCGCAGCCTTGATGATCACCGGGTAGCCGACTGCTTTGGCAATCAGCACGACCTCCCTGGGATCGTCGGGTAGCGCGCCTTCCGAACCGGGTACGCAGGGAACTCCCGTGATGCGCATGGCCTCCTTCGCGGAAACCTTGTCGCCCATCAGCCGGATCGTCTCCGGGCGAGGCCCAATAAAAACGAAACCGGAGGATTCCACACGCTCGGCAAAATCGGCGTTCTCGGACAGGAAACCATAGCCTGGGTGAATGGCCTGCGCGTCAGTGACCTCGGCCGCCGAGATGATTGCTGGCACATTGAGATAGCTGTGGGCAGAAGGCGCCGGACCAATGCAGACCGATTCGTCGGCCAACCTGACGTACTTGGCCTCACGATCAGCCTCCGAATGCACAACCACGGTCTTGATCCCGAGTTCACGGCAGGCGCGCTGGATGCGAAGAGCAATCTCTCCGCGGTTGGCAATAAGGACTTTCCCGAACATGGCGAACGGATCTCCTTAGCCGACAATGAACAAGGGTTCACCATATTCGACCGGTTGACCATTCTCGATCAGAATCGCCTTGATTGTTCCGCCCCGTTCGGCTTCGATCTCGTTGAGCAGTTTCATCGCTTCGATGATGCACAGCGTATCGCCAGCCTTGACCACGCTGCCCACCTCGACAAAGGGTTCAGCGCCGGGACTCGATGCACGATAGAAAGTCCCGACCATCGGCGCCTTGATGAAATCGCCTTCCGGAAGCTCCGGTTCTGCCGATTCGGCCACCGTGACGGTTGCCAACCCCGCTACCGGCAAAGGGGCCGGCGGCGCGTAAGCATGCTGTACCATGCCGCCGCCGTGCTTGACGATTCGGACCCGTTCCTCGGCGTCGTTGATCTCCAGTTCAGTAATGCTCGACTCCTCGACAAGGTCGATAAGCTTCTTCAGTTTTCGCAGATCCATGGATTCACTCCGGATGATTGTTATTGTTTGCGATCAAGCTTGGAACGGGTGTTGGGAAAAGCCCGCCGGCGATCAAAGGTTGCGCTCGGCAGCGATCCTGCCCAGGAAATATTCCAGCGCCAGCAGATAGCCCTCGCTGCCCAAGCCACAAATGACGCCAATCGCCAGATCAGAAAAATACGAGTGCTGACGGAACGGTTCACGGGCATGCACGTTGGACAGGTGGACTTCGATGAAGGGAATGCGGGTGCCAGCGAGGGCATCGCGCAATGCGATGCTGGTGTGCGTGTAAGCTGCCGGGTTGATGATCAGGAAACGGACTTCCTGGGCGCTCGCAGCATGGACGCGCTCGATCAACGCCCCCTCGTGATTGCTCTGGAAGGTTTCGAGATGAACTCCGGCGGCCTCGGCACGGTGGGTAAGTGCGAGATTGATCTCGGCAAGCGTGCTTGAACCGTAGTATGCAGGCTCGCGAGCACCCAGCAAATTGAGATTGGGACCATGCAGGACAAGCAGCCTGGGGAGCTCTGACGCGGTGTCGGTTTTCGAGGCAGTTTGCTTTTTCATGGCCGTCAGTTTGCCGTATATGGCCGCATTTTGTCCAGCAACACGTCTTCAGCGTGTCCCCACCTGCTGCAGGATGCGATCGAGTTCGCTCTCGGATAAGGGACCGAGTCGGCGCAGCAGAACCTCACGCTGCGCACTGATCACCAGTGTATAGGGCAGACTCAGCGCGGTGTTCCCGAGCTGCCCGGCAAGGTCGACGCCTGCTGCGTCACCGATCAGCAGCGGGTAGCCAACAGGATAGGTATTGGCAAAAGCGCGTATATTGTCCTTGCTATCGAGAGCAATGCCGACAAACTGCACACCTTGTGGCTGATAACGGCCCTGCAGTCGCGAAAACGCCGGCATTTCGTCCCGGCAAGGCGGGCACCAAGTAGCCCAGAAATTGACAACCAGCGTTTTTCCTTGCCAACGCGAAAATGGATAAGACTGCCCATGCACGTCTTCGAGACTGCTGTCAAACAGGCGTGTCAGCGCCGCGGTCATCGCCGCTGTCCAGGCCCGCGGCGGCGGACCGGAACGTTGCAAAGCGGCGTAGATTCCAGCCAGCAGGACCGCGGCAAATAGGCCGATCAGCGCCGCGGCTCTCATCTGTCGGGCATGCAGTTGGCCGCCAACAGCCTATTGACGGCGTCCAGTCGAGCGCGTTCCCGAATTCTGCCGTCACGCGTCCTGAAGCAGACGCGCTCCTCATCACGCGGGTAGATGACGAGGTTGACCACTTCGTCATGACCGAGAATCGTCAGCACCGCCTCGGCACGATCGGTGCGTGGCAGACTATGGCGGAATGCCATTCCCTCGTTGAGCAGAAAGATTTCGACGTCCTTGGCACTGTCCGGGAACAACTGAATGTCGATCTCGGCATAACGGCCGGCGCTGCCATCGAGCACCGATCCGGTAAGATAGGGATTGAAGCGTTGCAAGATCGCCATCAGCCACGCAGCGGTGCGCAGCAAATGCAGACTTCTAGCCTGCTGTTCCTGGTTCTGGAACAAGCGCTGGTAGATCCGCAGCTCGGCCTCAACTTCGCTGTCGTCAGGCATGCCCACGCTCTCCGGCAAGCCAAGGCTGCGTGCCGCCTTGCGTTTCGCCAGAGAGAGATCACTGATACCGTCCTGGGCCATCAGACGGGCGGCGTGCGCAGCCACACGGCTACGCTGCTGTGAATTGCGCTGGCGATCCTGTCGGTCGCTGCTCATGGATGAATCCCGCAGTGGTCTGGAGATGGCAGGGGTCTGATCAAGGGGCGCGAAATCTCGGGCAAGGGTACAATCACATCTCCTCAGCCTGATTTTAACTTGGATTCGGGACATGCATATTCATATCCTCGGCATTGGTGGCACTTTCATGGCAGGCCTTGCGCAGTTGGCACGTGCCGCGGGACATCACGTCACGGGCTGTGACAGCGGGGTTTACCCGCCAATGAGCACACAGCTTGAGGCTGCAGAAATCGAGGTCATTGAAGGCTATGATAGCGCGCAAACTGCTTTCGAACCCGATTGCTACGTGGTCGGCAATGCCATTACACGTGGCAACGCCCTGCTCGAGGAAATTCTTGACCGCGGCCTGCCTTACCTTTCAGGTCCGCAGTGGCTGGCCGAGAATGTTCTCAAAGGGCGCTGGGTGATGGCGGTGGCTGGAACGCACGGCAAGACGACGGCTTCCGCGATGCTGGCGTGGGTCCTTGAAGACGCGGGGCTGAGTCCAGGCTTCCTGGTCGGGGGCGTGCCGGTGAATTTCGGGGTTTCAGCGCGTCTATCCGGTAGTAACACGGACGCGCCGTTCTTCGTGATTGAAGCCGACGAGTACGATACCGCTTTCTGCGACAAGCGCTCCAAGTTCGTTCACTACCGCCCACGGACGGCCATCCTGAACAATCTCGAATTCGACCACGCCGACATCTTTGCTGATTTGGTGGCGATCGAGACGCAATTCCACCATTTCGTTCGTACTCTACCGCGCCATGGACTGCTGGTGTCAAACGCCGCCGACAGCAACCTTGCGCGTGTCCTGACCAAAGGCTGCTGGACGCCGGTCGAGCATTTCAACGACACCACTGGCTGGCGCGCAGAAGGGAGCGATGTCGACGGATCGCTGCAACTGTTGCACGGCGACGAACTGGTGGGCAGTACGAACTGGAGTCTGACCGGAACGCACAACCGCAGCAACGCAGTCGCCGTCATGCTTGCGGCCAGGCATGCCGGCGTACCTTTTGTCAGAAGCCTGGCGGCGCTGTCACGCTTCAAGAATGTCAAGCGTCGTCTGGAACTGCGGGGGGCGGCTGGAGGTGTCCACGTTTACGACGATTTTGCCCATCACCCGACGGCAATTGCGACGACGCTGGCGGGCTTACGCAGCAAGATCGGCAGCGGCCGCATTCTGGCGGTCCTGGAGCCACGCTCGAATACCATGAAGCTCGGGGTAATGAAGGCCCTGCTGCCTGCCAGCCTTGGCGACGCCGACCTGGTCTTCTGCTACTCTGCGAATCTCGGATGGAACGCTGCCGAAGCACTCGCTCCGCTGGGTGATAGAGTAATCACCGATGATGATCTCGGCCGTCTGGTGACACGCATCGCCAGTGCCGCATGCGCTGGCGACCAAGTGCTGGTGATGAGTAACGGAGACTTTGGCGGTATCCACGACAAACTGCTGGCAGCACTCGCCGCTAGACCTCTCAGCACAGGAAATGGTCAGCCAGAAGAGCCGCGAACAGCAGAGTCAGGTAGATGATCGAATAACGAAAAGTCAGCCTCGCCAACTTGTCGCTGTAATCTCGCCATAAGGTGACGCTGTAGACCAGGAAAATCACATCGAGGACCAGTGCACTAGCCAGATACCAGGGACCGCTCATTCCCAGGGTGTAGGGCAATACCGTTGCGGCGGTAAGCATGACCACGTACAGCAGGCTGTGCAGGCAGGTAAAGCGAATGCCATGGGTTACCGGCAGCATTGGCAGGCCCGACTTGGCGTAGTCGGCACAACGGTAACACGCGAGCGCCCAGAAATGGGGAGGCGTCCAGATGAAAATGATCAGGAAGAGGACCAGCGCCTCGGGGCCCACCTGACCGGTGATCGCCGTCCAGCCCAGGAGCGGCGGCATGGCACCTGAAGCCCCCCCAATGACGATGTTCATCGGGGTTGCCGGCTTCAGTAGCACCGTATAAACCAGGGCGTAGCCGAGGAAGGTGGCCAGCGTCAGCCACATCGTCAGGGGATTGACAAAGCTGTGCAGGATCCACAATCCGAGACCGCCCACGAGAGTCGCCAGGGTCAGGGTTTCCGTGGACGAGACTTCTCCACGCGCCGTCGGGCGCGCGCGCGTGCGCGCCATCAATGAATCAATATGCTTTTCGATCAGGCAGTTGATCGCTGCCGCAGCACCGGCGACCAGCGCAATCCCCACTGACGCCGTGACAAAAAGCGCGAATGGCGGAAACGATGGCGTGGCGAGAAACATCCCGATCATGGCCGTAAATACGATCAGGCTGTTGACCCGCGGCTTGCACAACTCGAAGAAAGCCCCCAGACGTTGTCCGGCCGAACGACGGGTGCTTGTGCTGATAACGGCCATACTTACTGTTTTCTCCGACCCCTGTTCTTTCGGCAGATCCCGCCAGCCTTGGCGGGTCCCCCCTTGCATGTCCGACCTGCCCGGCTAGGCATTGTGCTTCAGCTGGAAAAGTGGATGCCGATCAGGATGTAGTCGATGAACAGCAATATGGCAAATGGTACCATTGCCCACAGCCACTGCACCGTTCCGGTCGGCCCCGCAAACTTTGCTGGCCGCTGGCCGGCGCTCTTGCGGTGCTCGAACATCGAGTAGATCGTGATGCCAAGCACGACGATGAACAGCACGGTGATGATGATCATGAAATAGCTGTGTATCTGGAGCGTATGACGGCTGACCGCGCCCACGGGCATCGGAAAGTCCACACCGTACTGAGCATGGGCCAGCGATGGAAGCAGCGCCGCAAGCAGAGCGGATAGTGGAGCGTCCGCTCGTAGATTACAACGTTGAAGTGCCTTCAATTTGTCTCCTTATGATTCTTGTCGGGCCAGGCAGCCCCGAGGATTTGTCTCAGCTCTGCGGCAAGCACCCTTTTCTGCTCTTCCGTCAACATACGACCGAATTCGACCTCCCGGCCATGCGAGCGGATCAGCAAGCGATGGCCTCGTTGTCCCGGAGGCTTCACATACTGCAGTTGCGCCCAGTATGGCCGAAACTCGTGACGCTCTGCCAGCGCGCCATGGCGGGTCTCGATCGTCAGTTGCCCTGACGCCAGCGCAATTCTCTCAAAATCTTCTGCTGTTTTCTCGCTACATCGCAACGCCCACCACAGCAGCGCAAGCTCGAAGCCGGTAAACGGCAGAACCGGCCAAGCGCCGAAATACGAAAAAACCAGCGCAATCGTGCCCGAAAACACGGCCATGGCGACAAATACCCGCTTGCGCTCAGCCACCGAAAGTGAGTGGTTCGGGCGAACCACCCACGTCCGCCCTGCCTCTGTCCGGGTTGCAATCAGGCTCATCAATCCCCTCCTCAATGGCCAGCCTCCCCGAACAGCCTGGCTGGACTTGATACAAATCAAGGTATCGGCCACGAAATTTTAGCACGGGGTCACACATTGTTGGCAACAGGCCCTCCCAACCTCCCAACATTGTGTTTGTATTCATGTTCGCGGCTGCTCATGAAACATCGCAGCCCATGCGTCCTTTGACGCAACTTCGGGAGCAGGCGTCCCCGTCATTCTCTCGTCAAACTGCGTCTCGTCAAACTGCGAAATCTGCGCCGTGGCGCAAGACGTATTGCGTTACGAACGAGCGTGCGGAAGAACGCCCCCCTCGGCACGAGAGCACGCTTTCGATCACCGTGCCGTCATTGATCACATTGTCATTGTTGTCTTCCTTGATTTTTTTAGCGGCCAATTGATCCATATCAATTATATTGTGATAGCCTTTGCGGCTGGTGAAAAACTGGAACGGGGCTCGAACGAGCCCTTTTTGGTAGATTTTTGAATGCCTCAAGGCACCCGCCGATGCGGTCCCGCGTGGCAGATGCTCTTGATGGGGAGAGGGAGAAGATGGCACGAGACTCAAACAAGAACCGCTACCTGAATCGTTTGCGACTGGCTAAGGCCGGACTGCTTGCCGGACTGCTCGGCGTGCTCAGCGGTGCCGCGCACGCTGCCTGGCAACTCAATCTGCAAGAACCCGTGACCGCCACAGCGAAGCGCGTCTATGACCTCCACACCCTGCTAACCTGGGTGATCTTTGCCATCTTTGCCGGGGTCTTTACAGTAGTGGCCTATTCGCTGGTCTTTCACCGCCGGTCCAAGGGCCACAAGGCGGCTGACTTCCATGACAACACCACGGTCGAACTGGCCTGGACCATCGTTCCGGCGCTGATTCTGATTGGCATAGCCTTCCCAGCCACGTCTGCCCTGGTCAACATGCGCGACACCTCGCAGCCCGATCTCACAGTCAAGGTTACGGGGTACCAGTGGAAGTGGGGTTACGAATACCTCACCGGTGACGCCGCTGGCGTCAAATTCATGAGTGTGCTTTCCACTCCGCGCGATCAGATCGAAAACAAGGCCCCCAAGGGCGAGCACTATCTGCTGGAGGTCGACCACCCACTGGTGGTACCGGTCGGAAAAAAGGTGCGCATTCTCACGACGGCGACCGATGTGATTCACAACTGGTCGGTTCCAGCCTTCGCCGTGAAGACCGACGCTGTCCCTGGTTTCCTGCGCGATACCTGGTTCCGTGCTGACAAGGAAGGCACTTACCGCGGCCAGTGTTCGGAACTCTGTGGCAAGGACCACGGCTTCATGCCGGTGGTTGTGGAAGTGGTCTCCGAGGAAAAGTACGCCGCCTGGGTTTCCGATCAGAAGCAACAGATGGCTGCGGCAGCGGATGATCCGAACAAGATCTGGAAGCTTGATGAACTGGTTGCCCGCGGCGAGAAGATATATACGGCCAACTGCTCTTCCTGCCACCAGGCGAACGGTCAAGGATTGCCGCCCGTGTTCCCCGCCCTGGACGGATCGAAGATTGTCAAGGGCCCGAAAGAAGGTCATCTCGACATCGTCATCAACGGCAAACCGGGCACTGCAATGGCGGCCTACGGCCCACAGTTGGGTGATACGGATATCGCTGCCGTTGTCGCCTACGAGCGGAACGCATGGACCAACAAACTCGGCGAAGTCATTCAACCCGCCGAAGTCAAGGCGCGTCGCGGTAAGTGATCGCGCTACCGGCCCTCAGGAGAAACTGATTATGCAAGCCACGCACACTGCCGGACATGCCGGCGATCATCATCATGACGACCACGCCCACTATCCGAGCGGCTGGAAGCGCTGGGTGACCACCACCAACCATAAGGACATCGGCTCGATGTACCTGTGGTTCAGCTTCGTGATGTTCCTTGTTGGCGGTGCGATGTCACTCATCATTCGCGCCGAACTGTTCTCCCCGGGACTGCAGTACGTGTCCCCGGAGTTCTACAATCAGATGCTGACTCTGCACGCCCTGATCATGGTCTTCGGCGCAATCATGCCGGCTTTCGTCGGCTTCGCCAACTGGATGATCCCGATGATGATCGGGGCCTCCGACATGGCATTCGCGCGGATGAACAACTGGAGTTTCTGGTTGCTGCCACCGGCCGCCATCTTGCTATCGGTATCAATATTCGTGCCTGGTGGCGCCGCTGGAACCGGCTGGACACTCTACCCCCCACTGTCGGTGCAAATGGGGATAGGGATGGACATGACCATCTTTGCGGTCCACATCCTTGGCATGTCGTCGATCATGGGTTCGATCAACATCGTCACCACCATTCTCAACCTGCGCGCACCCGGCATGACCCTGATGAAAATGCCTTTGTTCTGCTGGACGTGGCTGGTCACGGGTTTCCTGCTAATCGCGTCCATGCCGATCCTGGCTGGTGCGGTGACCATGCTTCTGACTGATCGCCATTTCGGGACTACTTTCTTCAATGCGGCCGGCGGTGGTGATCCGGTACTGTTTCAGCACATTTTCTGGTTTTTCGGCCACCCCGAGGTCTATATCATCGCCTTGCCCGCCTTCGGCGTCGTTTCCCATGTGATCCCGGCGTTCTCGCGCAAGCATCTGTTCGGCTATGCCTCGATGGTCTATGCAATTGCGGCAATTGGCCTGATCTCCTTCTTTGTCTGGGCGCACCACATGTATGTAACGGGCATTCCGCTCACGGGACAGCTCTACTTCATGTATGCAACAATGCTCATCGCCGTACCGACAGGGGTGAAGGTCTTCAATTGGGTCACCACCATGTGGCGAGGGTCGCTGACCTTTGAAACCCCGATGTTATTTGCACTTGGTTTCCTTGTTCTGTTCACCATCGGCGGGCTGACCGGCCTGGTACTGGCGATCACGGCGGTGGACATCCAGTTGCAGGATACCTATTACGTCGTAGCCCACTTTCACTACGTCATGGTCGCTGGAGCGCTTTTCTCTGCCTATGCCGGCCTCTATTTCTGGTTGCCGAAGTGGACCGGTCACATGTACAACGAAGGTTTGGGAAAACTGCACTTCTGGCTGTCGATCATCTTCTTCAACATCGCCTTTTTCCCGCAACACTTCCTTGGTCTGGCAGGCATGCCGCGCCGGATTCCCGACTATTCGCAGCAATTCGCAGATTTCAACGTGGTCTCCAGCGTTGGCGCCTTCGGCTTCGGTGTGAGTCAGTTGCTGGTCCTGATCGTCGTCTTCCAGGCCTTGAAAGGTGGCGCCAAGGCAGAAAGCCGGCCTTGGGATGGCGCGCACGGACTGGAATGGACTGTGCCTTCACCTGCTCCTTACCATACGTTTGAAGATCCGCCAGCATTTAATGCGGCTGAGGCACATACATGACCCGCGACCCATCGTCACGCGAACAGGTGAGCCGCCGCATCGCGATCGGTCTTGCCCTGTTTGCGACCGCCGTCTTTCTTAGCTTCATCATCCGCCAATGGATCGCCAGCAGTTGAATCCTGAATCCGGCCCACTTCCAGCAACCGCCGCCGACACACGGCCACGGGCAGTCAGTCACGCCCACACCGCTGCGGTCATGCTGACTGTCGTGGCTGGAAGCCTACTGTTTGTTGCCGCGCAGCCGCGTCTATACCGGGCTTTTTGCGAATGGACCGGTCTGTACGACATCGACCGTGCTGAACAGATTGCAAAGCCACCTCTCCCGGGAAGGTCCGTGACCCTGGAGTTTGATGCCAACAGTCATGAGAACGGGCTGCTCTTCCGTCCACAAACGAACAGCCTCACGACCAAGACTGGCGAAATCGTACACGTGGTCTATCGGGTTGAAAATACGCGCAACAGCACGGTGATCGGACAGGCGGTTCCTAGCTATGGCCCGCAGCATGCAGGCAGCTACGTGAAGAAGCTGGAGTGCTTTTGCTTCAAGCAGCAAACGTTTGCTCCGCACGAGGTCCGCGATATGAACGTCGTATTCCTGCTTGATTCAAAACTGCCAGAAGACGTTGGTACGGTCACACTTTCATATACCTTCTTCGAAGTCCCCGTGCCGGCCGGCAGCGCGAATTCATTGCCTACACGCGGGGAAAACCGGACGTGAATGATGTGGTCGTGAATCCACAACCGCCGAAGGACGGATTGTTTCGTACCATTCGTACGGTTGCTTGGGCGCTGTTGGGGATACGCGGGCACAAACCGTACACGCATGATGCGCCACCGTTGTCACCGTTGAAGTTGTTGATCACAGCACTCGCGTTCATGCTGGTTTTTGTGCTTTCACTGGTCAGCGTGGCAATTTACATCAGTCGTCATTGATGGACGCACGAGAAACAAGTAACAGGACCACAACGACAATATGATTTGGAGGGAATCAAAATGAGTCACCCCGCATCAGCTAGCCGCTATTTCGTTCCCGAGCCTTCGCACTGGCCGGTGGTTGGGTCGCTTGCGTTGCTCTTGTTGGCTACCGGAGCCATTCTGACGTTTAACTCGATTGCTTACGGCGCTTACTTTCTGTTCGGTGGGTTTGCCGTTCTGACTGTCATGCTGTTTGGCTGGTTTGGACGCGTTATTGGTGAATCGGAAGGCCAGCGCTATAACCTGCAGGTGGATCGTTCCTTCCGTTGGTCAATGGCCTGGTTTATCTTTTCGGAGGTGATGTTCTTCGCTGCCTTCTTTGGCGCCCTCTTCTATGTTCGTGTTCTATCGATTCCTGACCTGGCCAGCGCGGATCAGGCAACGCTTTGGGAGGGCTTCAAAAATCAATGGCCAACAGCTGGTCCTGCGGCCAAGGATGCCTTCACGCCGATGCATGCATGGGGCATCCCGGCGATCAATACCCTGCTACTGCTGAGCTCTGGAGCAACAGTGACCTGGGCGCACTGGGGATTGGTTGCCAACAAGCGGCAGCAGTTGATCATCGGTCTGTTCCTGACCGTGCTGCTTGGCCTGCTCTTTCTTGGCCTGCAGGTGTACGAATACCGTGAAGCCTATAGCCACTTCAACCTCAAGCTGACCACAGGTGTGTACGGTTCAACCTTTTACATGTTGACCGGTTTCCACGGTTTTCATGTGACGCTTGGTGCGACGATGTTGATCGTGATTCTATTGCGGGCAATGAAGGGGCATTTCACTCCCGAGCGACACTTTGCCTTTGAAGCCGTTGCCTGGTACTGGCACTTTGTGGACGTCGTCTGGCTTGGCTTGTTCGTCGTCGTCTATTGGCTGTAATTTTTCCCACTGGCACGTGGCGCACCAAGTGGTGCGCCACCCACCACTGCTTCTCGCCGGCCATCACAGGCGCTCAACGATCCAGCCAAACCAGTGCGCAGCCATCAAGAGTAGAAACAACCCAAACGAAAGGCCGACACGCAAGGACAGAGCCTTAACCGCTCTTTTCTTGTCTGGGCCGTGATCGCGATAGATATAGACCAGAGCGCTGCCTAGACTGGCGATGATCCCGATCAGCATCAGCACGACAAAGATGCGCATGCGCATTCTCCTCCTGAAATACCGCAGTCTACCCTAGTCTAGGACGCGCGATCCGCATACGACAACAACTTGGGCGCACAGCCGTTCTCCCGATGTCGATCTTTCCCCCCAAGCGCGCACCTCTGCGCCTGCTGCTGGTCATTCTGGTCGTTCTGACGTGCCTCGCCATGTCCCGCCTGCAACTCTGGCGTGCGGAGACTCGGGGCGAACGCTTCGCGCGCGAGCAGACTGCCCTCGTCTCGACACCCATCTTTTTGTCGGCACAGCAGCGCGACCTCGAAAGCCTGATCGGCAGGGCGGCGACCGCACGCGGTCACTGGCTTACGGAGAAAACGATCTTTCTGGATAACAAGATCTATCGCAGCCGCCCCGGCTATCATGTGCTCACGCCTTTACAATTGTCGGGCAGCAGCTCCGTGGTATTGGTCAACCGTGGCTGGGTTCCAGCCCCGAGACTACGCTCCGAAGTTCCATCGATTACATCACCGACAGGTGAAATCGAGATTGTCGGCGTGGTTCACAACTTTGAAACCAGGATATTCGAATTGCAGAATACCTCGCCAGAAGGACCCGTCTGGCAACATGTACGGGAGGTGGATTATCGCCAGATCAGTGGCCTGGACGCGTTACCGGTGATTCTGATGCAGACGGCTGCGAACGGCGATGGCCTGGTCCGTGATTGGGCAACGCCTGACAATCCCGCGATGAAACACTATGGCTACGCAGCGATGTGGCTGGTTTTCGCTCTCATGGCTGCAGTATACGGCGTCCTTGCAAGGACAACACTATGACCTCACAGAAACAGGCGGGACAGAATGCCCCTGTGAACCAATCACCGCACGCCACAGCTTCGAACCCGACCAAGGGCCGGCTGATATTGCTGGCGATCATTGCGATAGGCGCGTTGCCGCTTCTTGCCGCGCTCTATTTTCGCTATGTCTCACCTCCGGAGGTCAAGGCAACGGTTGGTCAGCCACTTGAGCCTGTGGTACTTCCGTTTGAATTACTGCGACGCAGCGATGGGAACCAGTTGGAGCATCGACAAGTCAGCGGCAAGTGGCTGGTGATTTTTGCAGCACCCGGTGGCTGCGATGCACGGTGCCAGCACACACTTTATCTGACGCGACAAGCGCGCACCGCACAGGGACGCAATATGGAACGGATCGACCGCCTTTGGCTGATCACCGATACCACGCCACCGGCCGCGACGCTGTTGGCGGCTCACCCTGACCTGGTTTTGGTTCACGCGACAGACGCCAAGCTGATGGACCTTCTCGGCGGAAGTAACAGCCGCCATATCAATCTGGTAGACCGACGTGGCCTCGTAGTCTTTCGCTACCCTGACAATCCTGATCCAACGGCCTTCATCCGCGAACTCGGCAAACTGGTCAAGCTGTGACTACCAGAATGGCGTACCACTAGCTACATCTCGGGTGACTCAGAGCCAATATTCAGGTGGATCCTGGCAAGCACACGCCACCGTTTCGATTGGGTGTGGAGAAATCCCCAAAAACTCTCCATTGGTGAACGTCGGTTAGTCGCAGATCCGCGCGTCAACGGAGGATAAATCCTGGGACATGACTTTCATGCTCGGAGGTTTCTGGAAAAGTCATGACCGTTAGGTTTGTTCCGCCAGGGAGGTCAGATTCACCCGCATCTTCTGCATTGCCTTAACTTCGATCTGGCGAATTCGCTCGGCGGAGACACCGAATTCCGCCGCCAGTTCGTGCAAGGTGGCCGAATGCTCATCGGTCAGCCAACGTGCCTCGACAATGCGACGGCTGCGTGGATCGAGAGCGGCCAGCGCACTTTGCAGTCCATCATTCTGCAAGTACGTACGCGCACGGGATTCAAGCACACGGAGCGGTTCACTCGAATGGTCGGAGAGATAGGCAATCGGAGCAAACGCATCCTCATCGTCATTGTCGCCTTCCAGCGCCAGATCATGACCCGATAATCGAGTGTCCATCTCGATCACCTCGTCCGGTTTGACGGACAAGCGATGCGCAATATCCGCCACCTGCAACGAACTGAGGCCCTCGCTATTCGCTTTCATGCCGCGCAGATTGAAGAACAGCTTCCGCTGCGCTTTGGTCGTTGCCACTTTGACCATCCGCCAGTTCTTCAGGACGTACTCATGAATCTCCGCCTTGATCCACTGGATGGCGAACGAAACCAGGCGCACTCCGCGCTTCGGGTCGAAACGCTTCACCGCTTTCATCAGGCCGATATTACCCTCCTGAATCAGGTCGGCGTGGGACAGACCGTACCCGAGATACCCGCGCGCGATGGCAATCACCAAACGCAGATGCGACAGTATCAATTGCCGTGCCGCATCGAGATCTTCCTCCTCGCGAAAGCGGGTAGCCAGACAAAACTCCTCTTCCTCGCTGAGCAGCGGAAATTGCCTGACCGCCTGGATATAAGCGTCAATGCTGCCGACAGCAGAAACCGTGGGAAAAGCCAAGGCTTGCGTCATGGAATCATTCCTCCTTCACATTACCGATTATGAGCCCTATTTTAGCACTCGCCGCATGAGAGTGCTAATTGACAGAAAAGTTCGTCCGGCCCAAATTCCACACCAGAACCCCAGCAAAGAAATATTTTTTCCTTTGCTGTAAGTAATTCTGCAATGCCAGCGTCTAAGGGATGTCAGAGAACTGGTTATAGAACGGCCAGCTTTGACTCAACCCATCCAATGAGAGGAGAATCAAATGTCAAATCAACTGTCTGGTGTCGCTATCGCCGCTGCCGCGGCGGCCCTTTTTGCTACTGGCAGCATCATGCTCCCCAGCGTTCACGCCGCGGAAGGAGGCTCGGTACACTGTGCCGGCATCAATTCGTGCAAGGGCCATTCCGAATGCAAGACGGCCAAGAGCGAGTGCAAAGGAACGAACGCCTGCAAGGGCCAGGGCTGGGTAACCAAAGCCAGCGCCAAGGAATGCACCGATGCGGGTGGCAAGGTCGTCAAGTAAGCTTGCTGCCATGCGGCGTGACCGGGCTGCCCATAGGCCAACGGTCACGCCCGAGGCCAACCTGCAGGAGAGGCGATGCGCAACACCCTGAACGGCTTCGGCCTGGGCCTTCGTACTGAACATTACCGGGATTTTGTCGAGTCTCCATGGCACGTGGACTGGCTTGAAATCATCTCCGAAAACTATCTCGTCGCGGGGGGCAAACCCCTTTACTATCTTGATCGCATCCGCCGTGACTATCCTATGGTGATGCATGGTGTTTCGCTCTCGATTGGCAGCTGCGATGCACCTGATTCTGCGTACTTGCGGCAGTTGCGAGCACTGGTCGACCGCGTTGAGCCGGCCTGGGTTTCGGACCATCTGTGCTGGACCGGAACCGGATCGTTGAACCTCCACGATCTGCTGCCACTGCCTTACACCGAGGCGGCCCTGCGGCAACTCGAGGCCCGCGTGGCCCAGGTACAGGAGGCTCTCGGCCAACCGCTATTGCTGGAGAACGTTTCCAGCTATGTGCGCTACCGCGCCGACGAGATGAGCGAATGGGAGTTCATCGACGAATTGGTCAGGCGTACCGGCTGTGAGTTGCTGCTCGACGTGAATAATGTCTACGTGAGCAGTGTCAATCACCATTTCAATCCGCATACCTTCATTGATGCCATGCCGCTTACTGCAGTTCGCCAGATTCATCTCGCTGGACACGAGAAGCATGGCGGTTACCTCATCGATACCCACGATCAACCAATTTGTGAAGCCGTCTGGGATCTGTACGCCTATACCGTTGGACGACTTGGTTCGATACCAACGATGATCGAACGCGATGACAACATTCCGCCGCTCGCGGAACTCATCGCCGAACTCGACTGCGTTCGTGCGCTGGCACAGCGCATCCAGGCCAAACAGGCAGCATGAGCACCCTGGCCGATTTGCAGCAGCGCTTCCAACAGAGCATTCTGCTTGACCATCCGACTCCGGGTTTATTTGCTGCGGAGGGGGCGGTGCTGGCAGGAGGAATGAGCGTTTACCTGCAAGCTTATCGTGCCCGCCTGACGGCGGCTCTGGCAGACAATTTCCTGGTTCTGCAGCGGGCGCTCGGTGATGACGCCTTTGCTGTTCTGGCGCATGCGTATATCGACGCGCACCCATCGCATTTCCGTTCGATTCGCTGGTACGGCCACAGGCTGGTGGAGTTTCTTGCTGCTGCCCCAGAGCGCTTGCCACATCCGGCGCTGCTCGACCTGGCACGGATGGACTGGGCAATGCGTACGGCCTTTGATGCTGCAGACGCCACCACCCTCACTGCCGACGATCTCGCTGCGTTGCAGCTTCAGGACTGGCCCCAACGGCGATTCACCCCCCTTCCCTCCTTGCAGATGATCGATCTGACGTGGTGTGTCGAGCCAATCTGGAAAGCACTCGATGCGGACGCCGCAGCCACTAGCGAGGAACCACAACCATCGGTACATGTACTGCTGATCTGGCGGCCCACTCTCGATTGCTGCTGGCGGTCTTCCGATACCTGCGAAGCAGCGGCTCTGCGAGCCTTGACCCTGGGGGCCAGTTTCGCCGACTGTTGCACGGTGATTGCCGAATCCGGAGTACCGGAACCGGCGCAGACGGCTGCCGGTTTTCTTCAGCGTTGGATCGCCGAAGGTCTTCTCGCTAAGGATTGAGAGGAACATGCCAATACTCCCAGGAAACCCCATGACGACGAGGTGTACGGACTGCGGCACGGCCTTTGTCTGCGGGGCGGTGGCCGGTCTCCCCAGTTGCTGGTGTATGAAAAAGCCGACCCTGTCCCTTGAAGCGAGTGCGGCGGCCACCGGCTGTTACTGCCCGGCCTGTCTGGAGCAGCGGCTCAGTGCTCAGACATCCGCTCAGGAAGCATGAGAATTGCGTCGCGGTTGCTCCACGAAAAACATTTCGCAGCCGCTTCCCGCCACGGCAGCCAGCAGTAACGCAAGTGCTCTTCGGCAGCAATGGTGACCGGCTGTGCTGCCGGAAGTAGCAAAGAGAAGACATGCTCGGTATTGTGCAGGACACCCGGAGCGTAACGATGTCGCCATTCGGCAAAAATCTCGTAGCGATTGCTGAGTTGCCAATCCACAAGACCCTCGGCGAGCACCTTGATCCCGGTTTCCTCCCCGACTTCACGGATGGCAGTTGTCAGCAATGGCTCGCCCTCTTCCTGGCTGCCAGTCACGGACTGCCAGTAACCTGCATGAGTAGCGCGTTCGAGCAACAACACCTGCAAGTCCCGAGTATGGATCACGACCAGCACCGACACCGGCCGCTTGTATTGCTTCATGCCAGAGTCGGGAGAGCCGCCAGTCCGTCAGCACGGAGATCGTAAAATACCCACATCGGTAAGTCCTGCAAGCGCCATTCGGCAATGGCCGCGGCAAACACCTCGTTTACCGCGTGAAAAGATACCGGATCCTGGGCTTGCAGAATTTCAGCCCGGGTGATGATCAGGACATAACCAGCGGCTTCAAACCACGAAAAATCGGTCAGACAATCCTTGAGGGCATCAAGGTTGTGTCCGTACCACTCGGGCAAATCGAGATCCCGTCCGAGTGTCGAAAGGACGCTGTCGATGCAGTCAGAGTCGTCAAAACTGACGTCAAAACAGGCGAGGCCGGCCGCTTCCGCAGCCGCTTTGACAACCCTGTGAGCAGTCACAGGCAGATGGTAAATACCGGCCTGTGTTGCATCCACAAGCAAGTTCTGCAAGTCGTTCTGGCTCATGGTTATTCGCGTATACGGCGGAAACTACGGTAATGATCATCAGTGTAATAGTACTCGCCGGAGTTGGCGACATCACCGTCGCGTCCCTCGCCGGCGATGATTCGTCGCGCGCCACGGTCGCGACTAGCCGGCGTCGGCACCGTATACTCTCGATAGTAGCCGCGCGGCTGCAATGGTAAGCGCTTCTCGAAATTTCCAAAAATGCTGCCATCCTTGCGCGGGTAAGGAAAGGGTCCGCCCTGCCGGATCAGACGCAGGGTCTGCAATGCCTCCGGTGGCAAATCGGCCAACGCGACGCTCGCCAGTGGCCTGGGTTCACGTGCCTGAGCCACGCCAAGCAGAGCACCGAGCAGTGCAGCCAGCAGCAATAGCCGCAGAAGAGTCACGATTTTCAGCACCTGCAATTACCCTTTGCCAATCTCGACTTGCGTTTCGACTCTCTGGCGCAGGCGGATGTGCAGTTCCCGGAGTTGTTTTTCGTCCACGCCGCTCGGTGCGTCGGTGAGCAGGCACTGCGCACGCTGGGTTTTCGGGAAGGCGATCACGTCACGGATCGACTCGGCTCCGGCCATCAGCGTCACGATGCGATCCAGGCCAAAAGCCAGACCACCGTGGGGAGGAGCACCGTACTTGAGGGCATCAAGCAGGAACCCGAACTTGAGCTGCGCCTCTTCCTTACCGATGCCGAGCGCCCTGAAGACCTGTTCCTGGATTGCCGCACGGTGAATCCGCACCGATCCACCACCAAGCTCTGAACCGTTGAGTGCCAGGTCGTAGGCTTTGGCCAGGCAGCGTCCTGGATCGCTTTCGAGCAGTGACAGATGCTCGTCCTTCGGACTGGTGAAAGGGTGGTGGCAAGCCGTCCAACGCTTCTCTTCTGGGTCATAGTCGAACATTGGAAAGTCGACAACCCATACCGGCTCCCAGGCATGGCCATTGACGAAGCCCTTTTCATGTCCGATTCTGGTGCGCAGGGCACCGAGCGCGTCGTTGACCACCTTGCATCTGTCTGCACCAAAAAAAATCAGGTCTCCCGACTGCGCGCCGGTCCGCTCGACGATCGTCTGCAGCGCGCGCGCGTGCAGGTTTTTGACGATCGGAGATTGCAGGCCAGCCTCGTTGAGTTGCGTGACATCGTTGACCTTGATGTAGGCCAGCCCTCTGGCGCCATAGATGCCGACAAACTGGGTATAGGCATCGATCTCGCCACGAGTCAGGCTGGCCCCACCGGGAATGCGCAGGGCAGCAATACGACCTCCCTCGCTGTTGGCGACACTGGCGAAGACCTTGAAGGAGACATCCTTCAGGGCGTCGGCGACTTCGACGAGTTCGAGAGTCACACGCAAATCGGGCTTGTCTGAGCCATAGCGATGCATGGCCTCAGCATGGCTCAGGCGCGGGAATGGATTGGGCAGATCGGCGGCGATCGCATCCTTGAACACCGCCCGGATCAGTTCTTCCATCAGTCCGATAATTTCGCCCTCGCTCATGAACGAGGTCTCGATATCGATCTGGGTGAATTCCGGTTGGCGGTCGGCGCGCAGATCTTCGTCGCGGAAACACTTGGTGATCTGATAGTAACGGTCAAACCCGGCAATCATCAGTAACTGCTTGAAAAGTTGCGGTGACTGAGGAAGAGCGAAGAACTGGCCGGGATGTACCCGCGAGGGAACCAGATAATCGCGCGCGCCCTCGGGAGTGCTCTTGGTGAGCATCGGAGTTTCGATATCGATGAAACCAGCATCGTCCAGAAAGCGCCGGAAGGCCCGCGCCGTGCGGTAACGAAGTTGCAAGTTGCCCTGCATCTGCGGACGCCGCAGGTCGAGCACCCTGTGCAGCAGACGAATGTTCTCCGACAGATTCTCTTCGTCGAGCTGGAACGGTGGTGTCACCGACGGATTAAGGATTTCCATCTCGTGGCAAAGAATCTCTATCGCACCGCTGGCAATATTGGGGTTGACTGTACCCTCAGGTCGGGCGCGGACTTTGCCGGCAATCCGCAGGCAGAACTCGTTGCGAACCGACTCCGCGGTCTTGAACATCAGCGGACGATCGGGGTCGCATACGATCTGTGCCAGTCCCTCGCGGTCGCGGAGATCGACGAAGATTACGCCGCCATGGTCGCGGCGCCGATGCGCCCAGCCGCAAAGTGTGACATCCTGGCCAATAAGCTGTGAATCGACTTGCCCACAATAATGAGTACGCATGCTGTTTTCCGAGTGACTTGTTTGAGGTTATGGTCGGCTGGAAGCGTTCGCGGTCTGCGGTCGTAACGGCGGAGCCACAACGCCCATCGAGATCACATATTTCAGTGCGGTGTCCACGCTCATGTCGAGTTCGATGACCTCCGTTCTCGGCAGCATCAGAAAGAAGCCCGAAGTCGGATTCGGTGTCGTGGGAATGTAAACACTGACATGCTCGCCATCGAGATGCCGAAGCATTTCACCACCCGGCTGACCGGTGAGAAAAGCGATTGTCCAGGAGCCACGCCGCGGATATTCGATCAGCAATGCTTTGCGAAAAGCGTTTCCGGATGATGAAAAGAGCGTGTCTGAAACCTGTTTGACACTGTGATAGATCGAATTAACGACCGGAATGCGTGCCAGCAACAACTCCCACCAGGCGACCAGCCGCTGCCCGATGAAATTGGCAGCGAGGAGCCCGGTGAGAAAGATGATCAGCAAGGTCAAGACCGCCCCGACACCCGGGATGTCGAAACCCAGCACCGTGCGCGGGTGTATCGCTTCCGGCAACAGGCGCAAGGACTGATCCATGGCTCCAACGATCAGCACCAGTACCCAGGCGGTGATTGCCAGCGGAACCCAGATCAGCAGGCCGGTGATGAAATAGCGCTTGATCAGTGGTCGGCGCACGCCGTGGCTCCGGTCACGCAGGCAGGCCCTTTTTCCTGGGATGTCTTGGTACTTGTTTCGTTGGGTTTTTCGTTTCCTTCCGTTATTTCGGTCGACGCAGGCGATCTACCACCCTTGAAGTCGGTTGCATACCAGCCACTGCCTTTCAACTGGAAACCGGCAGCGGTCAGTTGCTTGGTATAGGTGGCCTGACCGCATTGGGGACAGATATGCAATGCCGCGTCGCTCAGTTTTTGCAAATGATCTTTCTCGAAGCCACAGGAACCGCAACGATAGGCGTAGATCGGCATGAGTAACCCTCAGAAAACGCTTGAAAACCTATAATTATACGCGAACTGACGACAGGTCAGGCTGCTACGTCGCCAACGGCGCCAGGGCAATCGCATGAATCTTATACAAGACCCAGGAGTTGGGCCCGGAAGCTGTCAGAAGTTGCGGCGATGAGGCGCTGCACCTGGAGGCCGCCCTTGCGTTTCACGGGCGCGGTGCGCAGGAGGTTGAGGACCCACTGGCGCAGGACCGCAAGGTTGTGGGCAGCATGATCGGTACGCGTGCGCGCCTGATCATCGCGGAAGACGACATCCATGCACCAGTGCAGACTGTTCTCGACACGCCAGTGCTGGCGAACGACGCGGTTCATTCGTTCAGCGTCCGGAGCGAGGCTGCTGAGATAAAAGCGACGTTCGACGGAGGTCTTGCCACCGATCGTCCGCTCGCTGGTGATCATCGCGAAGGATTTCAGGTCTGGCCAGCGTTCCGGCGCATGCAGGCAGTCGAGCTGGTCGAAGACGTGGCAGCGCCGCACCTCCAGACGGCCATGGTCTTTCTCGACGACTTGGTGAAACCGGTGCGGGGTCCGCTCCGGCGCGGCGTCGAAGGCGCTGACGAAATCCCGGATCGACCCGGCCAGGGTGGGCTGATTGTCCTTGACCGCCAGCACATAGTCGGCTCCGCGATCACGAATGGCCTGTGCGATGTTGGGCTGCGTCCCCATCGCGTCAATCGTGACGAGGCAGCCTTCCAGTGCCAGGGTGGTCAGCAGTTCCGGAATGGCGGTCTTCTCGTTCGATTTCGCAGCCGTCGCACGCTGTCCCAGGACCACGCCGGCTTGGGCGGCGAAAGCGCTCACCAGATGCAATGGCGTGGCGCCCGCTTTCCCCGAACGACGACTCGTCTTGCCATCGATCGCCACGACTTCCTCCCGGCTCAACGCCGGCACGACTTGGCCGACCCAGCGCAGGAAAGCCGCACCGAACTCGCCGGGATCGATCGCCGCGAACACCCGCCCGAACGTGTCATGGCACGGAATGCCACGCTCCAGTTTGAGATAACGGCGCAGCCAGTCCAGCTTTTCCTTCGCCCAGGCTTCGATCTCCACGAAGCCATCCGCACCCGAGAGCACCGCACACACCGCCACCACCAGCATCTCCACCAAGTCGTGCTCGACCTTCTTCGCCTGCCGCGGATCTCGCACGCCAACCCACACGTCCATCAACCGGACCCTGCCTCCTGCCTCCATGGAAAACCCCAAAAAGACAGAAAACTACACAAATCAATGAGCTGTGAACAGCCCATTCGTAACTCCTTGAGCGTAAAACATTATTTCCGAAGGTTCACGACAATGGCATTCATGCGATTGCCCTGGCTATCGTAAGCGTTTACGTTCTGGATATGGAAAGCGTGATCCACAACCCGAATCCCGGCGCTGAGGTTAACGGGTTGATGGGCGATGTGAAGTGGCTTGGCCAAGGCCACATAGACGGCGCTGCCGTCGGAGCAAAGTACCGTATCGGGGTCCAGGACCGGCTCCAGGACGGCGCGTACCTCTTGGGTATTGGCGCTCTCCAAGACCGCATCGGTGGTCGCCGTGGTACGGTCGCGGGCGATCAACACCGGGATCTGTTCGTCCGACAGCCCTCACTTGGCAGCCTTGCCGCCCCGCTTGCGCGCCGGGCGCGGCAGGTCGCGGCTGCCTTTGAACGATTCGAGGAAGGAGGTCTCGTCCGCTTCCACGATGCCATGCAGATGCGATGGCTTAGCCTCGGACAGCTTGTTCAGGAACCGGTGCCGCCAGCGGAATGAGGTGTTCTTGTGAACCCCACAGTGCCGCGCCGCCGCACGAACCGTTTCACCGGCGATCATTGACCGCGCATACTCCGCCCAGTGATCCCGGCCCCGCAGCCGGGCTAGCGGTGTCTTGGTGAGCGCATTGAAAGTTTTGCCGCAAGCGCCGCAGCGATACCGGGGCAACCCATGCGCATTGCCCCAGCGACTACAGGGGGCATGATGGCAATGCGGGCACGGCGGGTTCGGACCTACGATGGCCCCAATCATCTCGTCCGGTTCCTGCTTCTGGCTCAAATGATCAATCGTTTGCTGGCGCTGCGAGGGTGTAAGTTCGCTGGCTTTGGATAGCCAGTCGTGGAAGTCTTCGGTACGCATGGCGGTTCCTCCGAAATTTCCCTGCCTGTCTATAAGAATAGTCCAGACCAACACTTAACGCAGACATAGCCTAAAAAAAACACCTCGAACCGCGCCTGGCTCAAGCGCAAGCGGGCCAACGTGCCGTGTTCTTCGTAGACGCGGCACACTTTGTCTTGGCAGCCTTCCTGTCGATGGTGTGGTGCCTTACGCGGGTCTGGATCAAGGCGCCCTCGGGCCGGCAGCGCTTCAACGTACTGGGTGCGCTCGACGCCGTCACCAAAGAGGTCGTCACCGTCGTCAATTCCACCTACATCAATTCGCTCAGCGTCTGTGCTTTGCTGGAGAAACTGGTTACCCTACGGCCCACGCTGCCTATGACGGTCGTCCTGGACAACGCCCGCTATCAGCGTTGTGCGTTGGTGAAAACCTGCGCCGAGAAACTGAAGATCGAGTTGCTCTTTTTACCCACCTACTCCCCAAATTTGAACCTCATCGAGCGTTTGTGGAAGTTCGTCAAAAAGCAGTGCCTCTACGCCAAGTACTACCCCGACTTCCATTCCTTCACGACGGCCATCGAACGCTGCTTGCAAGATACCCACACCATCCACGCCAAGGCGCTACCTTACCACCTATCAGGTTTCGGCCCCCTGGAAGAACTTGGGCAGAGGCAGTGCGCTGACAGCGCGCCTCAACAGGAGACGGAGGCCGCGTTTGAACCAGGATAGCGCGCTGCGATAGGCTTTGCGGACGCTCCAGTGGTTTGGATCGGTCTGCTCACGGGCTTTCTTTTCAGTGGCAGTGGGGTTGCATCGGGCGTCCTCTTGGCCGGATTGAACACACCAGTACATGGCCAGCGCCATGATCAAAATCAGGCAATCGAGACGCTTGGGTGCTTCGAGCTTGGTATCCTCCAAACGAAAGCCGCGGCTCTTGAAGTCCGAGAACATGGGTTCGATGGCCCAGCGCGAGCCGTAGTCCCGGACCGCAGCCCGGTTGGGCGGACAATCCATGGCGATTATCCAGGGCTCGGGGTGTTCAGGCTCATGCAGCACCCCAATGGCCGTTGGGATACCCGCTTCGAACAGACGCGCATTCCCCTCATAGCGCTCTCGCACACCGGCGGCTAGCTCGCCGGTGGTCCCGATGTCAGCGCAACCGATATCGACCAACAGGTTCCCCTTCAGGCGCAGCCGATACTGCCAGCCCGCCGCGATGAGCCACTCGAACAGGGCCACAGAGGGGTAAAATCGATCCGCCAGCAGCATCACCGCCACGCCTTCCGACAACCCGGCCCGTACCTGCTCCAGCAGCACCTGCTGCCCGGCAAAGCCAATATTGGCCTCGCCTTCCTCGATCCGCCACACCAACGGCAGAGAGCGATCACCGCAGCGCACACTGATCGTCAGCACCGCGAAACGATCGCCCAAGTCGGTCTGATCCATCGACAGCAGAATCGTCTGCCCTCCCGCCGCCGCTTGCTCAAGCACTCGACGACCGAAGGGTTCGAGCACCTCACTACTGTCGATCAGCCGGTTCGTCAGCAACCTACGCAGCCACTGCTCGCGCATGTCCGCACGTTCCGTCTCGAGCGGCAGCAGCGTCGACAACTCCATCGTGTTCGGCGTGCGCGCCTCGATCATCGCAGCCACCGCCAACGGCAACTTTTTCAGGATCGTCTTGCGCATCCCAGGGAGGGCCTCTTCCAGACCAAGCCGTACCTCGTCCGCTAATTTGTTCGTCTTGCCCATCGTCTCTCAATGTGTTGGCCCATAGTAGTCAGAGATTACATTAAAAGTGATGGGTGGTAAGAAGGCGCTACAGTCCCTATTGACCCTGAACTTCCAAACCTTCCAGAAGATTCAATCGTGACCGCGCACGGTATATTCCACATGGCTGCAGAGGGCCCTCACCGATTTGGGTGCTGACGTTCCGTTTGCCCAGGTTCGGGAGAAGATTCGCGAGCATGACGGGATCGGGATTGCGAATGGAGCTGCGGCAACGATCACAGAAGATCACGCCCGCAGGATAAGCATTACGGACAGGACAGGACGCCCGAAGCTCGCCCGACGAAGGAGGCGCTGACGTGGATCGCCGAAATCGACGGCAGCCTGATTCCGATGGTAGAAACGGGAAAGGCAGGCGATGAGGGTCCGCGGGATCGACGCAAGACCCGCCACTTGTTCTGGAAAGAAGGCAAGCTGTCGATGATCCGCCGTGCTGGCGAAGTAGCGCCCACCTTCGCGGTTACCTTGGGCGATGCCGCAGCCGCAGGAGCCGACATCCTGCGGCTGGCGATAGCGGCCGGCTTCAACGAGCGCAGCCCTATCCATGGATGGGGTGACGGCGCCGTTTGGATTGAAGATCAGAGGGAGCGTCCGTTCGGTGCGCGATGCAAGGACCCTGTCGACTTCTTTCACGTGTGTGATTACTTTGAGGCGGCTAAGGTTTGCGCTGCCCACGATCCGAACTGGATTGAACGGCAGAAAGACTGCCTGAAAACGGACAGGCTTTCCGCGGTCCTGACGGCCCTTGCGCCTTTCCAGGAACCGGACTCCGTGCCGTCAGAACAGGCCCCGGTCCGTGGGGGTTACCGTGATCTGATCAACCGCCCAGGGCAATTCGACTATCCGGCCGCCATTCAAGCCGGCTTGCCTATCGGCTCCGGCGAGGTCGAGAGCGCACATCGCTATGTGATTCAGAAACGCCTCAAACTACCAGGCGCCTGGTGGACACCAGAAAATGCCCAAGCCATGCTGAACCTCTGCGTCACCCGTGCAAACGGCGGCCGGGATCGGTATTGGGACGCCTTGGCTGCTTGAGGTCTTTGCAACCGTCACTTTCGATCACACCCCGCAATCTGTTGGCAACAAATAAAACTGTCCGGTTTTGTAGCACATGAATTGTTCGCTTTGACCGGGGCGGGGAAAGCGGTGGAGGGCGTAGCCCGGAACCGATTTCCCCGCCCCGAGCGGCCGCGGCGGATCTACGCAGCCACCTTCAAATTCGGAGGCATGACTTTGCCGGCTTCGTCATAGTCGGCTAATTTGCGCGGGCCATGCAGGATCGCCAGTGTGTGGTCAGTACGGCGCAGCACCGCCACCTTGGCCTTGACATGGTGGCAGCGATGACGATCGTTGGGAGTCTGCAAATTCATCCTCCCCTCGAAGCTGACGCAGTGGTCGTTGCCGACGGTGCGCTCGAACCGCTCGCATAGGATGTCGCCGAGCGGACCACCGATCCAGTCGACGAAGGCGCTGCCTTCTTCCATCGCCGGCTGCATGAACTCGGCGTTGAACACCGGCCGATAGATTCCGGTCAGGTAGCGGTTGGCATCCGCCCTGTCGGTGATCCCGGCCAGCGCCAGTTCTCGCGGCAGGCGGTCCTGATGGGTGCGAAACATGCGCTCCGAGCGCCCGCGGGCTTCCGGCGAGCAATCGGCGATCATCTCGATTCCGAGGTGCTTCATGGCCTGCCCGAATGGTGTCAGGTTTTGCTGGTCCACCTTGCCCCCGGCTTCCGGCGTAGGCCAGTAGTGGCTGCCTCGGTCGGAGTAGAAGGTCGAGAAAAGTCCCAGCAATTCAATCACTTCACGAATACCTTGCAGGCTGCTCATCGTGTCTTCTTCCTCCACGAAGAACATCGAATAGGGTTCGTTGGTCGCGTCGTCCATGGTCACGATCAGATCCCATTTCTGCCCAGCGACCCCTTCGTGCCTGCTGCCATCCTGGTGAATCATCAACTCCGGCCACGGCGAACGCTCCCGGCGCTTCCGGTGCGCCCCACGGGCCTTGGCCTGGGGAACCAGGGCCGCTTCCTGCCGCCGACTCTTCACCCAGGTGTAGCTGCGTGCGCCACCGTCTTTTCGATACCACGCGCACAAGTGCTTCGCGCTCCACTCCTCGTGCCGCCCTCGGTACTTTTCTGTCAGCCGCATCACTTCATCATCTACCGGCACCCTCCTGTACGAAACATGCATCAGTCGCCGATCTATCAACCCCTCCATCCCGCCTTGCTCATACCGCGACAGATACCGTCGGAATGTCCGCCCGCAGACCCCCAGCCGACTCGCCGCCTCCGCTTGCGTCAGCCGACCCGCTTCCCATCCTCCATAGCTTCTTCAAATCGCATCTTCCTGATCTCCTGTAGCAACTCCGTCCGCCTCTTCTCGCTCCTCCTTCGGAGCAACATCAAACGGACAGATCATTTTCTACAAACCCGGACGATTACTTGTTCCCTACATCACACCCCGCAATGCTTTGCAAGGACAACAAAATGTGGAAGAATGCGGTAACTAATCGATTTGCAGGTTCTAGAAATGCTTGACCGTGAAGGCTATCGCCCGAACGTCGGCATCATTCTTTGTAACGCCAGAAATGAGGTCTTCTGGGGCAAGCGTATCCGAGAGCATTCATGGCAGTTTCCGCAGGGTGGCATCAAACGTGGCGAAACGCCCGAGCAGGCGATGTACCGGGAGTTGCATGAAGAAATCGGCTTGCTGCCCGAGCACGTGTACATTCTCGGTCGGACCAAAGACTGGTTGCGTTACGAAGTGCCGACGCACTGGATAAGACGCGAATGGCGTGGCAGTTACCGAGGGCAAAAACAGATCTGGTTTTTGCTGCGTCTAATTGGCCGCGACTGCGACGTCTCCCTGCGTTCATGCGACCATCCCGAATTTGATGCTTGGCGGTGGAACACCTACTGGGTTTCACTTGACGCGGTAATCGAGTTCAAGCGCCGGGTCTATGAGCAGGCCCTGAATGAACTCGCCCGTTTCCTCAATTCGGATCACCGTCGTGGACGCCCTGCTTCCCCGCATGACCAAAGTCCTGCACCTGCTGAAATTCCAGGCAAGGAATGAATCGCTCCCTGCAGCTCCAGAGTCATCACAAGCGAACCCGCCAACACCTGTCGGTCGGAACATTGGTCGGCTGGCTTTGGTTGACAATGGCGGTACTTCCTTCGGCAAGCTGGTCGGCCACTGCCAGCCGCGAAGTCGAAGAAAAGCGCGAGATGCAGGGCGAGGTGCTATTGCCCGCATTTCCACAACCCGACAAGCTGATCCCTTTTGTGGTCAGTGCGATGACCGATAACAGATTCATGATTGACAGCGAATCGCTGAGCATCGGCAGTGACGGTATATTCCGCTACACCCTGGTGATCGTCAGCCCTTCTGGCGCACAGAATGTGAGTTATGAGGCAATGGACTGTTCGACCGCCGAACGTCGGATTTACGCTCTTGGCCGCGCAGATAAGACCTGGTCGAGAGCGCGTAGCGATCAGTGGATGAAAATTGTGGACAACTCGCTCAATCGACACCACGCCGAACTTTATACCGATTATTTCTGCCCCATCGGCATATCAATACGCAACGCCGACGAAGTTCGTGAAGCGTTACGGCGTGGTGGCCACCCTTCAATGATGCGCCGCTAGTATCGATCATCGATGCACTTGAACAGCGACAGCAAAGACCACTGATGATTCCAGACCGATTCGTCATCGAATTTGACAAAGCCCTGCGCACCCTTTTCGCACCGGCACAGACCATTCGTGAAGTGCCGGGAAGCAAGGAGCCAGAAACGGAATTGTCTGATCGGGAGCGTGCGCATGCCAGTTCCCTGATGCGCATTAATCACGTTGGTGAGGTCTGCGCACAGGCCCTTTACCAAGGGCAGGCACTGAGCTGTCGTGATCAGGCCCTTCGGCAAGCACTGGTGAAGGCCGCTGACGAAGAAACCGAACATCTGGCCTGGACCGAATACCGTATTGTTGAACTCGGCGGACGCCCGAGCCTGTTAAACCCGGTCTGGTACCTTGGCGCGCTGAGCATCGGGATTGCCGCGGGAAAGCTGGGCGACCCCTGGAGCCTGGGATTTCTCGCCGAAACCGAAAGGCAGGTCGAGGCTCACCTCGACCATCATCTTAGCGAGTTGCCGAACCAGGATACCAAATCACGAGCGATCGTGGCGCAGATGCGGCTCGACGAGATTGCGCACGCCGAAACCGCCGTGCGTCTTGGCGCACGTGAATTGCCGTCGCCAGCCAGCATGCTCATGAAACTTGCGGCGCGAACGATGACTCGTATTGCTTACTACATTTAATGAAAGTCTCGCGTCAGCGCTTACGATCTCCTCTCCCACTCGTGTAGGAGAGGTCGGGGAAGCAAGAAAAGATCATGGCTTCCATGATCGGAGGTGCCTGAAAAAATAATGGCCGTCAGGCATCAACGATCTCGAAGTCATGCGTGATCTCGGCAGTTTTGCCGAGCATGATCGAGGCAGAGCAGTACTTGTCTTTCGATAACTCGATGGCACGCGCAACCGCTTCCGGTTTGAGTTGCTTCCCGCTCACGCGAAAGTGAAAATGTATGTGGGTAAAGACTCTTGGCTCGGCCTCGGCACGCTCGGCCTGCAGGCTGACTTCACATCCGGTCACGGCATGACGCCCCTTTCTCAGAATCAAAACAACGTCGAACGCGGTACACCCTCCCGTTCCGGCAAGCAGTAATTCCATCGGCCGCGGCGCCAGATTCCGTCCGCCAGCCTCGGGAGCTCCATCCATCACCACGGCGTGATTGCTCCCCGTTTCAGCGACAAAAGACATCCCGTCGCCAGTCCACTTTACCTTGCATTCCATGCGCTGCTCCTTTTTCAGACAGTCATGAGACCCAGGCCTCGATAAACATGACCTTTAGTCGTTGGAAACGAATTGACGAACTTCGCGCAGCGTGTGCCGAACCAGCACTGCAACGAACGCCGAACGTTTGCCCGGACATTGATTGTAGCCGGAAGCGTTGCCCAGGTCCTGCCAAGCAGGATGCTGCATCGCAGCATATCTTCAGCGCTTAGCGCTTAAATGACGGTTTCAAACATTATGTATTATAAAACGGATGTTGATAATTTTACACTAACGCATTGAACATAAATTATTTCTATTTATAGGAAATCGAACCAGGCTATCCTTGCAAAAAAAATGGCGCAACGCACAAAAAATACTTGAATTCCAGCCTAGGATGATCCATAATTCTTTCAACGCGATGACTTTGCAGTCAAGTTGGTCAAGCACCTCCAACCTGCTTCCCATGTCTCCTCCACCCTCCTCCTTTGGTGTGGATTTAGCGCGGCTCCATTGAGCCGCGCTTTTTTTTGCCACATGAACATGGCTTGACGGGATCGGGCAAGCATATGCCCACAGCGGGGACGAGCAGTCCGGCTCTGAACCTTGCGAAACAGCGATTGACACCGGTCGCCGACTTACCATACCATGTTGGGCTTTCCGTTATCAGGCAAATAAGGACGGCGTTCTTGATGAAGACTTTCTCTGCCAAACCGCACGAAGTGTCACGCGAATGGCTTCTGGTTGATGCCACCGACAAGGTGCTGGGTCGCCTTGCCACAGAAATTGCTCGCCGCCTGCGCGGCAAGCACAAACCCGAATTCACTCCGCACGTGGATACGGGCGACTACATTGTCGTCACCAATGTCGAAAAGTTGCGCGTCACCGGCAACAAGGCTGAGGACAAGAAATACTATCGCCACTCGGGCTATCCCGGAGGCATCTACGAAACGAATTTCACCAAGATGCAGCAGCGCTTTCCAGGCCGCGTCCTTGAACAGGCCGTGAAGGGCATGCTCCCCAAGGGACCGCTCGGTTACGCAATGCTCAAGAAGATGAAGTGCTACGCCGGCGCCACTCATCCGCATGCTGCCCAGCAGCCGAAAGTTCTGGAACTCTAAGGGATCACCATGGCTGAAAATTACTTCTATGGCACGGGACGGCGGAAATGCGCCGTCGCGCGCGTCTTCATGAAGCCGGGAAGCGGCAAGTTTATTGTCAATGGCAAACCGGTCGATGAATTCTTCTCGCGAGTTACGGGGCGCATGATTGTTCGACAGCCGCTGCAGCTAGTCGAGCAAACGGCTGGCTTCGACATTCTCGTCAATGTTGCTGGCGGCGGCGAGTCCGGTCAGGCAGGCGCGGTTCGGCATGGCATTACGCGGGCGCTGATTGCCTACGACATGTCGCTCAAGCCAGCGCTTTCGAAAGCGGGCTTTGTCACTCGTGACGCCCGTGAAGTTGAACGCAAGAAAGTTGGTTTCCACAAGGCACGTCGGCGCAAGCAGTTCTCGAAGCGCTGACCGCACCCTCTTGTACCGCGAAGCCGCCTATGGGCGGCTTTTGTGTTCTCGTGGCTCGGGCACTTTCATTGCCAGTTATCGCGGAGACTGTTTATGATCAAGGTTGGAATCGTCGGAGGCACCGGCTACACCGGCGTCGAATTGCTGCGGCTTCTAGCGCAGCATCCAGCAGTGCAGCTTGTTGCCATCACCTCCCGAGGAGATGCCGGCACCGCGGTCTCCAGCATGTTTCCGAGTTTGCGCCGACGACTGAACCTGCAGTTCGAGGATCCAGCAAGCGCCAATCTGCAAGCCTGCGATGTGGTTTTTTTTGCCACACCGAACGGTGTCGCGATGCAACAGGCTCCGACTCTGCTCGACGTCGGCGTGCGCGTGATCGACCTCGCCGCTGATTTTCGCCTCAGCAACGTGGCCGAGTGGAACCAGTGGTACGGGACGCAGCACTGCAGTCCGGAATGGGTCGCCCAGGCAGTCTATGGTTTGCCGGAATACCATCGAGCCGACATCCGCAACGCTCGCCTGGTCGCCAATCCGGGCTGTTACCCGACGGCAGTGCAACTGGGCTTCATGCCGCTCCTCGAGGCCGGTGTGGTGGAACTGGATCATCTGGTTGCGGACGCGAAATCGGGCGTATCCGGGGCTGGGCGCAAGGCTGAGATCTCCTCCCTGTTCTCGGAAGCCGCCGACAATTTCAAGGCCTATGGCGTCCCCGGACACCGCCATCTGCCGGAGATTCGGCAGGGTCTGTCGAGAATGGCTGGCAACCCGGTCGGACTGACCTTTGTTCCCCACCTGACCCCTTTGATCCGAGGCATTCACGCCACTCTCTACGCGCGCATCAACACCAAGAGTACAGTGGACTTTCAGGCGATCTTTGAAAAGCGCTACCAGAACGAGCCTTTTGTCGATGTCCTGCCGCCCGGTTCACATCCTGATACGCGCTCGGTACGAGCCGCCAACACCTGCCGTATCGCGGTGCATCGTCCCCAGGAAGGCAACGTTCTGGTTGTGCTCTCGGTCATCGACAACTTGGTCAAGGGCGCCGCAGGACAGGCTGTGCAAAACATGAACATCATGTTCGGCCTGCCGGAAACCGAAGGTCTCCGGCAACTGGCAGTGTTTCCCTGAGACTGTACCAGGGCAATCGCATGAATGCCATTGTCGTGAACCTTCGGAAATAATGGTTTACGCTCAAGGAGTTACGAATGGGCTGTTCACAGCTCATTGATTTGTGTAGTTTTCTGTCTTTTTGGGGTTTTCCATGGAGGCAGGAGGCAGGGTCCGGTTGATGGACGTGTGGGTTGGCGTGCGAGATCCGCGGCAGGCGAAGAAGGTCGAGCACGACTTGGTGGAGATGCTGGTGGTGGCGGTGTGTGCGGTGCTCTCGGGTGCGGATGGCTTCGTGGAGATCGAAGCCTGGGCGAAGGAAAAGCTGGACTGGCTGCGCCGTTATCTCAAACTGGAGCGTGGCATTCCGTGCCATGACACGTTCGGGCGGGTGTTCGCGGCGATCGATCCCGGCGAGTTCGGTGCGGCTTTCCTGCGCTGGGTCGGCCAAGTCGTGCCGGCGTTGAGCCGGGAGGAAGTCGTGGCGATCGATGGCAAGACGAGTCGTCGTTCGGGGAAAGCGGGCGCCACGCCATTGCATCTGGTGAGCGCTTTCGCCGCCCAAGCCGGCGTGGTCCTGGGACAGCGTGCGACGGCTGCGAAATCGAACGAGAAGACCGCCATTCCGGAACTGCTGACCACCCTGGCACTGGAAGGCTGCCTCGTCACGATTGACGCGATGGGGACGCAGCCCAACATCGCACAGGCCATTCGTGATCGCGGAGCCGACTATGTGCTGGCGGTCAAGGACAATCAGCCCACCCTGGCCGGGTCGATCCGGGATTTCGTCAGCGCCTTCGACGCCGCGCCGGAGCGGACCCCGCACCGGTTTCACCAAGTCGTCGAGAAGGACCATGGCCGTCTGGAGGGGCGGCGCTGCCACGTCTTCGACCAGCTCGACTGCCTGCATGCGCCGGAACGCTGGCCAGACCTGAAATCCTTCGCGATGATCACCAGCGAGCGGACGATCGGTGGCAAGACCTCCGTCGAACGTCGCTTTTATCTCAGCAGCCTCGCTCCGGACGCTGAACGAATGAACCGCGTCGTTCGCCAGCACTGGCGTGTCGAGAACAGTCTGCACTGGTGCATGGATGTCGTCTTCCGCGATGATCAGGCGCGCACGCGTACCGATCATGCTGCCCACAACCTTGCGGTCCTGCGCCAGTGGGTCCTCAACCTCCTGCGCACCGCGCCCGTGAAACGCAAGGGCGGCCTTCAGGTGCAGCGCCTCATCGCCGCGACTTCCGACAGCTTCCGGGCGCAAATCTTGGGGCTTGTATAAGATTCATGCGATTGCCCTGGAGACTGTACCGATCCGCACAAGGTCCAACGACAAAAATGTTATGATCAGCGGCGGCGGCAGGAATGCGATCAGTGCCTGGGAAGCTTGGAACCTCTGGAACTCCTCGAAAGCAGACATGTCTGACCTGACGTTGCAAAGCGTCACGCTGCTTGACAAGCGCCTGTCCAATCAGGCAGGCATCAGAACCGTAGTACGCAAACTGGCCGCAACTGACCGATCCTGGCTCGAATCGGCGCAGATATCAGATTTTGGAGAATGATGTAATGAATGTAGCGACTGAAATACCGATGCCCTTTGTTTTTACCGACAGTGCGGCTGGCAAGGTGAAAGAGTTGATCGAAGAGGAAGGCAACCCGGAACTGAAACTGCGGGTATTCGTCACTGGCGGCGGGTGTTCAGGTTTCCAGTATGGGTTCACCTTCGACGAGGTGGCCAACGACGACGATACCGCGCTGCAGAAGAACGGCGTCACCTTGCTGATCGACCCGATGAGCTACCAGTATCTGGTCGGCGCCGAAATCGACTACACGGAAGGGCTGGAAGGTTCGCAGTTCGTGATCAAGAACCCGAACGCCTCCTCGACCTGCGGTTGCGGCTCTTCGTTTTCGGTTTAGGCCACTGGCAGGCTGGACCGGCAGCGAGAGGACTGCCCGCCACGGCGTGGTCGCCTTTCCTCAAACGTAGGGCCGGTTCAGCGTCAAATAGAATCGCCCGACACCCGCGCCACCCGAAGTTCGTGGTTCAACCATAGCAGCAAGCCCAGGACGACCATCGCTCCGCCTTGATGCGCAGCCCCCAGGCCCACCGGAACGGCCAGCAGCAGGGTGGCAATGCCCAGCGCGATCTGGATCAATACCCCCGCCAGCAACAGCGTTGCCACCATGCGCGCCGTGGAAGACACGACCGCGTTCCTGATCTTCCACCAGAACCACGGCATCAGAAAGACCAGCAGCCAGGCGCCCAGACGATGGTCAAACTGAACCAACGCCATATTGTTGAAGAAATTCAGATACCATGGATCGATGATGAAGCTTTCCGGCGGCAGCACATGCCCGTTCATCAGGGGAAAGCTGTTGTAGGCCTTGCCGGCGCGAATGCCGGCGACAAAGCCGCCGGTCATGACCATATAGCCGACCAGGATCGTCAGCCAGAAGCCGGTCCGCTGCAGCCCCTTTAGCGCAACGTCGCGGCTGCCCCGGCCGCGCTCGCTGAGCAGGCCCAGCGCCACCCAGAACATCGACAGGAAAATCAGGAAGGCCAGCGACAGATGTGCGGTCAGCCGATAGTGACTGACACGAGGATCGTCGACCAGGCCGCTCTTGACCATGTACCAGCCCATCGCTCCCTGCAGCCCCCCGAGCACGAATATCCCCAGCAGCTTCGGGACCAGCGACGGCGCAATCCGCCGCCGCAACAAAAAGTAGAGGAATGGCAGCAGGAAGACCAACCCGATCAGACGTCCGAGAACGCGGTGCCAGTACTCCCAATAGAAGATGCTCTTGAACTCTGCGAGCGTCATCTGGTGGTTGACCTGCTGGTATTCAGGAGTTTTCTTGTATTTCTCGAAGGTCTCGTCCCATTCGGCCGGATTGAGCGGCGGGATGACACCGACAATCGGCTGCCACTCGACGATCGACAGGCCCGAATGGGTCAGACGTGTGACGCCACCGACCACCAGAATGGCGAAGACCATGGCACTGCAAATCAGCAGCCAGAGTGCAACTTGTCGGCGAGCAACCTTATCCATGACAGATCACCGGGGTGAAAAGCGAAGCCACGGATTATATGCCCTTTGCGACGCTCCCCAAGCCTTGCGAAGACTGCGACCATTGGTCGCGGCCCAAACCATGCAATGCCGATGCCTGCTGGCTTTGCCGACCATCATCGGGTTTCCCCGGTTCTTGACGTGCATCAAATCAATGGTCGCCCGGCTGCAGGTATCCTGCGGGCAATTGTGCCCGGAAGGCCCAAGAAATTCGACCTTATCCGCAACTTACCAGCCGCCACAAGCGCAAATCATTGATGGAGGATACAAACATGGCCGTCAACAACGATGATGACGTTCCGTTCATGCAGAAGCTGCTGGACAACCACTTCCTGCTGCTGTTTCTCGGCGTGGCTTCACCAGGTTTGCTCTACATCCTGTGGGGCATCATCGACATCATGAACACCCCGGTTGCCAGGTAGGTCGGCCATTCACATCAGGGAGAAACAAATATGAGTGCAATTCTGCCGCCGTCGGAACGGCTCTGGTGGAAGCAACCCATCGACAAGGTCGAATGGGCCTGGATCGCGATCGCCTTCGTCTGGGGGATGGTCATGTTCGTGATGATGATCTACTGGCACGTCTACGGGAAGCAGAACCTCTCCAACGAGGCCTACAAGACCAGCCCAGAAATGTTCGCTGCCAAGGCCGAAAAGTTCATCGCCGAAAACACCATCCGTACCGAGACCGATCAGAACATCCCGGTCGTCAAGGTGCCGGCGGGTGGTGACGGCTACCTGATTGCCCGGCTCTGGGCATGGTATCCGATCCTCGAACTGGAAAAGGGGCAGACCTACAAGATCCACCTGTCGTCGATGGATTACAACCACGGCTTCTCTCTGCAGCCGGTCAATATCAACATCCAGGTAATCCCTGGCTACGAGCACGTCGTCAAGATGACGCCGACCAAGGAAGGCACTTACGCCATCGTCTGCAACGAATACTGCGGCATCGGTCACCATTCGATGCTCGGCCGTATCTACGTGAAATAAGGGGGAATGAATAGATGGCAACGACCTACCGTACCTGTCCCATTTCCGGACTGCAGTTCGAGGACCAGGCCGAGAAGCTGATGCGCTGGAACGCCGTTGTCGGCGTTCTCTGGCTGCTCGTCGGCGGCATCACCGCGCTGCTGGTGATCCTCACCCGCTGGCCGGCGATCAAGCTGCTGCCGGCCGACCAGTTCTACCTGATCCTCACCGCCCACGGCATCGACATGCTGATCCTGTGGATCCTGTTCTTCGAAATGGCGGTTTTGTACTTCGCCTCATCGACATTGCTCAGGTGTCGGCTGGCGGCACCGAAGATCGCCTGGCTCGGTTTCTGGCTGATGGTCGTCGGCGGCATCATGGCCAATGTCGCGATCTTCCAGGGCGAGTCGAGCGTGATGTTCACCTCCTATGTGCCGATGCAGGCGAAATGGCACTTCTACCTGGGGATCATCCTGGTCGCCGTCGGCGCGCTGCTCGGCGTCGCCATCTTCTTCGGTACGCTGGTCGTCGCCAAGCGCGACAAGACCTATCAGGGCTCGCTGCCACTGGTCACTTTTGGCGCGCTGACCGCAGCGATCATCGCCACGTTCACCATTCTGGCCGGCGCCGGCATCCTGCTGCCGACCTTTTTGTGGTCGGTCGGACTGATCAAGGAAATCGACGCGCAGTTGTATCGCATGGTGTGGTGGGGTCTGGGACACTCGTCGCAGCAGATCAACGTCTCGGCGCACGTTGCCGTCTGGTACCTGACCGCCGCCGTGATCTTCGGCGCCAAGCCCTTGTCCGAGAAAGTATCGCGCTTCGCCTTCCTGCTCTACATCCTTTTCCTGCAACTCGCCAGTGCGCACCACCTGCTCTCCGATCCTGGCATGAGCGCCGAGTGGAAAGTGCTGAACACTTCCTACTTCATGTACTTCGCGGTGATGGCCTCGATGATCCATGGCTTCACGGTTCCTGGTGCGATCGAAGCGGCACAGCGGCGCAAGGGCTACACCAACGGCCTGTTCGAATGGCTGCGCAAGGCACCCTGGGGCAACCCGGTATTCTCCGGGATGTTCATCTCGCTGGTCAGCTTCGGCTTTCTCGGCGGCATTTCGGGGGTCGTGCTCGGTACCGAACAGATCAACATGCTGATGCACAATACCTTCTATGTCCCGGGCCACTTCCACACCACGGTCGTCACCGGCACGACGCTGGCCTTCATGGCGATCACCTACCTGCTGGTACCGGTCCTCTTCCGGCGCGAAATGATCCTGCCCAAGCTGTGCCAGATCCAGCCCTACCTGTTCGGCATCAGCATGTCGGTGCTCGGCCTGGTGATGATGGGCGCCGGTACGCTCGGCGTCTCCCGCCGGCACTGGGACATGGCCTTCTCCGGCGCACCGTTCCAGTATGAATGGCCGGGTGCCGCCTACCTGATGATGGGTCTGACCGGAATCTTCGGCGTCATCGCCGTGATTGGCGGTGGGCTGTGGATCCTGCTCGTCGTCGGTTCGCTGCTGTTCGGCAAGAAACTCGACGGCGGCAAGGTTTCAGACCGACCGACGCCAATCCCGACGAACACTCAGGCGGCTTCAGCGGTTGCGCATGGCAGCGACCACGTTGGTGTCCCCGGCACCGTCGTTCTGGCCCTGTTGCTGTTCGTCTGCTTCGTCCTTTACTACTTCGTCAACTGGAAGTATCTTTCCGAGGTCTGGCTGCTCAGCTGAACGGGCACCTCCCCCCACGCCCTCGGCGTGGGGACCTGCCTCAATCGGTCCTGGCTACGACAGGTCCGATTCAAGCCGGTCCGCACACCTCCCAGGCCACCCGATCATTACCTTGACTGCTACCGCTATCGACCACCCATGCCATCCGTCCGCGCATCGAAAAGCACCTCTCCCCTCCGTGCCATTCTCGGCGTGTTCAAGCTGCGCATCGGCGTCGTCATCACCTTTACCGCCCTCGCCGGTCTGGCGGTCAGCTCCGGACCCAGCCTGAGCCTGCTGCAGCTACTCGTGCTGACCTTGTCGGTACTGATTTCATCGGCCAGCGCCGGAGCCTTCAACCAGTATTACGAACATGACAGCGACCTGCTGATGTCGCGAACCCGCCAGCGGCCCTTCGTCACTGGCGAGCTTCGGCACGGACCGGCCTGGCTACTGGTCATCGCCGCCCTGATGACGCTCTCGGTCGGTGCCGCCTGGTTCGCCCTGAATGCCTGGTCAGCGCTGTTCGTCTTCCTCGGCGCTTTCTTTTACGCCGTCGTTTACACGGTGTGGCTGAAGCGGCGCACCTGGCTGAACATCGTCTTCGGCGGGCTGGCCGGGAGCTGGGCCGTGCTCGCTGGCGCGACCGCAGCCGACCCACAGCCCGGCGCCATCCCGCTAACGCTGGCCCTGGTTCTCTTTCTATGGACGCCGCCGCATTTCTGGAGTCTGGCGATCGCATTCCGTGACGACTACGCCGCTGCCGGAGTGCCGATGCTGCCAGTCGTCGTCGGCGACCAGCAAGCGGCAAACACCATCTTCTTCAGTACCCTGGCGCTGGTCGCAGCCAGCCTGTTGCCCCTGGCCTTCGGGCTGGGCATGATCTACTTCGCTGGCGCCTTTGCTGGCGGCTTCCTGTTCATTCAGAAGGCCTGGCGGCTGACTCGCGACCCCTGCCGCAAGTCGGCGATGATCTGCTTTCATGCATCACTGATCCAGCTGACGCTGGTCCTGTTCGGTGCCATCCTTGACACGCAATCCGGTTTCTGATTTTGTACGGCCCACCCCGGTGCATGACCGGTTTGCGCGCCCGCTGCTCGCGTCCCCGCTGCTCGTGTCCCTGCTACTCGCGTTGCTCCTCCTGATCGCGGCACCCTCGCTGCTCGCTGACGACGCCACAACCGAAAAGCCCAAGCTCACCGCTCGCCCACAAGGGATCAACAGCAGCCTGGTGCTCACCGCCCTGGACGAAAAAGCGGCTTTCGAACTCTCGCAAAGCGCGATCGGCAAAGTGGTCGGAGACTTCGTACTCCTCGATCGCCAAGGGCGGCCGGTCGAACTGTCGCGCTATCGAGGCAAGCCGCTGCTGGTCAACTTCATCTACACCGCCTGCTTCCAGGTCTGTCCGACGACCACCCGCAACCTGCAAAAAGCCGTCGAGAATACGGTCAGCGTGATGGGTGCCGACCGCTTCAACATGATCAGCATCGGTTTCAATCAGCCCTTCGACTCGCCGGCCGCCTTGCGGGACTTCGCCAGACAATACGGCATCCGTCTGCCCAACTGGGAATTCCTGAGCCCTGCCCCTGCGATCGTCGGCGAGCTGACGCGCAATTTCGGCTTCAGCTTTGTGGTCACCGCGGCCGGATTCGACCACATCAACCAGGTGACCCTGGTCGATTCCGACGGCCGGATCGTTCGCCAGGTCTATGGCGAGAAATTCACCGCCGAAGACATCGCCGAACCGCTCAAGCTCCTGATCGCGCACTCGTCGATCCCGCCCGAGATCGGCACACTCAATGAAATCATGCAGCGCGTCAGAATCCTCTGCTCGATCTACGACCCCGTGACCGGCAGATACCGGACCAACTACTCGATGTACTTCCAGATCGCCGGCTTCATCACCTTTGTCGGCTTCATGATCCATCTGTCGATCAACTTCTGGAAGAACCGGCGTCGCAACCAGGCGAAAACGCCCTGAACCGCTGCAGGCACATCATCGACCATCCCCCGCTCGCCCATCAAAGAACGTAAAACAGGACCGCAAAGTAATGGGCCGCGCTGCCGGCCATCACGAACAGGTGCCAGACACCATGCGCATGCCGGAGACGGGTGTCGAGTACATAGAAGACGATCCCGCCGGTGTAGAAAACACCACCCGCCGCCACCCACGCGAAGCCGGACACTCCCAGCGCCTCCAACATCGGCACCAGCGCCACCACGACCGCCCAGCCCATCACGATGTAGATCACCATCGACAGGGTGCGCGCTTCGCTGCGCATGCACAGTTCCTGTACGCCGCCGAGCAGCGCCAGCCCCCAGACGACAGCCAGCAAGGACCAGCCCCAGGGACCGCGCAAGGTGACGAGACAGAACGGGGTGTAACTGCCGGCAATCAGCAGATAGATGCTCTGGTGGTCCAGCTTGCGCAGGATATCCTTGGCACGCCCACGAAAGCTGTGGTAGAGCGCCGAAAAGCTGTAGAGCAACACCAGCGTCGCACCATAAATCGAAATGCTGACCATCTTCCACGCATCGCCGCTCCGTGCCGCCAGGACCACTAGCACGGCCGTACCAGCGACCGCCAGAATGGCCCCGACCAGATGTGTCCAGGCGTTGAATTTTTCCCCGTAGTACATATGGAATTCCCCCGCGGGATTTGTCTCTATTGCGTGAATCATTCTAACGGTCATGACTTTTTCAGGCATCCCCGATCATGAAAGTCATGACCGTCTCTCTCCCCCGATCCCTCCCCCGCAAGTGGGGAGGAGAGATTCGCGAGTCGCTGACGCGACTTTCACATTCACCTGTTGAAAGCGGCTGGAAAATCGATGCGGCGGCATAGGATGGCAGCCCACATCGCTTTCACCGATGTACCTGACGCGATGGAGACGGAAATCCGTGGTCGCCGCGCTCGCAGGCCATTCCGTCTTGCTGCAGTGGCCTGCACGGCCACTCCCGACCTTTCAGGCCAATCTGGGTCGAGTACGGCGCCGAAGTCTGGATGCGCACGTGCATCCCACCCCAAACCAGTCCGCTCGAATCCTTCGATGAGCCCGAGGATGGACGCCTGCTGCTTGTCGAAAAAAACTTCCCTGTCGCCTCCATTACCCTGCGGTGGTCTACCTCCTGCCTGGAGTTTCCAGCCCGTATCTCTCCAGAACAGGGTTGCCGGCAGCCGGCAATCCGCGGCAAGGGAAGATTTTCGGATTTGACTCGTGTCAAGACACGGATCATCCGCCAGAAATATAATCGAGTGCTAATAATCCTCATCGAATCCTCATCGGCGGCCGGGACCCCAGCGAAGTGAGTTTCCACGCAGTATTGCGCAATGGCGTGAAAAGCATCTTTCTGCGCTTCGAAGAAGCGCTCGATACCCCTTTCGGGGGGGATGACAACCCGCTGCGACATCTCGGCGCGTTCGGCCTATACCTGCTGTGGATCGTCGTCGGCAGCGGGCTCTATCTGTACGCGGTGCTCGACACCGGCATCGACGCCGTCTACCGCTCGATCGGCGAGATCTCCAGCGAACAGTGGTATCTCGGCGGCATTCTGCGCAGTCTGCACCGTTATGCGTCCGATGGCTTCATGCTGGTGATGCTGCTGCACCTCATCCGCGAATGGTGCTACGGGCGCTACCACGGCTTCCGCCGTTATTCCTGGCTGACCGGCGTACCGCTGCTCTGGCTCGCCTACCTCGCGGGCATCGGTGGCTACTGGATCGTCTGGGACCAGCTCGCGCAGTGGTCGGCCACCGCCACCACCGAACTGCTCGATTGGCTACCGATCTTCAGCGAACCGTCGGCACGCAACTTCATGGCGCCGGACTCGATCAACGATCGCTTCTTCACCATGCTGGTATTCCTCCATCTCGGCGTGCCGCTACTGCTGATCCTCGGCCTGTGGGCGCATGTGCATCGCATCAGCCATGTCGATTACCTGCCGTCCCGGCGCGCCATGCTGGCGACGCTGGCGACGCTGCTCGTGCTTTCGCTGCTCAAGCCAGCGCTCAGCCATCCGCCGGCCAATCTGGCGAAGGTCCCCGGCGCGATTGGCCTCGACTGGTTCATCCTGTTCATTCATCCGCTGACCGACCTGAGTTCGCCGGCGCTCATCTGGACGCTGTTGTTCGGGCTGACGGCGCTGCTCTTCGCCCTGCCCTTTCTTCCGCGGCTGCGGCCGCAGCCGGTCGCCGTCGTCGATGCAACCAGCTGCACTGGCTGTGATCGCTGCCTCGCCGACTGTCCCTATGCGGCGATCAGCATGGCGCCGCACCCACGGCGGCCAGGTCTGCAACTGGCGGTCGTCGATGCCGATCTCTGCGCGGCTTGTGGAATCTGCGCCGGCGCCTGCCCTTCATCGACCCCTTTCCGCAGGCAGGAGGCGCTGACCACCGGCATCGACATGCCGCAGCAGCCGGTCAATGCCCTGCGCGAGCAGCTCGAGCAGGCTCTCGCCCAATGCTCGGGCCGCTGCAAGATCGTCGTTTTCAGTTGCACGCGCGGCGCAGACGCCAGCGCCCTGGCTGCCGCCGACACCGCGGTGATTCCCCTGCTGTGCACCGGCATGTTGCCGCCGGCCTTCGTTGAATACGCGTTGCGTGGCGGTGCGGACGGGGTATTCGTGAGTACCTGCCGTCACGGCGGTTGCGATTTCCGCCTCGGCGACCGATGGACCAGCGAACGCCTGCTCGGCCAGCGTGAACCCCATTTGCGCAAGACCGTCCCGGCTTCGCGACTGCAACTCTATCCTGCCGCAGCCCGCGACAGCGGTGCTCTGGCCGATACGCTGGCCGACTTCAGAACCCGGCTCGGAACGGTTTCTGACGACAGACTTCCCTCCTATCAGCGGAAAGCCCCCTGACATGCTTAAACCCACCGCCCTCTTCGGCCAGTTGATCCTCTACGGCGCTTTTGCTGCCTTTATCGGCTACTTTTCGACCTCGCCGAAATACCGGCAGATTCCCGACGACGTCGCGCTGATCAAGCTGTCGATCAGCCACCTGGGCGACCGCGAGTGTCGCAAACGCACGCCTGAAGAACTCGCGAAACTGCCCCCCAACATGCGCGCGCCCATGGAATGCCCGCGCGAGCGCTCCGACATCAGGCTTGAAGTCGATTTCGATGGTCAGCCCGCTTTCCGCACCGTGATGCACCCCACCGGCCTCTACAAGGACGGGGTTTCGACGGTGTACAAACGCTTCGAGCTGAAAGCCGGCCAGCACCGGGTGGCCGTCAGAATGAACGACAATCTCATCAAGCCTGGCTTCAACTTCAGCAAGGAAGCCGAGATCACCCTCGTACCGGGACAAGTGATGGTGATCGACTTCAACCCGGATCGTGGCGGCCTGTTCTTCAAATGAGCACGCTCGTCTCCCTCGCCGCCGACCAGGCTGGACGCGGGCGCCGCTTCCCGCCGGCCGCCAATCGCGCCGCACGACACATTAGCACGACACATTAATCTCCCGAGCTGAAATCGACCATGGTCAAACTCCTGCAACAATTCCTGCGCTGGCTGTTCATGCGCATCGAGAACGTGTTCAACGTCGCCTTCGGCGATAAGATGAACCCTTTCTATCATCTGGGAACGATCAGCTTCTGGCAGTTCTGGTTGCTGGTGGGCTCCGGCCTCTACCTCTACATCTTCGCCGATACCGGCGTCCATGACGCTTTCGAGTCGGTCGAGCGGATTACCCACGACCAGTGGTGGGCCGGCGGCATCCTGCGCAGCATCCACCGCTACGCGACAGACGGCATGATCCTGACGATGCTGCTGCACATGCTGCGGCACTTTGCCTACGACCGCTATCGCGGTTTTCGTTCGTTCTCATGGCTGACCGGCGTGGCCCTGTTGTGGCTGGTTTACATTGCCGGCGTCAATGGCTTCATGCTGGTGTGGGACAAGCTCGCGCAATTCGTGGTCATCGCCACTGCCGAGTGGTTCGATGTCCTGCCGATGTTCAATGGCACGCTGATCCGCAACTTCCTCTACCTCGAGAGCGTCAACAGCCGCCTGTTCACGCTGCTGGCCTTCATCCATATCGGCGCGCCTTTGATCGTCGCATTCATCATGTGGGTACATGTCCAGCGCGTCCCGCGCGCGCACATCAATCCGCCCCGTCCGATCGCCATCGCGGTCAGCGTCATGTTTCTGGCACTCGCGCTGGTCAAGCCAATCCTCAGCCAGGGTGGCGAAGCCGACATGTCGGTGGTGCCGACCGACATCGACTTCGACTGGTTCGAGTTGCCGGTGCTGGCGCTGGTCTACGTGATCAATCCGCTGCACCTCTGGTACTGGGTGCTCGGCCTCACGGCCCTGTTCTTCCTGCTGCCCTGGTTGCCACCAAAGCGCCTGGGTTCGGCGAGGGCACAGAATTCGATCACTTTTCACCCCGACCAGAAGGCCATCAGCGCACGCTTTGGCGAAACTCTGCTCGACGCTGGCCTGCGCCAGGACATCGATCTGCCCTACGAATGCCGTAACGGCGGCTGTGGCGTCTGCAAGTGCACGGTGCTGCAGGGCAAGGTCGATCCCGGACTCTACCAGCCGAGCGCGCTTTCCGCCGCCGAACTGGCGCAGGGCAAGGTCCTGCTGTGCTGCGCCAGCGCGCTCGAAGACGTCGAAATCGAGTACCAGGCGAGCACGGCGCCGAAAATTCTCCGGGAGTACAGCGCCCGCGTCGTCGGCATGGAGAAACTCACCGACGACGTCATGCGTGTTCTGCTCAAGCTCCCGGAAGGGCAGCGGATTGCCTTCAAGGCCGGCCAGTACATCAACATCCTGCTCGAAGACGGTCAGCGGCGCGCCTTCTCGTTTGCCAATCCGCCGCACGAAGCCGAGTTTGTCGAACTGCAGATCCGGCTGATGCCCGGCGGACGTTTTACCACGTACGTCTTCGAAGCGATGAAAGTGGGCGACCCCGTCCGTTTCGAAGGCCCGATGGGCGACTTCACGCTGCGCGAGTCCGCGCGGCCGATCGTCTTCGTCGCCGGCGCCACCGGCTTCGCACCGGTCAAGAGCATGGTCGAGGATGCCTTCAGGCGCGGGCTGCAGCGCCAGATTTATCTCTACTGGGGGGTGCGCAGCCGCAAGGATCTGTACCTGCCCGATCTGCCGGAGCAATGGGCGCGCGAGCACGAAAACTTCCACTTCGTTCCGGTCCTCTCGGATCCGGCCCCCGACGATTCCTGGAGCGGCCGCACCGGCCTGGTTCATGAAGCGATTCTCGAAGACTTCCCGGAACTCAAGGAACACGAAATCTACGCCTGCGGCTCGGTACGCATGGTCGAGGCGATCTTCCCCTTCCTCAAGAAGCACGGCGCCGAAGACGGCGCCTGCTTCTCGGATGCCTTCAGCGTATCGGCGCGTTCAATGGCCTTTCAACCCCGCCAGAAGTAGGGCCGCAGACCTGGCGCCGGCGCTCACGATGGCATCTTCCGGAAGGATTGGCCAGTTGCCGGACATCTGATCGCCAGGGCAGAGCCCGCGGCCAGGAGTCGTCCGAGCCCGGCGAAAACCCGCTCAGCCCTGGCCGCGTCCCGCGGCCAGGGCGACGCCACTCCGCGGCGCCGGCCACTCCGTGGCCCCGGCCGGGCTCGTGGACCTCAGGGCAAAGCGGAAACCGACGCGCCGGGTGGCGCCGTCGGGCGCGTTGGCGCAGCGGTATGCTGAGCGGGCGTTCCCGGCGTCGTTGATCCAGGAGCCGCCGCGCAGCGCGCGCTCGGCAACACCTCCCCCACCCCCAGACGCGTCGGCACACCATTCCCAAACGTTGCCATGCATCTCGTACAAGCCCCAGGGATTGGCCAGCAGGCTCCTGACCGCCACCGTCATCATCCGCGCCCCTTTGTCCGACCAGTAGTTCACCTCCTCGCCGGTGATCGTTTCGCCAAAGCTGTACGCGGTCCGGGTTCCGGCCCGGCACGCGTATTCCCACTCGGCTTCGCTAGGCAATCCGGCCGCCGCGCCGGCCGTGAAGGCTTGCAGGCGAACCAGGAAGCCCTCCGGCGGCAGAACGACGTCGTTCCAGCTCACCCAATCGACCGGATGTTGCGGAGATCCCGGCTGCTCGCTGTTGCGCTCGTTGAAGTGGCTCGGGTTATTGCCCATCACCGCCTGCCACAGCGCCTGCGTGCAGGCGGTGTCGGCGAGCCAGAAACCGCTGGCGATCGTCGTCGGCACCTGCCGCTCGGGCTGGCTCTCGTCGCCCATCCGGAAGTGGCCGGGTTCGATCCAGCGCAGGCGCTGCACCTCGGTGGCCACCCGCAGCTCGGCCCAGACGCCGTAGCGATCGTCGCCCCAGGCGCTCGCCCAGGGCGGCGGAAACGGATCGGGGCCGCGACGCTGCCAATCGGCAAGACTGAAGACGGCACTCATCGCGACGCCAGGGCGGGCGGCGACCCGGGGAGCTGTCGCGTCAGCGCTGCTGCGCCTTCACTACCGGCACCCCGGGAGCCTTCGAGTTTGGAGGGCGGCCGCAGTGCCACCGCCACCGGAAACGGCGCCTGGTCCATCGGCAGCGGCAAATCCATGCCGGGGTGTTGCCACACCCGTCGCCGGTCGAGCTCAGGGCAAAGCGGAAACCGTCGTTCTGGTTGGCGTTGCGGTTCGCTGAGCGGGCGTTCCTGGCGTCGTTGTTCCAGGAGCCGCCGCGCAGCGCGCGCTCGGCAACACTTTTTGCCTTGCAGGCAAGCGGCGCTGTTCACAGGGTAGCCGCACCACCACAGGATGTCGTCCATGTAGCGCAGCTGCGCACGCACCCGGCGATCTTCGAGCAGCCATCGATCGGCCACGTCGAGGTAGGCGTTGGCAAAGTGCTGCGAAGTCAACGAGCCGATCGGCAGAGCGCGCCCGGCCGCCCCGCCCGCGTCGATGATCCGCCCGAGCAGGGCGAGGAAGCCATCGCCCTTGAAGCGCCTCGCGAGCAGCGCCTTCAGGCGGGCGTGGTCGATGCTCGGAACATGGGCATTCAGTTCGTCCTGTGCCGCACGGCCGTCGAGCGCGTGGATGGCGAAAAAGTGTAGCTCGCTGCTCATGTTCGTCCTCGGTCAAAAGGGTCAGGAAAACTCGTTGCAGCCCCCGTCCCGGGGGCTGCAACGGTGCCGCGTCCCGCGGCACCGTCCACGCCGCTCCGCGGCGCAGGCCACTCCGTGGCCCCAGCCGGGCTAGTGGACCTCAGGGCAAAGCGGAAACCGTCGTTCAGGTTGGCGTCGTCGGGCGCGTGGGCGCTGCGGATCGCAGAGCGGGCGCCCCTGGCGTCGTTGATCCAGGAGCCGCCGCGCAGCGCGCGCTCGGCAACACCCTCGCCTTCCGGACCGCGAGGATCGGTCTCGTCGCGCGCCACATACTTGCGTTGCCCGTCGGCACACCACTCCCAGACGTTGCCGTGCATTTCATAAAGTCCCCAAGCGTTGGCCGGCAGGCTGCCGACAGGAACCGTTGATTCACGGTAGAGGCCCTTGCGGCCGCCAGCATAAGGGTAATTCCCATCGTAGTTCACCTGCTCGGGAGTGATCTGGTCGCCGAAGTGGAAGGCAGTGCTTGTGCCGGCACGGCAGGCGTATTCCCACTCGGCCTCGCTCGGCAGGCTGGCGATCGCCCCCGGCAGCCGCTGTTCGAGCGCGCGCAGGAAGCGCTGCACGTCGTTCCAGCTCACCTGCTCGACCGGATGCTGCGGGCCGCCGCCGCTCTTCAGTTTGAAATAACTCGGGTTCTTGCCCATCACCGTTTCCCAGAGCGCCTGCGTACAGGCGGTGTCGGCCAGCCAGAAACCGGCGCTCAGGGTCACCGAATGCTGCGGGTCTTCGTCGTCATCGCGCTCTGGCTCGGATTCTGGCGACCCCATCCGGAAGTGCCCGGCCTCGATGTAGCGCAGGCGCTGGACGACGGCTTTCGCGCCAGCCGAAGCCTTGCGCGCCTGGCCTGGTATTTCGACGATCGCGTAGAGGCCATGCGCGTCGCGGCCGATTTCCTGCGCCCAGGCGGGGCGTTCGACGCGGCCAACGAGGTAGCTGTGCTGGCCGGCGGTGACGGTCAGCGGTCTGTCCGGGTCGGCGAGACTGGGGAGCGGCGCGACGAGCTGCGGCCGGCCCGCCGGGTCGGGGTCGAGCACGCGCGTCGGCCCGCCCTCGCTGACCAGCAGCCGCCTCGCCCGCAACGGCGAGCCGAGGCGCGAATGCGCCGGGCCGGCCGGGCGCTCGCCGCCGCCGAACAGCACCAGGCCCTGCGCCTGCACGCCCAGCTCGCAGGCGAGCAGCGGCAAGTCGCCGCGTTCGCTGATCGCCTGCAACAGGTGTTCGGGCCGCAGGCCGGCGGGCGCGGTCTTTTCGCCGCTGGCGACCCAGACCGGCGACAGCGCCCGCGAGTGGGCCTGCAACCAGGCGAAGTCGGCGGCGTTGCGCGCCAGCAGGTCGCGCGCGTACTGGCGCAGTTGCGGATCGGTGCGCCCCGCCTGGCTGGCCCTGGCGCCGAGGGCGGCGAACCAGCGTTCGGCTTCGGCGATGCGATCGGCGGCGTCACGTTTCGCCTCGTCGCGGGCGTGCGCCTGCCAGACCAGGAGCTCGGTGGCTTCGGTCGCCCGCCCGCGCCAGGCGTGGATGTGCAGCGTCTGCTCGAGTGCCGCGAGTTGCTCGGCCGCCGCGAGTTCTTCGAAATCCTGGCGGTAGCGCGCGACATGCGCGGCGGCGACGGCGCGCGAAACGAGGCTGTCGTAGACCACCGGCGGGTGGTTCCAGACCAGCGCTTCGAGCGCCGGTTCGTTCGCCGTCGCCGGCGTGATCCCGCGCAGCGCCCGCAACAGCACCGGTTCGACGCGGATGCAGCAGGCCATGCGCGCCAGCAGCCGTTCGCGCAGAACCGCCAGGCGTTGCCGTTCGGCCTGCCTTTGCTCCTCGTCGGCAAGGCGGCCGCGTTGGCGGCGCAGGTCGCCGCGCGGCTGCAGGCAGAACACGCGCGCGCGGCGCGCGAGTTCGACCTCGATCTGCGCCGGCGCCAGCGGCGCCCAGAACACCGGCTGCGCGCCGCCGGCGACGAGATGGCGCGCGAAGTCGCTCCAGTCGCGAATCGCCTGGGGCCAGCCGGCGAGCGCGCCGGCGTCGGAGAGGATCAGCACGCGGCTGCCGGGCGCCGGCAGCGGCATCGCCGCGGGCGCCCGGCAGGTCGCAGACGGCGGCACCGGCCAGCGCTGGCGGATCTGCTGCGGGCTGCCATCGACCAGCCACAGCGTACAGCCGGCGTCACCGCGCTGCTGCCGCAGTTCGGTGACGATGGCGGCGAAGTCGTCCTGGTAGGGTTGCAGATGCCGCGCCCAGTCCCAGACGACGAGCAGTTCGCCGCCCCAGGTCGCCTGCCGGGCCGCCGGCAGCCGCCGAACCGCCTGCGCGCGCGCCAGTTCGCGCAGCAGGCGTGGCAGGTCGACGCCGCGCCGGTGGACTTCGAGCAGCGAACGCTTGAGCGCCGGCCACAGGCGCGTGCGGCGAACCAGCGGGACGAACGGCGCCGCTTCGCCGCGCTGCGCGCGCGGCAGGCATTGCGCGTCGGTCAGCGGCTCGGGTCTGGCCGCTGCACTCGCTTCGGCTGGCTGTTCGAGGCGGCGGCAAGCGGTGATCGCGAACAGTGGTGCCTGCAGGCGGTCGGCGGCAAGTGAGCTCCCCGGCGGGCCGGTGAAGCCAACGCCGTGGGCCATCACCTGGAGTGCGACCGACGCGAAGCCAAACACCGCCGCCGGCCGCTCGACGAATTCGAGCCGCCCGGCGTAACGCCGCTGGCGCTCGTCGTCGTCGCCGGCGAGCGCCAGCGCCTGCAACAGATCGGCGCGCGCGAGCTGCGGCTGCCGCTTCATGACGCCGCCGGGTTGCCTTTGGCGGTCGCCGGCGGCTGCTGCGCGAGCTGCGGATCGCCCTCGACGATGTTCTTGTGGAAGACGTAACGCCCGAGCCGAGCGAGCCATTCCATTTGGGCATTCTCGTCCCCCGGCGCCAGGCGGCGCAGTGCGGCGAGCAGGTCGATGTATTCGGCAAGGCCGGGCGCCGGCACGCCGGCGGCGACGGCGTGCCGGCGGTCTTCGGCGAGCTGCACGGCGGCGGTCTGCAGCACTTCGTCGCCGAGGCAATCGTTCGCCGGCCGCTCCGCGCGCGCGCCGAAATGCGCCTGCCCGCGCTTGACGAGGAAGCGGGGGTAGGGTTCCTCCGGCTCGAGCGTGAGCACGACGCAGCGGCGCAGGAAAGCCGCCGGCAGCTCGCGCTCCTCGTTGGTGGTGATCAGCACCAGCGGCAGGCCGTGCGTCGGCCGGATCGCCGTGCGCGTCACCGGGTTGGGAAACTCGCGGCTGCCGAGAACTTCGAGCAGGCTGTTCGGCAGGTCGCTGTCGGCCTTGTCGATTTCGTCGATCAGGATGACATGGCCGCCGGGTGCGGGCTGCGCCTCTGCTTGCTGACTGGCGGCCGACGGTCCGTAGGCCTGCGCGCCGGCCCAGTCGAAAGCGCGCCAGAACGGTCCCGGCAGCCAGTAGTGCGCGTCGTCCCGGATGCCGCCACCGGCAAACCCGGCGGCCTGCGCGTCGGCGAGCCGGCGGACCGCGTCGAAGCCGTGGAAAAGGTCCGATGCCTCGCAGCGCGGGCTGACGGTGACCGGGTGCAGATGCCAGCGCAGCGCGACCGCAGCGGCCCGCGCCAGTTGCGTCTTGCCGGTACCCGGTTCGCCGCGCACCAGCAGCGGGCGTTCGCAGGCCAGCGCCAGATGCAGCGCGTCGATCTCGTTCTGCGACCATTGGTGGAAGGCGCCGTTGTCGAGCGCGGTAATCGCGTCGTGCTGGAGGTCTTGCAGGAGCTGCTGGATGTTGTGTTCCATGGGTTTGCCTTCGTGTGATGCAAGAACGTCGGGTTAAGCCCTGCGGGCTAAGCCGACCCGCGATTCTGCTTGAGACGCTTGAGAATGTAATCGGTGATCAGCCGGGTGGAATTGGGCGCACGACAGTTGTGGACGCCGTCTACTGTAGGAAAGACACCCTCGACCTTTACGTCGTCGAACCGACAAAGCATCACTCCATTTTCCCCACCGCTATTGCGTCTCTCACGGATGGCTCGCCATTCCACTTTGCACCATCGCTTTTCCTGATACTCCGCGGACAAGAAGGCGACAGCCAGATCGGATTGACGCTGGTAGACCTTCTGGAGCAGTGTGTCCATATTGTCTACGGTTGTCCGGGAGATGTAATCCTTGTAATAGAACACCGAACCCTCTCCGAGCTCCCCTTCGAGCGCCCGAGCAATCTCCTCGACGTACGCGCACTGCTCGTCAGCGAAGGAGAGGGCGACGCGAAAATGCATCTCCCTCCGAGGGTGAGAATCTCGATCGTCGCCGCCCTGCGGATAGATCAGATCAAACAGATTGTCGAGGTAATGCAGCAGGTCGTTCTGCAGGCTGGCCTCCTTCCACGCCGCTGCTCGCTGCGGCTCCAGGAGCGCCGATGCGGCACGATCGTAGAGGAAGGTGGCGACGTCAAAGCGCCTGGCAAAGGCGCGCCGCAACGCCGGGTCGTCCAGGGGGTGAGGCTCCTGCGCTGCCAGTCCAAACATCAGGCGGGCGCCGTGGTCATCTTCGTACTGGTCGAGCCCTTCCTGGAGGACTTCATCCGATGGCAGGCCACCACGGTCCTGAATTTCCTTCAGGCGCGCCGGCCGATCGAACGAAACCAGCGTCGGGTCTTGGATTGCGGCATTGACCATCGCTTGCAGCTCCGCCTTGACGCACTGCTCGGCGCCAAGGAAACCGTATTCTAGCGGCGCCGCGTGCTGCGGCATGACGTTGACCGCGCGCGCCCGCCGCGTCGCCTCGTCGAAGCGAATTCTGACGCCCTTTCCCGACCACACGGCGGCAATCAGGGCCGCGGCCAGTGGTTTCGTCGCGTCGATCAACATGCCCTCGACCGGCACGGCACGTCCAATGACCTTGTGCTTGCGAGCCTTGGCCAGCACATGGCTCTCGCAGGCAACCAGGCACAGACCGACCACCACCTCACGCAAGGCGTCCGGGATCACGCGCGCGGCTTGGCCGGCGCCGTGCAGCTTCGGGACGAGACCGAGGATCCGCCCCAGCAGGCGTACCGGCGCTTTCGCTTCGCGCAGCAAAAGGCCGAACAGCGCTTCGGTATCGTCAACAACCGCCGTCCCGAAGGTCGCCGCCCAGGCCCTGGCAAAATCCTGCCAGAGCACGTCATCACGAAGCGTCCGCAGACGCTCGAGCAGCTTCTCCTGCAGGCGACTTCGGCTGCTACCGGCGGTCGTCTTCAAAGCGACTTCAACGGCCCTTCTGATAGGTGCCGACCAACTGCGCTTCTGCAACGACATGCCCCCGCATCGCCTGCTCGAGGGCCTTCCTGGTCGGTCTTTTCAGGTCGGGCAACACCAGGTCAAGTGCGTACAGCTTGTGGAAGTAGCGGTGTCGGCCGATGGGAGGACAGGGGCCGCCGTAGCCAACCCGCTGCCAGTCGTTCAGTCCATCCAGGGTGCCGGCCGGCAACGACCGTACGGCCTCGGGCAACCCCGTGCTGTTGGCCGGCAGGTTGTACAGCACCCAATGAACCCAGGTCATGCGGGGTGCGGCAGGATCCGGCGCATCCGGATCGTCCACAATCAGTGCTAGACTCTTGGTGCGGGCAGGCACACCACTCCAGGCCAGTGGCGGAGAAATGTCCTGACCCTCGCAGGTGTACAGCTTCGGGACCGGCCCGTTGTGTTCGAACGCACTTGAAGTGATGGTCATGTCCATACTGGCTCCTCCAGTTTGAGGGGTGATCACCCGGACGCCAGGCATCAGCGGATACGCGGCAATGGTGCCCAGGCGGATGTCAGCGACAGGATGATCAGATAGTCAATCTCAGGCTACACATGGTGATACTTTACCGCAAGCTAGGGCTATTGAAATGGCTGAAAGGGTTGTTTGTCACCCAAGCCAAGTTGCCTCCCGAGATCCAGCGAGCCAAGGAAGTCATCGCGGCCATAGACTCGGGAGGCATGCCATTGAATCCGGCAACAATCAACACGATCGCACGGAACCTGGGGCTGGAGGTGCCCAGACGAGCACCCGTCAGCGACACGGTCCAGCGCATCCGGAGGGCGCTTGAACGAAGCCAACACTTGCGGTCTTGATGTCCCCAGGAGGCAAAAATCGGGGTCGCTGTTGACCCCCGCCTCCAAGGAAGCTTTTTGCAACCCCGCTGCCTCCCGACGCATGGATGGAACCACCGATGACCGAAGAACTATTCCGCGAAGACGCCACGCTCACCAGTTGTGAAGCACGAATCACTTGCATCGACCAGCGCGGCGTTCAACTCGAGCGCACGGTCTTCTACCCGCTGGGGGGAGGCCAGGCTGGCGACCGCGGGACCCTGATCCTGCCCGACGGCATTGATCTGCGGATCGCCGACACCCGCAAGGGTGCGCAGGCCGGCGAAATCCTGCATGTGCCGGCGGCTGGCCAGGAGGAACTGCTCGCGCAGATCAGCGCCGGCCAGAGGGTTAACGCCCGCCTCGATGAGCACCGCCGACAGCGCCACATGCGCTTCCACACCACGACGCACCTGCTGTGCGCCTTGATCCCTCACCCGGTCAATGGCTGCTCGATCACCTGCGACTATGCGCGGCTGGATTTTCACATGACGGAGCCGCTCGACAAGGAAGCCCTGACCGCCGGCCTGGCGCACTTCGTCGGCGAGGCCCGCCCGGTCCGTCATCGCTGGATTGCCGAGGCCGAACTGGATGCCAATCCCGGCCTGGTACGCAGCATGAGCGTGCAGCCACCACGTGGACTGGGCCGCGTCCGGGTCATCGAAATCGAAGGGGTGGACCTGCAGCCCTGCGGCGGCACACATGTCGGCAACACGGCCGAGATCGGCGCCGTCGTCGTCACCCGAATCGAGAAAAAGTCGGCGATGACCCGCCGGGTCGTGCTCGCATTCGCCGATCCGGCCACCAGTGCGAACTGACGGTGCCGCCCGCCGGCCAAAGCGCAGGCTCAGGCCGCCAGCCTGCGTTTGAGAAGCCGCATCAACCAGCCGATTCCGGGAAGCCTGGCGTACAGTTCTTCGGTGGCGTCCCAATAATAATCGCGGTGCCAGCTCACCTTGCCTGAGCCTCGATGCGCAGGTGCGTGCGACGCTCTGCGAAGCACTTGCGGCGACGCCGTCTTCCCCAAGCCCTGCGAGCGGATAGTGCAGCTCCCATCACAGCAACGCACTGTTGTTTCGTTTCCCTCGACCTGAACTCCACGTGCGACAGCTCTCAATCTGCGGGTGGCTGAAGTGAAATCAGCCAGTTGGCAAAATCCGCCGACTCATGATTAGCGCTCTGGCCTAGGCTAAACAGCAGGTCCTCCTGGCGGGGTTGACCGAAAACCATCCGATAGAGAGCCAACCCCTGCTTCAGCTGTTTGAGCTTTCCAACGTCCTTGCTGTATGGGAGCAGGGGAATGCGGCGCTCCACCCGTGCGGAACCATCCTCGAAGATCCAATACGGGATCAGATCAGAATATCCAATTGGTTTGCCTTGTGCAGCGATCTGGAAAAGGGCCTGCCACGGATCGCTACCCTCAAGATTCTCAGAGAGAGCGGTCAGACCATACCGTTCAGCAACATTCTTTCTGACCGCATGGCCCTTATAGCGATGAACACGGCCTTCGCGTTGTTCAAGATCAACGGGATTGGAAGGCAGGTTCCAATGGACCACCGCATGGCACCAAGTGTGGAAGTCCAACCCTTCCTGGCCAATTGAAGTCGACGCCAGAACGAAGGGGCGAAACGGTGAATTGAAGGCATCCCTCACCGCGTCGGCGCGAACGAGAGCCTGGTCATTGTCGTCTCGAATATCCCCGAATCGGAGCGCAAATCGACAGCGGATATTGAAATCATCACGAGCAAAGCCGTCTCCCGACTTCTTTATTTCATCGATTCGAATCTGTGCTGTCCGTAGTGACAACACAGATTGGATGCACTCGGCGATGCCAGCGACCTGTTCTTCCAAGGAATGTTCTTGGAGACCCAAAGATTCTCGAAGGACATGCACATATTCGTCGAGCACCGATTGGAGATTGCCATCGATACCGTACTGAAGCGTCAACCTCCAATAAGTATCCTCGCCGGAGCCTCGCAGCATGGCAATTGTCTCCGGCATATTGAAAAGCGATCGGAAGCCGGATGCGATTCTGGCTGCGGCAGACAGAAGGTTCGGATCGGATGGGTCGAGTTCGGCACCGATACGACGAAGTGCTCGCAAAGCACATACGCCAGGACCGGCAAGAGCCAGATCGCAAAGCACATCGACCAGATCATCCGGCTGAGGACCGAGAGGAATTTTGCCCTCCGCCATGCTGACCAGCAGGTCGATGTGATCTTTGAAACAGGTGCCTGATTCCTGATCCGGTGTAGCGGATCTCCATCCTGAATGGCTCTTACACCAGTCCAACAACCCTTTATGAGAATCGAGAAGAATGGGAGCCGCCCAATACCATCGTTCATCAGCTCGCGCCCCTTCCTCTGCACCAGGCAGGGTCTCGACCAAACTGCGGCAAATAGCCTTGACCTCGTTTCTCAGTTCCTGGGCGTCCAACGGTCCGCTCCCACGACCCAGAGCAATCTCGAGCGGATCAATCTTGGTGGCAAGTGTTGGGGACGGCAGCAACCAGGAAATAACCGGCATACCAGTCAGGCGATTATCGTTTGAGGCCACCGCAAACCGCAGCAATGGCTTGATCTTGTCGTAGAGTTCGCTGTGGGAAACCGAGGTCCCGGCAATCATTTTCCGTTCGGCTTCGTAGGAGCAGATTGACGCGACCGCGTCTGGAACAGCACTCCAAGAGGAAAATACAAGGGCCTTGGTCAAGCCATCCTTATCCTGGTATGCGCCACCAGGCTTGATGTACGGCATGGACGGCGGCATCCATAAAAGCTGCCACATGCCCTTATCAATCGTATCTTCGAAAAGTACGCGCATCCTCGGATTGGCAGGATCGAGAGCCTGATAGGCTTGCAGTTTGTCCTTCGTCAGCAACTGCCCATTTGCCGATGAAAGAATTCCGCGAAGAACATCTGAAGGGGCATTCAACTGGGCATCCAGCTTATGCCTCAGTTCATAATGTTTCAGGAAGTTGATCAGGTAAGGCGCAGATTTCCAGTATTCAATTGGTTCCCCGGCCTTGACGCAGATTGCCACCGCGTCAACCGTCGCGGCGTGCTGAATATCCGCTGGCGTAAGGGGTGCCATCCGTTCAATCTCGGTAAGCATTGAGTTGTGATCACGAGTCGTCGCTACTCGCTCCGTTCGGCACATGACTTTCAGGAGGGCTCGTTCAAGTTCAGCCTTTTCCCCCGGCTGACATGCCGAGCCCTTCGCACAGGCGTGAAGCGTCGTTCGATGTTCTGACAAAAGACTTTTGACCTCATCGACCTTGCCGGAATCATTGAAGAGGAAGTTCAGTGTCCTGATGAAATCTGGATAGTGGTCGTCTTCGTCATTCTCCTGGTCGAGGGTGAACATCTTGTAGGGCGTCGCGGAAAGCAGGAGAACGCGAACCTCGGGATGTTCAAAGAGCGCGGTCGCGAGCATGGAGGCTTCGTCATCGCCATCCAGCAGGTGCTTGAATCGTTGGAACTCATCAAGGATGACCAGATCGGGCTCAAGCGCGGAAAGGCACACTGAAGCCAGCTTGCTTCTGAGTTTTCCGATCAGGTCGTAGCGACGACCGGAGTCTTCCGGGGGAATTCTGCTGTAGTCCCGGTAACGAGCAAAGCGTTCACAGCCTTCCTTCAAGGCCGCATACAGTTCGGCATCCTCAAGAACTGCCTGGCGGAAGGCCTTGGAAAGGTCTGCATCAAGATCCTCTGCTGGGAGGTTTTTGGCCTTGGCTCGCCAGTTATCCTTACCTGCTGTTGCCTGAAGAATGTTGAGGAGGCCTACGCGCAGCCGTCTGCGCCGTTCATTTTGCGCCAGAGGCAAGTCGTACAGCATCCGATAGAGGATCGCCCGTTCGTCGGCATGCCCGCCTCGACTGCGGGCATGGTCGAAGGCCGTACCGGGCGTCAGGCTGATGAAATTTACCTTGTTCTTTCGCAGCGAGCGTACTTGCCTGGGCAGGTACGTCAGTCGCGTAGCGATTGAAAAACCATCCGTGTCGCTGACATTGAGCCGATTGACATTCTGTGTTGCTATGGCGGCATTGGAACAGATGTAGATCACATCGACCCGGCCCACCTTGTCTTGGAGGTGCTCCAAGGTCTTGGCGATGATTCCCCGGGCGACAAGCGTTTTTCCGAGTCCAACTTCATCGGCGATCAGAAAACGGGAAGTTGGGTCATTGCCATAGAGCCGCTTGAAGACGTACTCGACGCTCTTCCTCTGGAAATCTTTCAGACCGGCCAAGGCGAGAGCTGATAAAAAACGGTTGCTATGCATCACGCCCCCCGATGGCAGATTCAAAAACCGTCCAGAGGTTTAAAAAATCCTCGGGGATAATTGCATTTGGGCTTCCCTGGGACAGATCGCGAACCAGTCCCGAGACTTCCGCCAGTCTCTCCGGGTGTCGGCTGTACGTTCGGATCAGATCTTCCAGTAGCGGGATATCCTCACCGTTGGCCAACCGGGCCAACCATTTGGCAAACCCGGAGCCACTCCCGGGATCAAGTCCGGATACCTTATCTTCACCCAGCAACAGCAGGAGATAACGCAGGAATCCCTCCTGATTGCTGATCACGCTTTGCAGGATGGCGGAGTGACGCTCTTCTGGAACGCCGATAACGGGAATATTCAGAACAAACCTAGCCGTGACATCCGGATGGTTGGTCTTGAGCTCAAACGCGATGAGGCCCGTTACAGAAGAAGCGGAGAACTCTCCGAGCCTGATCCCGCCATGAGCATCACTGTCCAGGATGTCCACAGCAAACTCTCGAGTAACGGTTATCGGCCATGCGGAAGCACTGACGATCCCCTCAAGGGAGGGGATTTCGCCCGACAAAACCAATGCCCAAAGGCCGTCCTTTGATCCCGGGCTGCATTCGATAGACAGAGCTACTTCAGCTATCCGGGAGCGAGCCCGTTCAACGGATTCCTCAGCCGCCTGCCGGAGCGCATCAACCTCTGCTTCCTTGCTCGTGTCGAAGTCGACAAGATATTCACCTAATCCGTCAGCACCAAGAAGTTCGTCGATGCCGCCGACTTTGCTCTTCCGGCCAACCAGCTCGATCAGAATCTCGACATTCTTCGATGCATTCAGCGCTGCGTTGGTCGCATTCGCGGACCCCATGATCACATGGGTGTAGTCGGAATAGTACCGGGTCTCAAACAGATAGACCTTTGCATGAAGACCGGTCGCAAGCGGCTGCTCGGTGGCATCGTCTTCCTCGCCATCCTCGGTTTCCGCCGCGTCGTCCAGATGAAGACATTGTGTGAAGAGATCCAGTGTGTCCTTCTTCAGGGCGGACAAGGACTCCGGGCGTGAGATGAGAGCATCTGCGGCCTTGGTTTTTCTCGTCAATGCTCGCAGGGCCTCATCAGAACAGAACGGCGAGATGACGGCCATCCGGTTCGCCGTGGGAGGCTCCCAGTCAAACCCTTTTGTGCCCGGAAGATAGAAGGTCAGCTTGTCAAAGCCGCCAGGGAGTTCCCACTGGACTCGATGCAGCTCGTCCGCGAATCTGAGAGCTTGTTCGCTCCTGTCCGGTTCTTTTGTTCCGAGGGCCAGATCAGGAAGCGTCTTGAAGAAATGCGCCAGCGGTTTATTTGATTTGGACTGCCGGCCTGCAATCGTCCCCTCGAGCTGAAGTGACAGGTCCCATGACTGATCGGTGGTCATATTTCTCGTCATGACCACCAGGCGATACATCGCGTTGCTTTCATCAGGGCTGACAAAACGGATTGCCCATACTTTCGGATGAAAAACGCCTCCGCCGGGGGCCGTTACCTCGACAACCATTTCCTCCAGAAACCCGAACAACGGGTTGGGCTTGGCAATTTGGGGCACTTGAATCCGTCCTCGTTGTACATAGACGGTGATTCGTTTCGAGTACCTGCGGATGGCTTCAAGCACAGACAACGGGTCAGGATCGGTCTGACCATCCGCCGCCATTAACGCCAGATAGACAGGAGCCTCAAGCAGCAGGACTGGGTCCATCGAAAAGGTGGTCGCAACTGCCTCGGCGAAAATCATCCCCGCCGGTGGGGTCAATGCAGAGGTATAAAGGCTCCGGGAGTTTGGGTTCAGCATTGCTCCTCCCGGTTCATCCCTTGGTACTGGTCGTTCAAAAGCACCTTCACATTCGGCCAGCGATAGACGAGTCTTCCGACGCCGGAGTATCCGCCCCACTGCTCGAGCGCCCTCTGGTTCCTGAATCGGGAACGCGTGCCCTTGAGTTTCATTTCCCTTCTTTTGATCAGGGTGAGCGCTTCGGCGTTAGAAAGGAGGTCACTGGGGGACCTCCGGGTATGCTCGATCCACTGCTGAACGAAGAATCTCGTTTGAGGGGTGATGGTGTGGCCATAATCCATGGTCAACTCCCAAAGGCGGCTCACCGACCAAGAGCGAATCTCATCCAGGGGGAGATTCGCGATCCATTCGTCGAAACTTGCCTGATGCTCGGCGACAAGGTCTTCAAGTTTTCTAAGCCTGGCGAGCTGAACGTTGTACGAGAGCGCCGCTCCATGCATTACCTCCGAGAACAGCCGTGCATGGGTCAGGAGTTCTTTATGCTGGTCGGAAAAGCGGCCGTAGTCCGGATGCTCCCATGGAGTTTGGGTGTCGGCGGGTTCGCAGTGCAGCGCCAAGAACGAGAGAAGGCTGTTGGGGCAAGCGACCTGGAAACGATCCAGAATAAACTCGGCTTCTTCCCGGGATAAGGCGAAGTTCACCGTTGAAGGAAAATCTTTAGGAGGCGCTGGCAATCGAGGATGCCAACTGAGAGCGGCCATCCGCTGGTCGACATCGATATCGTCTCCTCGTGCCTTTGCGTCTTTCTCAAGAGCCTTCAGGGCATTCCGGCGGCGGTAAGTTTCGTCGATGCGCCTGTGATATTCATCCTGCGAGAATGGCGTAATGCGTATTCCCAAAACACCGAGACCGGCCCAATAGACGGAGCTGGGCAACCGTTTGAGACCCTTTCCTGCGGTTTTACCAAATACGCCAGCCTGATCATCGGAGTCCATCAATGGCTGAACCAGATCCCTTTCCAGCTTGTCGGCCTGGATCGTAAACTTCTCCGCAGGTAGTTGCTTCTCCTCCAGTGAATGGTAAATCCATGGCACGAAAAGCATGTAGCGGAGGCGCGTCTGGATCGTGCTTGTTCCTGGGAATAACTGATCGGCAAAGCTGTCCCGAACAGAACCGAGTCCTAGTTCGTCACGACTTTCCTTTTCCTGAAAAAGGGAGAGGATGCGCAATGTGCGCTCCCGTGCTTTCGAATCGTGATCGATCCAAGAAAGTGTCGATGGCATAGATTGTTCTCAAGAAGGTTCAATACCCAGCGCGCCTCCAGCAACAGGCAAGAACAGCCAGTTCTCGACAATTGTCCGCCCCGTAGCCGTCTCTACCGCCCCTGCATACGCCGCCATCTGCACCCCGTACTCGTCAGCCAGTTGCCCCCAATGATCCGGTGCCAACTGGCTGGACTTGTGGTCGATTAAGATCAAACCATTTTCTGTTTCCAGAAGTAGGTCAATCCGTCCGTTCAGTATCTGCCCTGATTTCAATACGTGTTGCACCGCAATTTCGGCATGCGGCTTTGCTCCTGGCCAGCGGCTTGCCAACCAATCATGGAGCGCGCTGATCTGTTGCAATACGGCCGCAGGCGAAAGAAATTCCGCCACATCAAAACGGCACAAGATGTTCTTGACCTCGGCTTCCGATAATGGAATGTTTCGGTCGGTGAATGACAATCCAATGCAGGCATGAATTGCCGTTCCGAGCACACTCATATCGACACCACCCGCAACTGGAATCCGCTCGCCGATTTGGCATTTCTCCAAAACTTTAGCCAGACCCTTTTCCTCTGCAGAGGGACTGAAGTTGAGAGGCAACCGCCTAACGGTATGCCCTCCGGATTTGAACCAGTGCAGTGAGCTGAAGGGTGCCTCATCCCCGTTGTCAGCCTCCTCCAACGGATCAAGTACCCAGCGTTCCGCCGGGATATGCTCACCGGATGGCAAAGCCACGGTGTTGCTCCCATCTTCCTGTAGAAGCCACGGTGCCTCGACACAATCAAGCCACTCCCCGGTCAATTTCCGGCTGGAACGCACCAGCACCAAGAGGTCCCGCGCCCGAGTCATGCTCACATACAAGAGGCGCTTGGATTCTTCGATGGCCGATTTCCGGAAGCCTTCGGCAATCGGCGAGAGCGCAATGGCATCGGCCACCGCAACCTTTTGCTGCTGCCCAAATGGCCAGGGCCAATAACGAATGGATCGGTCGGCCAAGGGATCTTGGGCATCGAAGCCCATTCCGGATTGCGCTGTGATCGACCACAAGCGGTCCTTGATGTCCTTAGCAAGGTCGGTAAGCACGACCACCGGCCACTCCAGCCCCTTGGCGGCATGATGCGTCATCACCTTGACCGCGTCGATAGCCGGCTCGGCCAGCATGTCCTTTTCCTGTTGGGCGATTTCGCCGAACCAGAGAATGAGGCCGGAGATCGAGGCCGCATGCTGTCCGCTACGGCAGAGGTCTTCGTATTGTTCGGCGAGTACGATCAGGGCTTCCAAGTTGGCCAACCGCACACGGACACGATCCAGATCAGGTGTCCAGCGCACCACTTTTTCCGGTAGGGAACAGGCGGCGATCACTGTCGCAAGGGTCTCCCGAGGGGCCAGCACCGGCATGGTAGACCGCAAACCGGCGATGAGCCCCAGCACCGGATGGGCGGTATGGCCGTCGATGGCCTCTTCCAGCCATCGGTCGGCATTTCCGTCCTTCGCCAAATATTTCAGGCGATCCGCCACCCATACCTCGGGTTCCAGACCATCGGCCAGCGACACAATCTCAGCAGTAGCCACCGTATCGCCAGGGTCGTTGAGGCGGCGCAGACAGGCAAGCGCCAAGATAGCTTCGGGAGTCGCCAGCAGGCCCGGTTGTGCCGTGGCAACCGGAATGCCCAGCGTTGACAAGGCGGCCGCCAGGGTCTTCACGCCATCATGCGAGCGTGACAGGATTGCCACATCGCCAAAGCGGACCGGACGTAGCCCCTTATTCGGCTTGTCGAAGATGACGTAACCGGAGTCGATCAATTTCTGAACTCCTGCCGCCAATGCGGAGGCCTCTTGCCCGGCATTTTTTCCGCCAAGAATCCAGTTCGCCAGCGCCGATCCAGTCAATGATTCATTGCGCTCCGGTTTAAGTTCGACCTCTGCCTTCGGCAATGAATTTTCGAACGCGTGGGTAAAGACGGCATTGACGGTCTTCACCAGATCCGGACGGGAACGCCAGGACGATGACATAAACTCCTTGGTCCCGCCAAGTTTCGGCAATTCCCCGAGGATGGCTTGCATGAGCTCTGTGTCGCTGCCCCGGAAGCCATAGATTGCCTGCTTGATATCTCCCACCCAATAGACTTTCTTGGCGAAGCGGGCCAGCTTCAGAAATAGCGCGAGCTGAATCGGGCTGGTGTCCTGGAACTCGTCGACCATCAAAAAATCGAGCTCGTCATCGAGCACGGCCGCCACTTCGGGATGATCGAGCAGGCCGAGCAGCTGGTGTTCCTGGTCAGCGAAATCGAGTGCGCCAAGCTCCTGCTTGATGGCTTGATAGTTCGCCAGGACCTTGGCCGCGAGATCAAACATCAATGCGAGGTAACAGCGCAGGTCGGCGTGCAGACCGTGATGCTCGGCTACCCGACCGGCCAATTCCGCAATTGGCTCGATGGTCGGCCGCAAACTCGCTTCAGGAGCCTCTTTGGCGAGTTTGGCCCACTCGCTCCAGGAAGCAGCGTGACGCTCCAGATTGAGGGCAAAGCCCTTGATCAACGCAAGATAGGCATTGGTGTTTTTTTTGCCACCGGCCAGCGCGATCGCCTCAACCTCAGGGAGGGCCGTCTTGATCGCACGCAGAAGCTCGGCATCAAGCTCCTGCGCCGCCGGCTTTGGAAAGTGACTGAGGAGATCGTCGGCATTGGTTTGCGCAAATCCGGCAACCCTGGCGAGTGGAATGTCGTTGCTGCGGATCTGATTGACCAGCGACTGCAACGCCTCCTTCCAATCTTCTTCTAGTCCCAGGCGGCGCACCAGCGCCAGCAGCTCGCTCATCGCCGATCCGTCGAGTACAGCATCGATGGCCCGGCCAACCAGGGTGCTCGCCTGCACCTCCTCCAGCACCTGCTGCTCAGTCGACATTCCTGCCTCGAAGGCGAAGCGGGCGATCAATTGTCCGCAAACGCTGTTGACCGTTCCGATCCTCGCCTGCCCCATGGCATTCGCAAGGCCGAAGTTGCCTTGCTTGAGAAGATGCTCGCGCACGCGCTCCCGCAATTCGGTAGCTGCTTTCTTTGTGAACGTCGTTGCGACCACCCCCGACGGACGAATGCCTCCGGCGGTCAGCTCGCTATACAGGAGTTCGGTCAGCCGATGTGTCTTGCCGCTTCCTGCCCCGGCACTGATGAAGGTGATGTTGGCTTTCATCTTGGACGTCATGCTCAGCGCTCCCACCCGGCCAGTGCCCGGTAGTCGTTGTACGCTTCGTTGAGCGTTTCCATCGTCATGGCCTCTGCGGGCGGTTCGGAGTCCTCGGTGGCAGGTATCGCGTCCAGAACGACTTCAATCTGACCCGACTGAATTTGCGCGACGCGCCAGCGCCAGGTAGCAAGGAAGCGCTGCCAAAGCTGCGCCGTGTTCTCGCCATCGGCCGACGGAACGACTTCGGCATCGGGGAAGGCGCGGTCATCGGGGGCTAAGAAGCGGGCCCGGTCGAGGATGTAATAGGCGACCGACGGCCACGCCCCGGTTTCCTGCCGCAAAAGTTCGGCGTAGATGGCAAGCTGCAGATGGCGGTTCCGCTTGAGCTTGTCCGGGAATTTCTTGATCCCGGACCATTTCATGTCGACGATGGCGCGCTCGCCTCGGCCGTTCCGCATGACAAGGTCAGCTGAACCGGCGAGTTCGCCACCCGGGAACTGCCCTGCAACACCTCGCTCGGGAAGAACCTGCACCATGCCGGCCTTGGCCACTTGATAACGCAAGCTGCGCATCGAGTGGTGCAGGCGGTAGCGGAACCCCTCCAGATCGGCACCTCGCCCCGGAGACCGCAGGATCGCGCCCTCCTGATCGACAAGCACACTGAAGGATTCAGCGAACCAGACATCGAATTCCGCTTCCGACATCACCAGCGCGGAGGGATGAAGGAAATACTGTTCGATCAGTCCGTGAGCGAGATTGCCCAACATCCGGAAGTCGCCGCCCATGCTGACGATGCGTGACGGTTGAAGCTTTGCCGGATACCGCAAGAGCCACTGGTTGGGGTTGAAGAGCAACTGTTCAAGGCTTGAGAAGGACTCTTTTGGTCGCAGGGCGATGGCGACATCGTCTGGCAGTTGCCACCAGCGCTTGGGCGCCGGGAGCGGCACAGAGGCAACAGCCGTCATGGTTTCGGCTCCGGTGAGCAGAAGCGTTTCCAGATCAATAGTCCTGGCCTGATCGACGACTGCACCGATCATTTGCCAAAGGGGGTGAACCTCTTCGCCAGGCGGCGGCAGAACCAAGACCAGTTGTTCTTGCGCTGCCATCATCGGGCGCAACCAGTCGTGTGCGGCCCGGTCGAGCCGGTCGGCAACTTCCGCGAGCACGGTGCCGGCCTGTCGCAGCGCACGAACTTCGCTTGCCGACCAGGGATCGCTTCCCGGCAGCACCGGCATGGCCAACCGCCACCAGATCACCCGCTCGACCGGTTCAATCACCGCGCCGGGCTGACTGACCACCTGCCCGGCACCGACTTCGGCCGGCCAGAGGGGGTTGTCCGATCCGTTGGCGGTGGCCTGGGCGACGAGTTTCTGGAGTTGTCGGGGGCGGATCCGATTGGCGCCTTGGGCTTGCAATCCTTTTAAGGACTCCAGACAGGCTTTGCACTGGCCGAAACCAGCATGGAAGGCAAGGCGTTGCGCGGTATCGGGTTCGCCAAGCCGCTGGCGGAAGAAATCCGCCAGTCGCTCGACCCGCTCGATGACGGCGTCAAGCGGCGCGCCGAACTCAGACGGGAACCGGGTATGTTCGATCCAGGCGGCAATCTGCTCGCGGACTTTCGGCGCCTGTTCCGCGCCATAGTGCTTGTCGATCTCGGCCAAGGTGCGCTGCCAATAGGCGCCACCGATCCCCGGCGCGTCGGCAACTTTTTCTGCGAGTCGGCGGCGAGCATAACCGCGGATCGGGCAGACCGAGTGAGTCAGGAACTGCACCAGCGCGTAGAAATTGGGGGGATCCCATAGTAGTTCCAGAACCAACGGCAGCACCTGCAACGCCGGACGGAAGGCGCTGGCCTCCTTGAGCCCCTGGCGAGGCAAGCACGCAGCGGCCAGCATCGCATCGAGACGCGCGCCATCGCCGCCAGATACCAGCAACGTCTGACGATCGACGGCCAGCTGCGTCGACAGCCAGAGGGCGGCCAGGGTAGTCGTTTCGGCCTGAACGACGAGCACGGAGCCGTCGTCTTGCCAGGGGAGTTTTTTGGGCGTCTGCCCGGTTGCCGCAGCCTGAAGTTGTTGTTGCAGGGTTTTGAGAAAGCCTTGTCCCGCGGGTTGTAACGCGACCGGACCGACAATGGGCAACGCGGCGAGAACCATTTGCCAGCGGGCCGGGAAGGTTTCGGCAGAGTCCACGAGCTGAACTTGTTCGACGTCCGGTTTGCGGTGCTGTAGCGCTTGGTGGACCGCATTCAGGCGCTGCCCGATGTTCGGACTCACCGCCGTGTTTGCAAGGGATTCGACCTCTATCAGATCCCGCAGGCGCTTCGGTGCCTCGTCGGCCATGGTGCCGTTCCACCCGTGCAGAATCCATTGATCCCGCCAATCAAGCAGACACGCCGCCGTACCCAGCGGATCAGTAGCGAAACTCCAGTGATAGAAACGCTGGTCGTTGTCGAGTTTCTGCAAGCAGTCCCGATACTGAACGATGCGTTCCGCCTGCGAAGGGTGCAGCGCCAACAAGCCCAACTGGGTTTCGAGAATGTTCAGAAAGCCCAGGGGGCCGACTACCGACGCGCCAAGCGAGTCAGCCGGCTGCGTGGCGCGCTGGCCGTCGAGGTGCCAGCCAAACGTGATGCGTCGTCCTGCCATGCTTTTTCTTCCTGAATTTCTGTTGCCCGACACGTCGTATCGGCCAATCGATCAAGCCCCTGGGTAGCGCTCGATGTAGTAGTCCTCTTCGGCGCTCGCCTCCGGATCGTCCCAGTCGCCCAAACGCCAGTCGCCAGCCGTCGCGAGGTCATCGGCCATCTCTTCCATGACCTCACGCAGTTCGAGCGGCGCCAGCCAGCGCGCCGGAATGGCCGCCCGCCCTAGCATCGCGCCGAGCAGATGCCCGGCGATCAAGCCGGTGGAATCGCTGTCGCCGTCGTGATTGACCGCCATCATGACGCCGGTTTCAAAGTCTCTGGCCTTCAAGGCGCAATAGACGCCGATCGCCAGCGCTTCTTCGGCGATCCAGCCCTGTCCCAGTTGCCGGATGGCGTCGTCCGGTGCCGTGTCCGACGCATGGAGGGATAGCGCCTGTTGCAGGGCAACGCGTGTTTCTTCGTACCGATCCTTGCACGTCAGCAAAGGCGTCACCCGATCGATTGCCGCAGCAAGATCGCTTCCATCGAGGAGCTCGAAGACCAGGGCAGCCATCACGCCAGCTGTCAGGAATCCCGTGGGATGTCCATGCGTCAGCGCAGCGGCGTCGCAGCCCAGGTCGAACGCGCATGCGAAGTTTTCCGATCGGAGCGAAGGGCTGCTATTGGTCAGCGCGTGGAACAGCATGCCGATCGGCGCGACGCGCATCACCCCGCCGCAGCCCTTGCTGTCATTCCGGGCCGGTTGGCCGATCTGGATGCTTCTGCGCAGCGCATCGACGCAGGTACTGCCCGGTGCCCGGCGGGAGAACAAGGCCTTCTGTCCAATCAGCCAGCCAGAAAGCAGGAATTCCTTGTCACGCGGCTGGTGCTCGCCTTGGGTGTATAGCCAGCGCAGGTAGGCGTAGTGAATCACGCTCGGCGGACTGCAAATGCCGCGCAGGGTACCGCGCACATAGGCCCGAAGGGCTCCTTCGGCGGTAAACAGCGTCATTTGAGTGTCGTCGGTGATCGCACCGAGCTTGCCGTAGGCCGGCGCCAGATCGGTGATCCCTTGGGGGCCGAACTCCCGTTGGATTTCAGCACAACTCATGAATTCAACCGGTGCGCCGAGTGCATCCCCGACCGCGCCGCCCAGCAGACAGCCCTGGTAACGCTCCCGAACGGCCGCCGAAGGAATGCGTCGCTGAAATTTTTTAATCGATTCAGTCTTGGTCATCAGGCACTCCGAGTCCTTGTTGCTTTTAGGCTGAGAACGTATTGCTCCTGCGCGTGCGTTTCGATTGCCCCTGGTCGAACAGCTCGCACTCGATGGACGGCATCTCGCGGCACGCATCCACGCTCCACCAGGATTCGCGCCGCGACCAGACCAGTGCGCCCTATCCCTCCCCGGCAATGAATCAGGATGCGTTCGCCGTCATCCAGGCGCTGATGAATTTCCTGACCGACGGCTTGCCATCCATGCTCAAAGCGTTCGTCCGGGACATCCACGTCCCGGATCGGGAGATGAATCCAGCTCATCCCGATCCGGATCCCGACCTGCCCGAGATCCGGCACCTGTAGCCATTCGAACTCATGCGGTTCGATCAGCGAAATGACCGTACTCGCACCCCAGTTCCGGATTTCCCTCATGTCCTCGCCGAGATCACGATCCCAACCGTATTCCGGATCTTTCTTGCCGGGGCAGAGGGTCAGGCCCAAGCGCCCCTGACGTTCTCCGAAGCGTACTTCGGCGATCCGCAAGGGGGACGATTGGCTGGTGTGTAATCTGGTCAAAGCGCTCATGGCCGCACCCAGTGGAGTTTTCGTTCATCGAGCGTCGGTTCGCCATCCCAGCGGTAGGCCACAAGTTTTCCGCCCTTGGCGACGCTGTAATCGACGCAGGCGACCTTGTTTGAAAGCAGTTCCGGCGCTCCGGTCAGCCAGTAATGGCCGATGAAGACAGGTTTCCCGCCGTCGTGCCCGATCAAGGCGTGCGGCGGAACAGGATCGTCAGGAAACGCTGCCCGTTCGTGATCGGCCAGCATGGCGGCGCAGCGATAATCGGTGGCGCCGTTGTCCCACCAGCGAACCCGGACTCGATTGCGATCGTGCCCATCCTTGTCGCGAATGGTATGGGGAGCCGGCAACGGCACTTCCACGCCCTTGAGAACCGCCTCCACCGCTTTAAAGACGGTCATTTCCGGGGTGTCCTTCTCGGCTTCATTTTCGGGTTCGCGGGTCGCCAGAATCATCGTTTCCTGTTTCAGACAATGATCGACCGTTAGAAACGCACGCAGGTATTCGAGTGCTGCAACATGCCAACAGGCATGAATGACGCGCAGATCGGGCAAGTCGAGGCAGACCGGAAGGGTCAGAAACCACATCACCAGTTCCTCGTGAAGCGGCGAGCCTTCCACTGCCGAAAGAAATGCCTGATGCTGCTTCCGGTTCTTGTCGCCGTACTTGGCCGAATGATGTTTGCGGAGGAATTCACCGGGACACTCGGGATCAGGCAGGAACCAGGCGATGGCGTTGAATTCATGGTTGCCCATCACCGCACGAGCCGATCCGGCGTCGACCATCCGCCGCACAAGACTGACGGTTTCCATCTGCTTCGGACCCCGGTCGATAAAGTCGCCTACGAACAACGCCTGACGGGCCAGGTGACGCCAAGCACCTCCCATGTTCCGATACCCGAGATCAGTCAGCAGCGCTTCGAGTGCGTCGGCATGTCCATGGATGTCGCCGATGATGTCGTAGCTCATGAATGCCTTCCCCTCACTGCAAACTCGAAAACAGGCCCGACGGCTCGATGACCGCCTTACCCGAGAATTCGGCACGCAACACGATCGCCAGGCCTTCGGCCACTGCGGAGAACTCGTTCATGGCGATAACCAGATGGGCAGGCACGAAGGGATCCGCCGGCACATCCAGGGCGGCATACACGACGTGATCGTGCAAGAAGACCCGGATTCGGTGCACACCGTCGTTGATCAGGTTGATCTTGCGAAGCAGCGCCGGGGTTTCTGTTGCTTCCGTCACGAGCGCCGAGAACAGGCGTACCCGGTTATCGAGCTGCACCGCACTGATCACGATGGCCCCGTAGCGGACGGACACATCGCCATTCTCGTCAAATGCCAGATCTTCGATGCCGGTGACGTCTCGATAGACGGACAACACCTGATCCATCAAGGGTGTGTCCGCACGGGCCGACGGCTTCAGCCCCAATTCCTGGAACGCGAGCGCCCCGCCCTCGGAATCAAACGACTCGTAGTTCAGAGCCCCGGGATAGGGCAAGCCCAAGCCGTGGATCAATGTGTCGATGATCATGCTCACGAGGTCGGGTGCGGAGACAGGCGACGGGACATCGATGAAGTAGTTCGGTGATCCGTCCGGGTCTTTGTCGGGCGTTGCCTGCTTGGGCGTACCGGAGGGGACATTCCACCCGTGGGTGCGCAACCACGCCATCTCCTGTCGAGTCAATCGGTCGTCGCCTTTCAGGAAATGATTGCTGACAACCTCGATCCGTGTGCCCCAAGTCCCTTGACAAGAGAACTGCAGGTAGCGATTTCCTTTTTTAGCCGAAAGGATCAGGAACTGGTCCTCTTCGAGTCGTGCCAGCACACGGGAGAGATTTTGGGCGAACGGCGCCCAGTCCCTGGACACCCGACGATCAGCACGCTGACGCTGAGGAAGTCCACGTTCTGCATTGGCTTTGCCCATCGCACCCCCCGACAAACATACTTAATCTTTTTGATGATGTGATTATATGTAATCAAAAAGATTATGTCAATCGTGATTTTCGTCTAGGGCGCGAATGAAAGTGTTGGACAAATCCATATGCTTATCATGGTCAGCGACTTTGCCAAATTGGCGAGGAGTCTGCGATAGAGTAGCGTTCCCATCCTCTGAGAGAAACCATGCCCATCATTTCCTGCGACGAAGCTTTTGATACGAGAGTCTTGGCGGCCTGCCTGGCCGCCCAGCCCAAGATGTCGGCCAAGGTGCTGGAGATGCTGGATCTGATGGAGAATGCTCAGGGAAACCTGCGGCGTGCCGACGAAGCCAAGCGGCGCGTGACCGAAATCCTCCGGGAGACGGGCCAAGAGCTTCTGACGGGGTGGGCCGGGCAGGTCGCTGATGCGGTGACGGCCGAGGCGCGGGCGGCCGCTCCGGTCGTTGGACACGTCAAAGTTCGGAGCGCAGGGAGGCTTCCTGATCGACTTGTTTCACGTTTGCGACTATCTGACCCCGGCCAGTGTGGTCTGTGCGCCCGATTCCCCCAAGGATTGGATAGCTTCCCAAAAGGCGCGATTGTTGGCCGGCAAGGCCGGCGAGGTGCTTGCAAAGATGAAGCCACACGTCGAACCCTCGCCAATAGATGACGCGCAGGCCCCGGTGCGTGCGGCCTGGCGCGACCTCTCCAACCGTCTCGACCCGTTGGACTATCCCCGCGCGATTGCGCTGAATCTGCCCATCGGCTTTGGCGCGATCGAGAGTTCTCATCGCTACCTCGTGGGCCCGCCTCAAGCGCCCGGGGGCTTGGGGGTGTGAGGACATCGCGCAGGCCATGATCAACCTGCGCGTCATGCGGCATAACCCGCTCTGGGAATCCTATTGGGAAAAGCGCTGGGTGAAACCCCTGCGCAGGGCAGCTTAAAAACCAACATCGCCCCGCCCAACACTTTCATTCGCATCCTTTCGTCTATACTTTTTCCAACAAAGGAGCACGGATGTGACACAAGAAGCCATCGACGATCTGAGCCAGAAGCAACGCGATCGCCTGGCCTACGTTGAATTTCGCCTGTGGTTTCTGGGCGATATTTGCCGGCGCGACCTGATGGAGCGCTTCGGCATTGCCCCGGCAGTGGCGACACGGGATTTCACTGCTTACCGGGATCTGGCCCCGCAGAACATCAATTTCGATGGTCGGCGGAAGGTCTATGTCCCGAGCGAGCGCTTTGCTCCGGTGTTCGAGCATGAGCCGGAGCGAGTCCTGTCAGCGATCTCTAGGGGGTTCGGCGATGGCGACGATCGCAAGGGGGGCAGTTACCTTCCGTGCGAGTTGCCGGTTCGGCTGAACCGCCCATCTCTTGAAGAGCTGGCCGTGGTCACCCGCGCGATTCACCAGAAACAGGTGCTGCGGGTGAAATATCACTCGCTCAAACGTGGCGCAGCAGATCGGGAGGTCATCCCCCATGCCTTGGTGGACAGCGGGCTACGTTGGCACACGCGGGTCTTTGATCGGAAGAGCAACGAATTTCGGGATTTGGTGATTTCCCGGATCGAGGCGGCAACCCCGGTACACGATGCAGAAGTCCAGTCCCACGAGATGGAAAGCGCGGACGAGGAATGGAATCGCCAATTGGATCTGGTGCTGATGGTACATCCCGGCGTTGATCGGCCTGAGATTGTTCAACGGGATTTCGGGATGCGGCGAGGCGAACTTCACCTAACCGTTCGCGCTGCGGTCGCCGGATACATGCTTCAGCAGTGGAATGTCGATTGCAGTCCAGATAGGCGACTGGATCCGATGATCCATCGCTTGAGTTTGAAGGACATTGAATCACTGAAGGACTGCAAGAGTGCGGCGATTGCTCCGGGATTTAGTAATCCGGTCGCCCCTGGCTAGCAGTTGCCAACCACAACCGACTGTCCCAAACCCCGCGCCAATACTGGAAGTGGCCTCGCGCACGCTCGCGAGGCCGGCAGAGAAAAACTGAGAACAGAGAGGCCGTGAAGGGCCAAAAGCGCGGAAATGTGAGGGGTGACGCTCGCGAGGCAAATCCGCGAAGGCCCGCCAGTACAGGCGCTACGTGCAGACGTGAAAAAGCCCGAAACGGGTTCGGGCTTTTGGAATTGGTGGCCAAGCGCGGAATCGAACCACGGACACGCGGATTTTCAGTCCGCTGCTCTACCAACTGAGCTACTTGGCCAACAAGTCTTGAAGTATATCGAATCGACTTCGCGTCGTCAAAGAAAAGCCTTGTCCAATGAGAGATCATTTTCCATGTTTGCCGAACTTTTCGCGACAGACGTAGCATCATCACACTGATGCTCTCCGAGCCGGGAAAGGCTGCACGTTTTCGTGGAAGACCATGTCCTGCTGATACTCGGCAGCGACCATTTTCCAGGCGGCGTCGAAACGCTCACTCCTCGCGCTGTCCATCCTTCATCGGCAGCACCATCACCTCATCAAGCAATACCGCCAGCACCGCCGCACCAGCGCCCTTGTCGACCGGCTTCCTTGCCTCTTGAGAGAGTTGTTGGCGGGTGGCGCTGCGGCCCATCCCCCCGGCCACGTCGCTGACTTTACCCTAGAATAGGGCGGATGCGTGCTCCAGCACCCAAGTTTCCACTTCCCGAATGCCATCTGCGTGCAAGCAGTCGGAGGCTCTCGACAAGAGTATTCAAGGACGGGCACGAAATCCTGAATGAGCACCACGTTCCTTCGGTGGCGCACCATCGCCGCCTCGACTTCCTGCTGTTGAGCTTACTGGCCATCGCCCAGCACGTCCTCTCCTGCTTGGGATCACGGTGCTCGGCTGCGGCGTACCTCTCCTCGACCACTTCCGCCGGTTCCTGACGCACGCTGGCCGATACTCTTTTTTCCTCACCTTCGGCCATGCCACCGTTTACCGCCATCTGCCCCCGTTAGACGTGGACTTCTCGAACGGAACAGCGCGAGCGAATCGGTGGGATTGGTGGGGAGAACCAGCCGGAGTGATCTCGGCCGTATGCAGCCCTTGGCGGAATGGTCGCCGTTAACGACCGCGCTGTCCGTCAGCCAGTCCGATGTAGACATCCGAGGTTCGGTCTCGTTGGCTCCTGCGGGAACGCAGGCAGTTCGCCTAGCCGCGGCCTATCCTGCCCCATCTCACCAGTAAGGACACTGCGATGGTGTCTGCGAAGCTGCTTGCAGGCCGCAGCAGTCGCATTTATCCGGATAGTCCTTGTAGTGACTCGGCGCATTACAGGTACCGAAAAGGGTTCCAAGTCCAAGCAGGTGAGCATACTCCCACCCTATTCCTGACCTTGAAGTCTCGCGCGGCGATCCCATATTTTAATGAAGAGTGCAGGTATGGGGCGCCTGCCCCGATCCGATCCGCAAGGAGGAATCCATGTGCTATCGAAGCCCGTTTCCGGGCGATCAGTTCGCGGAACTGGAGCGGCGGCAACGCGAGATGCAACTGGCTGGTGAGTATTCACCGAGGATCGACGGCAGCGGTGCCTTTCCAGCCCTGAACGCGGGCGGCACGCCGCGGTCTGTCGAGATCTACGCCTGTGTGCTCCGGACATCTGCCCGTCCACGACGTCCAGCTCGAAAAGGGCGTGCCGACGGACTACCTGCCGCGCTATCGCCGCGTGTTCAACCTTTCGAAGGCAGCAGACACCGAACAGGTGGCTGCCGTGTTCGACCATGGCGTGCTCAAGCTGCGCATCCCCAAGGCGGCGCATGCACGGCCGCGCGAGATGGAGATATTTGAGATATGCGTCGAATGAATCCTGTAACCCGTGCGGGTTCGCCCGCCATCGTCCGAGGGGAATTGCCATGAAAATTCAAGAGATCAAGGAAGGTTTCGGGAACCTGCTCGACTCCGTCGCCGAGGGCTGGCACCACCTGCGAGAATCAGCGGCCAACGCGCTGACGCGCTTCAAGCCCGGCCAGCAGACGCAACTGCCTGCGCGCGAGGAGATCGACGATCCACTCTACCTGCCGGCGCGCGGCTGGTCCATGCTTGGCGGCGAAGTATTTGAAGATGACACGCGCCTCGTCGTTCGTCTCGAAATGCCAGGCATGGACAAGCAGAACATAGCCATCGACGTGCGCGACGACGCGCTGGTGGTGAGCGGCGAGAAGCGCTTTGAACGCGAGAGTACCGAGGGTCGCTGGCGCGTCATGCAGTGCGCCTACGGCAGTTTCCGCCGCGTTGTGCCACTCGCCGCGCCGGTGGACGCTGACCAGACCAGGGCGAGCTACAGGAACGGCGTGCTTAGGATCGATCTGCCCAAGGTTGCGCCCGGCAAACCGAAGTCAATCAACATCAAGCTCACTTGACCGTAAGAAGTTGGCGCCAGCGACGCCGGCTGGCTGTGCAGAGGCTGCCGCAAATGGCACGGCAGCCCACGGCGGCATGGCAGGCTGGGTAACAGACAAGAACACACTGGTGAGGTCCCCGATGCAAGCACTCGATCATCAAGGTGGCGTTCCGTCATGAAAGCATCATTCAGGTGAAGATGGTGCTGCTGATCACGCTCATCGCGCTGGCACGCAAGTTCGTGATCCTCGACCCGGACGTGAGTCCATCCGAGGTAGCCGCCCTCGCAGGGGCAACCCTGGCGCTGGGCGCAACCTACTGGTTGCTGCGCGAGCGCGATGACCGTTCGGAAGTGTTGGCGAAAAGTGGCCCGGCACAACGACAAGAAGGCCTAGAGTGAATCCTATCTGGCATTCGCACCGCCGGCTCAACAGGCTGCAGAGCGCCCTGCTGATCCTGTCGATGCTGGGCATCGCGGCCATGGCGGGCTCCCTGCTGCTGGGAGAAACGGGCGCCTGGCTGGCCGCCGGCGTGGCCCTGATGGCGTTGTTGATCGAACCGACGACCTCCTCGGCGCTGACCCTGCGCCTGTATCGCGCCCGACCGCTCCATCCGGCCGAAGCACCCGGGTTGTGGGCGTTGCTGCGCCAGTTGGCCAAGCTTACCGGACTGCCGGCCGTGCCGGTGCCGCATTACGTGCCGAGTCAGATGATCAATGCTTTCGCCACTTGCTCGCGGCAGCGTGCGGCCATCGTGGTCACCGACGGGTTGCTGCGCACCCTGACCCCTCGGGAACTGACCGGGGTGCTGGCGCATGAAGTGGCGCACATCGTACATGACGATTTGCGGGTGATGGGGCTGGCCGATTCGGTCAGCCGGCTGACCAGCCTGCTTGCACTTCTGGGGCAACTCATATTGATTCTGTCCCTGCCGTGGTTTCTACTGGGCGAGCTCTCCGTGTCCTGGCCGGCATGGCTGCTGCTGGCTTTGGCGCCGCACTTGACGCTGTTGGCGCAACTGGGCCTGTCACGGGTGCGCGAGTTCGATGCCGACCTGATGGCAGCACGCCTGACCGGCGACCCGCAGGGGCTGGCTTCGGCACTGGCGCGCATCGAGCAGGTTTCGCGCTCGTGGCGGCACTGGCTGCTGCCCGGCTGGGGGAATCCGGAGCCATCCTGGCTGCGCACCCATCCGGCGACTGCAGCACGCATTAAACGCCTGCACGCGCTAAGCACGCCGGGTTGGAGCGATCTGCCGACACCGGCGATCCATGTGCATGATGGCTGGCCATGCCCGCCCCACGCCCCGCGTTGGTACCCGGGTGGGTACTGGCGCTGATCCATTACCACCAAGGTGAACGTATTGCACTATCCCGATCCTTCCCAACGCCCTGTGCCCGAATCCGACCGCTTCCTGCCTCGCCTGACCGCGCTCGGCCTGTGGCTGATCGGGCTGATGCTGCTGTGGCACTTCCTGCCGACGATCGAGTCCTGGTTCTCACCAAACGAGGGCACACCGCGCACCGTCACCGCACGCGGTGACCTGGCCGCCGACGAAAAGGCCACGATCGAGCTGTTCGAGAAGTCGCGCGATTCGGTGGTGTTCATCTCTACCGCGCGAGTGGTGCGCGACGTCTGGACGCGCAACGCCTACACCGTGCCGCGGGGCACCGGTTCGGGCTTCATCTGGGACGACGCCGGCCACGTGGTCACCAACCTGCATGTCATCGAGGGTGCTTCACAGGCGACGGTGAAGCTGGCCGATGGTCGCGACTACCAGGCTGCGCTGGTGGGTGCATCACCTGCGTACGACATTGCGGTGCTCAGGATAGGCGTGGGTTTCAAACGCCCGCCGCCGGTGCCGGTGGGCACGAGTAGCGACCTGAAGGTGGGACAAAAGGTGTTCGCCATCGGCAACCCCTTCGGCCTGGACTGGACGCTGACCAACGGCATCGTCTCGGCGCTGGACCGCTCGCTCGCTGGCGAGCGCGACGGACCGGCCATCGAACACCTGATCCAAACCGACGCGGCCATCAACCCGGGCAACTCCGGCGGGCCGCTCCTGGATTCCGCCGGGCGGCTGATCGGCATCAACACCGCCATCTACAGCCCCTCGGGGGCGTCCGCCGGCATCGGCTTTGCGGTGCCGGTAGACACGGTGATGCGCGTGGTGCCGCAGCTCATCAAGAGCGGACGCTACATCCGCCCGGCACTGGGCGTCGAGGCCGACGAGGCGCTCAACCGGCGGCTAGCGGCAGCGACGGGCATCGCAGGGGTATTCGTGCTGCGCGTCCAGCCGGGATCGGCTGCCGAGAAGGCCGGCTTGGCCGGAGTGACCGTCAGTGCCCACAGCATCGTGCCGGGCGACATCATTGTCGCCATCAATGACAAGCCGGTGGACGACGTGGCCACGCTACTGGCTCGTGTCGACGACTACCGGATGGGCGACGTGGTGCAACTGACACTGCGGCGCGGGGCACAAACGCGCAAGGTCGATGTCACCTTGCAGCCTGGGGTGTGAACATAGGCGGTGACCCGCTGCAGGCATGCCGGCAACTCACCGCGCCGCGATGGCTGATTACCCGGCTCTCACCGGCAGAAAATCGTGCGCGATGAGAGTGTGGCCCTGCCCGCAGCAAGGGGACTCAAAGAACGATGCCCGGTGCTCGAGCAACTGCGAGGCACCCTGCACGCCCAGCGCCACTGAGCGAGGCGCTATCGCAGGCGACCAGGCTCGATTAACGGGACTGGGGACAACGCCGGCGAGTGCAAACGCGAACAAACCCTGATCGTCGGCGCGTATCCGCAGCTCAAAGCCGAGAAAATTCCGTCCACTCGCACGATGATCAATCGGACCAGAAACTCTTGAATCGCGCTGACACCAGACCACGCTGGCGCCCGACCTCGTGGCGGCCATCCTAAATGAGACCCTGCCTCACGTTACGGTTCATGCGCTTGCGATCAGTCCGCCGTTGTTGTGGGTGGAACCACGGGAGAGGATTGGTGTTGGAAGCGAAAGGGACTGCACACGAAGTGATGGGCCGCATCCGGCTCTCTACAGCGCGGTGGCCAAACGACCCTGATGAAACGTTCGGTCTTCGACATCGTGGGGGTCGGCGGTCTGGGGGCGACCTGGTCTCGCTATCTTGCTGCGATCGACGGCTCCTCGGCTATTCCTGGTATTGATAGCGTGGCCGAGCTGAGTAAGCGTCATCAGAAGCATTTACGTGCCAGTGGTCGCAACCGCGCCACTTGAGGCAAAATTTAGCTTGCGTCGAGACATCCAGTTAAGGCGCAGCTTAAAGGATCTCAAAAGTGGATAGCAGCCGGCGAACAGTTGATAGACGCACATCCTCGTTCATGAGCAGGTTGTCAGGCATTGCCGTGATGTTAGGGACGCTTTGCGTCATGCCGGCATTCGCCGCCGAGGTGACGGCGGCCGGCCCACTGCGTGTTGCGACCGGCAAAATTGCGCCTTTCGTACTCAAACGGGGTGAGCAACTGACCGGCTTCAGCGTAGACCTGTGGAGCGAAATTGCCCGCCGGATAGGCGTCGACTTTGTGTGGATAGAGGCTGGATTGCGCGAAGAGCAGTTGGCAGCTCTACGAAGTGGCGATGCCGACATGGCCATTTCTGCCCTCGTGATGACGCCGAAACGCGAACAAGAGATCGATTTTTCGCTGCCCTATTTCAACTCCGGCCTGCAGATCATGGTCCGTGCCGAGGAAGAGAGTCCAATTCTGGTGACCTTGATGGCAATACCTTGGGTGGCCATCTGCAAACTCTTCGTCGCAGCAATCGTATTGATGTTTCTATGGGCGAACGTCCTCTGGTTCATCGAGCGCGGGCACCCGCACAATCGCTTCAAAGGATACGTAGCGGGAATCGGCGAAGAAATGTGGAACACGATGCTGATCATCGCCACCGGCGAGCACGGCGAGCGCAGCGAACCGGGTAAACTGAGGCGGTTTGTGATTGCAAGCGTGTGGCTGATGGGGATTGTACTGATCGCGCAATTGACGGCGACTGTGACTTCATCGCAGACGGTGCAACGGCTTCGGTCGAACATCACCGGGCCAGGCGATCTGCCCGGAAAGAAGGTAGCAACGGAGCCTGGTACCATCGCCGCCGACTACCTTACGCAACGCCGCATACCATTCGTCGAAGTGACCAACGCGGCGGACGCCATCGACCGGCTCACGCGGGGCGAGGTGCAGGCGATCGTCTTCGACGCGCCGACTTTGCAATATTGGTTGGCCCAGTCTAATCAGAGGGCGCTCCAGATCGTCGGTCGCGTGTTCATGCCAGAAATGTACGGTATCGCGATTCCCTTAGGCAGCCCGCTGCGAAAGAGAATCAATGAGGCGCTGCTCGAGGTCTACCAGGATGGGACGTACGAGACGATCTACGGCAAGTGGTTTACCCCGCACAGGTAGATTTTTTCGACCCACCATGCTGGCCATCCCCGCGACACGCTCACAGTTGGTGAAAAGAGGGAGCCCCTGCCATCACGCGCAGACATCAGGTCGGGGGGTTTCCGCGTACGCAGCGTCTGCGGCGCGCAGCGCGTCAGCTACACGCCATCGAGGCGCACCGGCGGCAGAACGCCGCGCGTCTTGGCGCGCTCCGCCTCCTCGCGCACGTAAGCCCAGTCCGGCCCGGTCGACGCGTGCGTCCAGCAGACGACGCAGCGCGCCGCGTCGAGCTGCTCGGCGATCGTCTCGCGCCAGCGCTCGCCGCCACCGATGTCCTGATGACCCACCGTACCGACACGCCCGCGGCACGCAATGCGGTGACCAAGGGCTCGACGCACGACCAATCTTCGCGATTGTAGCGGACGAAACAGTCGCTCATCGCTCGCTGGCCGCGCGCCGCCGCGCCTCTTCGACGAGCCGTTGACCGACCGGCGACAGAACGCCACGCGCCTGCAGGGCAAGCAAGGCGTCGGCGACCTGCCGCCAGGTGACCCCGCCACCGATCGTGGCTAGCCGCCAGCGACACGGCCACGTCGCGCTGCGCTTGTGCCGACGCCGGGTTCGCGGCCGCCAGCCGGCGGCGGGCGATCTGCAGGCTCTCGTCGAAGCTGCGCCGGGCGGCGGCGAGGTCGCCGGCCGCTTGCTTCAGGTCGCCGAGTTCGACCGCGGCAACGCTGCATTCGCGGTCGTCGTTGGCGACGCGGCGCGCTTCGCCGGCGGTGTGCAGCACCTGCGCGGTGTCGCCCGATTGCTGCGTCAGCCGGCCGATGTAGACCCAAGTCCGGAAGTCGTCGGTGTCGCGCTGCGCCGCCGCACGCCAGAGTTGCAGCACGTCGTTTGTCGTCTTCTCGCCGCGGTCCTGCATGTCGGCGGCGAGCGCGGCCAGTTGGCGGTATTCGGCGGCGCTGCGCAGCTTGTTGGCTTTGTCGCGCGCCGCTTCCTCGACGCGCGTCAGCTCTTCGAGGACGGCGAAGGCGCCGACGCGGTCGCCGTCGGCATAGCGTTGCAGTGCCTGGCGTCGTTCGGGGTTCGGCGAATCGGCGAGGGCGGCGATCAGCCGCCGGTATTCGGCCAGTTCGGCGCGGTACGCCGAGTCGCGCGCGCTGAGTTCGTCGACCAGGCGCTGCCGTTCGCTGGTCAGCGCGCGCAGCTCCTTGCCCAGGCGGGCCGTCTCGGCCGCGCTCTGGTTCTGCTGCGCGAGCGCTCGCCGCAACTGTTTGTCGCGCTGTTCGAGTCCTGCGAGCAGGGTCACTTCGCGTTCCAGGCTGCGCCGCTGACTCGCCGCGAGCGACGCGGCACGATCGAGGACGAGGGCGCTCGGTCAATTCGCGCACTTGCGCGTCGCGATCGGTTTCGCTGCCCGGCGCCAGCTCCACCGTTGCGCCCGCGGCAGTCGCCGCGCGCGCCTCGATTTGATGGCGCAGAGCATGGCAGGAGTCTCCCGAAGGTGAAAGACGAGGAGCGAGTGGATGGGTAAGCTGCAGGACCGGGCAGCGACCCGCGACCCCCAACGAACGAGGCATGACCGGCCCATCACCCGCTGGCCAACCGCCCGCTCCGGCCGCCCCACCCCGAAGCCCCTTGCCAGCCGCCAAACCCCTACCGGAAAAGCAGTATCGACACGCGCTCGAGCCTTGTCAAGCCACCCCCCGACGGTCCTTTGCTGGCCGTTCACCCGCATCCGACCCCTCGCCGCAGGTCAGACGGCAGGCGCCAGTCCATCGATTCGCTGCGGCCGCTGCCCGTGTCCGGGCTGGCCCAGGGGTCCGGCGCTTGACACTGCACGGGGGGCCAAGGATACTCCCGCGGGCGGCGATGCGCTGGCGGCCCATGGTGTCCGCGGCGGCGAAGTGCTGCCGACCATTCACTCAAGGCGTTTGCCGCCGAGCTTCTGACGCCCCCGCTCATTTCCTCTTCCCATGGCCGAACCCGACAAGACGCCTGCCTCCCCGCTGTCGCTGCTGGCGATTGACCGCAACGCGGCCCCGACCCGGCGGCGCCGACGCCGCTGGGCTGTCTGGCTGGCGGCTGTGCTCGGCATCGGTGGCATCGCCGCCTACCTTCTCGTGCCGGGCAGGGTGGACGTCCAGGTCACGACCGTGCTCAGTGCCTACCCGTCGCAGCAGTACACGCAACTGACCGCCTCCGGCTACGTGGTCGCCCAACGCCGCGCGTCGGTGGCTTCGAAGGGCACCGGCCGACTGGTCGAGCTGCGGGTGCGCGAGGGCAGCCCGGTGCAGGCGGGCGAACTGATTGGACGCCTTGACGCCAGTGACGTGCGGGCCGCTCTACGGGTCGCCGAGGCGGCGATCGGTCAGGCCGCGGCCGGGCTCCGGCAAGCCGAGGCCAACCTCGAACAGGCGCGGGCCGAAGCCGCCAACGCCGAGGTCGAGTTCCAGCGCCAGCAGGCCTTGCGCGCCCGTGGCTTCGTCTCGTCGCAGGCGGTCGATGCGGCGCAGCGCCGCGCGCTGGCGGCACGCGCGGGGGTCGGCGCCGGGCGGGCGGCGATCGACAGCGCCCGCGCCGCTGTGGCGCTGGCGCAAGCCCAGGTGGCGGTGCAGCAGGTCAATCAGGACAATACCGATATCCGCGCGCCCTTCGATGGCGTGGTGTTGGTGAAGAACGCCAACGTTGGCGACATGATCACGCCTTTCTCGGCGGCGGCGGGCACCTCGGGCGCCGTCGTGACGATGGCCGACATGAGTACGCTGGAGGTCGAGGCGGACGTCTCCGAAAGCCATGTCGCCAGGGTTCGCGTCGACATGCCGGTGGAGATCACGCTCGATGCGATCCCCGATGCGCGCTTCCGCGGCAGCGTCGCCCGCGTCGTGCCGACGGTGGACCGGGCCAAGGCGACGGTGGTGACCAAGATCCGCTTCGACAGGATCGACGCGCGCATCCTGCCGGAAATGAGCGCCAAGGTGAATTTCCTGTCGCAGCCGGCGACGGATGCCGACCAGACGCCGGTAGTCGCCGTCAACCCCAGGGCGATCGCCGAGCGCGCCGGCAGCAAGGTCGTTTTCCGGCTGCTCGGCGAGACCGTCGAAGCCCTCCCGGTGACGCTCGGCCGCAAGCTCGGCGATGCGCAGGAACTGACCGGCAGCCCGCTGCAGCCCGGCGAACGCCTGGTCCTGGCGCCCCCGGAGCGGCTCGCTGCCGGCGCCCAAGTGGTCGTTTCGGGCGGCAGCGCCGCGAAGAGGAGCCCTTGAGCATCGATCCGGTTCCGCCGCTGATTCGCATCCGCGGGCTCTCGAAAGGCTACCGGCGCGGCGGGCAGGTGATTCCGGTGCTGCTCGACCTCGACATGGACGTCGCGGCGGGCGAGTTCGTGGCGCTGATGGGTCCGAGCGGCTCGGGCAAGAGCACGCTGCTGAACCTGATCGCCGGCATCGACAAGCCGTCTGCCGGCACCATCGAGATCGGCGGCGTCGATATCGCCGAGCTCGGCGAGGGCGAACTGGCCGACTGGCGTGCCGCCAACGTTGGCTTCGTTTTCCAGTTCTACAACCTGCTGCCGGTGCTCAGCGCACAGGACAACGTCGCGCTGCCGCTGCTGCTGACCAGTCTGTCGAGCCGCGAGCGCGCCGAGCGGGCGCGCGTCGTCCTCGGGCTGGTGGGCCTCTCCGACCGCGCCGACCATCTGCCGAACGAACTCTCGGGCGGGCAGCAGCAGCGCGTGGCGATCGCGCGCGCGCTGGTCAGCGACCCGCTGCTGATCGTCGCCGACGAGCCCACCGGCGACCTCGACCGGGTCACCGGCGAGGAGATCCTCGGACTGCTCGAACGACTCGTCGTCGAGATGGGCAAGACGATCGTCATGGTCACGCACGACCCCAAGGCTGCCGCGCACGCCCGCCGCCTGGTGCACCTCGAGAAGGGCGTGCTGGTCGACGAAGCCGGCGCGTGATGGCGGTCGCCGCATGAGGCTCGCACACACACGAGGCGACCGATGTTCCTGCTGCGGCTGCTGCTGAAGAACGCCTTTCGTCACCAGTTGCGCACCGGCCTGACGCTGATCGGACTGGTGGTGGCGATCTGCGCTTTCGGCCTCCTGCGCACCATCGTCGATGCCTGGTATGCCGGCGTCGAGGCCAGTTCGAGCACCCGCCTGGTGACGCGCAGCAGCATCTCGCTGACTTTCCAGTTGCCGCTCAACTACGCGCAGCGAATCCGCGCCGTCGAGGGCGTGCGCGCGCTCAGCTGGGCCAACTGGTTCGGCGGGGTGTACATCACCGAGTGGAATTTCTTCCCGCAGTTCGCGATCGATCCGGCGAGCTATCTGGCACTCTACCCGGAGTATGTGATTGCCGACGCCGACAGGCTCGCCTTCTTGCGTGATCGGCAGGGAGCGGTGGTCGGACGCGGGCTGGCCAGCAAGTTCGGTTGGCAGGTCGGCGACCCGATCCCCTTGCGCGGCACGATCTATCCGGGCACCTGGACCTTCACCCTGCGCGCGATCTACGACGGCGCGGACGCCAAGACCGACGAGAACCAGATGTTCGTGCACTGGGCGTTCATCAACGAATCGCTACGCCAGACCGCGCGCCAGCGTGCCGACGCCGTCGGCGTGTACATCGTCGGTATCGACGAACCGAACAACGCCGCCCTGATCTCGCAACGCATCGACGCGCTGTTCGCCAATTCGCTGGCCGAAACGCTCAGCGAGACCGAAAAGGCGTTCCAGCTCAGTTTCGTGTCGATGAGCGAGGCGATCCTGGTGGCGATCCAGGCGGTGAGCCTGATCATTATCGTGATCATCATGGCGGTGATGGCCAACACCATGACGATGACCGCGCGCGAGCGGCTGGCGGAATACGCGACACTCAAGGCACTGGGCTTTCCGCCCGGCTTCGTCGTCGGTCTGCTGTATGGCGAAAGCCTGCTGATCGCCGGCCTCGGCGGCGTGCTTGGGGTCGCCGCGACGCTGCCGCTGTCGGCGGCCTTCGCGCAGGCAACCGGCACACTGTTTCCGGTGTTCCAGCTGTCCGCCCTGACGATGGGCCTGCAGTTGCTGGCCGCGGCGATCGTCGGCCTCGTCGCCGCCGCGTGGCCGGCGTGGCGGATGAGCCGGATCGACATTGTCGATGGCCTGCGGCATGTGGCGTAAGTGGTCGTGAAGCGGGCGCTGCCTGGTCGCCTGGTGCCGGCTCGCGTGCGCCGCCCGCTGCACCCGCGGAGCACGCAGTGAAGGGCCTGCCGCTGGCCTACATCGTACGCAACCTGTGGGTGCGCCGGGTGACCACCGTGCTCACCGCGCTCGGCATGGCGCTGGTGGTCTACGTCTTTGCGACGGTGCTGATGATGAGCGAAGGCATTCGCGCGACGCTGGTCGCCACCGGTCAGGCAGACAACGTCATCGTCCTGCGCAAGGGGGCCGGTGCCGAGATCAACAGCGCGGTCACTCGCGATCAGGCGGGAATCATCGAGACGCTGCCGGGAATCGCCCGCGACACATTGGGCCGCACGATGGTCAGCCGCGAGCCGGTGGTGCTGATCAATCTGCCCAAGCGTGGCAACGGTAAGCCGAGCAACGTCACCGTGCGCGGCACTTCGGAAATGGGCGGGGAACTGCGGCCGCAGGTGCGCATCAGCGAGGGCCGCATGTTCCGCCCAGGCACTTCCGAGATCGTCGCCGGCAGCGCCGTGGCGGCTGGCTTTCAGGGGGTCGGCCTGGGCCAGACGCTGCGCTTCGCCGGCCGCGACTGGCTCGTCGTCGGCATTGTCGACGCCGGCCGCAGCGGCTTCGACTCGGAACTCTGGGGCGATGGCGAACAGATGCTGCAGGCTTTCAGGCGAAACGCCTTTTCGACCGTCGTGCTGCGTCTGGCCGATGTGGACGGCTTCGAGCACATCCGGAAAGCGCTCGAGGACGATCCCCGGCTGTCGCTCGAAGCCAAACCCGAACGTGTCTTCTATGCCGAGCAGAGCGAGGCGCTGGCGACCTTCATCCGCCTGCTCGGCACCGCCCTGGCCGCCATCTTCTCGATCGGCGCCGTGGTCGGCGCGATGATCACGATGTTCGCCGCGGTGGCCGCGCGCACCGCCGAGATCGGCACCTTGCGGGCGCTTGGGTTCCGGCGCCGCGCCGTTCTACTGGCGTTTCTCGGCGAGTCGCTGCTGCTGGCGACGCTCGGCGGCGTGCTGGGGCTGGCGGGCGCGAGCGCGATGCAGGCGGTCGACATCTCGACGACGAACTTCCAGACTTTCGCCGAACTGGCTTTCCGTTTCGTCCTGACACCATCGATCGCCTTGCAGTCCATGGCTTTCGCGTTGGCGATGGGCGTCGTCGGCGGCTTCGTCCCGGCATGGCGCGCGGCACGTCTGGAGATCGCCGATTGCCTGCGGGCGGCTTGAACAGGAATCCAGGCACGGAGCACCGGCGGTGGCAAGCCTCTGGAGGCCAACCAAGGCATCCACACCGAGCACGGCAAGGCCGAAGAAACGGCCCAGACGGTCGGCGGCAAGCGGTTGCTGCGGAACGGCTGTGTATTCGTAGCTCTAAACGTGCAAACGTGATAGATCGGAGAGCAGCTTGTCTGAATCAAGAACTTTCCTTGAACGGACACGGCGGCAGCCGTCTGCCGCAGCGCCTGGTCCGGCGCGTGTCTTCAGCGACCCGTCATCCTCTCCAAATGTTCGGGGTAGCGAGCCCCTTGCACCGTGATCTCGGAGGTTGCGCTCTCGATGTCACGAAGATCGTCTGAGGTGAGTTCGACGGAGACTGCTCCGATATTCTCTTCCAGGCGATGCAGCTTCGTGGTGCCCGGAATGGGAACGATCCAAGGCTTTTGAGCGAGCAGCCAGGCGACCGCAATCTGGGCGGGCGTCGCCTGTTTTCGTTCCGCGATTCTGCCGAGCAGATCGATCAGGGTCTGGTTCGCCTTGAGCGCCTCCACCGTGAACCGCGGCAGGGTGCTACGGAAGTCCGAGCTGTCGAACCTCGCGTTCTCATCAATCTTGCCGGTGAGGAACCCCCTGCCCAGCGGGCTGTACGGGACGAAGCCGATTCCGAGTTCCTCGAGGGTCGGTATGACTTCCTTTTCCGGGGTTCTCGTCCACAGCGAGTACTCGCTCTGGACGGCGCTGAGGGGTTGGACGGCGTGGGCGCGGCGGATCGTTTGCGCGCCGGCTTCAGACAGGCCGAAGTGTTTCACCTTCCCTTCCCGGATCAATTCCTTCACCGTGCCTGCCACCTCCTCGATCGGCACGTTCGGGTCAACTCGGTGCTGATAGAGCAGGTCGATCGTTTCGATCTTCAGTCTCTTGAGAGAGCCCTCGACGGCCAGCTTGATGTGCTCGGGCCGGCTGTTCAGGCCCGGCGGACCCTTCATTCCTCGGGGATCGCAGTTTGGGCTGAGGTCGAACCCGAACTTGGTGGCGATCACCACTTGCTCGCGGAAGGGAGCGAGGGCTTCTCCCACGAGTTCCTCGTTCGTGAACGGGCCGTAGACTTCGGCGGTATCGAAGAAGGTGATGCCGCGTTTCACGGCAGCCCGGAGAAGATCCGCCATCTCCTGCCTGTCCTTGGGCGGGCCGTAGGAATAGCTCATTCCCATGCAGCCAAGACCCAGGACAGACACTTCCAGCCCGCTCTTTCCGAGTTTGCGCATTTGCATTGTTTTCCCCTCTGAAGATCGAATCGGTACCCGGATTCCCCTTGGCTCCCAATCGGATTGGTAGCGCACGTTGCCGACGGGCAGGATTCCGCCACCAAACGGATGGCGTTGATCTGCCGCCCAAGAAGCTGCCGGTCCAAGTGCAGGCTGTGCGCGGCAGATACCCCTCGTTTGACTGAAGCGCCACAACTAGACCACTCATGGAAATTGTAAGCGTCTCGTACCGCGGGTCAAGCCGTGAGAGATGGCCCCGTTTGTTTGGACAGAAAACCCGCTTTCATCAGTGGAGTCCTGCCGGGATAAAGAGCCTCGATCCCCATACGCGCCATCAGAGTGCCGATGGGTTTGCGCCCGGCCTGGAAACCCTCGGGGCGCAGCAGATCGCGCAACAGGCGGGTGCCGGCAAACGGGTGATCGGGAGGCCACTCGTCGATCCGGCGCATCAGCGCCAGATCCTCCGCCGGGACCTCGCGGGGCGTGTAGTAGGCGGTCGAACGCGCCAGCCCGAACAGGGAGCACTGATGCACTACGGGAAGCTCGGGGTTACGGTCAATCATCGTGCGCTCAGCAAGCCCGCCTGGGTAAGCGCGTTTCTAACAGATCGTTTTCCAGCGTCAACGGGCCGATCTGGGCGTGCAGTTTCGTCAGTTCCGCACGGCTCGCGGGGCTTCCGGCGTCTCCAAATACCTGAACCGCACGCTCTGTCAGTGGCCGCTTCCCGTCCGTGATCGGATTCGGGTGAAGGTCATACTGCTGGGCTCACTCCGCCAGCGTCTTGTCGCTCTTCAGCGCTGCCAGTGCCACTTGCGCCTTGAATGCCGGGCTGGGGTTCCGCCTCGTCCTTCTTGCCATGCACTTGCTCCTGGTGTGACTGCTTCCGCAGCCGTTCGAGGGGGCAAGGCTACCACTGATCCCGTTATCCGAATTTCCGGGGCTACCTCTGCTTCTGCGCTGTACGAAATTTCCGCGAAAGGCAGCTTGACCTGAGTAAGCGTCTTGGCGTACAACACTTTCAACGCGTCCTTACGGGCCGACTGTCCCGTTTGCCGTGAAATACCACAATGTCACCGAAAGGCCCTCAACGATGAAGAAATTTCTGCTAGGTGCTGTGATTGCAGCCTCGCCATGTCTTGCCAATGCTGTCGATATTAACGTCAATCTCGGCAACATGCGCGTCGAGGCACCAGGCGTTACCGTAACCTTCGGCTCCCGCGACAATCGTGGCTATTACTGGGATGGTTACGAATACCGCGACCCTAAGTACTGGAAAGAACACAATGGCCCACGTGGCGAGAAGCACTACACTGGACGCGGCAACAATGGCGTCCCACACCAAGGTGGAGGACATTGTCCGCCGGGCCAGGCTAAGAAAGGCAATTGCTAAGGCCACACTCCCCATGGGCTGGATGCCAGTTTTTTTGTCATCCGACCCATCCTCACAGAATTTCAATTGCCCATTGCACGTAGGCGGGACGATTTGCCTTCGGCCTGGCGCTGGTCTTGGCATCACGGCGCATCTTCCTGACGACCTTGTTGAAGGTCGCCATGCCGCCTGCGCCGCATCGGCACCGAGCACACGACCCTGGCCCATTCCGTCGCACACCTGGACAACCGGCACTCCGAGCCCACGCGCCACCGCCGTGGTGAAGAAGGCGTAGTAGTCATCCACCCGAGACGGCATGAAGTCCTGCGCATCCTCGTCAAGCGGCGCTTACGGTTTGCCCTTGATCTAGTACGTTCCAGCCGAGATCAGGGCCGGCTGGATACCCTTGGCGGCAAAGGCCTGCGAGTAGTAGAAGTGCGCCTGCCAGACCCAGATCGATCCCACCTCGCCGCCTGGCATGACGTAGAACTCGGAAGCCGAGCAGCCGATCCAGCCAGTGCGCCGCGCTGGCCGCCAGGCTGTTGACAATGGCGCAGATCGGCTTCTTGCCGCGCGCTGTGAGAATCTCGTCCGCCAACTCAGACACCCCATAGACGCTTCCACCCGGACTGTCGATATCGATCAGGATCTGACTGACCGAATCATCGGCCAGCGCCTGGCGCAAGGCTGACGCGAACTGCTGCTTCCTGACACTCCCCGGCCCCAAGACATCGTCGACCAGGTTGCCGCACTTCGTGACCACGCCGTACAGGGGCAGTACCTCCGTCACTGGAAACCACCGTGGCCTCCTCGTCATCGTTGAACTGGCGGCCGGCGGCCAACTTCCAGTTGCCGGAATCAAGGTAATCGCTGGTCGTACCGCTGACCGTGGACGACCGGTTCTGCGTGCCGGCCACCCGCCCAGTGTCACCATGGTGATCACCGCAGCCACGCCGATGACGATGCCGAGCACGGTCAGAAAGGAGCGCATCAATCAGATTGCGGTGGATCTCGCGCAGGGCGAGCAAGAGCGCGTTCAGCAACATGGTTCGGCAGCCGCCTGGCATTTGTCGCTGGCGACCAGGCCATCGACAAAATGGACGATGCGTCGCGCGTAGGCCGCCATGTCCGGCTCGTGGGTCACCATGATCATCGTAATGCCATGGTCGCCATTCAGCTGGGTCAGCAGTTCCATGATTTCGTGGCTGCGCTTGCTGTCGAGGTTGCCCATCGGTTCATCGGCCAGAAGTACCAGCGGATTGGTCACGATGGCACGGGCAATGGCAACGCGTTGCTGCTGGCCGCCGGACAATTCGGCTGGCGTGTGATGTTCCCAGCCGGCCAGCCCGACCTTGTCGAGCGCCGTCCGTGCCATGGCATGGCGCACTTCGGCCGGTTCGCCGCGATGAAGCAGCGGCAGTTCGACATTTTCCTGGGCCGAGGTACGCGCCAGCAGGTTGAAGCCCTGGAAGACGAATCCCAGGCGTTGCCGACGCAACAGGGCGCGCTGGTTGCGGTCGAGTTGCTCGACGTTGATGCCGCGAAAAAGGTATTCGCTCGTGGTTGGCGTGTCGAGACAGCCGAGTAGATTCATCACCGTGGACTTGCCTGAACCCGAAGGCCCCATCACCGCCACAAAATCGCCTTCCGCGATACTCAGATCAACGCCGCACAGTGCCTGAAACGCTGCCTGGCCCTGACCGTAGGTCTTGGTAATGGCCCGCAATTCGATCAGCGGCGCGCTCATGTCAGCGCCGACCATTGGCACTGTTACCAGTTTTCGCGCGTGTACCGGCGCGCATCACTTTATCGCTTCATGAAAGCTAGCAGCCTGTCGGACTTTACCCTTGCCGCCCGCTGAATATGCTACAATCATAGCTGTTCCAGGAACGGAGGTCCGGCATGTCCCATTTCATCGTCACCGATCGCAAGACCGACTACCTGCTGCCGCCGTCACTCGACGATTGGTTGAACGAGGATCATTTGGCGCGATTCATTGTGGAGGTGATCGACTCGCTTGATTTGTCGAAGCTGACGCGGCAGTACGCTGGACGGGGATCGAAGGCGTACCATCCGGCGACGCTGCTGGCCATTCTGGTCTATGGCTACGCGACGGGTATTTTCTCCAGCCGCAGGCTGGAGCAGGCGACCTACGATTCGGTCGCCTTTCGCTACATTGCCGCCGGCAGCCATCCCGATCACGACAGCCTGGCGACGTTCCGCCGGCGTTTTCTGGAGGAACTGAGCGACTTGTTCGTGCAGGTTCTGGAGATGGCCCGGGAGATGAAGCTGCTGAAACTGGGCAATGTCTGTCTTGACGGCACGAAGATTCAGGCCAACGCCTCCCGCCACCGTGCGCTTTCGCACGGCCACATCGAAAAGCTGGAAGCGCAACTCAAGGCGGAGGTGCAGGAACTGTTCGCGCTGGCCGAACAGGCGGATCAGGCGGAGGTTCCGGACGGCGTCAGCCTGCCGGAAGAAATCAAGCGCCGCGAAGATCGGCTGGTGGCGATGGCGGCGGCCAAGGCGAAGATTGCGGCGCGGGCCGAGGAGCGCTATCAGCGAGAGAAGGCGCAGTACGACGAGAAGAGGGCGCGGCGCAAGGCGAAAGAAGAAGAGACCGGCAGGAAGTGGGGGGGCAGAGTGCCCAAAGCCCCCGAGCCCGGCGTACGGGACAGTGACCAGATCAATCTGACCGACGAAGAATCGCGCATCATGCCGGTGGCCGGTGGCGGCTTCGAGCAGGCGTACAACGCCCAGGCGGCGGTTGATCCCGCGACCCTGCTGGTGGTGGCGGTCGGCGTGACGCAAGCCCCCAACGACAAGGAGCAGGTCGAGCCGATGCTGGCGACGCTCCAGGCGCAGGCCGATGGGCTGGGTTCCGTGCACGGGATGATCGCCGACACGGGCTTCTACAGCGAGAAGAACATCAAGGCGTGCGAGGCGGCCGGCATCGTCCCCTTGATCGCGGTGGCGCGCGACGAGCATCATCCTGACTGGCGGGAGCGGCATAGCGAACCGGCCGCGCTACCGGAGCATGCGACACCCGTGCAGGCCATGTCGCATCGTTTGAAGACCAGAGCGGGGCGAGCGCTCTATGCGTTGCGCAAGCAGACCGTCGAGCCGGTCTTCGGCATCATCAAGTCGGTCATGGGCTTTCGCCAGTTTTCCTTGCGGGGTTGGCAGAAGGTCACCGGGGAATGGACGCTGGTCTGCCTGGCGTGGAATTTGAAGCGCATGGCCAAGTTGCGCCCGCAGTAGAGAAAAACGAGGAAAAAACCTCAAAAAGGCCGGAAAATCGACAAATTCCGGCCTTTTTCATGCCGAAAAGTAAAATTTGTCGGTTTCCCGGGCGCCAAGTCCGACAGGCTGCTAGAGTACCAACTGCCACCAGGGCGTCTCGTCAGAGGTCCAACTCAGCGCCGCGAGCCCTGAGCCATTCCTTCTTTTCCCGATAATCCGGCAACACCTTGTCCACTTCGTTCCAGAACGCGTCCGAGTGGTCGCGGTAGTGCAGGTGGCACAGTTCGTGGACGATGATGTAGTCGAGGATAGTCAGCGGGGCCATGAGGCATTTCCAGTGAAAATGCAGATCTCCATTCTTGGTACACGACGCCCACCGGTAGCCCAGATCCTTTATCCGAATATCGCCTGCCTTCACGCCAACCCTGGCTGCGAAGTACGTCACTCGCTTCTGAATCCGGGGCAAACCCTTGCTCTTGTAGAATGACTCGAAGACTTGATGAGCGGCATTCGGGCCGTCACGCTCGATAACCTCGCGCAACAGGCAGAACCGGCCGTCTTTCAACTTGAGAGGTTCGTCTTGTTCAGACACCAACTGCAGCCGGTAGTGACTGCCCAAGTAGAAGAATGTCTCGCCACTGACCCATTCGCGCGTTACGCGAGTGGCGTTGAGATCACGCCATTCAGCCAGATTGCGGTAGATCCACATCCGCTTGCTGAGCACGGTTTCGTCCACTTGCTCGGGCGTCATCCGCAGTGGTGGGCGAACGGTGATGATGCCATCGCGCTCGATCACGATATCCGCGGTCTGCCGGTCTGAGCCCGGCAATAACTGGTAGTGAATGTCACGCACCTGACGGAGCTGCATCACGCTCCCCCTGTCCGTGCCATGTTGACCAATTCATCGTGGCGGTTCTTGGCCAGCTTCATGACCTCTACGGCCACACGCTCACGATTGAGCTTCAGTTCTTCGATGCCCGTTTTGGCGATCTCGGTCTTGATCAAACCGCGCACGCGCTTTTGTTTGTCGGGGTTCTGCCAGAAATCGATGCTGGCAATGGTTTCCTGCAGTATCTCCACGGTGGTCTCCATCAATGCCTTGAATGCAGGCTTGTCTGCATCATTGACAGAACCATTTGCGAAGCCAAGCTGAACGATGTACTCGTAGAAGGTCGTCGCCTCCTTGCTCATGCCATCCTCACCTTGCTGACGGCCCGCAATGGCTTCCTTGCGCAGCTCGGCCAGCTTTTCGGCCAGTCGCTCCCACTCGTCGTGGTGCTTCTCGATCAGCGCATCGACCTTTTCCGATAGGCTCTTGTAGAAGGCAGGGTCTTCATCGTGGTGAACAGTGCAGTGCTTGCGAATGGCGTGTTCCATCTCGCTGGCCTTGGCCTCGTTGTTCTGGCCTGCGTGGGCAGCCAGTTTGTCGAGAAAGTCTTCCGCCAGCAGTTCGACGGGTGGCACCTTGGGGTTGATGCCCAGACTGATCAAGTGTTCGTTGATCAGCGCCTTCACCTTTTCGCCAGCACTGCCCAAATCAAGGCTGGTGTCCTTGTAGCGCTCCTTGGTCACCTGCAGGATGTAGCCGAAGCGCTTCGCGGGCACACGGTAGGGCTGTGCGAATGCGTTGGGCAGGATGATGTCCAGACTCATCAGAAACTTCTTGAGGTACACCTCGAAGTCAGCGCGCCTCTTGTCGTCCTTGAGCGCCTTCACCGCCTCATGCACCAAGGCGGCCTCGGCATCCAGATTGGGCAACTCGCCATTGACGAAGGCTTTGATCTGTTTGATGCCCAGGGCCATGAAGTGCTGGAGCAGCCGCTGGTAACGTTCTTCCAGCACTGGCAATTCCGACGCGATGTTCTTCATCCCGTCGTGCAGTTCCTGCAGCTCATCGCTGGCCGCGTAAAGGGTCAAGGCATCGGTCAGGTGGTTGGCCAGGCCGATGTAGTCGACGATGTAGCCGCGCTGCTTACCCTTTTTCACGCGATTGGTGCGGGCGATGGCCTGCAGCAGGGTGTGCTCGCGCAGCTTCTTGTCGATGTACATCACCTGCTCGATGGGCGCATCGAAGCCCGTCAGCAGCATGTCGCAGACGATCAGAAAGGCAATGCCGGTGTATTCCTTGTCCGGGTCTTCAATATCGAAGCTGCGGCAGAAGTTTTCTACCGCATTCATGCGTTGCGCCTGTTTGCGGGCGTGGGTAATGTAAGCAGCCTCGTTGGTGCCGTCCGACGATACCACCACGGCTGTCTTGAGGAAGCGCAGGCGCTGGATCAGCCCCATGTCGGGAGCAGCCTGCGCTTCTTCCTTGGCGAGACGTTCTGTCAGTGCGGCTTCGATGCCGTTCTGGTAACGAATGCACGCCAGTTTGGAATGGCACACCACCTGCGCCTTGAAGCCGTTGGGCAAGATGTTGTCGACATAGTGAGCGACCAGATCACGGGCAATCGCGTTGATGCGGTTTTCGGCTTCCAGAATGTCGCCGGTCGCGCCGTACTTCTTCTTGATCGCCAGCAACTCTTCTTCGCTGCGGTCGCGGAAAAGGTCTTCAAAGGCTTCGTCGAAAGCATGTTTTTCGTTCAGTGCGCTGTCTGCGGTCTTGCCTTCGTAGAGGATTTGCAGTGTGGCCCCATCGTTCACCGCGTCCATCAGGCGGTAGGTGTCGATGTACTCGCCAAAGCGCTTGTGGGTCTTCTTTTCGCCGTGGCGCTCCGTGAGCAGCGGCGTACCGGTGAAGGCGATGCGCGTGGCGTTGGGGAAAGCCTCGAACAGGTTGTCGCCCAGGTCCGAGCTTTGCGTGCGGTGGGCCTCGTCGATCATCAGGATGATGCGATCCGAGGTGTTGACCACCCCGAAGGTCTTGCCCGCTGGCATGGCCAGGTAGGTGCCCAGCGCTTCCGCCACCGTGTTGGTCAGCGTCTGCTTGTGCTCCTGAAACTTGTGGATCATCACCATGCTGATGTCCGAACTGTCGGTCGACAGGTGCTGGCGCAGGCCTGCCCGGGTTTCGATCACATTCACCCGCCCGCCAATCAGTGTGGCGGTGTCGCCCAGTTGTTCTTCCAGGTCTTGCCGGTCATTGACCAGCACGATTTTGTAATCAGCAAGGTCCCGGCTGGCGCGCAGCATTCGCGCCAGGAACACCATGGTCAGTGACTTGCCCGAGCCTTGGGTGTGCCACACCACGCCACTGCGCTCTACCGCCGTTTCGCCGGTGCGCAATCGTTCGACGATTTTGCTGGCGGCACGGAATTGCTGATAGCGACACACCACCTTCACACGAGGGCCGCCGTCCGTGTCCATGAAAACCGAGCTGGTGCGCAGGATCTGCAGCAGGTTCACCTTGTTCAACATCCCGGCCATCAACTGCTGCTGGGCATTCAGCCCTGCCAGCGCGGAATCGTCGGCTGGGTGGAGCGTCTTCCAGGCATGGAAGTGCTCTTCACCGGAGGTGATGGTGCCGTAGTCAGCTTCCAAGCCGCAGCTGCGCACCAGCATCAGGCTGCTGTAGAACAGCCGGGGCTCGCCTTCCTTGAGGCCGGAGGATTCCGTCTCCTTACGGAGCCGCATGTAGCGCTGCAGTTGCACAAAGGCCTCCTGCATCGGGTTGGCGCAGGTTTCCGAGCCCTTCTTGCACTCCACCACCACCAGAGGAATGCCGTTAACGAACAGCACGATGTCCGGAATGATGAACGCCTTCACACAGCCCGGCGTGTCGATGCGAAACTGGTTGATCGCGTGAAACTGGTTGTTCGCGGGGTTATGAAAGTCGATCAGCCGTACCACCGGGTCGGCTTCCCCCGTCAGCTCGTTGACATCGGCCTGCACTTTGAACAGCAGCGCCTGCACGGCCTCATTGGCTTCCAGCAAGGTGCGGCTGGGGTGGCGCAGCAATTGGCTGCGAAGGTCTTCCAGCTGGCGGTTGGTTAACCACTCACGCCCATCGTCTGTGCGGTTGATTGCGCGCACGGCATGGTCGAACACCTTTGGCAGCAGCCATTGGCGAAAGTTGACGCGCAGGCTGGGGGCGGCGTCCTGTGGCACGCCCGCTCCCTGGTCGATGACCGTCCAGCCGAGTTCTGCCAGTTGTTGCAAAAAGGGGCGTTCGACCTCCGCGTATTCGCTCACACCTGCCCCTCAAGCCAGCGCGGTGGCGGGCAGTGTCAGGCGCTCCAAGGCAATGCCCAGCGCCCGGTCGTCGAAGAGGCGATCCTTGCGGGCAGCGGCATCAGGGCCACCAGGCCAGTGGCGCAGCCCTTCACGCAAGGCGGGCACAGTGGGCGCCACACCTTCGCGGGCCAGCAACCAGTCCACGGTGGCCAGCAGCTCCATGCCGAAGGGCGACTCAAAGCCATCGATGAGTGCGGCGGTGGATTCCAGCGCTTGCGTATAGGCTTTGGCCTCGCTCTTGAGATAGGTTTGCACGAAGGCCTTGCGCTCATCGTCAAACCAGATCACATCCAGTGGATTGGCGTCGCTGATGCGCTTTTCGGAGTGCAGGTAGCTGCCATCAAGGTTGTTCAGCAGATGGTCGAGCCGGTTGGCGTAAGGACCGTACTTGTGCGGCACGAACTGCAGATTCAGCGGGTTGTCGCCGGGGTTGTAGCGCTCGATGGCCCGCTCCAGAAACCAGGCCAGCTTCTGGATCTCCAGCAGGCTGCATTCCATGCCCAGCACCCAGTAACGGCGCACCAGTTCGGCCAACATGGCGGTTGCGGGCGTGAGAGGGGGATTGCTCATGAGACCGCCTTTGGTGCATCGCCACCGGACTGCACGGGTTGGCCGTTCTGCCAGATGACGGCGTATTGCCCGAGCTTCTGCTTTTTATCCAGGCTGTTGGCCACAGCAGTCTGCAAGGCCTTGAGCATGGCTTGCGCCTGGGGTGATGGCGGGGCGGATGTGATGGTCATAACGCAGCCTCCTTCAACAAATGTTGGTAATGCTGAGTGTGCACGACATTGCGCACCTCGCCCTGCTGTTCAAACACCAGTTCCGGCGTGGCATCGCTGTTCATGAAGCATCGGCAGGCATCGACCTGCGCGCTGAATGTGTTGAACAAATTGCCCAGGCTGCGAGCAAAGCGGCGCTCGATGTCCGCAACCGGAATGTTGTGCCCACCGTGCGCCACGCGCTCGGCCACGCGCAGTTTGGACATTTCCATGCTCGGCAGCGCCAGATAAATCAATTCAATCCGCCAACCGTCAGCACGCAAGCGGCTGATCAGTTTCAGATAACCGCGCCCGGCCAGCGTGGTTTCAAAGGCAAAATCCTCGCGCTGTGCGATGCAGGTTTCAACCTCATGCAGGAACAGACGGCTCGCCGTCAGCAGTTCGCTCTCCGGTGCCAACGGCGACAAACCGGCGGCGATCAAATCCGCATTCACAAAGCGCGAGCACTGCGCCACATGCGGCAGGTATTCCAGCGCGAAGGTGGTTTTACCCGCGCCGTTAGGGCCGGCGATGATCCAGCAGGTGGGCATCAGGCACGCTCCTTCTTGTTTCCGACATCGTGGCCGCCATGCACGCCCTTGTCCAGAATCCACGGCAGATTGTCGCGGTGGACAATGCGCCAGATCAGCGCCTTCTCCGGGTTGAGGTTGGGATAGTGCTTAGCCATCGACCACCTCGGGTTCTTTAACCTTCACGGGTACTTTGCCGGTGAGCAAGTCGTGCATCAATCCTTGCTTCTGCTGCTTCAATTTTGAAAGCTCATCCTGCAATGAAAATATGCGGGTATCAGAAGCTTTAATCTTGGCGGCAATATTCCTCTGCTCTTCCAGCTCAATTGGGCACGCGATCTTCATCTTTTTGAAGTATGGCAACCCAATGGCGTTGGTGTAGTATATTGACATGAGCCCCCCCGGAGTTCGGGGTCTGGCGGCAAGAAGAGGTGCGAGATGGCGATGCGGGTGAACCCGGAGACGGGCGAGGTGGGGCTGAAGCAGCGGTATCGGGTGACGAACTGGTCGGAGTACGACCGAGCGCTGGTCAACCGCGGCAATCTGACGATCTGGTTCGACGATGAAAGCCTTCGGGACAAGTGGACGCCGCCGCCGCCGGTAGGGCGTGGCACCCCGGGGCGGTACTCGGACGTGGCGATCCAGACCTGCCTGACGATCAAGGGACTGTTTCAGTTGCCGTATCGGGCGACGGAAGGCTTGGTGAGGTCGCTGATGGGCCTGTGCCACCTGGATCTGCCGGTGCCCGACCACAGCTACCTGTCGCGACGGGCGGCGGAAATTTCGGTGCAGATTCCGCGGCGGCCGCGCCAGGGGCCGACGCATGTGGTGGTCGATTCGACCGGGCTGAAGATATTCGGTGAAGGCGAATGGGCGGAAGCGGGGTTTCGTGAAGCACCGCTTCACGCCGCTGCAGCCGGTCGGCTGTGCAAAGCCGACCGTGGGACGGTGCGCCAGCACGGGGTGGGCAAGCGGCGCACCTGGCGCAAGATCCATTTGGCCGTAGACGAAACTGCCAAGGACATCATCGGCATTGAAGTGACCACGGCCGAGTGGGGCGACAGCGAGATCCTGCCCGGTCTGCTCGACCAGGTCGAAGGCGAGATCGCCCAAGTCTCAGCCGATGGCGCCTACGACAGCCACGGCTGCCACGCGGCCATCGCCGAGCGGGGCGCTCGTGCCACCCTTCCCCCTCGGGAAGGGGCCGTCGCTTGGGGAGACCATCATCCCCGCGATGCGATCCTCCAGGAGATCGAAGCCAAGGGAAGCCGCGGCTGGAAGAACGAGAGCGGCTACCACCGGCGCAGCATCGCCGAGAACAGGATGTACCGGCTGAAGCAATTGGGTAGCAGCCTGTACTCCCGGACCTTCGAGCGGCAAGTCACTGAAGCTCATGTCCGGGCCGCGATCCTCAACACCTTTACCTATCTCGGCATGCCGGCATCTGTCCGGGTAGGGCAAATTGCGCCTGCTGCATGACGTAGTGCGGAAAAAGAGGGCGGTCTTGCCGAAAACCAGGAATATAACCGTATGGAATATCCCTCCGAAGTTCATGCCATTATACTACACCAACGCCCAACCCAATCGTAAGAATGGTGCTGCCCATCGCGATATTTTCAAATGTCCGTTTATTAAATTGAAGCCAGTAATACAGGAAGTGGTTATCCATTTTTTGGTCGCACTTCCAGCACATGAAGTGCTGGCTAACGGCCATAGGCTCTGTGGTGATCGCGCTTTTGCCGACACCAGCATCACGAGACAAAACAACGATGCCTGCCGGATACAAAACAGCGGAGGAATTCTGAATTCCTTTGTGGCTGATCTGAAGTTCAGTGTCCGAGATGTAAAGCTGATCAAGGCGATGGGAGTCGGCCAGAGAAACCCATTTAACTCCACCATTCCAGTACTCGGGGAAATTCTTGTTTGGCGTGTGACCACTGCCACGCAAGGCGAGCTTGTCCAGTAATTCATATTGCCAATCCCTCGGAATCCACCCAATCACCGTTTCCTGATACAGCTCCGGTGCCTGCTCGCGGGGTGGGCGCAGTTGGCCGTTGGGCAGCACACCACGGGTGAACAGGTCGTGCATCAGTCCGGCCTTGATCTGCTGGTATTTGGCGATCAGGGCTTCGGTTTTTTCGATGGCGGTGTCGATGGCGGAAAGAATAGCGGTGATCCGCTCCTGAACGGCTTTGCAAGGATAAGAAATTCGAAGAGTCTTTAAGGACTCTTTGTTTAGCGTTGCGCCTTTGATTGCGACATCAGTTGCTGATGTTCGGACAGCCTCTGGCAACACGTAAAAAAAGAAATCTTCAGCAACTTCACCGCGTGACTTGAATGCCGCGATTGCTTCATTTGTAAATAAGTCGCGGCCCGCAAAGGCAACCCGTCCAAGGCTAAGCTTGAAGCTCATCAAGACCGTGCCAGCAGTCACGAGTTTTACGTTCGAGTTGTTAACACCAGCGGCAGTAATCTGCTCCTTGGTTTCGCAAATGATGCGGCCGTGCAAATCAGAAATCGCTACCCACGGAAATCCGTCGATACGATCTGACGCCCAGTAGTTCTCAATGTCACGGGACGGTGTGCCACCGATGGCAATGTCAGCTAGTTCTCCAAGAGGGGACTTTTGCCACGAAGCCGTCGCGTCACGCATACCCCAACTCCACCAAGAAGTGCTGCAAGGCCTTAGCCGCGTCATCCCGCGCGGCCTCGATCTGCCTGGCCGTGACGGCGTACTTGCTCCACAGGTTTTCAACGGCTGCGATGCATGCGCGTTGATCCGCCCGCAGGTATTGCCGGTAGCTCTCGAACAGCAGCTTGCCCAAGCGTTCGACGATGACCTGCCGTGCCTCGTCCTTGATGATCTTCAGGCGCGCCTGTTCCACCAGTTCGTCCTTCTTGGCTTCGGTGGACTTGATGGCGGCTTTCAGGGTTTTGGCTTCGTCTTCCAGTGCCTTGTGCGTGGCCAGCTTGGCTTCGATGCGTTCAGCAGTGGCCTTGGCCTGCTGGCCAGCGGCCATGGCGGCTTCGATGACTGCAATGAAGGTGGAGGTGTGCCCCAAGGATGCGGCGAGATCCAGCACGCGCTGGCCGTTACCGAACTGCGCCTCGCCTTGGGCATAGCCTTCTGTGCAATAGAAGCCTTTCCTTGCTCCTCTTGGCATCAACCCAGTGATCTTGATCTCAGTAAACAGATCCCCTACCGTTCCCTTGAGCGTCTTCAGCTGGGCCTTCCACTCGGCGGTGGCTTCCTTCAGTTCGTCCTTGAGCGTTTTGACCTCGTCGGCAGGCAGCACGCCGGTGTCGTCGGCATCTTCAAAATCTTCTTCACTGGCGGCGGCGAACAGGGCTTGCAGCTCGGCCAACCGGGCGTGTTGTTGTTCCAGTTCCGCCAGCACCTCGGGGAACTGGCTTTGCAGGATGTCTTCATCCGGAATCAGCTCCGGCCCCCAGCCGCTGGCGGCGATGGATTTGAAATCGGACACCAGCCCCTTGTAGTAGTTGGCGAAAGCGCCACGTACCTGATAGCGGTTCAGCAAATGCTGGCCCGCAAAGGTGCGCTCGATGCTATCGAGCAAGGTAGCGCGCACGGCGTAAACGTTTCGACCGGTAGCGTGCTGATTGTCCGCATCCGGCGCCAGCGCCTCGATGACGGGCAGGTGCTGTTGCCACCAGTCGGCCAGATCGGTCATGAACTGGGCGTGACGCTGAGTGACGCTGGCGTGGCTGTTGATGTGCGGGGCGATGTCGCGTTTGTCGGCCAGGGTGGCGGCGAAATCGGCATACCAGATGCCGTGCGTTGCCTTGGCGCGAGGCACGAAGATGCTTTCGCGCAGGCCGGCGTAGTTTTGCCAGAAGTGGCCCAGGGCATCGATTTCGCTGACCGGCACGCCGCCATGGAGATGGGCGCGAACGTCGTGCGGCTCGGGCGGCGGAGCGTTGTCGACGTAGCGGCGGATGTTGCAGTTGTAGTCTTCCGCCTTGATGTCGGCCACCGGTACGCGCTTGGCGTAGCCGTCAATGTTCTGGCCATCGCGGTACGCGTGCACGATCTTGTCGATATCCTCCGGCCGCAGGTGGTTCTGCGCCTTGCCTTCACGGTATTCGCGGTCGGCGTTGATGAACAGCACGTGATCGCGCTGCTGGGCACCGTTCTTGTTCAGTACCAGAATGCAGGCCGGGATGCCCATGCCGTAGAACAGGTTGCTGGGCAGGCCGATGACGGCTTCGAGATAACCCCGGTCGATGAAATACTGGCGCGCCTCGCGCTCTTCGCCGCCCCGGAACAGCACGCCGTGCGGCATGACGGTGGCCATGCGGCCATTGCTCTTGAGCACGGCCAGCATGTGCTGCACGAACATCAGGTCCGCCTTTTTGCCCTTTTCCGGCATCCAGACGTGGAAGCGGCCGGGGTAGGCGATGGGCTCTTTTTTCTTGGCACCGCTGCCGTCGTCCTTGGATTTGGTTTTGGCGTAGTTCTGGCTGAACGGCGGATTGGCCAGCACGCGGTCGAAGCGGCGCAGCTCGTTGTTTTCGTCCTTGTGCTGCGGGTCGGCCAGGGTGTCGGCGTTGCGGATGTCCGCGTGCGAGATGCCGTGCAGCAGCATGTTCATCTTGCAGATGGACCAGGTGGTGCCCATCTTTTCCTGTCCGTTGAGCGACAACTCGGCGGCGTCCGCGCCGCATTCGCGCAGGTAATCCCGCGCCTGGATCAACATGCCACCCGAACCCACGGTGGGGTCGTACACGCTCATATTCTCTTTGGGGTCGCAGATTTCGACGCAGATGCGCACCACCTCGGCCGGGGTATAGAACTCGCCGGGTGTGATTCAAAGTGATGCAAGCCCGATAATTTCAGCATTTGCCACCAGAGGGAACAGCCATGCTAGCCACTGACCGCGACCAGATGTTGTTGGAGCGTCTGAATCGTCATCCTACGTTGCGTGCCCGTATGGAAAGCTTGCTGGGCGTGGTGGAAGACGCTGCCGGAGACTTGGAGAAGGCGGATGCAGCGGAACGTCGAGTGATCGAAGAACTCCGCCAGATGGGCAACGAAGCTCTGGCCGCCTGGGCGGAACGTGGAGTGGAGAAGAGTGTGGCAGTGGCACGAGTGGAGCCTGATTTACGTTTGGCGGGTAAAAAAAACTCTATTGGCACACGACCTTCGGTAAAGTCGATGTGGTAGAACCTCTGTGGCGGAATGGCATACGGATCGAGCGGCGTTTCAGCACCCGTGCGGGGATCAGTTGCCGGGGCAGTTCGCAGCCGTTGCAACGGGTGATGAGTGATTTTGGGGCAGATGCGGCTTTTGGGCGGGTGCCGGAAAAGCTGAAGGAACACTATGGGATCGAGATGCCGGTAAGCACGATTCAACGGATCACCGAACATCACGCGCAAATCATTTGCGAGCAAGAGGCCAAGCGGGAGATTGTGGCCGGGACGATGGCCGGAGTCACCTTTATCGGCGAGATGGATGGTTCGATGGTCCCGGTGGTGGAAATTTCTTCGGATGCCGAAGACAAACGCAAAGGGAAGCGTTTGGCCTGGAAAGAAGTTCGCCTGAGTCTCGTGCATCCGAAAGGCAGCGTCACCCCGATATTTGGTGGAAATTTTGCCGGTGGGGTCGAGGAAAGCGGGCGACAGTGGTGGCGTTGTGCGGCCAAAGCGGGATTTGGCCCGGGGAGTTACCTGCATGCGGTGGGCGATGGCGCGTCGTGGATTGCCACGCAGGAGAAGATCCAATTCGGTGCGCAAGGAGAGCCTATTTGGTGGATTTCTTCCATCTCTGCGAGTACCTCGGCGAAGCGTCCAAGGTCTGCGCCGCCAATGATCCCCGAGCCTGGTTGGAAGAACAAAAAAGTCGGCTCAAGGCGAACCAATCCGGTGCTGTGCTGGAAGCGTTGGCACCGTTCGTAGAGACCAATAGCGACGACCCCGCCACCGCCTGTGACCGCTATATTCGTAACCGCCGGGATCAACTGGACTACCAAGGCGCGATCAAGCAGGGGCTACCCATTGGGTCGGGGGAAATCGAGAGCGCCCACCGCTACGTTATCCAGGAGCGGATCAAGCTTCCCGGTGCTTGGTGGTCACCAGATCATATCGAGACCATGTTAGCCCTACGGCTTAACCGGGCCAACCGGGAATGGGACGCCTATTGGCGGGGTGTCGAAAAAGAAGCCGCATAAAGGGGTCATCTCAACGACGCATCACTTTGAATCACACCCGAACTCGCCCGCCTTCTTGCCCGCCGAATCGGCAAAGTGCTTGATCAGCCATTCGTAAGCGGCACCGAGCAGATCGGGGAATTCGAAATCATCATCCCGCAACGGGATCTTTTCGAAGTTCTGGATGAAGTCGACCAGCGTGTCGTCATTGAGCGTGTTCTGGCCGATCCTGCGGTTGAAGTTGATGGTGCCCTTGAGCACATCCTGCAGGGCATCGGCGTTTTCTTCTTCCAGGGCTTCCAGCGCCTTGTTGAGCGTGGAGCCGACGTTTTCCTTGACGTGCTTGAGTGCAGGTTGCGCGTTGCCCGCGTCGTCCACCCACGGGTCGTTCCAGCGGGCGCGCGGCGGCACGTAGAAGTATTTGCCCGAGTACTGGTCCTGGTCTTCAAGGTTGATGGCGATGTCAGCCTCCGACAGACCAGCCGTCTTGCCTTCCTTCTTGATTTCTTCCCGGCGTTGATCGAACAGATCGCTGGCACGTTTGAGGAACAGCATGCCAAAGATGTATTCCTTGTACTCGCTGGCATCCATGTTGCCGCGCAGGTCGTCGCATGCGGTGAGCAGCAGGCTTTCCAGGCGGGCGAGCGTGAGTTTGGCGGAAGGCATCGTTCAGTCTGTTCCTCGGTTTTTGTTATCGCAGCCACTCAATCCAGCACCACCAGGAATTCGGTGGCCAGCGCGGTGGGGCGGGTTTGCCGGGCATTTTTCGTCAAAGCCACCAGCCCGTATCCCTCCATCATCCGCAGCGTGCGCGACAGGTTGGGAACCTGCCGTCCCGACAGCGCGGCCAGCTCGGTCATGGTCTTTGGCTTGGCCTGCCGGATCAGCCGCAGCAAAGCGCGGTTGTCCTCCGACAAGACCGCCGCCAGCGTGGCCATCGACGGGAACCAGACCGTAGGCAGCTGCCTGCCTGAAACCGTGGCATCAGACACACCAGGGGGGCGAATTCCGACTACGCAACGCTTCATGGCGAATGGTTATGGATGTACAGAAAACTGCCTTTTATTGTATCAGTCCGACACAACTATGACGAGAAGCCCCGTCACCAGCATCCGGACGATCGTCAGTCCCGCCGTCTTCTTCGCCTCATTGAAGGCATCGAGCAGACTGCGCAGTTCGCTGAGGTCGCGTGCGGCCTCCGGCCCATCGAGGCCCACTTCCGACAGCGCATGTCGAGCGCCTCGCTCCGCCGCTCGCTCCAAGTAGGCGACGAACGAGCCCGGCTCGATGATTCCGGTCGAGGTCAATACCGGCATGCGCAGATTCACCCCGATCTGGCGACCGGTATCGGCCAGCACCGCGAGTCCCCGCTGCCGTGCCGCCGCTTCGGTAATCAGCGGGTCGACGATCATCGGCGCGAGCACCTCGCCCGCCATCCCGGCCCGCGTCGCCTGCCCCGGCGCGCGCACCTGAACGCGTCTGAGCTTAGCCCCGAAACTCGCCGTAGTGAACGAACATTCGGAGTAGGTCAACCTCCTCCATCTCCCAGTATCGATCATGATCCTCAGCAATCGATGCGTCGATATCCTCTTGGCAACTCTCATCCAACAGCTTAGATTGCTCTTCGGTAAACGACCATTCTTGAAGCAAGACTTCGGCCTCTGCTTCGGAAATGTCAAGGATTAGCGCGACCTCGGCAGTGTCGAAGTGATCTTCCCAACCATAGTTCGTGTACTCTTCATATCGATCCGCACGAAAGTGGTGAAAGAAGAAGTCGCGAGTTTGAGTGATGGCCTCGCGTGGGTTTTTGGTGTTTGTTCCCCATGGAAATCCGTCGGGCAATACCGCAGCAAGTTCGGTCTCATCCGATTGTCGGTTATAACCATGAGCCGGCGGCAACTCCAAGAGCGTGCGAATGGCTCGCCTCAGATTCTCGTAGACCATGATGCGCTGCTGTTCGGAATGTTCGCCGGTCGATGCCTCCGCGGCCAGCACCCGTTCCGCCTCACGAACAAATGTCTTGCCTGCCCACCAATTCTTAAGAGGATAGGTTTGCGGGAAATACGGCATGACTGCCTCCGTCTGGATAGGGGTCACTCTGCGGCCTCATCGGCGCCACCGTCCGCGTGCGAATCCACTATGTATCAGCATTAGGTGTCCGGAGGCAGACGATGCCAGGAAGTCAGGACAACTACCCGAAAGAGGGAGGCGAGTGGTTTTCTCAACCTGATATCCTCAAACCTCACCACGATCGTCTTCATCCCCTGATCGGAACCCTCGGCCGCCAATAGCGACATCGAAGCCGTCAGGAGAACTGGCGCGGCAACCAAGAATAAAGACCGAACACCGCCACCGATTTCGATAAGGCCATGAGGGTCATGATACGCTCCTTCGTTCACATACTGCGAGTAAGAGATAAGAAGTCCAACAGCGCTATCGGGAGTGTATGTTCGCTCGCCGCCCATGGCCCATCGATCAACCGCACCTAGCGGTGGTCCGAGACCGCAGTCAACCCCTCATCGCTCACTGCCCACCGCCGAACACCTTCAACTTCACAAACGCCCCCGCGAGCGTGGCCATCACCAGTCCGGCGACCAGCATCCGGACGATCGTCAGCCAGACGGTCTTCTTGGCTTTGTTGAAGGCATCGAGCAGGCTACGCAGTTCGTGGATGTCGTGCGCCGCATCAGCGCCATCGAGCCCCACGCCGTGTAGGGCGTGTCGGGCTCCGCGCTCGGCTGCTCGCTCCAGGATGGCTTCGAATTCTTCCTGCGGCAGCGTCACCATCTTGCGCCGCTCGATTTGCGTTCCTTGCATGACCACCTCTCCCGAAATGAATAACACTGCTGTTACCTCGATCAGGTATCCGCCGTCACCCGAACGACATTGGCGCCGTCCGCCAACAGTATCGCCCGCTTCCCCTGCGCCACCACGACACCACGCCCGCGCGCGCCGCCTCGGTGTAATTGGTGGTCGAGGCGGTAAGCGGTGGGTCTGCAACTTCATAGAAGAGAACCGAGATGCCGGAATCGATGAATTCGCCAAGGAAGTGCAGGATGTCCTGTGATGGAGGCGGGAGATTTCTTGATGTGATGGGGTGGGCGGGCGCAGGCGGATGGTCAAAGGCACTGAGCGGGGCCGAATTCGGGGAACTTTTCAGAGGCTCACTGGGACTGAGCTAGTAATGACGCCGCTTGATGGGGCCGCATGTGCCCACGATGGTGCGGTTGAGTTTCCGATCCTTTGCTGTCTTTGGCGAAGAAACTTGCTTGACAAGCCACCGCGAGACGGTCGCACCAGGTCAACGAACGATCACAATGGGTCAGCGCCTCCGCAGTCTCTACACTGCGCCGAAGCAACATCGAAGGAGTTCACCATGGCAACGATCCGGACGCGATCTGCAGGATTCACCCTCATCGAACTGCTGGTGGTGATCGCGATCATCGCCGTGCTGATCGGCCTGTTGTTGCCGGCGGTGCAGAAGGTACGGGAGGCGGCGGCCAAGCAGGCCGGCAAGTCATCGATCGCCAATGTGCTTTGCCAGCCGCCCTTTTGCAACAGTCTCGACGCGAATTTCCGGAGCATCAACCTGTTTTATCCAACAGACTTGACCGGCCTGACGTCAGAATCGGCGCTCGCTTCGGGGCTGCGCGTTACGGACAACCAGGATTACCTCCACATGCACCCTTTCGACGCGCATCGCTGGGGTGAAGACTCTCTGGTTGACCCGTTCAACGTGCTGTTCGCCCTGGATGCGGACGTCGTCGACGGCAATGACTACGCTGTGCTGGACGTGACCTACACCGCCCCTGGCGTCGAGTACCTAGTCAAGCAGGCGACCGATGGCGACCTCTGGAGACTGTCCGCGAGCGTCGACCCATCGACCCGCTCTGTGGCGTTCACCGCCGCTGCGACGCAGATTCCCGAACCGGCGCCCCTGCTGCTGATACTTGCCGCGCTCTCGCCCTTCGCATGGACGCGCCGTCGCCGCAGAGGACAAGAGAGGTCGGGCCGCTGTGATCCGGTCTCAGGAAGGCCCTGACGCAGACGGCCCCCAATCATAGGAAATCCAACGGCACCAACGAGAGTATATGAGCCTTCATCAAACGGCATCAATCTCGTATTTGGCCCCGGTGGCCCTTGAACAGAAATCCGAATCCAGCCTCGCTCATTGCCTGTGGTCACTAGCCCGGGCGCCCCGATCCGATCAATGAAGTCTCGCTCGCCCCCATCACAGCACCTCCTTCACTTCCTTGGCGACCTCATTGATCCCGGCATCCCGGTTTTTCTCGATGAAGTTGAAGACCCAGCGCACGATCGCCCATCCCGGCAGCCCGCAACCGAAGATCAAGCCGCCCAGTGCCAAGAGACCAGTCACCGAATCCACCCACTCCTGGAGCCGGAAGTACTGGACGGCGATGGCGCCACCGCCGATCCCCGTGACCACGGTGCTGATGACCCCGACCGCCCATTCCCGATGCGTGCGCGGCGGCGTCATCAGCATCACGATGGTCGAGAGCAACGCTCCTCCCGCCGCTACGCCTCCAGTCGCCTTGAACGCGGCGGCTCCGGTGACTCCACTGCTGGTGGGTTCTGGCATGGTGAATCTCCAATGCAAGAAAGACCGCCGAAGGCGGGTGCCTCGGGCGGTCGGGTGGTGAAACGGGCGTATTGTGGGTAGTGACCTTGGCCGCTGACGGCCCATTATCTCAGGACACTTCCGGCAACTCGTCCCACCGGGTCGTATAGCGCGGGGACCGGTTCTCCGACCGCATCCCCCACTGCCGTGCCGTACCACTGGCTCCCGAGCGCAAGGTATCGCGTCCGAATTGGCGGTTGATCGCGTCCAGCGCGGCCATTCGTCTTGCCGAACGAACGCGTGCTTCCGGATCATCAAACAGGGACCCCTGCCGCGTGGCTTTGTCCGACAGAAGGGTGAGCATGATCCCCGCGTTCTTGTATCGGTACCCCGGCTTGAAGATCGCCTTCAACCCCGTCAGCGCGTACCGGGTCAGCACCAGCGTATCGTCGCTGGGTTCGGGGAGCGGCACCAGGCGACCCGCGTGGTATTGGGGCTCGTCGTCCCTGAAGCGATTGGTCTGCACGAAGACGTGGACGGCGGCGGCTACCGAGGCTTGCCGGCGCAGTTTCTCGGCCGCTCTGGCAACGTGGGTCGACACGGCCTCGCCCAGCTCGGCAATGGATTCGACCGGGATGCCGAAGCTGCGCGACGACATGATCTGTTGCTTGGGCGGAGCGATGTCCTCCAGTTCAAGGCAGGAAATGCCCCTCAGCTCGCTGCACGTACGCTCCATCACCACCCCGAACTGGGTCCGGAGGTGCTTCGGAGAGGCATTCCGCAGGTCAAGCACGGTGTAGATGTCCATGGCTTGCAAGCGGGTCACGAGGCGCCGGCCTATCCCCCAAACTTCACCGACCTCGATTTTATGCATCCACTGCAGCCGTTCAGGACGAGAAAGCGAATGAAGATCACACACGCCGCTGAAAACGCCGTGCTTCTTGGCGAGGTGGTTGGCCAGTTTGGCCAGCGTCTTGGTCGGCCCACATCCGACACACACGGGCAATCCTGTCCACTGTTTGATCCGCTCACGCATCTGCTGGCCCATGGCTGAGGCGCCACCGTAAAGGTGTGCGACCGCTTCGATACGCAGAAAGCTTTCGTCGACGCTGTAGACCTCGATATCCGGGGTGAAGTCCCGCAGGATGGTGACCACCCGGTTGCTCATGTCACCGTACAAGGCGTAGTTCGAGGAGAAGGCCCGAATGCCGTGCTGACCTGCCCAATCCTTCATCTTGAACCAGGGCGTTCCCATGGTCACGCCCAGCGCCTTGACCTCGGGACTGCGGGCGACCGCACAGCCATCGTTGTTGGAGAGCACCACCAGCGGGACGTTTTCCAGCTTCGGTTGAAAGACGCGTTCGCAGGAAACGTAGAAGTTGTTCACGTCCACCAGGGCGAACTGCGGCGGGGCCGACACGGCTATCCCCGCACGGGATAGCGGCGCACGACCCCCACCACGACGCCCCAAGTTTGCAGTGCTTCGCCCTCTGCGAGGATGATAGGTGGATAGTGGGGGTTTTCTGGGCGCAGTTCGACGCGTCCTCGGTATCGGTACAGGCGTTTGATGGTGTATTCACCGTCCACGACGGCCACGATGATGTCGTGACTCTTCGGGGTCAAAGCGCGGTCGACGAGCACCTTGTCTCCATCCTCGATACTGGCGCCGATCATGGAGTCGCCGCGCACGGTAAACATGAAGGTGGCGGGCTTGTTACGGATCAGATAGTCGTTGAGATCCAGCCCCTCTTCAGCATGGTCTGCCGCCGGAGATGGAAATCCAGCGGAGATCCGGTGAGCAAACAGGATGATTTCCGCGGCACAAGGATTCTGCTCGACGATTTCCGGAACCTGGAGCAATGTTCGTACAAGGTGGTTCATCAAACAACCGAATCATGGCTGATCAAATGAACAGTATAAATGAGCGGTGCCCTGTTGTGGACTCAACCTGGGGATGACTCTGTACGCTTGAACAGGTACGCCGGTCACCTTCGCGGACCTTCGTCGCTCCCATCAGCTGTCCGGCGTCACGCAAACGACGTTGGTGCCGTCGGCGAGCAGCAGAACACGCTTGCCCTGCGCCACCACGACGCCGCTTCCTGCTGCCGTCTTGAACGTCGTGGTGAACGCCCCCGCTGTTGTTGCAATACACAACGGCCTGCCAACTGTTCGGCACGATGACGTTCCGATTCGCGGTCAGCGCGCCGGTCGTCGTCAGGTACGAACAGCGTGCCTTGTCGGCATTGACTGCCGCAGTCAGATCCACGTCGGCCGCCGTCACCATGATGCTGCCATTGCTCGGCAGATAGCCCGGCGCCACCCAGGTACGGTTGTCCGTGTAGCTCGTCACCGAGGCCGTCCCGGTGACGACGGTATAGAGCGGGATCGATCCGCCGGTGAAGCCCACGGTATCGGGCGAGGTTTCGCAGACCATCGAAGTGTAGATCGTGACCCGGCGCCGCAAAGAGCCTGTGCCACTCAAACACGACGGCTGGCTCGGGGCGGTTCGCCACCAGCGACCCATTCGGCATGCGCCGCCGCGGCTCGCTGTCGGGCGTCACGCGGCCGGTGATGGGTCGTCGCCCGCTGGCGATCCACCATTGTCTTGGTTCATGAGCCGAGGTCGGCGAGCGACGCTTGCCGAGCCTTTGATCTGCTTTTGCAGGCGACGATGCGTTCGAGTGGCCGCACTAATCCCGAAGCGGGAAGGCGTCGGCGACCAGCGAAGCCGTTGTCTATACTGAACTCGTCGGTCGTGGGGAGCCCGCGCGCAGAGGCGGAATCGTCTGGCTTCACCGACGACGAAAGATTCCGTTTGTGGCCAGCGGCTGGCCCCGTGTTGTCTGCCCGGAGGAAGGAAATGCCCGATTCGATAATCAAGTGGCTCGGTGAAAAGGCTCTGGGTGGAGTGGTCGGAGGGGTTTTTTCCGCGCCGATATCCTTTGCCATAACGATGGCCTTGAAGGCGATCTTCCCGTCGAAGGAGGAGAAAACCCTCGACGACATCCAGGCGGCGACGCAGAGGATCGAAACACGCCTCAACGACGGATTCAAGCAGATCGACAACAATTTCTGCAGGCTTGAAAGCCAGCTTAACGCTCAGTACCGCGGAGTTCTCGTGGCCATAGAGGAACAGGCAACGGTCACTCTGATCGAAGAGATCAAACTCTATTTCCTCAAGCTGCAGCGAGGCGAGGAGAGCCAGGCAATCACCGGCAAGCGCCTGTCATTTGAACAGGACGTGCTCGACTTGTCCGATATTCTGTGTGGCGGGCCGTCGACCGGGCAGGAAACTGGTCTGCTCGAGCGCTGGGTGGATTTCCTTTCGAGCCAGTTGAAACCCGGATGTTATGGAAGCGAGGACCTGCTGCGGTCTTGTCTGATCCTCGAGTGCCGCTTCGATCGAATGCTCCTGTGGAGCCTGCTCGGTGTGATCCTCATCGAGTACGGCCATCAATCGGAAAAGAACCCGAAAATGGCGAGTGATTACCACAGCCAGTATGTCAGCAGCCAACTGGCGCCATTGCTCGGCAGGTACCGGTGGTGCTTCGAGGAACTGGTGCTTCGCTATCTGGCGAACGCACCGGCCGATCCGGCACGGTTCGACAGCGAGGAATGGCAGGGCCTGGTCAACTGCGCAGCGTACGTGTTCAAGCGATGTGATCTGCTTTGCTTCGGTGTACTTGCCGCCTTCAGCAACTGCCCGATTCCGGCAAATCTGCTGACAGGGCGGGTGATCGGTTCGCGCTACGCCGTGGACCAGGGAAAGCAACGGCTCGGCGGACTAAAGGCGATGGCTGCCGCTGACCCCGGGCCCATCCTGCCCCTGCTGCCGGCTGCCGAACTGATCGAGCACCCGTTTCCGGTCGTCGATCTCCAGTCCAGCGACGCCGGGTTCGCGGCGACGCGGACTCTCGTCGCCGAGGAGTCGAGTCACGTCCAGGTGCTGAGATACTGGCTCGCGGGATTCGACGATGCGACCGCCGCAGCGATCGACGCCGAAGAACATCCCGATCCTGACTCGGCGGTCGCCAAGCTCAGGGGAAGCCCGGCGATCGATCAGTACGGTTTTCCCGCCGTCTGGGAAAAGAGCTTCTTCCGGGTGGCCGAGAGCGTCGAGTTTGCCGAGACGATGGCCCTGAGTACGCTCAGGCACCGCAGCGAGTCGGTGTTCGCGCTGGCCTTACCGCAGGCCGCGCAAGCCATCCCGGCGCAAGCCGGCAGCGCCTACCACTACGGCACCCGTCATGCTGCGGTCTGGCAGTCGCAGGTGCTCAACCGGGCTCAGCAGACATGGAACTGGGGCGAAACCCTGCCGCAGATCTCGTTACCTTCGGGCAGGTCTCCCTACGGTCGGCTGATTCTCGCGGGTCATCAGGGCCCGGTGACCGATGTCGCCATCACTCCGGATGGCCACAGGGTGGTCTCGGCGTCCAGGGACGGCACGGCGAAGGTGTGGGATGCGCGCAGCAGCGAGCTGTTGCACACGCTTGCCGGTCATGCAGGGCCAGTCCGCGCAGTGGCGGCGACGGTGCTCTCCGATGGGCCGCGCGCGGTCTCCGCTGCGCAGGATCATTCGCTGAAGGTCTGGGACCTCGAAACCGGCAAGGAAATCGCCACGCTCCAGGGACATTCGGGGCCGGTTCATGCCGTTGCCCTCCTCCCTGGTCGGCGGCAGGCGCTTTCGGCTTCCGACGATCGCACGATCCGGGTCTGGGACCTCGTGACAGGCAAGTGCGTGAAGACGCTGGCGGAAGAACAACCGTTTTTCCCGATCCTCCTTTTGGCAGTCACGCCGGACGAACATCTCGTCTTCTCCGGCGACCAGTTCGGATACGTCCGCGCGTGGGACATCGAGTCCGGGAAAGCGTATGCGGTCGGCGCTCCGCCCGGGCGGCGAGCCGTCGCGCTTGCCGTCACCCGCGACGGCTGGCAGGTTCTCGTCAGGTCGGAGGATGATCCACTCGCCTTTATCCTCCGCGATGTCCACACGGGGGTGGACTTGCATCTTTTCGGAAGCGCGCACGATCCGGTCACCTGTCTCGCGGTGACCCCGGACGGGTGGCGCGCGATTTCCGGCGATCGGGACGGCACCGTCAAGCTCTGGGACCTGCGCTACGGCTACGAGTTGCGCACCTTCACTCCGGCCATGGGCATGGGGCATCCGACCGGCGTGAATGCGGTCAGGGTCAGCGCCGACGGGCGACTAGCCGTGTCCGCCGGCAACGACGACCTGATCAAGATCTGGGATTTCAACGGCCTGGGACCGATGCGGCGAGGCGGGTTGTTCGACCAGAAGGGAATTCACGATCCGAAGATCGAGAGCGGGCGCCAGTTGCGGTGGCTGGATCCCCTCCGCTATCCCGCACAAATGCTCAATTCCCGGGGTGACCACTGGACGACACTGCTGTATGTCAAGGACGTTGACTATAACCGTATCGATCAGAGCAGCGACCAATGGATCGCGCTGGCCAACGACATGGGGAGGGTGCTGCGCGCCGACGGGAAGCGGATCGTCTGTGACGAGGAACTGAGCCCGGGGATCCTGTCGACCGATGTCGGCAAAGTCTGTTCACCACCGGACCAGGCGAACTGGTTTCAAGAAGAAGTCGCCGAGATCGTCTCGGCCAACATCGGGGAAACGTTTTCGCGACCTGGAAACTGGGCAAAGTTCTTCAAGCTGCTGCCGCTCGGCAACGGAAAAGTTGCCCTGCAGGCTGCCGATGGCCGCTTTTTGAGTCGGACGGACGAAACCGGAATCGAGGCGCTGGAAATCAAGCTGCTGCCGGCCTGCCAGTTCACCTGCACACCAATCGCAGGAGGGAAGATCGCCCTGCAGTCTGACAAGGGCAAATACCTGGGATGGGTCAGGGAGGGCGAAATCGAGGCAGCGAAGGAGAGCATCGAACGCTGTTGCGAATTCTCGGTCCATTTCGCCGATCCCGACATTTCGGCGCATGCGTTCTGGAATGACGGCACCTGCCTGGACAATCGCCACGGAGCTTCGTTCCTCATTCGGACGGACCGTCCGCCGGCCAGGCGGCCGCGCGAATATCATCCCGATGAGCACGATTATTCGTGGCAGAAGGGGAGCACGAGCCGGATCTGGCGGGCACGGCTCCTGGCGAATCCGGTCGAGGGAAGAAAGGCCCCCCTCAGCGTCGAAGTTCAGGCGGGCTACGACGCACGCCTTTTTGGCTGGGGAATGGAATACGAGCTGACCATCAGACTGCGCAGCCTGGCCGATGCGCGCGATCTCAACGTGATCGAAGCATCGAAGATTCCACTCCCTGCCGCCACCAATCTAGTGGGCAAGAAAGGAACCCTGGGCAGGATGGAAATCCTGAACTGGGCGAAGAACCCGAATTTCTGGGAGATGTGCGCGCAGTGGACGGATCACTCCGAGCCGTGGAAAACGCTGGATGGACGGGCTTCGGTCGAAGTCAAGCCCGGCGAAAACCTCTGGCTGGAGGCCGAGGTCAAGCTGACCTGGCCCCGCACCCATTTTGGCTTCCCCTTTAACTACGATTCGCTCGTCAAGGCAAGATACGAGGGCGCTTTTGCCTTCCAGCTGAAGGACATCCGTCTTGTCTGGAATCGCCAGCGCTCGATTACCGTGGACGGATGGAAGGACGACACGCTGAAGCGCTTTCCCAGGCAGATCCCGGGATCCTTGTGACGAGCCCTTGCATGCCATTCGCATTTCGTTTCACTTTGATGCCCTCCTTCCACTCGAGCTGTGCCGCCTTGACCTTGAGCATGACGTACTGGTTGCTTTCCAGCCGGGCATTCATCTGGTCCAGTTGGTCGAGGAATTTCTGGTATTCGCTCGCCTTTTCTGCCGGGGATGAGGGTGCACGGCCCGCGCGCTCCTCTTTCTCTTCCGGCTTATCGTCCGGCTTCGGAACCCACTTTTTGCCGGCCTTGACAGGATCAGGCGCCACGCCGGCGCTAAAGTTGTCTGCCCTCCAGGGGAGCGCCATCGCCTTTTCATTGCGCGACGACTGCGCGACGACGTTGTCGCCGAAGGCGTTCCAACGCTTGCCGAGATCGTCCGGCACGGCCTTGAGATCGTTCCACGTCCCCTCGACATTGCCGGTCGCCGCCTTGGTGATGGCGCCGACGACGCGCGAGACCACATCGCCCATGGCCTTGAAGGACTGGATGACCGCTTCCGAGACGATGTAGGCGACTTCCTTGAGGCCGTAGAAGAGGCTGAGCAGCGTCGCCATGGAATAGTGGAAGGCGTTCACGACAATCGGGAAGCCGTCCTTGAAGAAAACCGCCAGGTCGGTGAGGATCGGCATGATCATGTCGGCGATGGCTTTCTTGAAGCTCTGCGCCAGCAGATCGCTTTCGCGGTTGAAGTCGGCCACGGCCTTCGAAGGCGGTCACGGCCTCCTGCGTGCCGGTGCCGATGATGAGTTGGTAATCGACCAGCCGCTGGCCGGCCTCTTCCACCTTCTCGTTGGTGATCGACAAGGCCTCTGTGATTTCCTGGTAGCTCCCCATTCCGATGGCGGTGGCCGCGGCGGTGCGGTCGTAGCCTTCCGCATACCATACTCTTCCAGCACGTGCTTTGCAGAGCGCAGGAGGTTTTCCGCCGATCGCAGCTCGCCGAAGTAGTCGTGCATCTCGATGCCCTATTCCTGCAGCGCTTCGGTGTGGGTGCGCGCCGCTTTGGTCGCGCCTTCGAGCGTCGAGACATAAGCGCCGCTGCCGACGCCGGCGCCCTTCAAGGCTTCGTTGAGCGCCGAGGCGTGGTCCTCGGTCAGGAGGAGGCCCCTGCAGGATCTTCACTTCCATATTGAGCGCGATCACCGCGTCGATGTTTTCCGACTGGTAGAACTGGTCAACAGCGCTCAGGATGCGATCGTTCGCCGCCTCGAAATCGCTCGCCATCTTCTGCGACGACTGGCCGGCCGCAGTGGCGGCTTGGTCGAAAGCCGTCTGGAACTGGTCGGCGTGAGCCGCGGCCGCAGACGTACTCGCGTCGGCGATGTCCGCGGACTTCATCATCGCCGCCTCGAACTTGTCGACGCGGGCGTTGATTTCGACGTGGATCAGGGAGAGCATGGTTACTCCGGAGGGATGCCAAAAATGGCCGCCTTGGCTCTGGCGGCGGGTCTGCCGCTGGCCGTCGGTCTATGCACATTACCTGTGCATAGCATTGGGGATAAATCTGTGGATAGGCGACCTTTTCTGACCCTGCGTTGAGGTCGGGGTGATGTGCTGACGAAATAGGCAAGCCATTTACCCTTCCGCTCGCTGCGGCCCATGGCGATCAGCCCTGATGAACGACGCAGGCGTGGATTTCAACGTGGATCAAGGAGAGGATGGTTTAATCCGGGGGGATGCCAAAGAGGGCCGCATCAGCCCAGGCAGCGAGTTCGTCGTCGGTGAGAGGCCGGTCATCGGCTGGGGCTTCCGGCTCTGATCGGTCGAGGTAGGGCATGAAGTCTGCCGGCAGGGCCAGGTCAGCTTTATCGGCGCGCACCTTCCCGGCATAGTTGGCGATCGTCGAAGCGATGATCCCTGCCCGCAGATCCGCGCGGTCTTGGCCCCAGGGCTCTATCTGGTAGTACCCGCACCACTCCTTGAATTCGGCGTAGGAGAGCGTTGCCCGGAGTTCGTAAAGCGTCCGCCCCATCGCCAGCGCGAGGCGGAAGAGCATCCGGCGCTCCGGGCTGGCCCTTAGTTTTTTGCGGCTTCCTCCTTGACCGAGAAGCCGTTGACGGCCATGACGGCCGAGACCAGTTCGCCAATGCGCGACTGCGCTGACGCGCGCAGGGCCGGCAGGTCGGCGGCGCTGAAGGTGGGTTGGCCGGTGTCATCGACGACCGAGGCGATGACGAGCAGGAATCCGAAATCGGCTTTCTGCGCCTCGGTCCTGCACGCCTCGCGGAGATCGGAGACTTCCGGGGCGCTGAGTTCGCGCAGGCGGACGGCGCCGACGCCGGGAACGTCCTGATCGATGATTTTCGGGGCGAAGATCGCGAGTAAGGCGGATTTGTCGAGAGCCATGAGGGTTCCTTTCTGGAAAGCGTGGGAAGAGATCAGCCGCGGAAGATCGGGCCGGTGACGACGATCGTGGCCGAGCTGCGCAGCACCTTGTCCACACCCGCGACGGGCTCGGTGACCTTCTGCACGAAGCCCTGCCAGGCGCGAATCTTCAGGCCACCGGGGTACACCTGCTTGAACACCACCACCGCCTGCGCCGCGCGGGCAGCAATCAAGCGCAGTTGCCCGACATCGGTATCGTCGGTATCGTAGGTCAGCGAGTAGTTGCCCATGTCCTGCAGACCCTGCCGCTTTTCCTTGGCCACGGACTCCAGATTGCTGACGTCGATAATGGTGGCGGTCCCGCCATCCGGAGAGAAATCCTGGACGTTGCCGATTTTCGAGAAGGTCTGCGGGGTGGCGGCACCAGTCGTACCTGCGGTGGCAAAACCGGACGAGTCGATGGCGACCGTGAAGTTCGCGCCAATGGCGGCGGTGACGATGCCGAGATGGCGATTGATTTCGGGCATGCCGGTGACGGCGCCGAAGATCACTACATCGCCAACGGCGAGCGTGTTCGTGGCGGTGACGACGGCCGAGGCCGCCTTGGTGATCGCGGTGAGGCTGATATTCGATCCCGGCGTGCCAGAGACGTAGAACTTCGATTGTTGGGCAACTTGGGCGGTGGACGGCATGGGGGTGGCTCCATAAATAAAAGCCGCCCGCAGGCGGCTGGTGAGGTTCAGGTGGGTCAGGGATGCCAGAAAGAGAACTCGTACAGGAAGCCGTGCAGCCCGGTTTCTGCGTCGTAGCGCCCGCGCCGGCTGCGCTGCACGCCGGCGATCGTTCCGGCATCGAACGCGGCCTGCAGCGCGGCGGAGAGGGCATTGCCCACGGCAAGCGCGCCCTGGTAGGTTTCCGCCCAGACGTCGACCTGGAAGAGGTCCTGCTGGATCGTCACCCCGTCAGAGAGCGTGTTATGCGCTAGCAGCCTGTCGGACTTGGAGCCCGGGAAACCGACAAATTTTACTTTTCGGCATGAAAAAGGCCGGAATTTGTCGATTTTCCGGCCTTTTTGAGGTTTTTCCTCGTTTTTCTCTACTGCGGGCGCAACTTGGCCATGCGCTTCAAATTCCACGCCAGGCAGACCAGCGTCCATTCCCCGGTGACCTTCTGCCAACCCCGCAAGGAAAACTGGCGAAAGCCCATGACCGACTTGATGATGCCGAAGACCGGCTCGACGGTCTGCTTGCGCAACGCATAGAGCGCTCGCCCCGCTCTGGTCTTCAAACGATGCGACATGGCCTGCACGGGTGTCGCATGCTCCGGTAGCGCGGCCGGTTCGCTATGCCGCTCCCGCCAGTCAGGATGGTGCTCGTCGCGCGCCACCGCGATCAAGGGGACGATGCCGGCCGCCTCGCACGCCTTGATGTTCTTCTCGCTGTAGAAGCCCGTGTCGGCGATCATCCCGTGCACGGAACCCAGCCCATCGGCCTGCGCCTGGAGCGTCGCCAGCATCGGCTCGACCTGCTCCTTGTCGTTGGGGGCTTGCGTCACGCCGACCGCCACCACCAGCAGGGTCGCGGGATCAACCGCCGCCTGGGCGTTGTACGCCTGCTCGAAGCCGCCACCGGCCACCGGCATGATGCGCGATTCTTCGTCGGTCAGATTGATCTGGTCACTGTCCCGTACGCCGGGCTCGGGGGCTTTGGGCACTCTGCCCCCCCACTTCCTGCCGGTCTCTTCTTCTTTCGCCTTGCGCCGCGCCATCTTCTCGTCGTACTGCGCCTTCTCTCGCTGATAGCGCTCCTCGGCCCGCGCCGCAATCTTCGCCTTGGCCGCCGCCATCGCCACCAGCCGATCTTCGCGGCGCTTGATTTCTTCCGGCAGGCTGACGCCGTCCGGAACCTCCGCCTGATCCGCCTGTTCGGCCAGCGCGAACAGTTCCTGCACCTCCGCCTTGAGTTGCGCTTCCAGCTTTTCGATGTGGCCGTGCGAAAGCGCACGGTGGCGGGAGGCGTTGGCCTGAATCTTCGTGCCGTCAAGACAGACATTGCCCAGTTTCAGCAGCTTCATCTCCCGGGCCATCTCCAGAACCTGCACGAACAAGTCGCTCAGTTCCTCCAGAAAACGCCGGCGGAACGTCGCCAGGCTGTCGTGATCGGGATGGCTGCCGGCGGCAATGTAGCGAAAGGCGACCGAATCGTAGGTCGCCTGCTCCAGCCTGCGGCTGGAGAAAATACCCGTCGCGTAGCCATAGACCAGAATGGCCAGCAGCGTCGCCGGATGGTACGCCTTCGATCCCCGTCCAGCGTACTGCCGCGTCAGCTTCGACAAATCAAGCGAGTCGATCACCTCCACAATGAATCGCGCCAAATGATCCTCGTTCAACCAATCGTCGAGTGACGGCGGCAGCAGGTAGTCGGTCTTGCGATCGGTGACGATGAAATGGGACATGCCGGACCTCCGTTCCTGGAACAGCTATGATTGTAGCATATTCAGCGGGCGGCAAGGGTAAAGTCCGACAGGCTGCTAGCTGAGCCAGTCCGCCGCACTTGGCGGGATCATCGGGATCGGGCGACGCCAACGTGGCGTTTGCCCGATTTTTGCGTCAATCGGCCCGCCATTGCGGCAGCCGCCAATCGAATACCAGAGCCAGTCCGCGCAGGACGGTCGCAAGCGACGCTCCGGCCAACAGACCCACCCAGCCGGTCAGGCCCAGCTGGTCGGCAGCAACCACCACCCAGCCGCCGGCAAACGAACATACAGCATAAGGTCGATGATCGCGGAACGCCTGCGGGATTTCGTTGCAGACGATGTCGCGCAGGACGCCGCCGAACACCGCAGTGATCATCCCCATCAGCACGGCAACGATGGCCGGCATGCTGGCCGCGATGGCGAGTTGGGTGCCACCGGCGGTAAATAAGCCGAGTCCTATGGCATCGGGCCACTGCATCGCGCGCTCGGTCAGCGCGAAATGCCGCGCCTGCAGGAAGAACATCGACAGGACCGACAGGGTGAGAAGGACCCATAGCCAGACAGAATGCTCGACCCAAAAAAAGGGCCGGCGGTCGAGCAGAATGTCACGTAATGTGCCGCCACCGAAGGCGCTCAGCCCGACTACGATGCAGACGCCCACCGCGTCCAACTTCTTGCGCGCAGCCTCAAGCAGGCCGGAGATGGCAAAGGCGAGGATGGCTGCCGCCTCGATGGCAAACTGTGCTGTCGACAAGGGGGATGCGTCGGAGACCATGTGCTGCGCCTTGCAAGCTCTAAAGGTGACTGGACCGGGGAAAAACGCTGCGGCGGCGGTTTCGATGGTCTTTGCCGCCGGCGCATTGTAGGGAAGACGCATGCGACCACGCGGGCTCGCGCGAACATTGGCCGCTCTCAATCGGACATTGCCGACCAACCGTCATCATCCGGTTTGGAGCCAACCCTGTCCGTGATTCAGGGAACGTCATCGTGGGCCCAGGACCTGCCAGTGGGCAGTCGTCTTGACCCGCCGCCGAACTTTCATACCTGTACTTCATGCGGAAATAGCGCGAAAGTCAACGATAGATCGCTTTCAGAGGATGGGTAAAGGAAAAAACGGGCATTGCCCTGAGTCTGATCTGGCTGATGGAACTGTGCTGCCTTGCTTCCATCCAATTCCAATAAGCGTTACAAATCCTGCGGCACAGAAATGGAGTTCCTATGGAAGCCCACCTACACACCATGAGCAACTTGTTTGCCCAGCTCGGATTACCGGCTGACCCGACGGCAATTGACGACTTCATCTCTGCACACCGCCCCCTCGGCAGCGGCGTTGCACTTTACCGCGCTCCGTTCTGGACGGCGACCCAGAGGGCCTTCCTCAAGGAGGAGATAATAGAGGACGCGGACTGGGCTGGCGTTATCGACGAGCTCAACGCTCGTCTGTCCTAGCAGCCTGTCGGACTTTACCCTTGCCGCCCGCTGAATATGCTACAATCATAGCCGTTCCAGGAACGGAGGTCCGGCATGTCCCATTTCATCGTCACCGATCGCAAGACCGACTACCTGCTGCCGCCGTCACTCGACGATTGGTTGAACGAGGATCATTTGGCGCGATTCATTGTGGAGGTGATCGACTCGCTTGATTTGTCGAAGCTGACGCGGCAGTACGCTGGACGGGGATCGAAGGCGTACCATCCGGCGACGCTGCTGGCCATTCTGGTCTATGGCTACGCGACGGGTATTTTCTCCAGCCGCAGGCTGGAGCAGGCGACCTACGATTCGGTCGCCTTTCGCTACATTGCCGCCGGCAGCCATCCCGATCACGACAGCCTGGCGACGTTCCGCCGGCGTTTTCTGGAGGAACTGAGCGACTTGTTCGTGCAGGTTCTGGAGATGGCCCGGGAGATGAAGCTGCTCAAACTGGGCAATGTCTGTCTTGACGGCACGAAGATTCAGGCCAACGCCTCCCGCCACCGTGCGCTTTCGCACGGCCACATCGAAAAGCTGGAAGCGCAACTCAAGGCGGAGGTGCAGGAACTGTTCGCGCTGGCCGAACAGGCGGATCAGGCGGAGGTTCCGGACGGCGTCAGCCTGCCGGAAGAAATCAAGCGCCGCGAAGATCGGCTGGTGGCGATGGCGGCGGCCAAGGCGAAGATTGCGGCGCGGGCCGAGGAGCGCTATCAGCGAGAGAAGGCGCAGTACGACGAGAAGAGGGCGCGGCGCAAGGCGAAAGAAGAAGAGACCGGCAGGAAGTGGGGGGGCAGAGTGCCCAAAGCCCCCGAGCCCGGCGTACGGGACAGTGACCAGATCAATCTGACCGACGAAGAATCGCGCATCATGCCGGTGGCCGGTGGCGGCTTCGAGCAGGCGTACAACGCCCAGGCGGCGGTTGATCCCGCGACCCTGCTGGTGGTGGCGGTCGGCGTGACGCAAGCCCCCAACGACAAGGAGCAGGTCGAGCCGATGCTGGCGACGCTCCAGGCGCAGGCCGATGGGCTGGGTTCCGTGCACGGGATGATCGCCGACACGGGCTTCTACAGCGAGAAGAACATCAAGGCGTGCGAGGCGGCCGGCATCGTCCCCTTGATCGCGGTGGCGCGCGACGAGCACCATCCTGACTGGCGGGAGCGGCATAGCGAACCGGCCGCGCTACCGGAGAATGCGACACCCGTGCAGGCCATGTCGCATCGTTTGAAGACCAGAGCGGGGCGAGCGCTCTATGCGTTGCGCAAGCAGACCGTCGAGCCGGTCTTCGGCATCATCAAGTCGGTCATGGGCTTTCGCCAGTTTTCCTTGCGGGGTTGGCAGAAGGTCACCGGGGAATGGACGCTGGTCTGCCTGGCGTGGAATTTGAAGCGCATGGCCAAGTTGCGCCCGCAGTAGAGAAAAACGAGGAAAAAACCTCAAAAAGGCCGGAAAATCGACAAATTCCGGCCTTTTCCATGCCGAAAAGTAAAATTTGTCGGTTTCCCGGGCTCCAAGTCCGACAGGCTGCTAGACAGCTTGTTGGCGGTCTCGGCCATCAGCCTCCCCTGGAACCGCGCGTCATCGAGTTCGTTTACGCTCGGTTGACGCTGGCCTTGTCCGGCGGCAATTGTCATCGCGCCGGATGGACTGCCGCCAGCGACTTCGTCAATCGTCGCCTGACCCTGGTAGCTCCCACAACCTGACCACGCTCGCGCCCGACATCGTGGCAGCCATCCCGGATGAGACCTTGCCTCAGCACGTGACCGTGCATGAGCTTGCGATCAGTCCGCCGGTGTTGTGGGAAGAGCAACGGGAGCGGATTGGGGTTGTTGGCGAGGAGATCCAGCCGGAGTGATCGCCGACATCCCGAGGCATATAGGGTGGTGGCGGGATTAACGATGCCATGCTGTCTGTTGGTGAGTCCAGCATGGACTTCTGCTGTTCGGCCCGATCCGACGAATGACCGCTTCCATCTTTACTGAGTGATTGCAAATGACTCGTTAGAGACGCCCAGTACGATTGGCCTGAGCATCTGCTCTCCTGCCAAACAGCCAATCGGAACTGTTGACGAGAACGTGGGATTAGGCTGGGGTCTCGCCAACCGGAAGGAAGTCGCCGACGTCATCGTCGCGTAAGCTGATGTACTCCAAGCGCCACTGATCTACTCTTCTCAGGTCGGCTAGTGTCATGTGCGTGTCGGCGATCGCTTCGCACGCATCGAGAGCGATTTCGTCAGCGACCTCGGGTTTACCGTACGCTTTTTCGAATAGCTGGCGAATCTGCAGGGCCACTCGTTCGGCCGCTTGCCTCGCGTCAGGACCGCCCTCTATAGCGTCATAAACTATGGAGATCGACATAGCGTAAGGCTCACCGCTGGCGATTTCCTCGCCCCTTTGCTCTCCCAAATCGAAAAACAGTCCTACGAGATGTCGTGCATCGGGTGCAATGATCTTGGCGATCTGCTGCTCGACCGTTCGCCTACCTACGTTCTTGCGCAACCGGTGTTCGGAGGCATTGGGAAATGCAGGGCGTCCGTAACGGGCCGCAAGCCATTGCTTCAGGACTCGCTTCGCGTCGGGTGAAAGTACTACGGACGAGTCCTTTACTGCGGATTCTAAGAAGTCAGCTTTCGACACCTGCCGCCGTTCAGTTTGCCGAAGGCCGAGAACCAAGAAGCCACCATTGCGTCGCTCTAATACCAGGTGCAAGCGGCGCGGATTCTTGGCGTAGGACAGGTTGGGGTCCGGTTTCGGCTCTGTGACGACCTGTTCGGCCACGATTACCTCCACGAACACCTCTGCTTCATGGCATAGATCACAATCGTGTGAAATGACGATAACCCTACAGTTGGCATCAACGGCCTGTGCCAACCGTAATGCGATGGCTGAATCACATGTAATCAGATCGCCCTGTCGCCAGTCAGTATCGCCTCCGAACATCCATGGCCCCTCTAGTTGAACTACTCAGCGGAGCCGGGTATGGAAACCGAAGCCTGCCAATCGGTCGTCGGCTTGGCCCTCGATGCCGATAACCCCGATCTGGCGTAAACCGCTTCCATAGCCTTGGCTTCAGCAATCAACGTCTGTGCATCCTCCTGGCGCAATTTTCCTTCAGGTAGGAGATCTAGTAGCGAACGGCCATCGAACGCTTTCATCTTCAGCAACGCTGAAGCGCGAGACACTCCTGCGTCACGGAAGGCATCGGCTACACGGCTGAGTTGGATAATCCGCTCACGCTTGTCAGGCTCGGGGGTGACATCATCGCCGAGCCACTTGTAGATCGCTTGACGTGAAACGCCAAAGGCTATGGCCAGATCCGAAATGGCTGGGTTTAACACCTGCCGGATGTTGGAAAGATGCTGCGCAGCCGTGCGCGCATCTGGGCGCTGCGCAGAGCTTTCGCTCTGCGGTACTACATCGACGATGAACGGTACGCGGGCTTGAACCAACATGCGCCAGTCTTCGGTCCGGTTGAGCTTATAGACGCTGCCGGTACCGATAAGCGTGAGCGCGGAACCGAACACCGCAAAGGCAGCGGTCGCGGCGGCTCCCATTGATTGCGGAGAACTCCATGGGTTAGCAAATGTGTTCATGGTCTTACCTCAGGCCAGTTCAAGCCCACACCGTGCGAGCGTGGTCCGTCGCTGTCGCCTTGAAAACGTCCGTGATAGTGGCGTGTAGCGCAGTCAGCTGCTCACCAATCTTATCGAAATCGAGAGGCATGTGCCCTTCGACATAGTGATCGGTATCGATCACCGCGTGCGGTTTGGCTTCCTTGATGTCAAACCGCGACATTGGGAGCAACCCATTTGGCACCATATCCGGCGGGAAACTCAGCGGCGCGCTCATTCGATGAACCCGAGCTACCAAGGTTCCTTTGGGGAGGAGCGGGCCAGTGGAAGTCTCGAAAACCGATTCGCTAAGGGCATACTTGCGAGCGGCATCAAACCAAACACCATGCAGCCCGTCAACGAGATATTGCTCGACCGTCTCGTGCGCCTGCGGCAGTACGGCGTCAAGGTAGCGCAGTCCCAGCCGACTGACGTGATCAAGAGCCACTCCCTCATGCACGGCTTTAAGTCCGCGTAAGAGTTCAGGAATGAACTGCTCACGCGTTTTGTAATGGGTCGTGTGGAACGTGATCGCTGACGGCCCAAGGATGAAGCCGGCCGTACGGTCGCTGCGGGTGATTAGCCAAGATACGGTGTGTGCAATTTGCGGTTCGGCTTGGTCTGGGCCGGCGCCGGAAACGACGAGGTGCGTGATCTGCTGAGGCTCAAACAGCGGGTAGCCCTCGCGACGCAGGCGATCCTGCACCTGGTCCACATACTTGGCCATCGCGGCAACGGGATTGAAGTGTGCTTGCACCAAGGCGTAATACACTGGGGCATTCGACATCATTTCGCTCACGAGGACGCCTCCTGACGGTTGGTGGTTAACATAGCGGTCGTCAGTTTACACTCTGGTTGACATTCCGACCAGCAAAGAGTTTCAGCAAAAAAGGATGCTTGATAGGGTTTGAATCAGAGTACCAGACCGGGCCATTGACCGCGTTGGCCGAGGAAGAGGGTTTGCGTGAAGACCCGTTCCTGATCGATTGCACCCATTGAGTTCTGTTTCCGCACCGCGGATATCGGGAAACCACCAGCCTCCCCTGGCGACCACCGAGCATAAGCCCGCACCGGCGACAATGAACGTCGGAAGCTGGCCGGCAACGGCTCGCCAACCAGCCAGAGATCCCGCACTTTTCGCTCGCTGGAATGGCACTGCTGTTCCCTCCGCCTACCAATGCCACGAATCAACTGCTTGATTGGACCACGTATAAGCTGTTGATTCATAACGGTGCGATTCCAGGAACTCGTGGACTTCGGCCTCCAGCGGGCAGCGACGCCGGAGAGAAAAATGGCCAGATGAGAGCGAGAACGGCCGAATCCGGGCGCCTACGGGAAACCACGAAGTCCACAGGAACCCGCACGAACCCGCGCAAACACGCGGGAGTAGGCAAAAAAAGACCAACCCGATGAGGGGTTGGTCTTTTTGTTTGGTGGGCCCGCAGGGACTTGAACCCTGGACCAAAGGATTATGCTTACCACTACGACTTTCGCCGCCCCTTTCAGGTTTGTGGTCTGGACTATACCTTCCTGTGATCGGCTGGCCGTCTAGTCTCTACACCTTTCCCCGTATCGCTTGGGGACTTGGCTCGGTATTGGCATACCCCGGAGGGCTTAGCTTCCACCGAATTTGACCAGTTCTACCCGCCACCAGAATACGACTGGCAACGGGCAACCCATGAGGACAACCAGACATCGGAGGATGTTCAGGCTGCCCTCGCTAAGTCCTCTGCTCTAACCAACTGAGCTACAGGCCCAGGGACTATTCTACAGGCTTACTGCCTGATGACCATAGGTGAAAACTGCCAGTGGGCCAGATCGACAATTGACCGCAGTTGATAGGGGAACATATACTTTCGCCGTTAGCCTTGAATTGCCTATCCTCGGCAAGTGCCATGAAGCTCGCCCAGGTGCCTGCACAGATTCAACGCGATGATAGACCAAGGCGGTGTCGGGACTGCCGGCTCGCGCGACTGAGGCAGGGCGTATTCCGGCCTGGACGCCGGAATTGCTCGATGGACGCCGAGCAAGCGCCGTGAATTCCCCCATTTCATCCATCCGATCCCCTCCCTCCTACGAGTCAGGAAAGATTCTTGAGTCGCCAACACGACGATCACATCAAGAACAGACGTACCGTACCCTCCTTACCATCTGGTTCGCAGTTCTCCAGGAGCAAGCCATTGCCGTCATCCTCGCCTGAACCTGTCGTATCCGTGCCAGCGATGCCCGACTCGCAGATTCGCCAACTGGCACTGCAACTCGCCGCAGCGCTAGCCGTTCTTTCTCTGGCCTGGCCTTACTACGCTATCCGTAACGAAGATCTGCCCTGGCCACAGACGGCTTTCGCCATCGGCGGTGTCGCTGCGCTGTTCGCCACCCTCAGCCGCCAGCCCTGGTGGTGGCGCCTGATGCATGCATTCTTCGCGCCGCTGGCCTGGAGCGTTTCCAGGTTGGCGATCGACCCCGGCTGGTTCCTGCTCTTGTTCTTTCTGCTGCTGGTCGTTTATCGCGGTGCATTGACTGGCCGGGTCCCGCTCTATTTCTCCAACGGCCCAACCGCGGCAGCCATCGCCGAACTTACCGCCGATCTGCACGAACTGCGTTTTCTCGACCTCGGCGCAGGCATCGGCAGTATCCTGATTCCGCTCGCCCGGAAGCGACCTGAAGCACATTTCTGCGGCGTCGAAAACGCACCAGCGACCTGGCTCATTGGTCGCTTGCGCAGCGCCGGCCTTGCCAATTGCCACTGGCGCTGGGGCGACCTCTGGCAAACCAGCCTCTCAGGTCACAACGTGGTGTATGCCTTCCTGTCGCCGGCTCCGATGGCGGCATTGTGGGAAAAGGTACAAAGTGAGATGCCCCCGGGAAGCCTGTTCGTCAGCAACAGTTTTGCCGTACCGGGAGTGGTCGCCACGCGCGTCATTGAAATCGATGACGCACGACGGCTCTACTGTTACCAAATCTGAATGATCGGCACGTGCTGCCCAGACTAGCCTGTGGGCGTCGGCAGCGCTGCCCGCCGCAAATCATAAAACTTTGCTAAGATGGACTATCCTCACCACAACCGGAGCACCATCATGCCCAATCTCGATTCCGTCACTGATCCTTTGAGCTTCGCCAAAAAAATGTGGGGCGGCATGGGATTTTCACTGCCCAACCTGGTCACCCCTACCCTCAACATTGAAGAGATTGAACAAAAGATCAAGGATCTCAAGGCTGTCGAGAGCTGGTTGAAGATGAATCTGTCGATGCTGCAGATGACGATCCAGGGCCTCGAGATGCAATGCGTCACCCTCAATGCGGTGCGGGCGATGGGCCAGATGGCTAGCAGTTATACCGCCAACGCTGCTGGCGGCGATGCCGGCCAAACCGGCACTCAGGTTGCCGGCAGCGGCAATGAAGCACTCAGGCAGGCAGCGCTGTGGCCACTGACCATGCTGCAGCAGATGCAGGAACAGATGCAGAAGGCCGCCGCCACTGCAGCACAAGTCAGCCAGGCTCGCGAAGACCCCCCGAAAGCGTAGTGCAACCGGCAACTCCCGGACTGCCGTTGGCGCGACCCGGCTTCTTCAGATGATCGAAGCTTCCTGCAGTTCGCAGATCTCGTCTGCACTGAAACCTGACTCGCGCAGCACCTCTGTGCCATGCTCGCCTGGCGATGGTGCTGCGCGTTCGACTGCGAAGACCCAGCCGGAGAGTTTCAGCGGCGGAGCGAACTGAGTCACACCATCCGCCTGCACGGCCATGCGCCGGGCAACGAAGTGCGGATGTTCGAGAGCCTCGGCAACGCTGAGTACGGGCGTGACACAGCAATCGATGCCGGCAAAGAAATCCTGCCATTCAGACTGATTCCGACCGACAAAGAGTTCTTGAAGTTCACGACGCAGCGCTGCTGCTGCCGCACCGCGCAGCCCATGCTTCGACTTCCATTCGGGATGTGCCAGGGCATCACAGAAAAGATCCCAGAACTTCTTTTCCAATGGTGCAACCGCCATGTAGCGCCCGTCGGCGGTCGCATAGACCCCATAACCGGCGTCACCACCCGTCAACAAATCGGCGCCGCGCTGCGGCACCCCCCCTTCGGTCTGCAGCGCAAAAAACGGGAAGAGGTTGTGCGCCAGAACCGCTTCGCTCATCGCCACGTCGACCAGGCGTCCCCGCCCGCTACGCTGCGCATCGAACAGGGCGGCAAGGATGCCCATCACCGCAGTCATCGCGCCACCCAGCAGATCACCGATCTGGAGATTGGGAATCGCCGGCTGGCCGCCGGCCACGCCGATCTGATCGAGAACGCCGGCAAACCCGATGTAGTTGAGATCATGGCCGGCGGCCATCGCCAGTGGCCCGGTCTGGCCGTAACCGGTGATCGCGCAATACACGATCCTCGGATTGACCGCCGATAACGCCTGATAGCCAATCCCGAGCTTGTCGCTGACACCCGGCCGGAAGCTCTCGACGACAATATCGGCCGCCTGCGCCAGGCGCAGAAATACCGCACGCCCTTGCGGGTGCTTGAGGTCAAGGCGCAGGCCACGCTTGTTGCGATTGACGCTACGGTAGAAGACGCTGACACCGTCCGGGCCATCGCCGAGGATACGTGCGTAGTCACCGGCGCCATGATCCTCGATCTTGATCACGTCGGCGCCCAGATCTGCCAGATGCAGGGTAGCCACCGGACCGGGCAGCAGGCGCGTCAGGTCGAGAACGCGCACACCGCTTAACGGACCGCCGCTCATGTGTCCGTCTCGCAGGGCGCCAGCCAGGTGGCATCGATGTCCAGTACCCCCCCTTTGTACAACTTCTGGTCGAGAAACTGCCCGCGATAAAGCCATCCGATGCCGCCGTGCTGCGGCGACCAGGGCGTTTCCCATGCCTCAACGGCCACTCTCAGGCGCAGCACGGGGACTTCCTGAACCTCTGACTCCTTGTCCACGCAAGGCATTGCAGCCGCCAGGCGTAATTGGTCAGCCTGCGTATAGGCGGATGCCTGCTTGCCGATGTGTGGGCAAAGGTTCGCGATCCGCCTTTCGCGGGACAGATCCACCACTAGGCCCTTGAACCAGTAGGTCGGTGTCTTCAACAGCCAGCCTGCCCCACCCTCGCGAAAGATGACGCAATCGCCGATTTGCAGGCCGGATGCGGCTCCCACCGCATGGTCGGCACGCGCCGGAACGACAAGCAGCCACGCCGTGATGGCAGCGCCCATCAGCGACATTGGCGAAATGTTCAGCTTGTCGTCATTGGCGGGAACATTTTTAGGGCTAGAGATCAACTCGAGTTCCAAGAGGTTCCATTCGAGCCACATGGTTCAGTACCGGCGAAAACATCTGAGGCAGAACAAACGTGCAACTCACTCACGATAGCCAGCGCTTGCGGCGACGATAATGCTTTACATCGCGAAAACTCTTTCGCCCGACCGATGACAGTCCCAGGTAGAACTCCTTGACATCTTCGTTGGCGGCCAGATCGCTGGCAACCCCCTCCATCACCACCCGGCCGTTTTCCAGAATATACCCGAAGTCGGCATAGCGCAGCGCCATATTGGTGTTCTGCTCCGCAAGCAGGAAAGTCACGCCTTCCTTCTGGTTCAGATCCTTGACGATGGTAAATACCTCGTCGACGATCTGCGGCGCCAGACCCATCGACGGTTCGTCGAGCAGTACCATGCGCGGATTGGCCATCAACGCCCTTCCGATCGCGCACATCTGTTGCTCACCGCCCGAAGTGTAGGCCGCCTGGCTGCTGCGGCGGGTCTTGAGGCGAGGGAAATAAGCGTAGACCTTGTCGAGCGTTTCGGCAATCGCGGTTTTGCCGTCGCTACGCGTGTAGGCGCCGGTCAACAGGTTTTCCTCGATGCTCAGGTGGGCGAAACAGTGTCGTCCTTCCATCACCTGGATCACACCGCGCCGGACCAGTTGCGACGGGGACAGTGCCTCGATACGTTCGCCGCGCAAGTCGATCGTGCCTTTGGTCACTTCCCCGCGCTCACCGTGCAGCAGATTGCTCACCGCCCGCAGGGTCGTCGTTTTGCCGGCCCCATTGCCCCCGAGCAGAGCGACGATTCCTCCCTCGGGAACGCTGAATGAAACCCCCTTGAGAACCAGAATCACGTGATTGTAGATCACCTCGATGCTATTGACACGAAGCAGGATATTGTTGGCGTCGCTCATGGCATCATGACTTTCATCATGCGTGATGGCGGTCTTGGCCATCACCATTGGGACACCGCTCTCCAGCAAGCTGGAGAGCGGATAAAGGGCTCGTCCTGACTGTGAGTTTTCGGCAATCTATAACTTGCACTCTTCAGGGGTGCGCGGCTTCAGCTTCTTTTCTTCGGCGTACTTGCCCGAGGCCAGCATCACCATCGGACGCAGAACCTTCTCGTCGGCCTGGTACCAGTCGGAGTTGAATTCCCACTTGCTGCCATTCCAGGTATGAACACGCACCCACGACGATCCCATGTGGTCGAGGCAGGAAGTCTGCACCGGTCGCATCACGCCGGCGAAGCCCATGGCGTCAAGGGTCTTCTGGTCGAGGCTGAGGTTTTCAAGGCCCCATCGCACCTGCTCGCCGGTCATCACCTTGCCCTTGCCATAACGTTCCTGGGCCTTGCGGACGCCTTCAACACCGAGCATCGCCGATAGCAGGCCACGCATATAGAGGACCTGCCCGACCTCGTTTTTCGGCCCGGCGCCCTGCCCCTTGGCATATACCAGATCAAGCATGTCCTTGACGACCTTCGAATTGGGCTCGGCACCATGCTGCAGCGTCAGCGCACTGTATCCTTTGGCTCCTTCAGCGACATCCTTGACGTCGGGTTCGGCGCCCGCCCACCAGATGCCCATCATCTTGTCACGCTGATAACCGGTGGCCTGCGCTTCGCGCAATGCGGTCGAGTTCATCACCCCCCAACCCCAAAGCAGCAGGTAGTCCGGCTTTTGCTGCCGGATCTGCAGCCAAGTGGCCTTCTGCTCGACACCGGGGTGTGCCACCGGCAGCAACTGCACTTCAAAACCATAGGCCTTGCCCAGTTCCTGCAGGACCGGGATCGGCTCCTTGCCGTACGGGCTGTCGTGGTAGACCAGCGCGATCTTCTTGCCCTTCAGTTTGGCGACACCCCCTTCCTTCTTGGCGATATGCTGGATGGCCACCTCGGCACCGACCCAGTAAGTCCCCAGCAAAGGGAAGTTCCAGGTAAACACGGCCCCGTTCTGTGATTCGCTGCGACCGTAGCCGGCGGTAATCAACGGGATCTTGTCGACCGGCGCTTTCTCGGTCAGGGCAAAGGTGATCCCGGTCGACAATGGCTGGAACAAGGTCGCACCACCGTTTTTGCCTTTTAAACGCTCGTAGCATTCGACGCCTCGATCGGTGGCGTAAGCCGTCTCGCATTCCTCGAAACTGATCTTGACCCCATTAATTCCCCCCCTGGCATTTATCAGCTTCAGGTAGTCAACGTAACCATTGGCCCATTGACTACCGTTGGTGGCATAAGCGCCGGTGCGATAGACCAGGACCGGGAAGAACTGCTCCTTGACTTGCGCCAGGACCGTCGGTGCGGTCAGCAGCGACGACAGAACGACGGCGCTTGCGGAAATCGTCAGTGCAAGCTTGCTTAGTTTCATCAGTGTCTCCTCTTGTTGTCATTGCAGTGATCAGTGATACGTCTGTACAAACTCTCCAGAAACAGCGAAACCCGCCCGGCCACCCCTCAGTGTGGAAATGGCCAGAGCCGAAGTTTTTCCTTGCCGGTAGACCACAGGCGAGCGATGCCATGCGGCTCCTTGATCAGGAAGAAAATGATCAATCCGCCAAAGAGGATCAACTCTGCGTGTGAAACTCCGGCAGTGGAAATGCTGATCCCGAACAACGCTCCGAAAGCTGGTAGGAACTGATTCAGAGCGATCGGCAAGATGACGATGAAGGCCGCCCCGAAGAAACTACCCATGATCGAACCCAGGCCGCCAATGATGACCATGAACAGCAACTGGAACGATCGATCGACCGAGAAGGCAGCAGGCTCCCATGAGGCCAGATGGATGAAGCCCCACAGGGCGCCGGCCGTACCCACAAAAAAGGAACTGACTGCAAAAGCCGAGAGCTTGGCAAACAGCGGCCGGATACCGATCACTTCGGCGGCAACGTCCATGTCGCGAATCGCCATCCACTGCCGGCCGATGGCACAGCGCGTCATGTTTTTCGCCAGCAATGCGAACACCGTCAGGAACATCAGGCAAAATAGGTATTTGTTGACTGGAGTGTCAATCTGCCAGCCCATGATCTGAAGATTGGAGACAGAAACAGAGCCGGAAGACGCATTGTCGGTAAACCAGGGAACCCGCAGAAAGACCCAGTCGGTGAAGAACTGTGCCGCCAAGGTGGCGACCGCGAGATAGAGTCCGCGAACGCGCAGACTCGGGATGCCAAAAAACATGCCCACAACGGCAGCGGTGACGCCACCCAGCAGCAAGGAAACCAGTAGTGGCAGGCCCTCGATACGAATATGGAAATTGTAGGCTGCGTAAGCCCCTACCGCCATGAAGGCCCCGGCACCCAGCGTGATCTGCCCGCAGAAACCGACCAGAATGTTGACCCCGAGTGCTGCCAGCGACAGGACCAGGAAGGGAATCAGGATTGCGCGCAACAGGTATTCGTCGACCAGCAACGGGACCCCGATGAAGGCCACCACCAGAAGACCGAGAATTGCCCAACGATCTTGTGCAATCGGAAAAATTTGCTGATCGGCGGCGTAGGAGGTCTTGAACTGACCATTTTCTCTGTACAGCATCTGCCTGATCTCCGCTTAATGTGAAAGTCGCGTCATCGACTCAAGAATCTTCCCCTTCGCTGTGGGAAGGGAAACGGTCATGACTGTCATGATCAGGGCTGCCGGGAAAAGTCATGACCGTTAGACGCGGTCGATGATCTTTTCACCGAACAGGCCTTGTGGCCTGAACAGCAGGAAGAGCAAAGCCAGTTGGTAGGCAAACCAGATTTCGATGCCGCCGCCAATCATCGGTCCGAGATAGACCTCCGAGACCTTCTCGCCAACACCAATGATCAGTCCGCCGATGATCGCGCCGGGAATCGAGGTCAGACCGCCAAGAATGACCACCGGCAAACCACGCAGCGCCACCGTCGCCAGAGAAAACTGTACGCCCAGCTTGGAGCCCCAGATCACCCCGGCAACCAGCGCCACCAAGCCAGCGACGCACCAGACGATCACCCAGATACGATTCAGCGGGATACCGATCGACTGAGCTGCCTGGTGATCGTCGGCAACCGCCCGCAAGGCCCGCCCGGTGGCGGTCTTCTGGAAAAACAGCGCCAGCAGGCCAACCAGCACGGCCGCGATCAAGGCGGCGACGAAATCCTCCTTGTTGATCAGCAGGCCGCCTTCAAAGGTCCCTTCGAGGATCATCACCGGCTCCTTGGGCATGCCGACGTCGATCTTGTAGACGTCGGCACCGAAAACGCTTGTGCCGACGCCTTCAAGGACGTAAGCGATGCCCAGGGTCGCCATCAGCAGGGTTGCGCCCTCCTGATTCACCAGGTGACGCAGGACCAGACGCTCGATCAGCCAGGCGACGACGAACATCAGCGCGCCGGCCAGGAAAAAGGCGATCGTATTTGCCAGCCATGCGCTGTCGATGCCCAGGTGATCCGGAAGCCACGCCGAAAAACGTGCCATCGCCAGGGCCGCGAACAGCACCATCGCACCCTGTGCGAAGTTGAACACCCCCGAAGCCTTGAAGATCAGCACGAAACCCAGCGCGACCAGCGAGTACAACATGCCGGCCATCAGTCCACCAATCAGTGTTTCGAGAAAGAAACCCATCCGATGCTCCCCTCAGTGGCTGGCGCCAAGGTAGGCGCTGATGACTTCCGGATTGGCCCTAACCGCGTCGGGGTCCCCATCGCCGATCTTCCTGCCGTAATCGAGAACCACCACCCGGTCGGAAATGTCCATCACCACCGCCATGTCATGTTCGATCAACACAATCGTCGTGCCGAACTGATCATTGACGTCGAGAATGAACCGACACATGTCCTGTTTCTCTTCGACGTTCATTCCGGCCATCGGCTCGTCAAGCAGAAGGATGCTCGGTTCCATGGCCAGTGCCCGGCCAAGGTCGACACGCTTTTGCAGCCCATAGGGCAGGCGACCAACCGGCGTTTTGCGAATATGCTGAATTTCCAGGAAATCGATCACTTCCTCAACCTTGGCCCGGTGCAGGAGTTCCTCGCGCCGCGCCGCTCCCCACCAGATCGCCTGCTGGATCAGGTTGCTGCGGATCTTCAGATTACGTCCGGTCATCAGGTTGTCGATCACGCTCATGCCCTTGAACAGGGCGATGTTCTGAAAGGTACGTGAGATACCCGCCCTGGCTGCCTTGTAGGGGTTCATGCGGTTGAAGTGCTGGCCACGCAGGATGATCTCCCCTTTCTGTGGGCGGTAGACCCCATTGATCACGTTCAGCATCGAACTCTTGCCTGCACCATTCGGGCCGATGATCGCCCTGATCTCGTGTTCGCGAACGTCGAACGAGATGTCGGTCAGCGCCTTGACCCCACCGAAGGAGAGGGAGACGTTTTTCAGATCGAGAATAATTTCTCCGCTTTGCCGACTCATCAGCCGCCCCTCCCGGCAACTGCAAAAGTCTTCGGATCGCGGATGACGAGATCGGCAGCCACCCTGCCTTGCCGCCCGTCCTCGAACTTCACCGCGGTTTCGATGAATTGACGTTCTCTGCCGTTGTACAGCGCTTCGATCAGCACTGCATATTTCTCGGCGACGAAGTTGCGGCGCACCTTGCGCGTGCGAGTCAATTCATCATCATCGGGATCGAGTTCCTTGTGCAGGATCAAGAAACGATGAATCTGCGAATCGGCCAAGGCGCCCTCCCCCACCAGTTCGCCATTGACTTGCTCGATGCATTCCTGGATCAGCCCATAGACCTCTGGCTTGGCCGCCAAGTCGGTATAGCCTGAATAAGCGAAGCCACGCCGCTCCGCCCAGTTGCCAACCGCGCCGATGTCGATGTTGATGAACGCGCAGACCATTTCGCGGTGATCACCGAAGACCACGGCTTCCTTGATGTACGGGAAGAACTTCAACTTGTTTTCGATGTAATTGGGTGCATACATCGCACCGTTCGCCAGTTTGCCAACATCCTTGGCGCGATCGATGATCTTGAGATGACCATCGTCATCGAAAATTCCCGCGTCACCGGTCATGAAATAACCGTCGGCGTTGATCGCTTCGGCTGTCGCATCCGGCCGCTTGTAATACTCCTTGAGCAGCATCGGACCCTTGACCAGGATCTCGCCGTTATCGGCGATCCTGACTTCGACACCTGGGGCCGGTTTGCCGACGCTGTCAAACTTGATCTGGCCATCGGGTTGCAGGCAGACGTAAGCGCAGGTTTCGGTCTGACCATAGAGCTGCTTCAGATTGATGCCGATTGATCGATAGAAACGGAACAGGTCGGGGCCGATCGCTGCCCCAGCGGTATAGGCAACACGGATGCGGCTCATGCCGAGAACATTCTTCAGCGGCCCGAAGACGAAAACCTTGCCCAAGGCGTAGAGCAGCCGGTCGGCAAAGGAGACCGGCTGGCCGTCGAGAATCTGGGCACCGCTGCGCCGGGCGACCGCCATGAAGTAGTGAAACATTTTCTGCTTGATGACGCTTGCGTCCTCCATGCGGATCATCACCTGCGTCAGCAGGTTCTCGAAGACGCGGGGGGGCGCGAAGTAGTAGCTGGGCCCGATCTCGCGCAGGTCGGTCATCACCGTTTCGGCTGACTCCGGACAGTTGATCGTGAAACCAGTGACCATCGCCTGTGCAAATGAAAACAGGTGGTCGCCAACCCAGGCCATCGGCAGATACGAAAGGATGTCCTCATCAGCGGTCAGACGGTCGAAATCCGCCCCCCCTCGTGCCGCGCTGATGAAGGCATGGTGGGTCAGACACACCCCCTTGGGTTTGCCCGTCGTCCCCGAAGTGTACAGCATGACGCTTACATCATCGGGGTGACCCGCGTCGATCTCGGTGCTCAGCAGAGCCGGGTGATTGCGATTGTGGATCCGTCCCATCGCCATCAACTCGCGGATGTTGTGGATGAAAGGCTGCGTATAGTGACGCATTCCGCGCGGATCGTCGTAAAGCACATGCTCGAGTTGCGGCAGTTGATCCTGGATTTCGAGCAACTTGTCGACCTGCTCCTGATTCTCGACGAAGACAAAACGGATTTCCGCATCGAGCAGGGTGAACAGCATTTCGCTGGCAACTGCGTCCTGGTAGAGCGGCACGGGCACGCCGCCAAGACATTGCACGGCGGTCATCATCATGTACATACGCGGCCGGTTTTCGCCGACGATAGCCAGATTCTCGCCACGTCGAAAACCCATTTCGGCGAGACCACAGGCGAGTGCGCGAACCTCTTCGGCCACATCGTTCCAGGTCCAGCACTGCCAGATCCCCAGATCCTTCTCGCGCATCGCCGGCTTGCCGCCACGCACTTGCGCATGCTGAATCAGCAAGCGTGGAAAGGTATCCAGCGCTTGCGAAGAGGCCATGTCCGGCATCTCGTCTCCTCCGGTGCGCTGACCATCAAAACGCTGACGGCCAAGCCCTTGTCGTTATACTGGCAATTCTAGTCCTTTTTCACCAATAATCATTGTGCAACGCCGCATCACTCCGACTCAATGACATCAGGCTCCAGGACGCTCATCCAGACGCCGCACCGACTTGAGTGACGGGAGCGCTGGCCCACCAGTAACGACGCCATCCCCGGCCAGTGGCGTGAAGACTTCTAGAACGACGAAATTGAACAAGCCATTGATCTGGGTTAGTATTCGGCGCGGCGAGGGGAAGGACTTGTCAACACCTGGTCAATACGCTGCAGAAACTGCGGCAAAACCGCTTCAACAAAACGACATCGGAGGATGACATGAGTAGTGTTATTTACGAGCGAATGCGGGTCAATCCCAAATTCCACAAACTGATTAGCGAGCGGGGACGCTTCGCGTGGACCCTGTCGGCCATCGTGCTGATCCTTTTTTACGGATTTTTCATGCTGGTCGCCTTCAACCCAGGACTGCTGGGTCAGAAGATTGCCGAGGGATCGATGTGGCCGATCGGCTATACCATCGAGCTTTGCCTGTTCGTTTTTTTCTGGCTGCTGACTTTCGTGTATGTTCGACGTGCCAACGGCGAGTTTGATGATCTGACTTCCGAAATGATCAAGGAAGCCCAGAAGGAGAAACCATGATGCAGCGACTGATCACAGCACTTTCCCTGCTCATCCTCTCCGGTCTGGCGGTTGCCGGCCCAGCTGTAGAAGCAGGTGGGGCCAAGCAGGCGACCAACTGGCACGCGATCATCATGTTCCTGATCTTCGTGGCAATGACCATGGGGATCACCTACTGGGCGGCCAGCCGCACCAAGACCACCGCCGACTTCTATACCGCCGGCGGTGGCATCACCGGTTTCCAGAACGGTCTGGCGATCGCCGGCGACTACATGTCGGCGGCGACGCTGCTCGGTCTGACGGCGATGACCTACACCCAGGGCTACGACGGCTATATCTACATGCTGGCTTTCTTCGCCGGCTGGCCGATCATCCTCTTCCTGATGGCCGAGCGGCTGCGCAACCTGGGACGTTTTACCTTTGCCGACATCACCTCGTACCGACTCGACCAGGGCAAGGTACGCACCATGGCAGCGCTCTCGTCGCTGGTCGTCGTCGTTTTCTACCTGATCGCCCAGATGGTCGGTGCCGGGCAGCTGATCAAGCTGCTGTTCGGTCTCGACTACAACATCGCGATCTTTGTCGTCGGCATCCTGATGATGGTCTACGTCACCCTTGGCGGCATGGTGGCGACAACCTGGGTGCAGATCATCAAGGCCTGCATGCTGCTCTTCGGCGGTACGCTGACGCTGCTGCTGGCCTACGTCCAGTTCGGCTTCTCGCTCACCGACCTGTTGCAGAAAGCCGAAGCCGTCCATAAGCTCGGACCCAAGCTGATGGCCCCTGGCAGCCTTCTGGCCGATCCGGTCACCGCCATCTCGCTCGGTCTCGGCCTGATGTTCGGCACCGCCGGTCTGCCGCACATCCTGATGCGCTTCTTCACCGTCGGCAACGCCAAGGAAGCCCGGAAATCGGTGCTCTATGCGTCCGGCTTCGTCGGCTTCTTCTTCAACGTCATCTTCCTGATGGGTCTGTGCGCGATCCTCATCGTCGGACAGAACCCGGAGTTCTTCGAGGGTGGCACCGTCGGCGGCAAGCTGATCGGCGGCGGCAACATGGTCGCCATGCACCTGGCCAAGGCCGTCGGCGGCAACATGCTGCTCGGCTTCCTGGCGGCAGTGGCCTTCGCGACCATCCTGGCGGTCGTTTCCGGTCTGGCACTCGCCGGGGCTTCGGCGATTTCGCATGACATCTATGCACGCGTGATCCGCAAAGGGCAGGCGACCGAGAAAGAGGAAATCCAGATGTCCCGCTACGCCACCATCGGACTCGGCATGCTGGCCATCGTTCTCGGCATCGCGTTCGAGAAGATGAACATCGCCTTTATGGTCGGCTTGGCCTTCGGTGTGGCTGCCGCGGCCAATTTCCCGGTGCTGATTCTGTCGATGTACTGGAAAGGCCTGACGACGCGTGGAGCCCTGTGGGGCGGCTACGGTGGCGTCACCTCTGCAGTCCTCTTCGTTCTCTTCTCGAAGTCGGTGTGGGTTGACGTACTGGGCAACAAGGCCGCCTTGTTCCCCTACACGCAGCCGGCGCTGTTCGCGATGCCGATCGCGTTCATCTTCGCGTACATCTTCTCGAAGAGTGACACCGGCCCGCGCTCCAAACTGGAGAAAGAGGCATTCGAAGACCAGTACGTGCGCGCACAAACGGGTTTCGGCGCTTCCGGCGCCAGCCACTAAGCCATCTCTGGTTCCACAGCATAACCCTGGCGGTGCAGAAAGCCCGCCAGGGTTTTTTTATGGGCAGGCCAGCGTGTGCTGTCGCCCAGGCCATTCCTGCCTCAAGTTCCCGCCTCAAGTTTCGCGACGATTTTCCGTGAACCAGAGAATGATCAGAGCGAACGACGGGAGGTTCCTTCATGCATCCAAACATCAGGTTTCTTGCCATCGGTCTCGTACTCTGCATGCCGGCGATTTCGTCGGCGGCTTGGCAGGCGATTTCCGCCGAGCCCGGTAAACGCGTCGAGATCGACCGCGGCAGTATCCGCAAGGATGAAACCGGAAAGACCGTAGCCCTGGGGCGAATCGTTCTCGAAAAACCGATCATCGATCCCAAAACCTCTTCGTCGTACCGGATTGTACAAGCCCTCAGCCGCTACGACTGTAGCTCGCGTAGCTACAGTACGCTGAAACGCAGCTATTTCAAGGACGAAGGCGAACTGCTCCGGGAAGAAGATGTCAAGGGACAACTCGAGATGCCGGTTCGTTCGGGCATGCTCGACGACAAGCTGCTGCGGGAAGTCTGCCGACCGAAACCGGGGCCTGAAACTACCCTGGCTGCCAGCCGAACCGCCGACAGGGTCAACGAGGCCAGCGGCGAACTGCGCAAAGCCAACGAGGCACTGGTTCAAAAGGAAGTCCGACGCGCCAATCTGCAAACCCTGGCGGCCGAAAGGATGGTACCCGAGGTCAAACCGCCAACGGGAGCCAAACCGTTTGCGCGCGTCGGAGTCGCTGCTCCGGCGATGCTTGCGGTTGCGGCACCCGAACCTCACCGCGCAGCGAAGTCGCGACCAACGGCCACCGATCAATACCCCCTCACCCCCTACGCTCATGCGCATGTTCACTGGGCTTACGAGGGCGAGGGCGGACCCGAGAACTGGGGCAAACTGAAGCCGGAATTTGCCACCTGCGATACCGGCAAGCGGCAATCTCCAATCGATATTCGCGACGGTTTCCGCGTCGACCTCGAAGCGATTGAATTCAACTATCGACAGTCAGCATTCCGCGTCATCGACAATGGCCACACCATCCAGGTCGAGGTGAGCGGCAACAGCATCCGACTGCATGGCAAGACCTACGATCTGATCCAGTTTCACTTTCACCGACCCTCCGAGGAACGACTCAACGGTAAATCCTTCGACATGGTCGCACATCTGGTACATAAGTCGGAGGAAGGCAGGCTTGCTGTCCTCGCTGTGCTGCTCGAGAAGGGCATCGAAAATCCGCTGATCCAGGCCGTATGGAACAATCTACCGCTGGAGAAGAACGAATACGTCAGTTCAACCGGACCGGACATCGACATCGCGCAGTTACTGCCCCAGGACCGTAGCTACTATACCTATATGGGCTCGCTGACGACGCCTCCGTGCTCCGAAGGGGTGCTCTGGCTGGTGCTCAGGCAGGCGCAACAGATCTCGCCTGAGCAGTTCGCGATTTTCACCCGGCTGTACCGGCACAATGCCCGGCCGGTGCAGCCGAGCTTCGGCCGGATGATCAAGGAGTCGCGCTGAAGCCGATCTCCTGCTGCCGTACTACCATCGCTTGTCTGCCCACCCATTTCAGAACCCAGGTAGCTGACGTATGCACACAGGAATCGAATCGACGACCGCTGCCGTGACCGTACTACGGGCTATCGGCCGAGCGCACGCGCTGGCGAGTTCTTTCCTGGCATCGCTGCCGGAGCGCTTGGTCAGTCATGTTCCATCACCGGAAGAGATGGCGACGGCACTGGACGAACCGCTTCCCGAAACCGGGAGCGATCCCGCCGCCGTACTTGATGAATGGTATACGCGTGCCGAGCGCGGCATCACCGCGTCGCCGGGCCCTCGCTTTTTCGGTTTCGTGAACGGCGGTGTCACGCCCGCTGCGCTTGCCGGGGACTGGCTGGCCTCGGCCATCGACCAGAACGCTGGACTATGGGCCAGCAGCCCCGCGGCGGCGCAGACCGAACTCGTCGTTCTGCGCTGGCTCAAGGATCTCTTCGGACTGCCCACGGAATGGTCCGGCGCAATGACCAGCGGCGCGACCATGGCCAACCTCGTCGGTCTGATCGCTACGCGGCAATGGGCCGGACGACGCCTCGGCTTCGACGCGTCGGGCGATGGTCTGGCGGGTCATCCGCGATTCATGTCGTTTCGAGCACAGAGATCCACCTCAGCGCCCGCAAATGCCTAGGTACACTCGGCTTTGGTCGTAACCAGGTGCGCAAGGCATCCGCACCGGGCGGATCGGTGAACATTGCCGCGCTGGCCGAGCTGCTCGGTGAGATCAATGGGCCGGTGATCATTATTGGCAACGCCGGCGAGGTGAATTCCGGCCACTTCGACAACCTTACTGCGCTCGCCGATCTGCGTGATGCCCACCCAGGCGGCGCATGGCTGCATGTGGACGGAGCCTTCGGGCTGTTCGCCGGCACATCTCCCCGCTTCGCACACCTGAGCCTCGGAATCGAGCGTGCAGATTCGGTAGCCTCGGATGCACACAAGTGGTTGAATGTTCCCTACGACAGCGGCTTTGCCTTCGTTCGCGATGCCGCAATCCTCCAAGAGGCGTTTCTGGCGAGCGGCGAATATAGAGGTGGCCCCGTTTGTTTGGACAGAAAATCTGCTTTGATAAGTGGAGCCCTGCCGGTGGTGGTCAGGTGACCGGAGTTGCGCTTGGTTTTGACCTTCTGTGATTTTATCCGAACCGAATAGAGCTCGGTGAAGCTTGTGGGCGAAGGGACGCGCGGTGGAAAAGTCGCCAGACTTTTCCACCGCAAGCAGCCCGGTGCGCGACAGCGCATCGTCCACAAATCCACGGAGCCCCTTCCTCATGCCCTACGCCACCGGTCGCGTGGCAGCCGCGAGTGCCGCGAAGTAGGTGGCGTCCGGCGTCTGGCCATCCAGGGAGCGATGGGGGCGTCGCTCGTTGTAGAAGCGCAGATACGTGGCCAAGTGGGCTTTCGCATCGGCAACGCTGTCATAGGCCTTGAGATACCCCTCCTCGTACTTGACCGTCTTCCACAGTCGCTCGACAAAGACGTTGTGACGGGCTTCGCCCTCTCGCCTATCGGCTCGCGAAACTGCGCTTCGCTTGTTTTCCCGCCAGGACCCCTTGCCGTCCCTGCTGATCCGAATACCGTGCGCCTTGAGCAGACCGGTGAACTCGTCGCTGGTGAACTGGCCACCCTGATCGGTGTTGAAGATCTCCGGGCAACCATACCGGTGGAGGGCTTCGCGCACCGCTTCCCGACAGAAGTCGGTCGTCAGGGTGTTGGAGAGCTGCCAGGCGAGCACCCGCCGCGAGTACCCGTCGATCACGGCGAACAGGTAGAGGAAGCCCCGGCGCATCGGAATGTACGTGATGTCCGCCGCCCATACCTGATTGGGCCGATCAACCACGAGGTCGCGCAGCAGATACGGATGGATTTCATCCCCCCGCTGCCGACGGGAGGTGTGGGGCTTTCGATAAAGGGCCTCGATCCCCATGCGCGCCATCAGAGTACCGATGTGCCTGCGGCCGGCCTGGAACCCCTCGGGGCGCAGCAGATCGCGCAACAGGCGGGCGCCGGCGAACGGGTGCTCGAGATGCCACGCGTCAATCCGGCGCATCAGCGCCAGGTCCTCCGCCGAGACCTCGCGGGGCGTGTAGTACGCGCTCGAACGCTCCAGCCCCAGCAGGAGGCACTGATGTGACACGGGAAGCTTGTGCTTGCGGTCAATCATCGTTTTGCGCTCAGCAAGCCCGCCTGGGTGAGCGCATGTTCTAAAAAATCGTTCTCCAGCGTCAGCTGGCCGATCTTGGCGTGCAGTTTCGTCAGGTCCGGATCGCTGCTCGCCGGACTACTGGCGTCTCCAAATACCTGAACCGCACGCTCCGTCAGTGGTCGCTTCCAGTCGGTGATCTGATTCGGGTGAAGGTCATATTGCTGGGCCAACTCCGCCAGCGTCTTGTCGCTCTTCAGCGCCGCCAGGGCCACTTGCGCCTTGAATGCCGGTGTGTGGTTCCGCCTCGTCCTTCTCGTCATGCTCTTGCTCCTGTTATAGCCGCTTCCGCAGCCGGTCGTGGGGGCAAGGCTACCACCTATCCTCCTGTCCGAATTTCCGGGGCCACCTCTACCGCATTATTCGCGAGGGACTGGACAGGGCGGCGACCGACGATCTCAATCGCGCGGCAATTCGCGCCATCCAGGTCGACGGTCGTGCCTTCGTGACCGGAACTCTTTGGCATGGTCACGCAGCGATCCGCGCAGCATTCGACAACTGGCAAACCACGCTTCAAGACGTCCACATACTCCAGTTTGCCGTCACGCACGTTGCCAGCTTACTCTGACCGAGCTCAGGCCCGTTGTCTATCAAACCGGATCCGACCGCCGCCAGTCTTGCTATAGTTCACCCCCCTGTGTACCCCAACGCTGTGAATGCTTGTCCTTCTTCTACACGGGCGTTTTATTGCCGTCGAAAGCTTCCTGATGAGTCCCCTATTGAGTGAATCCCGGAACGAAAGTCAGTTCCCTCCCGAAATCCTGCGCGAAGTCGCCAGACGCCGCACCTTTGCCATCATCTCTCACCCCGACGCGGGCAAGACAACACTGACCGAAAAGCTGCTCCTGTTCGGCGGCGCCATTCAGCTTGCCGGAACCGTCAAGGGACGCAAGAGTGCTCGCCACGCCACCTCGGATTGGATGGAGGTCGAGAAGCAGCGCGGCATTTCGGTCACCAGTTCGGTGATGCAGTTCGAATACCAGCAACACACCATCAATCTGCTCGACACACCAGGCCACGAAGATTTTTCCGAAGACACCTACCGCGTCCTGACCGCCGTCGATGCTGCGGTGATGGTCATCGACGCCGCCAAGGGTGTCGAAGCGCAGACCATCAAGCTGCTCAACGTGTGCCGCATGCGCAATACACCGATCATCACTTTTGTCAACAAGTTCGACCGCGAGGTGCGCGAGCCCTTCGATCTGCTTGGAGAAATCGAATCGGTGCTCGGCATCGAATGCGCACCGATCACTTGGCCGATCGGCATGGGCAAGACCTTTCGCGGCGTCTATCACCTGTTGAACGACCGTCTGCTGCATTTTGCCGCTGGCGAGGAGCGGCGCAGTGAGTCGGAACTTCTCGACGGCCTTGATAACCCTCTCCTCGACACGCAGTTCCCTGCCGAGGTGGGCCAACTTCGTGAGGACGTCGATCTCATTCAGAGCGCTAGCAGCCCTTTCAATCTGGTCAGTTTTCTTGCCGGGCAACAGTCACCGGTATTCTTCGGGTCGGCAATCAACAACTTCGGCGTGCAGGAGATCCTGCAGGCGCTGCTCGACTGGGCGCCACCACCACAGGGGCGTGATGGTGGCAAACGTCTGGTGCAACCCGGAGAGGCGACTTTCAGTGGCTTCGTTTTCAAGATTCAGGCCAACATGGACCCCAAGCACCGCGACCGGATCGCTTTCTTCCGCGTCTGCTCCGGCCGCTACGCACCGGGAATGAAAGTCAAACACCTTCGCCTCGATCGCGAGATGAAACTGGCCAATGTGCTGACCTTCATGGCCAACGAGCGGCTGCTGATGGAAGACGCCGTTGCCGGCGACATCATCGGCATCCACAACCACGGGAACCTGCATATCGGCGATTGCCTGAGCGAAGGTGAAGTCTTGGGTTTCAAGGGCATCCCCTATTTCTCCCCGGAACTTTTTCGCGCAGCGCGGCTGCGCGACCCACTGAAAAGCAAGCAGTTGCTGAAAGGTCTACAGGAACTTGGCGAAGAGGGAGCGATCCAGGTCTTCGAAAACCTCGCCAGCGGCGCACTCTTGCTGGGCGCTGTCGGCAATCTGCAATTCGAGGTCGTCGCACACCGCTTACAAACCGAGTACAAGGTCGATGCCATTTTCGAATCGGCCGATATTTACACGGCGCGCTGGCTGACTTTTCCCGACGATGCAACAAGACGCAATTTCGAGCGCGAACAGCTCCACCGCATGGCCAAGGATGTCGACGGCAATCCGGTCTACCTCGCAAGTACGCGCTACAACCTCGAGGTGACGAGTGAGAAATGGGCAAGGGTTGGCTTCCACGACACGCGCGAACACGGGCAACTGTTCGTCTGACTCCTTCTACCCCATCCTCAACGCGGCAGGCTCTTTCCAGCTACGTAACTAAGAGCATCAGAACCCTACTCAATTCACTACATCGACTTCCAGATTATAGAAACGAGGCGGCCCATTGTCCGATACACAGCAACTCCTGAGCTTTCTTGAGGCGCGCATCCTCGGCGTCCTGATTGAAAAGGAAAAGACGACACCTGACAGCTATCCGCTGACGCTCAACAGCCTGACCCTCGGCTGCAACCAGAAAACCGCTCGTGAACCGGTGATCATCGTCCCGGATAGCGAGGTGCAGATGGCACTCGAAGAACTGCGCGGCCGCGTTCTGGTGCTCGAAACCTATGGTGCATCGGGTCGTGTCCTGCGTTATGCACAGAATTTTGGCAAGGTGTACGGCGTACCGCCGGCAAGCGTGGCGCTACTCGCGATGCTGGTGTTGCGCGGCGCTCAGACGGTCAGCGAGTTGCGCGCCAACTGCGAGCGACTGTACCGCTTTGATGACAGCTCCTCGGTGGAAGCTTATTTGCAGGAACTAGCTGAGCGCCGCAGCGGTGCCCTGGTCATCCGGTTGCCCAGACAGGCGGGTTCCCGCGAGCATCGCTGGGCGCACTTGCTCTGCGGCGCAGTCACCCCACCGTCCGACGAACTTTCTCGTGAGAGAGGTTCTGTGCGGAGGGAACTTGAAGAACGAGTGACACGCCTTGAGGTACAGGTCGCCGAACTACAGGCTGCCCTCAAGGATCTCCTCTAACGGTCTCATGACTTACCACAAATCACCAGCCGCCTAGCAGCGCTTTTTCGGCCCAAAACAGCCCGGTGATGGTCTTGGCATCCGTAATGGTGCCGCTGCGCACCGCTGCCAGCGCCTCATCCAGCGGCAGGCTGAGGAGATCCATGAACTCGCCGCTGTCGAGATTCTGGTCTGCTTCGCGTTGTAAACCGCGAGCGAGAAACATCTCGATCCGCTCATCCGAATAGCCGACGCAGGGGTGCATCACTCCGAGGTAACGCCATTCTGCCGCCCGGAAGCCGGTCTCTTCGAGCAACTCACGACAGGCGGTGGAAAGGATGTCCTCACCGGGATCAATCTTGCCAGCCGGCAACTCAAGGAAAGAACGGCTGAGAGGATATCGATACTGACGCACGAAGAGGAGTTGACCATCATCAAGCTCGGCGATGATCGCTACCGCACCCTGGTGTCGCACGTATTCTCGCACGCACTCCCTACCGTCTGGCAGCAGAACCCGGTCACGGCGCAGATCCAGCAACTTGCCGCTGAAGATCTGCGTGCTCTCAAGAGTCTCTTCATGGAGATGTGGATATTCGTCTTCCATTTCTTGAATTCCTTTGATTCCGCAATTGCCAACGCTAATGACGAATAGAGACACCCGCTTTAGTGACAATCATGACCGTTTTCCTCACCTTCGGTTCCCCTCCCGCAAGCAAACGCATCAAGATTGGTGAATTGCGAACGCAACCTCGGCCATGAAAACGCCCCGACTGGCGGGGCGTTCCGGTAAGGATTAATAGATAATACTGTCAAAGCGAGCGCAACAGTGCAAAAGCACAGAGCGACATCAGCACCTGCGGAAAGATCCCGAGCAGAGCAACCGCCAAGCCATTGGCCGACATCAGTATCTTGACATCGAGTGGCGCTACGATCGGCATGGGGTTGGTCGGCTGATCAAAGTACATGATCTTGACGACGCGCAGATAGTAAAAGCAACCGATCAGCGAAAACATGATTGCGACGATGGCCAGCCACAGGTAGCCTGCGGCAACCACCGCCTGCAGTACTGAGAACTTGGCAAAGAAACCGACGAAGAACGGTACGCCCGCCATCGAGAACATCATCATCATCATCATCCCGGCGAACCACGGGCTACGCTTGTTGAGTCCCTTGAAGTCGTCAATTTCATCCGATTCGAAACCGGCCCGCGCCAACAAAAGAATCATGCCGAAGGTCCCGGCACTGGTCAGCACATAGGTAATGACATAAAACATCGATGAACTGTAGGCATTGAGTGCGAAACGCGCGTCACCACCGACCACGCCGGTGACCATTCCGAGCAGCATGAAACCCATGTGCGAAATAGCCGAATAGGCCAGCATCCGCTTCAGGTTGGTCTGCGCAATGGCGGCAATGTTACCAATGGCCATCGACAGTACCGAAAGCAAGATCAACATCGTCTGCCAATCCGCGGAAAGGACGATCAGCCCGTTGACCAGTAGGCGGATGACCATCGCAAACGCCGCCAATTTTGGTGCGGTAGCAATGAACAGGGTCACTGCCGTCGGTGCGCCATGGTAGACATCCGGAATCCACATGTGGAACGGCACCACCCCCAGCTTGAAAGCCACCCCCGAGACCAGGAAGACGATGCCGAAAACTAGGATCGTCTGGTCAGCCTGCCCCATGAACAGGCGCTCGGCAACGGCGGTAATTTCCAGGGTACCAGTCGCGCCATAGATCATCGACATGCCGTACAGGAGGAGTCCAGAAGCCAGCGCGCCCAGGACAAAATACTTCATCGCGGCCTCGGTTGCCGGAACCGAATCACGATTCATCGCCACCATTGCGTAAAGTGAGAGCGACAGCAATTCCAGACCAATATAGACAGTGACAAAATGGTTCGCTGAAATCATCACCATCATGCCCAGGGTGGCAAAAAGCGCCAGAGCATAATACTCGCCCTTGGCCATCTGCTCGCGCTCGAGGATATAGCCTCGGGAATAGAACAGAACCACCATCACCGTCAGATAAAGAAGCAGCTTCAACAGGTCAGCCATCAGGTCAGCGACGTACATATTGCTGAAGGTGTAGCTGATCTCACCCGTACTCATCGAAAAGGTGATCACTGCCGCGACGACCAGGGTCAACTGGGTGGCGACGAAAGTTGCTGTGCGCTTCCTGTCCTTGGCCAGGAGATCGAACATGAGGATCAGGCAAGCCATCAGCAAGATGAAGATCTCCGCAGCTGCGATGCGAAGGTCCGGCGTCAGGAACTGCATTTCGGCAAGAGTCATAGCGGCTACCAGTTATTGGATCTTGCTGAGGGCGACGTGACGCAGCAGCTCATTGACCGAGCTGTGCATGACTTCAGTAAAGGGTTGCGGATAGAGACCCATGCCCAATGCGCCAACGGCGAAGAGGACAAAGATCAGAAATTCTCGTGCATTGATATCGGCCAGTTCGGCCACATGGTGATTGGCCACTGCCCCAAACACCACTCGCTTGTACATCCACAGCGTATAGGCAGCACCGACAATCATGGTCGAAGCGGCGGCAAAAGCTACCCAGAAATGGTGATCGACGGCTGCAAGAATGACCATGAACTCGCCAACAAAGCCCGAGGTGGCCGGCAGACCGGCATTGGCCATCGCAAAAAGCATGAAGAATGCGGAAAATTTGGGCATCATGTTGACCACACCGCCGTAATCCGCAATCTGCCGTGAATGCGCCCGATCGTACATGACTCCGATCGAGAAGAACATCGCGCCCGACACAAAACCGTGCGAGATCATCTGCACCAGCGCGCCTTCGACACCCATGGGGCTGAAGATGAAGAACCCAAGGGTCACAAAACCCATATGGGCAATCGAGGAATATGCGACGAGCTTCTTCATGTCCTCCTGTGCGAGGGCAACGAAGCCAATATAGATGATGGCAATCAGCGACAGCGCAATCACCAGGCCTGCAAGGGTATGCGAAGCGTCCGGGGTAATCGGCAGCGAGAAACGAAGAAAGCCATATGCGCCAAGTTTAAGGGCGATCGCCGCCAGCACGATCGATCCCCCCGTCGGCGCCTCGACGTGCGCGTCGGGCAACCAGGTATGTACCGGCCACATCGGCACCTTGACCGCAAACGCCACCAGGAAGGCCAGGAACAGCCAGTTCTGCGCAGTCATGCCGATCGGCAACTGGTGCCAGTCGAGAATCGAGAAGCTGCCTCCGGAGGAGATGAACAGGTACAGCAGTGCGATCAGGAAGAGCAATGAACCGAAAAGGGTAAAGAGGAAGAACTTGAATGCCGCGTACACCCGTCTCGGGCCACCCCAGATGCCAATGATCAGGTACAGTGGAATCAGTGACGCTTCAAAGAAGACATAGAACAGCAGGCCATCGAGTGCCGAAAAAATGCCGTTCAACAACCCCGACATGATCAGGAAACCCGCGTTGTACTGCGCCACCTTGCTGTCGATGACCTGCCAGCCAGCAAGGACGACGGTCACCGTGATGAAGCTGTTGAGGATGACAAAAAGCATCGAGATGCCGTCAACACCCAAATGGTAGTTAACATTGAAACGAGGAATCCAGGTCTTCAGCTCGACAAACTGCATCGCCGGGGTGTGCATATCGAAACCGGTATACAGCGGAATCGTCACCAACAAGCCTGCAAGCGCCCCCATCAGCGAGAGCATCCGTGCCAGCGGTGCATTGCGATCGGAGCCCGTCGCCAGGACAACCAAACCGGCGAGAATCGGAACCCAGATGGCAAGAGAGAGAAGCGGCGTGCCTGACATATCGTTCCCAGTCTTTCTCTAGCTCAGGCGCGCGTGACCCACAGGGTCATCAAGACGAACACGCCGATAATCATCGTAAAAGCGTAGTGGTAAATGTGACCCGTCTGGAACAGACGAACCAGGGTCGCAAACCAGCCCACGAGGTGTACAGAACCATTGACGATGATGCCGTCGATCAGGCCAGCGTCGCCACCCTTCCAGAGTCCTCGACCGAGCAGGCGTGCGCCACCGGCAAAGAACACGTCGTTGAACTTGTCAAAGTAATATTTGTTGTCAAGCAGGGTGTATAGAAATCCGCAGCGAGCCTTGATGGTTTCCGGAATGTCCGGCCGCTTCAAGTACAGGAACCAGGCCAGAGCCACACCGAGGAAGGCCAGCCAGAAGACCGCAGTGGTGACTGCATGTGTCGCCATGGCGAAAGCACCATGGAAGTGATGCGCCAGTTCCTCGACGACCGGATGCGCCTTGGCATCAATGAAGATCGCGCCCTTGAAGTAGTCGCCAAACAGCATCGGCTCGATCGCAATATAGCCGATGATCACAGAGGGGATTGCCAGCATGACCAGGGGCAAGGTCACCACCCACGGCGTCTCGTGCGGCTTCTGACCTGGAGCCAGGCCATGGTGCTCGGCATGCGCGTCATCTGCCGGATGCGCGTGCTCGTCATGCGTCGCATGGTGTTCTGATTTGCCGTGCGCGGCATGATGGTCATGGGGTGCTGCCTTGCCGAAGCGCTCCTGGCCATGAAACACCAGGAAATACATCCGGAACGAGTAAAAAGCAGTGACGAACACGCCAGCCATCACGGCAACATAGGCAAAACCGGCGCCCGGAATGTGCGACAGGGCGACGGCTTCAATGATCGAATCCTTGGAATAGAAGCCAGCAAAGAAAGGGGTGCCGATCAGTGCCAGAGAACCGATCAGAGAGGTCATCCAGGTGATCGGCATATATTTGCGCAGCCCCCCCATGTTGCGGATGTCCTGATCATGGTGCATGCCGATGATCACCGAACCGGCGGCGAGGAATAACAGCGCCTTGAAGAACGCATGCGTCATCAGATGAAAGATCGCCACGGAATAAGCAGAGACGCCAAGCGCGACGGTCATGTAACCAAGCTGGGAAAGCGTCGAATAGGCCACGACGCGCTTGATGTCATTCTGGATGATACCGAGGAAACCCATGAACAGTGCCGTGATCGAACCGATGACGACGACGAAGGACAGCGCCGTATCGGAAAGCTCGAACAGGGGTGACATGCGAGCCACCATGAAGATGCCTGCAGTCACCATCGTCGCTGCATGGATCAGCGCAGAGATCGGTGTTGGACCTTCCATTGAATCGGGTAGCCAGACATGCAGGGGAACCTGCGCCGACTTGCCCATCGCGCCGATGAACAACAGGATGCAGATCGCCGTCATCAACGCCACCCCCTGGCCTTCGCCAAACAGCGCGAGGTTGGTATGAGCGGCCAATTCCGGAGCCTTGGCGAAAACAGCGGCGTAATCGAGTGTACCGAAGTGAGCAAGCACCAGACCGATGCCCAGGATGAAACCGAAGTCCCCGACGCGGTTGACCAGGAATGCTTTCAAGTTGGCGAAGATCGCCGTCGGCCGGGTATACCAGAAACCGATCAGCAAGTAGGAAACCAGGCCAACGGCCTCCCAGCCGAAAAAGAGCTGCATGAAGTTGTTGCTCATCACGAGCATCAGCATCGAGAACGTGAACAGGGCAATGTAGCTGAAGAAACGGTTGTATCCAGGATCGTCCTGCATGTAGCCGATGGTGTAGATATGCACCATCAGAGAAACGGAAGTGACTACCAGCATCATGGTGACCGTCAGTTGATCGATCAGGAAACCCACCTCGAAATGATAGTCCCCTGACGACAGCCACTGGTACACCGGGCCGTTGTAGGTATTGCCGGCCATCACGTCCTTGAAGATCACGTACGACACGAGGCAGGCGATCGCCACCCCGCCAGTAGTCACGGTATGCGCCACCCAGCGCGGAATCACACGGCAGAACAGGCCAGCAATGATGGCACCCACCAGCGGGGCCAGAGGAACCAGCAGGTAGAGCTTTTGCATTTCCATGTCAACCCTTCAGGCTGCCCAGATCATCCACGTGGATGGTCTTGAGATTGCGGAACAGCACCACGAGAATCGCCAGCCCGATTGCCGACTCGGCTGCAGCAACGGTCAGGATGAAGAACACGAAGACCTGTCCGGCGAGATCCTGCAAATAGTGGGAAAAGGCGATGAAATTCATGTTCACTGCCAGCAGCATCAACTCGATCGACATTAATATGATGATCAGATTTTTGCGGTTGAGAAAGATGCCGACGACGCTGATCGCGAACAGAATCGCGCCCAGGATCAAAAAATGGGACAGTGTAAGCAAAGTACCTCCCTGATTCCTTCTGCATGGGGTGGGACATTTCACCACCCCCTCTTTTTCAGTCTTGTGGTGCTGCTGTCAAACCGCTTGCTCAGTCGCGCTTTTCCGCGGGCATCTGCAGCACGCGCACACGATCCCGGGCTTTCACGAAAACCTGCTGCGACGCATCGACCGACTTGTTCTTGCGCTTCTCGCGCTGTGTCAGTGCCACTGCGGCAACAATCCCGACGAGCAGAATGACCGACGCCAGTTCGAAGGGATACATATATTCGGTGAACATCAACCGCCCGACAGCCTGGACGTTGCTGGCGTCAGAGGCCGCTTGTGGGACGCTGCTCTCGAATAGCCCCAGGTAATTCCCCCCAAGTACAAGGGCCATTTCAGTGACCATCAGCAAGGCAATGATCGCTCCCAGAGGCAGGTAACTCCAGAATCCTTCACGCAGGCGATCGAGATTGATGTCGAGCATCATGACCACAAACAGGAAGAGCACCATCACTGCGCCGACATAGACCAGCACCAAGGCGATCGCCAGAAACTCAGCCTGCAACAGCATCCACACCCCGCTCGCGGAAAAGAACGCGAGCACCAGATAGAGCGCTGCATGCACCGGGTTGCGTGCGGTAATCACCCGTAACCCGGCAAACACCAGGATCGCCGAAAGAAAGTAAAAAACGAAGGTCTTGAATTCCATCGTATCGGCCTGTCAGCGGTATTTCGAGTCGAGTTCGCGGTCTTCAGCGATCTGCGCTTCGTAGCGGTCACCATTGGCCAGCAACATCGGCTTGGTGTAGTAGAGGTCGCCCCGTGTCTCCCCGTGGTACTCGAAAATCCGCGTTTCGACGATGGCATCGACCGGGCAGGCCTCTTCGCAGAAGCCACAGAAAATGCACTTCGTCAGGTCAATGTCGTAACGGGTAGTCCTCCGCGAACCATCCTCACGCTGATCCGACTCGATGGTAATGGCCATCGCCGGACAAACTGCCTCGCACAACTTGCAAGCAATACACCGCTCCTCACCATTTGGATAGCGTCGGAGCGCGTGCAGACCGCGAAAGCGGAAGCTCTGCGGTGTCTTTTCTTCCGGGTACTGCACGGTGATCTTGCGGGCAAACATGTAGCGCCCGGTCACCGACAAGCCCTTCAACAGCTCCTTGAGCAGGAGGCTGTTGAAAATTTCCTTCATCGAACCCATGACTAGCCTCTCACTTCCAGATGTTCAAGGGCGACATCATCCAGGTGCCGACCACGACCAGCCATATCAGGCACAACGGGATGAACACTTTCCAGCCCAGACGCATGATCTGGTCGTAGCGATAACGGGGAAAGGTAGCACGAACCCAGAGGAAGACGAACAGCACCGCGGAGATCTTCAGGAATAGCCACAGAATGCCATCCGGCAGGAAGCCCACCGGCGACAGCCAGCCGCCGAGAAACAGGATTGCCGTGAGCGTCGACACCAGGATCATGTTGGCATATTCGGCAAGGAAGAACACCGCAAAAGCCATTCCGGAATATTCAACGTGGAAGCCAACGATCTCGGATTCGCCTTCCGCCAGATCGAATGGCGCACGGTTGGTTTCGGCGACGATCGAGGTTAGATAAACGACAAACATCGGCAGCAGCGGCAACCAGTTCCACGACAGGAATCCCAGCCCCCGATCAACGAAATAGCCTCGCCCCTGGCCGTTCACAATGTCGCCGAGGTTGAGACTGTTCGAAACCATCAACACCACCACCAGAGCCAGCCCCATGGCAACTTCGTACGAAATCATCTGGGCTGCGGAGCGCATGCCCCCGAGAAAGGCATATTTCGAATTCGAAGACCATCCCGAAAGAATGATTCCATAGACGCCGATCGAGGTAATCGACATGATGTAGAGCAGGCTGGCGTTGACGTTCGCCAGGACCAGCGTGTCGTTGAACGGAACCACCGCCCAGGCAGCCAGCGCCGGCGCAAAGGCGAACATCGGCGCGAGCAGAAAGACACTCTTATCCGATCCAGTCGGAATGACGACCTCTTTCAACAACAGTTTCAGGCCATCGGCGATCGGCTGAATCAGCCCCCATGGACCGACACGGTTCGGGCCGATACGCACCTGCATCCAGCCGATCACCTTGCGTTCCCAGAAAGTCAGATAGGCAACGCAGAGCAGCAGTGGCGCAATGATCAGAACGATCTTGAGCAGGACCCAGACCAGCGGAAACACCGACCCGAAAATCCCTTGCAACAATCCCTGCAGCGCATCGATCATCATGCACGCTCCACGTTGATCGCACCGAACATTTCACCCAGCGCTGCTGTCGTCACATGCGCTGCCGCGACACGAACACAGCCCGCCGGTACTGTCTCGTCGGCCCTGGCGGTGAGAACAGCCTCGCCGTTCCCCTGCCGAAGGCGTACTGGAGCCCCGTCGGTGACAGCCAGCCTCGCTAGCGTTGCGGCATTCATGCGCGCTGTCGGAGCCACCGCATCACGCGTTTTCTGGAGTGCCGCAGCACGGCGAGCAAGTGGGTCGGCGAAATAGATCGGCACATCGGCAATGCGTTGCAACTCGCCAGCCGTCACCATCAATGACAGAGGAACGCCGCTAACACGGTTGTCGAGGCCGGCAACAAAGGTGGTTCCCGCGGGAACAATTTCGTCTCTTACCTGCTCGCTCGAGTTCTGGTCGAAACCAGCTAGCGCCAGCAGATTGCCCAACACACGCAGCACCTTCCAGCCGGGACGCGCATCGCCGAGAGGGCGAACGACCCCGGTGAAACTCTGGATACGACCTTCGGTGTTTACGAAGGACCCAGAAGTCTCGGTAAAAGGCGTGATCGGCAGCAGGACGTCGGCGTAGTCCTGTGCTGCACCGTCGCCGAATGGCGTCAACATGACGACTAACGCGGCTTCCTTGAGTGCGGCTACCGCCTGTTGCGGATCATAACAATCGAGTTCTGGCTCAACACCAAACAGGATATAGGCCTTGCGCGGTTGAGCGAACATCTCGTAAGCGTTGAGCGCTGTCGGCAAAGCCTTCGCGACATATCCACCCACACTGTTGGCCGCCTCTCCGATGAAGCCACAGGTAGCCCCTGTCAGCCGTGCGAGCTCGGCGGCCAGAACATGCAGTTGTGCCGCTTGTGGATGCTGCTCGGCGGCATTGCCGAGGAACACCGCCCGCTTCTCTCCATCGAGCAGACTCCTGGCAATCGCCTGGCAGGTTGCGCAAGGATCGATCGAATCCAGTCCGGCAGGTACGGCCTCGTTTTTCAACTGTGCGGCTGCCTTGACGATCGCAGCCAATGCAAGCGGCAGATTAGCGGGAGAAACGGTCAGCTGCGCATGCAGATTGATCAGCGAATCGTCGCCACTGGACGAGAGCAAGCTGACCTTGCCCCCTTTCTTGGCCAACTGACGCAAGCGCTGGGCGAACAGCGGATGATCCTTGCGCAGAAAGCTGCCCACCACCAACGCGGCGTCGAGGCTCTTGATTTCGGAGAGCTTGAGTCCGAGCCAGGGGACACCTCCCAGTTTACCGTCGGCCAAAAAATCGCGACGCCGCGGGCGAAAGTCGACGTTGCCGGAACCGAGACCATGCGTCAGTTTCTGCAGCAGGTAGAGTTCTTCGAGCGTCGACTGCGGCGAAGCCAGCCCCGCCAGCGATGCCGCGCCGCTGTTGCTGACGACATCCTTGAGGGCATGCGAAACGTAATCGAGGGCGACATTCCAGTCGACTTCGCGAAGCGCACCGTCGACACGAATCATTGGCCTGCCAAGTCTGGCCGGAGAATTCAGCGCTTCGTAGGAAAAACGTTCCTTGTCGGAAATCCAGCACTCGTTGACGTCTTCGTTGTCACGCGGCAGAACACGCATCACGACGTTGTTCTTGACCTGCACGGTCAGGTTGGCACCAATGCTGTCGTGCGGGCTGATCGAGCGGCGCCGGGACAACTCCCAGCTCCGTGCCGAGTAGCGGAACGGCCGTGAGGTCAGAGCACCTACCGGGCACAGGTCGATCATGTTGCCGGAAAGCTCGGAATCGACCGAACGACCGACAAAAGTAGTGATCTCCGAATGCATGTTGCGGTTGGCCATGCCGAGTTCCATCACGCCGGCAATTTCCTGCCCGAAGCGAACGCAGCGAGTGCAGTGGATGCAGCGTGCCATTTCCTGCATCGAGATCAGAGGACCGACATCCTTGTGGAAAACGACTCGCTTGTCTTCCTGAAAACGCGAGGCACTGCCGCCATAACCCACCGCCAGGTCCTGAAGCTGGCACTCGCCACCCTGATCGCAGATCGGGCAATCGAGCGGGTGATTGATCAGCAGGAATTCCATCACGCCTTTCTGCGCCTTGACCGCCAGTTCGGAATGGGTAAACACTTTCATGCCGTTGGTCACCGGGGTCGCACAGGCAGGCAGGGGCTTCGGCGCCTTTTCGACCTGCACCAGACACATCCGGCAGTTGGCCGCGATCGAGAGCTTCTTGTGATAACAGAAATGCGGGATATAAGCTCCCACTTGCTGTGCAGCATCCATGATGGTACTGCCATCGGGTACCTGTGCAACTTTGCCGTCGATTTCGATTTCCATCGTCTCGTACCCTAAACCGTTGCCGTAAAGAAGCCACTGCCGGCACGCTGCACATCAACGGGCACAAGGCACTTCTTGTGTTCAATGTGGTACGCGAACTCGTCGCGATAATGCTTGATGAAGCTCTGCACCGGCATCGAAGCGGCATCCCCAAGCGCGCAAATGGTGCGGCCCATGATGTTCGTGGTCACACTCTCGAGCAGATCGAGGTCGCCGGGGCGACCCTGGCCATTCTCGATGCGATGCACCACCTTGTAAAGCCAACTGGTTCCTTCACGGCATGGCGTGCACTGGCCGCAGGATTCTTCGTAATAGAAGAAAGACAGCCGCTCGAGTGCTTTCACCATGCAGGTCGTCTCGTCCATGATGATGACCGCGCCCGAACCCAGCATCGAACCTGCCTTGCTGATGCCATCGTAGTCCATGGTGGCATTCATCATCGTCGCCGCGGGAACGACTGGTGCCGAGGAACCGCCCGGAATGCAGGCCTTCAGTTTCCGGCCACCCCGCATGCCGCCCGCCATTTCAAGCAACGTGGCAAATGGCGTGCCGAGGGGAATTTCGTAGTTTCCTGGTCGATTGACGTGACCCGAAACCGAGAACAGCTTGGTTCCGCCGTTATTTGGCTTGCCGGCTTCGAGATAGGCCTCCCCGCCCAGATTCATGATGTACGGGATCGAGGCGAAGGTTTCGGTGTTGTTGATCGTGGTCGGCTTGCCATAGAGGCCGAATGACGCGGGGAAAGGCGGCTTGAAGCGCGGCTGCCCCTTCTTGCCCTCGATCGATTCAAGCAGTGCGGTTTCTTCGCCGCAGATATAGGCACCGTAGCCGTGATGCGCAAAGAGTTCGAAACTGACACCCGAGCCCAGCAGGTCGGAGCCGATAAAACCAGCGGCCCGAGCTTCATCGAGGGCTGCCTCGAAGCGCTCGTAGAGTTCCCAGATTTCGCCGTGGATGTAGTTGTAACCCCGCGCAGCACCCATCGCGTAGCCTGCGATGGCCATTCCCTCGATGACCGAATGCGGATTGTAGCGCAGGATGTCGCGATCCTTGAAGGTGCCTGGCTCGCCTTCGTCGGAATTGCACACCACATACTTGTCGCCGGGAAACGAGCGCGGCATGAAACTCCACTTTAGGCCCGTCGGAAATCCGGCACCGCCACGACCGCGCAGAACTGACTTCTTGACTTCGTTGATGACCTCGCTCTGTGGGATTTTTTGTTCGAGAACTCGCCGTAGCGCCGAGTAACCGCCACGCTTGACATAATCCGCCAGGTGCCAAGCCTTGTCACCGTCCAGACCGACGCTGAGCATCGGGTTGAGTGCGCCGAGAATCGCCATTACTTGAGCTCCGCCAACAGTTTGTCGATTTGCTCGGGATTCATCCAACTGCACATGCGACGGTTATTGACGATCATCACCGGCGCATCGCCACAAGCCCCCATGCACTCACCCTCCTTGAGCGTGATCAGGCCATCGGCAGTCGTTTCGTTATAACCGATTCCCAGCTTTTTCTGCAGGTATTCGCCGGCATCGACGCCGCCGCTGAGCATGCATGGCAGATTGGTACACACCGACACCTTATATTTGCCAACCGGCTTGAGATCGTACATGTTGTAGAAGGTCGCCACTTCGTAGGCGGCAACCGGTGCCATGCCGAGGTAGTTGGCCACCGCCTCGATGGCTTCGCTGGAGAGCCAGCCTTGCTGTTCCTGTGCGATGGCCAATGCCGCCATGACCGCCGACTGTTTCTGGTCAACCGGGTACTTGGCAATTTCGCGATCGATTCTCTTGAGGGATTCTGAAGTCAACATCAGCGGTCAATCTCGCCAAAAACAACGTCCTGCGAACCAATGATCGTCACCACGTCAGCCAGCATGTGACCGCGCACCATCTCGTCCATTGCCGACAGGTGCACATAACCCGGAGGACGGATCTTCAAGCGATAGGGCTTGTTGGCACCATCTGAAATCACGTAGATGCCGAACTCTCCCTTGGGGTGCTCGACTGCCGAATAGACTTCGCCTTCAGGCACATGCATACCTTCGGTGCAGAGCTTGAAGTGGTGGATCAATTCTTCCATGTTGGACTTCATGGCTTCGCGATCCGGCGGCGCAACCTTGTGATTGTCGGACATCACCGGGCCCGGGTTCTGCCGTAACCAGTCGATACACTGCTTGACGATCCGGTTGGACTGGCGCATCTCTTCCATGCGAACCAGATAGCGATCGTAGGAGTCGCCGGTAACACCGACCGGAATGTCGAAATCGATCCGGTCATAGACTTCGTAAGGCTGTTTCTTGCGCAGATCCCAGGCGATACCGGATCCCCGCAACATCGGTCCAGTAAAGCCGCGCTGCAGCGCCCGCTCCGGCGAGACGATGCCGACATTCACCAGACGCTGCTTCCAGATGCGGTTGTCGGTGAGCAACGTTTCGTACTCGTCGAGCAACTTCGGAAAGCGGCTTACGAAATCGTCAAGAAAATCCAGGAGGGAGCCGCTGCGAACGTCGTTGAAGGGCTTGATCTGGGCAGCACTCTTCCACTTCGATTCCTTATACTGCGCCATCCGATCCGGAAGATCACGGTAAACCCCGCCGGGCCGGTAGTAGGCAGCATGCATGCGCGCGCCCGAAACTGCTTCATAGGCATCGACCAGGTCCTCACGCTCCCGGAAGGCATAAAGCACCATGGTCATCGCACCAACGTCGAGGCCGTGACAACCAACCCAGAGCAGGTGGTTGAGAATCCGGGTGATCTCGTCGAACATCACCCGGATATATTGGGCACGGATCGGCACCTCGATATTCAGGAGCCTTTCGATCGCCATGCAGTAAGCATGCTCGTTACACATCATCGACATGTAATCGAGGCGATCCATGTAGGGTACCGACTGGATCCAGGTCTTGTTCTCGGCCAGTTTTTCGGTCGCGCGGTGGAGCAGGCCGATGTGCGGATCGGCACGCATCACCACCTCACCGTCCAATTCAAGCACCATCCGCAGAACACCGTGCGCTGCCGGATGCTGCGGCCCGAAGTTCAGGGTGAAGTTGCGCAGTTCAGGCATTGTCAACGTTCCCGTAAGTCGCTTCGCGAACGATCCGCGGCGTTATCTCGCGCGGCTCGATAGTCACCGGCTGATAGATGACCCGCTGTTGTTCCGGGTCGTAGCGCATCTCGACATAACCTGAAACCGGAAAATCCTTGCGGAACGGATGTCCAATGAAGCCATAGTCGGTGAGGATGCGGCGCAGGTCTTCGTGCCCTGGAAAAACGATTCCAAACAGGTCGAAAGCCTCACGCTCAAACCAGTTGACGCTGTTCCAGACCGAGATGACCGAAGGCAGCGAGGGAAAATCGTCATCGGGTGCAAAGCAGCGAACGCGCAGCCGCCAGTTCCTCCTGACCGACAATAGGTGACTGACCGCAGCGAAACGCCGGCCTTCCCGCCGCACATTGCCATAGGTCCAATAATCGACGCCACAGAGGTCGATCAATTCTTCGAAACACAGTTCCGGCTCGTCGTGAAGAGTCTGCATCACCGTCAGGTAGTCGGTGGCATCGACCTCGATGGTCACTTCACCGAGCGCCACCTTCAGGGATTTGACTCGATCACCGAGATGCTTCTGCAAATTCTGGCTAAGCGCTTCCAGCGTGGCGAACATGGCTCACTCTCGGTTGGTTGTTTTCAGCGGGCGATGGTATTAGTCCGGCGAATCTTGTTCTGTAGCTGGATCAGGCCATAGATCAGCGCCTCGGCAGTCGGGGGACAACCCGGAACGTAGATGTCGACCGGAACGATCCGGTCGCAACCCCGCACCACGGAGTACGCATAATGATAGTAACCGCCACCATTGGCGCAGGAACCCATCGAAACCACCCAGCGCGGCTCGGCCATCTGATCGTAAACCTTACGCATGGCCGGCGCCATCTTGTTGGTCAGCGTCCCGGCAACAACCATCACATCGGACTGGCGCGGGCTGGGGCGGAAAACGATTCCGAAACGATCCAGATCATAGCGCGAGCAACCCGCATGAATCATCTCGATGGCGCAGCAGGCGAGCCCGAAGCTCATTGGCCAGATCGAACCCGTACGCACATAATTGATCAGCTTGTCGGCCGTGGTGGTGACGAAGCCTTCCTGAAGAATACCTTCAATGCCCATCACTCACTCCCAATCCAGAGCACCCTTGGCCCAGGCGTAGATGTAACCCACGACGAGGATGGCAATAAACACCAGCATCTCGATGAAACCGAACCACCGAACCGAATCTGTTTGTGTGATTTCCTTGAAGATCGTTGCCCAGGGCAGGAGAAAGGCCACTTCAAGGTCAAACAGGATGAAGATGATGGCGATCAGGTAATAACGCACATCGAACTTCATGCGCGCATCCTCAAAAGCCTCGAAACCACATTCGTAAGGGGAGAGCTTTTCGCTGTCCGGGCGATGCGGCGCAACCACCAGACCAGTCACGACGGGCGCAATACCAAAGGCAATGCCAACCAGTATGAAGACAAATACCGGGAAATAACTTTCCAGCATGATCCGCCCCACAAGTGCTTCATTTCAGACTACAGCCACCCAATTGAATGGCTTTTCCTGGTGCCGACGATGAGACTCGAACTCATACGACCGAAGTCACTACCCCCTCAAGATAGCGTGTATACCAATTTCACCACGTCGGCACGACAATGGCAGCAGGCGAGTTAACTAGGAACCCTTCTCTCTTGCCGCTGCCTTGAAACCAGATTACTTGGGAATATCCTTGGCTTTCGAATCGGGATTCGCCGGGCTTGTTCCCTGCTCAACACTACCCGCAGGCTGCGCTGAAACAGGGGCAGAGTTTACCGCATCCTGCATCACACTGCCAGTCGTTTTTGGTTTGCTTGAAGCCAGATAGGTGAGTGACAGGCTGGTCACAAAAAATGCTGTCGCCAGGATAGCCGTAGCGCGACTCAGGAAGTTGGCCGAACCAGTGGCGCCGAACAGGCTACCGGAAGCACCGCTGCCAAAAGCCGCGCCCATGTCGGCACCTTTGCCGTGCTGCACCAAGACTAGGCCGATGATGCCGATTGCCGCCAAAATGTGCACTACCAGCACCACAGAAAAAAGATAGTCCATATCACCTCTTGTTCGACCCGGCGCCACGCTGTCGCAGGCTGGGCCACGCCGAAAAAACCTGCAGATTATAGCCAGTTCGGTCAGCATGGGTCAATTGACATCTCCCAGAAGGGTGTGATTCAAAGTGATGCGTCGTTGAGATGACCCCTTTATGCGGCTTCTTTTTCGACACCCCGCCAATAGGCGTCCCATTCCCGGTTGGCCCGGTTAAGCCGTAGGGCTAACATGGTCTCGATATGATCTGGTGACCACCAAGCACCGGGAAGCTTGATCCGCTCCTGGATAACGTAGCGGTGGGCGCTCTCGATTTCCCCCGACCCAATGGGTAGCCCCTGCTTGATCGCGCCTTGGTAGTCCAGTTGATCCCGGCGGTTACGAATAGAGGAGGCCCCGGAAATTCGGACAGGAGGATAAGTGCTAGCAGCCTGTCGGCCTTTGGGCCCGCTCGCCGCCAAATATGCTAAAATCATATGGATTAGCGCAACCGGGGTTCGGCATGTCCCAATTCATTGTCACCGACCGCAAGACAGACTACCTGCTGCCCCCGTCAGTTGACGATTGGCTGAGCCAAGATCACTTGGCCCGGTTCATCGTGGAGGTGGTGGACCAACTCGACCTGTCGAACCTGACCCGGCAGTACGCTGGGCGCGGATCGAAGGCGTACCATCCGGCGACCCTGCTGTCGATTATGGTCTATGGCTACAGCACGGGAATCTTCTCGAGCCGCAAGCTGGAGCGGGCGACCTACGACTCGGTGGCGTTTCGCTACATTGCGGCGGGCAGCCATCCGGATCACGACAGCTTGGCGACGTTCCGGAGGCGTTTTCTTGACGAACTGAGCGACCTGTTTGTACAGGTCCTGGAGATGGCCAAGGAAATGAAGCTGCTGAAGCTGGGGACCGTTTGTCTTGATGGGACGAAGATCGAAGCGAACGCTTCGAGGCACAGCGCGCTCTCGCATGGACACCTCGAAAAGCTGGAAGCGCAGCTCAAGGCCGAGGTACAGGAGCTCTTCGCCCTGGCGGAGCAGGCCGACCAGGCGGACGTTCCGGACGGGGTGAGCCTCCCCGAAGAAATCAAGCGTCGCGAAGACCGGCTAGCGGCGATGGCGGCGGCCAAGGGGAAGATTGCTGCTCGGGCCGAGGAGCGCTATCAGCGAGAGAAAGCCGAGTACGACGAGAAGATGGCCCGGCGTAAGGCCAAGGAAGAAGTCACGGGCAAGAAAACCGGCGGCAGGCCGCCGAAGGCGCCCAAGCCGGGAGCGCGGGACAGCGACCAGATCAACCTGACCGACGAAGAATCGCGGATCATGCCGGTGGCCGGTGGCGGCTTCGAACAGGCGTACAACGCGCAGGCTGGGGTTGATGCAGCGACGATGCTGGTCGTGGCGGTCGGCGTAACGCAAGCCCCCAATGACAAGGAGCAGGTCGAGCCGATGCTGGCGACGCTCAAGGCACAAGCCGAGGTTCTGGGGACTGTCGAAACGCTGATCGCCGACAGCGGCTTCTGCAGCGAGAAGAACGTCAACGCGTGCGCGGCGGCCGGCATTGATCCGGTGATCGCGCCGGCTCGCGACGAGCACCACCCGGACTGGCGGGAGCGACACAGCGAACCGGCAGCGCTGCCGGAGAACGCGACCCCCGTACAAGCCCTGTCGCATCGCTTGAAGACCCAAGCGGGGCGCGCCCTCTATGCCTTGCGCAAGCAAACCGTCGAGCCGGTCTTCGGCATCATCAAATCGGTCATGGGTTTTCGCCGGTTCTCGCTGCGGGGCTTGAAAAAGGTCACCGGAGAGTGGACGCTGGTTTGCTTGGCGTGGAACTTGAAGCGTATGGCCAAGTTGCGCCCACAGTAGGGAAAAACGGCAGAAAAACCTTGCGATAGGACTGAAAACCAACCCAATCCAGCACTTTCATTCCGTATCGTGAAGCTTGGCGGGGCTTCAGACGTCAAGTCCGACAAGCTGCTAGCCTTGCCCCCAGGAACGGCTGCGGAAGCAGCCCCCACAGGAGCAAGAGGATGACCAGAAGGACGAGGCGGAACTTCACCCCCGCATTCAAGGCGCCAGTGGCACTGGCAGCGCTGAAGAGCGACAAGACGCCAGCGGAGCTGGCGCAGCAGTATGACATCCACCCGAACCAAATCACCGACTGGAAGCGACCGTTGACGGCGCGTGCAGTGCAGGTTTTTGGAGACACCGGCAGTCCCGCGAGCAGTGATCCCGACCTGACGAAGCAGCCTGCCAAGACCGGCCCGTTGACGCTGGAAAACGATTTTTTAGAACATGCGCTCACCCAGGCGGGCCGGTTGAGCGCAAGACGATGATTAACCGCCACCCCAAGCTCCCCGTATCGCATCCGTGCCTCCTGCTGGGGCGGGCGCGTTCGACCGCCTACGATACCCCGCGCGCGGTTTCGCCCGAAGACCTGGCGCTGATGCGCCGGATGGGCGAGTGACCCCTCGAACACCCGCTCGCCGGCGCCCGCATGCTGCGCGATCTGCTGCGCCCCGAAGGCTTCCCGGCCGGGCGCAAGCCCATCGGCACCCTGATGGCGCGGATGGGGATCGAAGCCCTCTATCGGAAGCCCAACCCCTCTCGTCGGCAGCGGAGGGATGAAATCCCTCCCTCCTGCGCGATCTCGCGATCGAGCGACCCCATCCGGTGTGGGCAGCCGACATCACCTACCTCCCGATGCGCCGGGGCTTCCTCTCCCTGTTTGCCGTGATCGACGGGTATTCGCGCCTGGTACTCGCCTGGCGGCTCTCAAACCCTGACGACCGACTTCTGCCTGGACGCGGTACGCAAAACCCTCCACCGCGATGGTTGCCCGGAGAACTTCAACACCGATCAGGGTTGTCAATTCACCAGTGGCGAATTAACTAGTGTCTAATTGCATTATTAGCTAGTAGTAATATGATACCTCCCCATGCTTTTCTGGTGGGAGAAGGAAATGGGACGTGTGGCGGTAGCACTGTCCTGCACAGCAGAGGTAAAGAGGGAGTTGGAACGAATGTCACGCAGTCGCAGCGGCGAGGTTCGTTTGGCCGAGCGAGCGAGGATCGTCCTGGGCTGTTTGCAGGGTCTGCAAAACGAGGAGGTCGCCCGCGAAGTCGGGGTACGGCCGAACACCGTGGGGTTGTGGCGTCGGCGCTTTGCCGAGCAGGGCTTGTCCGGGTTGCGTGATGCGGCTCGGTCGGGCAAGCCGGCGAAGTACGGGAAGGATCTGCGCGACCGTATCCTGACGCAGCTGGAACTGACTCCTCCGGAGGGGAGGGCGAGTTGGGATGGGGGGTCATTGGCGAAGGTGCTGGCGGTGTCGGACGACGCCGTATGGCGCGTATTGCGTCGGGAGGGCATCCAACTGCAGCGCCATCGCTCCTGGTGTGTCAGCACGGACCCCGATTTCGCGGCCAAAGCCGCGGATGTCATTGGACTGTACCTGAACCCACCGGAAAAGGCGATGGTTCTGAGCGTCGACGAGAAGCCCTCGATCCAGGCTCTGGAGCGCCGACGCGGCTATGTCCAGACCAGTAGCGGGAAGGTGGTCCAGGGACTCCAGAGCACCTACAAGCGCCATGGCACCGTTAATCTGTTCGCCGCCCTGGAAGTAGCCACCGGCGTCATCCGCGGCAAGACCACACCAACCCAGAAGCGCGCCGACTTCCAGGCCTTCATGGCGGAGGTTGTCGCTGACGAACCCGCCGACCGTGAAATCCACGTCATCCAGGACAACCTCAATACGCACCAGAAGAACGACGAGTGGCTGGCTGCCCACCCCAACGTCACCTTCCACTTCACACCCACCAGCGCCAGTTGGCTTAACCAAGTGGAGATCTGGTTCGGCATCTTCCAACGCAAGACGCTGCGAAATGCCAGCTTTTCAAGTGTCGATCAACTCGTTGAGGCCATTCACCAATTCACCACCGCTTACAACCAGAACGCCGCTCCCTTCGTCTGGCGAAAGCGCGAGGTCAAAGGCACGCAGTTACGGAATACTATTGTTAACCTATGCAATTAAACACTAGCCTCTTGAAGGCGCACGACCTCCGGATCAGCATGGACGGCCAGGGGTCCTGGCGGGAAAACAAGCGAAGCGCAGTTTTGCGAGCCGATAGGCGAGAGGGCGAGGCCCGTCACAACGTCTTTGTCGAGCGCCAGTGGAAAAGCGTCCAGTACGAAGAGGGGTATCTCAAGGCCTACGACCGCGTCGCCAATGCGAAAGCCCATTGGCCACGTATTTGCACTTCTACAACGAGCGACGACCCCCTCGCTCCTTCGATGGCAGCACACCGGACGCGACTGACTTCGCGGTACTCGCGGCCGCCAAGCGACCGGCGGCGTAAGGCATGAGCAAGGGGCTCCGTGGATTTGTGGACGATGCGCTGCCGCGCACCGGGCCGCTTGCCGTGGAAAAGTCTGACGACTTTTCCACCACGCGTCCCTTCGCCCACCAGCTCCACCGAGCTCTATTCGTTTTGTATAGAATCCAGGAAAGTCAAAACCCACCGCGATACCGGTCAATCGACCACAAGACCACAACCTGCAGGGCTCCACTTATCCAGGAGCATTTCCTGTGGCGTTGGTGTAGTATATTGACATGAGCCCCCCCGGAGTTCGGGGTCTGGCGGCAAGAAGAGGTGCGAGATGGCGATGCGGGTGAACCCGGAGACGGGCGAGGTGGGGCTGAAGCAGCGGTATCGGGTGACGAACTGGTCGGAGTACGACCGAGCGCTGGTCAACCGCGGCAATCTGACGATCTGGTTCGACGATGAAAGCCTTCGGGACAAGTGGACGCCGCCGCCGCCGGTAGGGCGTGGCACCCCGGGGCGGTACTCGGACGTGGCGATCCAGACCTGCCTGACGATCAAGGGACTGTTTCAGTTGCCGTATCGGGCGACGGAAGGCTTGGTGAGGTCGCTGATGGGCCTGTGCCACCTGGATCTGCCGGTGCCCGACCACAGCGACCTGTCGCGACGGGCGGCGGAAATTTCGGTGCAGATTCCGCGGCGGCCGCGCCAGGGGCCGACGCATGGGGTGGTCGATTCGACCGGGCTGAAGATATTCGGTGAAGGCGAATGGAAGGTGCGCCAGCACGGGGTGGGCAAGCGGCGCACCTGGCGCAAGATCCATTTGGCCGTAGACGAAACTGCCAAGGACATCATCGGCATTGAAGTGACCACGGCCGAGTGGGGCGACAGCGAGATCCTGCCCGGTCTGCTCGACCAGGTCGAAGGCGAGATCGCCCAAGTCTCAGCCGATGGCGCCTACGACAGCCACGGCTGCCACGCGGCCATCGCCGAGCGGGGCGCTCGTGCCACCCTTCCCCCTCGGGAAGGGGCCGTCGCTTGGGGAGACCATCATCCCCGCGATGCGATCCTCCAGGAGATCGAAGCCAAGGGAAGCCGCGGCTGGAAGAACGAGAGCGGCTACCACCGGCGCAGCATCGCCGAGAACATGATGTACCGGCTGAAGCAATTGGGTAGCAGCCTGTACTCCCGGACCTTCGAGCGGCAAGTCACTGAAGCTCATGTCCGAGCCGCGATCCTCAACACCTTTACCTATCTCGGCATGCCGGCATCTGTCCGGGTAGGGCAAATTGCGCCTGCCGCATGAGAAAGGACGGGAAAAGAGGGAGTGCTTGCCGAAAACCAGGAATATAGCCATATGGGAGGCGACTCTAGGGATTATGCCAATATACTACACCAACGCCCCTCTATAGGGTAGTCACCGGGATCTGACAGTCCCATTACCCCAGAGACATAATTACAAACACCATCGGGGAGACAACCATGAAGCAGATTTCCTATACCTGTGCATTGCTGTTACTAATGCTTGGACTACCTTCCATCGGCGTCGCGGGCATGTTTCGCCAATACTCCGATGCGCTTAACGAAACCGTCACACTGGTGAAAACAGGCGAACTCAAACAGGCTGTGGCAAAGATCGAAAACTTCAACGAGGGCAATGACAAAGACATCCTATACTTTTTCGAAAAGGGGGAACTACTGAGTCTCGGCAGCAACTTCATCAGCAGTCGCGAAACCTGGATGAAAAGCGACGAGATCATTCAGGCGTGGGAAAACGAATTTCGTAGCAATCCATCAAAGATATTTGGTGACATTGGCAGTTTTCTAATTAGCGACAAGACCCGTCGTTATGATGGGCAGGACTACGAAAAGGTGCTGCTCTCGACGCGCCTGACCATGAATCACATCATGCTCGGTAATTTCGACCATGCCCGCATCGAAATGAAGAAGACCTATGAACGTGAAAAACTGATCGAGGCTTTCCGAGAAAAGGAGTACGACGCGCTCAAGGTTGAGTCGAACAAACAGGATGCCGGTCAGGCCAGCAATCTTGAGGGTTATCCGATGCAGGAACTCGACACTCCGGAAGTTCGCGAGCTGAAGAACGGTTTTCAGAATGCCTTTGCACACTATCTGGCCGGTTATTTCTTTGAGGTCACCGATGAACCCTCTCTGGCCGAGCCAGGTTACCGTAATGCGCTGCAACTGGCACCTGGCAATACCATGATTAAGACTGCCCTCAATGAGATTGGCAAACGCGTGCCTGGCCTAGGCGAGACCGACGTGCTATTCGTCTTGGAGACCGGATTTGCGCCGCGCATCGACTCGTTGAATATTTCGATCCCCATCATGCGCAAGGGAGGAATAGTCATTACCCCACTCTCTTTCCCGCTACTCAAGGTTTCAGAACAAGTGCCAGTACCTTCCTCGCTAGCAGTTGCCGGGGGTCGATATCCGGTCGAAACGCTAACCAATATCGACACCATGGCACGGCGTCTGCTCAAGGATCAAATGCCGGGAATCATCTTGCGCACGGTTATCCGGGCGGGACTCAAATCGGTCGTTCAGGAACAAGCCAACAAGGCGCACTGGGTCGCCGGGCTGGTTGCCAATGTCGTATCTGCAAGTACCGAACAAGCCGACGACCGCAACTGGCGTACCCTGCCAGAACGTATTTCGATCGCTCGTGCCATGCTCCCGCAGGGTCGGCAAGTCATCGAATTCCAGACCCCAGCTGGTATCTACCGTACTGAAGCAGATGTCTCCGGTCGTTTCACGATTGTGCCGATCCGTATCACTGGGAATGCGGTCTATGTTGGACAACCGAACCGTGCCAAGGATATTTCCCCTGGATTGCTGCCCGACAAAATGATTCCCCCTGGCCACCTTGTTCCGCCTGCGCCTGACTCCAGTCGATCTTACGTGGCTGCCGCCTCATCCGTTGCACCCGTTGCACCCGTTGTACCTGTAGCACCTGTAGCACCGGCGATGCAGCCAACCGCGGACCTAGGCAAGCGTGTGCAGGTCGGCGATACTACCTACATTGGCGACTTTCGCTTTGCCCAACCCAGTGGGCTACCCAGTGGCAAGGGGGTAATCGAGTGGCAGAACGGACACCGCTTTGAAGGGCAACTCGTGAACGGTGTCAAGCAAGGCCATGGTGTCTTCATCGCACCGGGGAGTTTTCGTTACGAAGGCAATTGGGAGTCCAACAAACAGAACGGCAAGGGAAAAACAATCTTTGACAACGGGGATGTGTACGAAGGCGAAATACTGGACGGCGAATTCCACGGTCAAGGCAGTTACACGACAAAGGATGGTTACCGCTACGAAGGTTCCTGGAAAAAAGGCGTCAAAGAAGGACCGGGAAAACTGATTTTCCCCGATGGCGATTTCTGGGAAGGAATCTTCAGCAACGACCAACGGACAGCCCAGGGGAAAATGACCTTTGCGCCCAAGCCTGACATTAGAGCAAGGCAGTAAAACCAAATCGAGGCAGCTTCTGCCGATAAAAAATGGCTGGTCGGGGATATCCCATCCAGCCATCATTGGTAACTGGCAGGCCATAAAGGCCATGTGCCAGTGGATTACTTGCCGCCGATAACGCCAGCCTCGTTGGCAGCGGTGTTGTTTTTGCCCACTGCAACGGCCGTTGCGTTCTTTTGCGATGCCTGGATTTTGGTGTTGCCCTGAATCTGGGTCCCACCCTTGATGGCACCGGTCGTGTTCTTCGCGGTGTTGCCTTCACCAACAGCAACCGCTGTTACGTTCTCGTTTTTAGCCTTGATGTCGGTATTGCCCTGAATCTGAACACCTTGAGCATTCGGCGAGGACATGCTGCCCTTTGGGCCAGTCTGGGAAGCTTGACCGAAAGCAGCGGTAGAGATGACAGCCGAAGCCAGAGCGATGATAGCGAATTGAGTACGCATATTTGTTTCCTCCATTATGGAAATGATGAACTATGGGCAGGCGAGTATTCTTACTTACCGCCGATGACGCCTGCTTCGTTGGCAGCGGTGTTGTTCTTGCCCACTGCAACGGCCGTCGCATTCTTCTGCGAGGCCTGAATCTTGGTGTTACCCTGAATTTGGGTTCCACCCTTGATGGCACCGGTAGTATTCTTGGCTTCATTGCCTTCGCCGACAGCGACCGCCGTCACGTTTTCGTTTTTAGCCTTGATGTCGGTATTGCCCTGGATCTGCACGCCCTGGGGGTTGCTGGAACGCTGGGTTTGTTGAGCGAAAGCCGGGGAGGCAACGATGGCAGCAGCAATCATCATAGAAATCAGACGCATGTGAGTCTCCTTGTTCAGTATAAAAGTACGACGAAAGAATCAACCAGTTACTACCTTGAATACGACGCGACGATTTTTCGGATCGCGCGCGTCGAGGTTCGGCATCGTTTCGGTCGAGCCCTTGCCGACTGGCACAAAGCGCTTCCGATCGATTCCGTTTCGGGTGGAGATGAAATTCACCACCGCATTAGCGCGGTCGCGAGACAGCGCCATGTTCTTGTCAAAATTACCAGCCACGTCGGTGTGTCCTTCGACGATGACACAGCGATCCGGTGACAGCGCCAGGACTTTGGCGATCTGGTTCAAGGTGCCTTCAGAAGCAGCAGAAACCATTGCACTACCCGCATTAAACTGGATGGCAAAATCCACTCCCACCGTGCGCACATCAGGAGGTAGCGAGCCGCAATCTCGTGAGCCTGCAGTCGAGGCAGCAACTTGAGCAGCGGGCTCGGCCGCTGGAGAGGTGGATTGCTGTTGATTGTCAAAAACAATTGCGCGGGTACGCTTCTGCTGTGGCATGCCTGTTTCGGAGGGCATGCTCATCGCGCGCTCCAGTTCCCTGAGCTTCTCTTCATCCGAGGCAGCCTGGGATAGACCCACGCCGGAGAGCAACATCAAGCCGATCAAAACCCTGGAAATGTTGTTATTCATTGTGATCTCACTTGCAAACGTTGATGACTTCTTTGGTTGTTACAACAATGTCGTTTTTGCGACCGCCCCGGTTATCGTTGGGTTGTGTCGTTCCGACATTGACATTACAGGTGCCTTGCTTCTTGCTGCCGACATTGACGACCTGCTTCTCATCAGTCGGTGTCTTCTGGCCTTTGGCCTGTTCAGACCAGCGTTTAGCCATCGCACTATTGACTTTTTGATTTCCATGCGCGTCCAGACCCTGAACAGCATAAGCATCGAGCATGCTGAAAGTCATCGCAGAGGCGATGGCAAGACTCATCAGTAGCTTATTTGCAATCATCACTGACCACTCCTCCAATATTGGTACAAGCTTTTCTGTTTCGCCCAATGGCAACCGTCGTCACGTTGCCGGCAGCGACATTCACTTTGGTGCTGGTCTTCTGGTCACCCTGAATCACACCAACCCGATTCTTGGCAACGTTGTTGTCTCCAGAGGCAACCGCAGTCATGTTTTTTGTGGTTGCATTGATTTCAGTATTGCCCTGAACCTTGGTCCGCTGACTGGTCTGCGCGAAAGATGAACCGGCGAAGATGGTCAAAGTTGTCAAAGCAATTATGGTCAGGCCAAGCATTTTCATTTCATGCCTCCCGGTTAGCGCAGGGGTAATCGGATGGGCGGACTCCCGCGACGAAATGTTTCTCGCATCGATTGCAATTCCGCATCTGAAACACCGAGCTTGCGAGCACTGAATGATTTGGGATCCGGCGTGAACATCAGATATGCCTGCATTTCGTTGATCAGGAGTTCCTCGTGATTAACCGCATAATTGAAGTTCATGAGAAACCGCTTGAAAAGTTCCCTCTGATATTCCGTCAAGGTTTCGTGCCAGAAACGCTGGCAGTATTTGGCGTAATGCGGGTTTGTATAATACTCGCCGTGGGCAAGTTCGTGCAACAGAATGGCATAGCGTGCGCCTGGTGACACCATCGGCTCACCCACTTTCCGGTCCTGAGTCTGCGGTATGGCAAGCACGACAACGCCCGGTTTCATGGCTTGGTAAAAACCCCGCCAGAAACGCGCCAGACCCTGTTCAATCAGGAACTCGCGAATCGCAATTTCTTCAGGGTTCAGTTCGATCTTGTCACGTAATGAAAAATTGAAGAACTGCACCAGTTCGGAGATCAGGACGTCATGACCGAAAGCAAAGTCGGCCTGTGTGCGGCGTGCAGCCTCAACATAGCGAGCCAACTCCTGATTGCCGAGCACCTTTGGATAAGCCTCTGTGGTCTGTTGTTCAGTAAATTGGGTAATGCGGTTGAAACTGCGGCCCTGATAGGTCAAACCTGGAAAATCGAATATGTAAATGTCGGGATTATCGGCGATCTGCCAGACTGTCAGCTCTCCACTGCGGGTCTCGAGAACCTGCGTAAAGTCGCCCTGCACGGCGTCCAGCGCCAAAGCCGATTGCAACATGGCCATGAGCACGCTGGCTCCGAGCAGTTTCCTGATGTATCCGGCAGTGTTGTCAAATCCAGATTTCACTTGTCAATTCCATTCGGATCGTTCGAGAAGTTGTCCCGCGCAGTACAAAGCAAAGCAACTTGGGTATGATTATCGTAGCGTAGTTCTGGTGCGTGTCAGCTATCAGCAACTATGGGTTTATTGGAAAACCTATTCACGGGGGATGAGGCGATATGCCTGGGCACGTGATATATTGTTACGAACTTCGACCTGCCGCAAGGAAGTCGGCGCACCAATCGAGCCCGATACCCACGGATAAACCAGCAAAGCACCTGTCCGTGGACGGTCCTGGTTGTAAACACGCCATGCGTTGCTTCTCTGCATGAGATAGCCCGGCTCTGTCTGCGCAAGGGGAACGAAGCGTGACGTTAACCCCCCAGGAGGTGGCGGCATCACGACATTATAATCGACAGCATTATAATCAACGATAATTACCGCCTGAGCCGAAGATACCAGCAAGCTCATGGTAAAAATGCCCAATAGGCTATTTTTCATGAATTGCGACATTGCCATCTTTTCCCCACTTGATTACATAGGTTTTGCCTGACTTCCTGGAGGTATAGGGTGATTTTCCTTTTGGGACCTTTTCCCCATCCACAAATACCTCCCCATTAATCACGGCAACACCCTCCATCTGTACATCCGGGTCAATGGTGCCCGCCGTGTTGCTGGCAACCGAACCACCCTTTCCTGTCTGAACTTTCACGCCAAGCCCGGACACATCAACAGATACTTGCGCCTGTGCAACCATTGCAACACCGAGAATGGCAAGAGAAAGGAGCGCCCACCATTTCATTAATATCTCCATATTTCACATCTATTAATCGTATAACGCATTGGGCAAGTGTTCGGTTGACATGAAAGTTCACCTACAACGAACTTTGACTTGCTGCCCATTGCGAAAGATATGCACGATGCTGCCTGATATGGTGTCGTCCCCAATTCTCCCGGAAACATTGTCGACATCATGGCAAGTCACCAGAGGAATACCGTCCCGACCGACGTGGCTCAAATCGATGTCCTGAGCGTTCCCCGTTCCGGTATAGGCACGTGCGCGATTGCGTTGCTCAGTTTGGCGCGGTTGGCCGCCATCGAATCCGGCAACCCCGGAAGAGGATGGTGGTGGCGTAGGATTGTCACTGCCTGATTGATATGCCCTAGCCTTGTTGCGGTTTTCGAACGCTTTCTCTTCTATTGGTGCGCCGCCACGAGGAGCAAGAATCCCGACTCCCTCATCCTCCGGGTTTGCCGGTGCTTCGCCCTGATAGCGCACTGCCTTCTCACGCTGCGATTGCGAAGTCGATTTCGAAGGGGTCTTCTCCGGCCCAATGATCAATTCTGCTAACAGCCAGGCCTTCTCCGCCTGGCTCTCTGACGCCATGGCCATGGGTACCAGAATTGGGAGGATCAATGCACTGTTCAGGAGAAGTCTGTTGACCAGGGAGGACATGGCGATCTCGTCGATTAGCGGGTAACCGTGATGTCGACGTAACTGCTCATGGCAGTCGGGTTACCTTGACGGTACTGGCTCACGACTTCATCCAGCGAGCGAACAGGCAAAGGAGCCAAATCCCGGGCACCTTTCAGGTTACCCGGGACAACCAGTTCACGGTCAGCACCGATACAGGCAACCCGCTCCTTGCCAGGTTGATCGAAGCGAATCCGGAACCCGCCGCTGGGAAGCCTGACGGTGCTGCCAGAGCGCAAGGTCGGATTGCCAAAGAACTGGTTGGGAAAAATCCGTGCCACGGAACGATTGATATCTTCGTAGTAGCAATATACCGTGCCATCTCCCGTCAAGGATAGCGACATATTCAGGAACTCTCCGACCTTGTAGCTTGGCTTGGAACCTTTGTCGCTGTCGAGATTGACCCGGAATGCAGCGGCGGGGACAGCCTGCGGCGGGGGAAGTGCTACCGGCGCAGGCGCAGGCGCAGGCGCAGGAATCGGCCGGGCAGCCGCTGTTTTAGCCGGTGGCGTGCTGGGCACATAAGCCAGGTTGTTCTGGATGTCATCGAGCAGGCTGGCGTAAAGATCGAAGCTGATTCGCCCATCCGCCACCAGATTGTTCTGTGCCTGGTATTCAAGGATGGCATCCTTCAGCGTGTCATTCATCTTGCCGTCGATCGGGCCATTGTAACGGTTCATGCTGCCACCCAGCTTGCGCTGAACAAAAGTGATCCTTTCGTTTTCTTTCAGCGTTTCGTAGGTTTCCAGTGCCTGCTCGCGGATCACCGGATTGGTGATGTCCGCATCCAGGCAACGCCAATAAGGCACCTGGGTGAATTGACCAAGGGTTTCGATCAGGCCGAGCTCAAGCAGAGTCCGCGTCGTCGCACCCAGGCCTTCCGAGCGGCTGAAGTCGAGATTGAAAGAGAGGCCAACCTTACCCAATTTACCTCCCGCTTCACCGGATTTGCCGGTTTTGATAATGACCATCGTATTGGAAGTGCTGGTTTGCGGAAGAATCTTTCGAGTGGCCGCATCGCCGATACTCATGTCCATGCTGATCAGGTCATAGGAGGCATCGGAAGAGAAACCAAAGTCGAAGAAAGCGGCCGCCAAACCGAAACCACTGTTCTTGCGAATGGTATTGTCATCCATCTGGGTGATCGATCCCCGAATGTAGTAATCGGGGATTTTCATCATGGACTGGCCCTTGGTGTCGAAAAGTCGTGCCAAGTCGTCTCCGCCGCCATGAAAGTCGATAAACTCAAAGGCGTTGCTCTTGACCGTCATTTTGGCGATGGCGGTAATCAGCATTTCCTTGGTACCTGTGCGCACCTTGCCGGTCTCATCCGGGATGCCGGTCGAGGTCACGACGATGCCGTTCTTGCCATAGGCGAGGAACAATTCATCCATGCATCGCAAGGCCTGGGAAAAATTGGTCACCGTCTTGATGGCCGGGGTCTTCGGGGCGGCAGCGTTGGAAACGGTTGCTGCCGGGTCTTGCGATTTGCCGAGCACGTCCTGCGCAGAAGCAAGGTTGCAGAACAGCGCCAGTGGAATCATCGTTAAACCGGGGATCAGTTTCGACATAGTTAAACCTTCTTGATGAAATCGATCGTTCAGCGCAATCGAAAAAAATTGCGTCCAATAGCATACTCTACCACCAAGAGATAGCCGTCTAACAAGGAAATATTTCACGATTTGTTTGTATCAGAACGACCCAGACGGGTCTTCCGTACTCGGCAAACCGTCTTCGAGAGCTTGCCATCCCGCTGCCCGGGGGGAATCGATCGACTGCTGTCGTGAGCGACAGCAGTGCGTGGAGTGGGAGTATTCAGCGTGTCAGCAGCATCAGCATCAGCAGATTGGCGAAAAGCGATATGCTGGCAATGATTCGCCAGGTGAGCAACGGGTTGCGTAGAGCCAGCGGAGTCACTGGAGGTCGGTTGAGCGGTCGGGTGGCACCGCGTTCGAGCGCCAGCAGGAATTCTTCAGCGGTTTCGAAGCGCTGCGCGGGATCTTTCGCAACCGCCTTGAGCAAAATGTTCTCCAGCCAGCCTGGGATATCCGGACGGTAGCGCGTCGGCGCCAAGGGTTCGCCAAATTTTGGGTGCTGAAAGGGTTCGACCTCGCCATAGGGATATTTGCGGGTCAGCAGATGGTAGAGCACGACACCGGCGGCATAGAGGTCATGCGTGGTACTTGCCCTTCCACCCGAAAAGAGTTCCGGCGCCATGTAGCTCGGTGTGCCAGGATTGCCTCTGTCGATTTCGTCTTCGGACAAACTGATCGCAACGCCGAGATCGAGAATGCGCAGGCGGCCGTCACGCCCGAGGTGAATGTTTGCGGGCTTGATGTCACGGTGGGCGACGTCGAGGCGGTGCAGCGCCGAGAGGCCCTTTATTAAACGGATGCCATGCAGGACGGCATCCGCAACGGTAAAATGCATGTCGGCATCAAGCATCCGCTGCAGCGTCCCACCCTCGTGCCAAGTCTGCAGGTAATACAGGCAACTGCGTCGTTCGGCCGGGAGCAGTTGCGGGAAGAAAGGCGAGACGATACGCCGGGCACGCCATTCTTCCATGATCAATGCTCGAATTTCGTCGGCATCATCGGCGAGTTCTGGACGCAGTGTCTTGAGCACCAGAGGTTGGCCGGACAACAGGTCGGTGACACGGTAAAGCAGGGTTGCTCGCGAGTCGTGCAGCACTTCGTCGATGCGCAGACCATCGAAGGTCTGCCCAGGCTTGAATCGGGGCGGCAAGGGCAGGCGCGACGTGCCTTCGAGCGAGTCACGCAGGTTTTCCGCAGGCAGTTCGGCGACGCGCAAGACCACGGCGCTGGCATTGTCCTGGCTGCCCGACGCCAGCGCCAGGCTGGTTAGCGATGCGGCAGCCTGCTGCGCGTCGGGATGTGCGATCAGCACACCACAGATGCGCTGCTTGTCGAGTACGCCCCAGACGCCGTCGGAGCAAAGCAAGAAACAGTCTCCCTCCTGCAGTTCGCCGTCAACAAAATCGAGATGGAAGTGACGGTCGAGGCCAACTGCCCTTGACAGAACGTTCCTGAGTTCGGGGTGCTCCCATACGTGGTCGGTTGTCAAGCGCCGGCAGACGCCATCGCGCAGCAGATAGAGGCGCGAGTCGCCGACATGTGCGCACACGTAACGTCGGCCGCGCAGCACCAGCGTGGTGAGTGTCGTCGCCATACCGGCGAGTTCGGGTTGCCGGCCGGCTTCGGCCATGACCCAACGGTTGAGCGGAACGACGACCTTTTCCAGCGCATGCGGCACGCTCCAGGTCTCGGGTGTCGCGTAATAGTCGGAGAGCAGGCTACGTACGGTGTACTCGGCGGCCTCGCGCCCGCCCTTGTGACCGCCGATGCCGTCGGCAACGGCCGCGATCAGGCCCTTGTTCTCAAGATCTGCGCCGTACGGGGTGACCATGCCGCAGAAGTCCTCATTACGTTCGCGAGGACCGGTCAGCGAGGAGTGACCAACGTCGACAGTCAGCGGCATGCGGGCTTGGCTCCGGAAAGGAAAGGGCGGCAGGTCGCAATGTACCGTGCCGCCCGCGCGAAGAAAACCACCGGTTCAGATTTTGGCTGCCGTCAGGTGCGCAGCACCCCAAGTCGTGCGCCAGCGGTTCTTGACCCCCGAAAGGCCGGCGAAAGCCAATAGAGCCAGTGCGGCAAAGATCAGGAAGCCGATCTGATAGCTGCCGGTGATCTGCTTAGCGTAACCAAGCGACGATGCCAAGTAGAAGCCGCCGACACCTCCGGCCATGCCGACCAGACCGGTCATGACACCAATTTCCTTGCGGAAGCGCTGCGGCACTAACTGGAAGACGGCACCGTTGCCCATGCCGAGCGCCAGCATCGCGCCGACGAAAGCAAGCAGCGCCATCCACGCCGTCGGCAGGCCCATGCTGACGACGCCGAGGAAGGCCGCCGCCAGAAGGTACATCACCGACAGGCTCTTGATGCCGCCGATGCGGTCAGCGACGTTGCCGCCAATCGGTCGCACCAGTGATCCGGCAAATACGCAGGCGGCAGTGAAGAAGCCGGCGGTCTTGGCGTCGAGCCCGTACTGGATATTGAAATAGATAGTCAACGACGAGGCGAGGCCGACGAAACCACCGAAGGTTACCGAGTAGAAGAACATGAACCACCAAGCGTCGGTGTCCTTGAGTACTTTCAGGTATTCGGCCAGTGATTTCGGTGCCGGGCACTCGGGCGCGTCCTTGGCGGCGACCAGATAGAAGATGAAGACCAGAACCAGAGGGATCAGCGCCAGACCGAAAACGTTGCTCCAGCCAAAAGCAATCGCCAGGCTCGGTGCGATCAGCGCCGCGAGCGCCGTTCCCGAGTTGCCGGCACCGGCGATCCCGAGTGCCGTTCCCTGATGCTCGGGCGGATACCAACGAGAAGCAAGCGGCAGTGCGACCGCGAAAGAGGCACCGGCGACACCGAGGAACACGCCGAGGATCAGCGTCTGCTCGTAGCTGTGGATACCGAAATACCAAGCGAAGAACAGTGCAACGATGACGATCACCTGGCCGATGGCACCGGCCAGTTTCGGTTTCAGGTGGTCGACGAGAATGCCCATGAAGATTCGCAGAATGGCACCAGCGAGAACCGGAGTGGCGACCATCATCCCTTTCTGTGCGTGCGTAAGGCCAAGATCCTTGGCGATCTGCACGCCCAGAGGTCCGAGCATGACCCAAACCATGAAGGCCAGGTCGAAATAGAGAAAAGCTGCCAGCAACGTCGGCCGATGCCCCGCCTTCCAGAATGTCTTGTCCATGCTTTTATCCCTTCAATTCAGAGTTGTAGAAAAACCGTTCCGCTGTCGATACGGACGGGGTAGCGACGTGTGCAGCCTTCGTCGGGAGCCACCGCTTCACCTGTATCGAGGCGCAGTTTCCAACCGTGCAGCGGGCAGGTCACCTGGTTGCCATGTACGAGTCCCTGCGACAGCGGCCCGCCCTTGTGCGGGCACTGATCGCGCAGTGCAAACACCTCACCGCCCGAGGTGCGGAAGATGGCGATATTGCCGCTGGTCGAGCGCACTACGCGGCTGCCCATGCGCGGGATTTCGTCAAGCTCACAGATCGATTTCCATTCAGCCATTTCTGTTCTCCAATCCTTCATACCGAAAGCAGTTCATACTCGTTGTGCTCGACACCGGCAATACGCTCGGCCCAGGGATCCTTGGCATCCTTCAACTCGGCCAGCAAGCGCCCGTACAGCGCCCGGCGGTTCTCTTCGTCCTCGACGACGCGCTGCTTGGCGTGGTCGAGTCCGACACGTTCAAGGTAATGGCAGGTTCGTTCGAGGTAGAAACCTTCTTCGCGGTAGAGCTGCAGGAAAGCGCCGGCGTACTCCATCACTTCTTCATCACTCCTGACCTTGACGAAGAACTGCGCGACCTCGGTCTTGATTCCGCCGTTGCCGCCGACGTACAGTTCGTAACCCGAATCGACGCCGATCACGCCGACGTCCTTGATACCAGCCTCGGCACAGTTGCGCGGACAGCCCGAAACTGCCAGCTTGACCTTATGCGGTGCGTACATGTCGAACAGCATCTTCTCGAGCTTGACGCCCATGGCCATCGCCAGTTGCGTACCGAAGCGGCAGTGCTCCAGACCAACACAGGTCTTGACGGTGCGAATCGATTTACCGTAGGCGTGCCCCGAGGGCATGTCTAGATCCTTCCAGATGCTGATCAGGTCTTCCTTCCTGATCCCGAGCAGGTCGATGCGCTGGCCACCGGTGACCTTGATCGTCGGCACTTGGTACTTGTCGGCAACATCAGCGATTCGGCGCAACTCAGCCGCCGTGGTTACCCCCCCCCACATCCGTGGCACCACCGAGAAGGTGCCGTCCTTCTGGATATTCGCGTGTGCCCGTTCGTTGATCAGGCGTGAGCGTGGATCGTCCTTAACCTCTTTCGGCCAGGTCGAGATCAGGTAGTAGTTCAGCGCCGGACGGCACTTGTCACAGCCGTCAGGCGTCTGCCATTCGAGGAAGCGCATGACTGCGTCAATGCTCAGCAAGTGCTGCGCACGAATCGCGTCGCGCACTTCCTGGTGTGAGTAATCAGTACAGCCGCAAACCGCTTTTCGGTTCGAAGCCGCCGGGGTATAGGCTCCGCCAATCGTCGCCGAGAGGATCTGTTCGCAGAGGCCAGCGCAGGAGCCGCAGGACGATGCTGCCTTGGTGTGTTTCTTGATGTCGTCAAGCGTGAACAGCCCCTTTTCCTTGATCGCCTTGACGATGCTGCCCTTGCTGACGCCGTTGCAACCGCACACTTCGGAGCTGTCGGCCATGGACGCCGCTTTGCTGTGACCCTGATGACCGACATCGCCGACATGTGACTGTCCGAATAGCAGATGATCGCGAATCTCATGGATGTCCTGGCCGTCGCGCAGCAACTGGAAGTACCAAGGACCATCGGCGGTGTCCCCATAGAGAACTCCACCAACCAGTTTGTTGTCCTTGATCACCAGTTTCTTGTAAACGCCACCTGCGGCATCATTGAGGACGATTTCCTCGCTATCGTGACCGCCAAAAAAGTCACCGGCTGAGAACAGGTCGATACCAGTGACCTTGAGCTTGGTCGATGTGACCGATCCGGTGTAGCGGCTGATCCCGTAATTGCCGAGATGGTTGGCTGCAACCTTGCCCTGCTCGAAAAGCGGCGCGACGAGTCCGTACGCAACCCCACGGTGTGCAACACATTCCCCGACGGCGTAGATTTTCGGGTCGTAGGTTTGCATGGTGTCGTTGACCACGATACCACGGTGGCAATAGATGCCTGCCGATTCGGCCAGCGTCGTATTCGGGCGAATGCCCACAGCCATCACCACCAGATCGGCAGGGATCTGCAGACCATCCTTGAGGCGGATGGCGGCGACGCGCCCGCTCTCACCGGCGATCAACATTTCAGTCTGTTTTCCTAGCAGGAACTTCAGACCGCGATCTTCAAGCGATTTTTGCAACATCCAGCCGGCGGTCTGGTCGAGCTGGCGTTCGAGCAGCCAGTCGGCGAGATGGACCACCGTCACGTCCATCCCACGCAGCTTGAGTCCGTTGGCCGCTTCGAGACCGAGCAGGCCGCCACCGATCACCACTGCATGTCGGTAGCGGCGCGCGGCGTCGATCATCGCGTCGGTATCGCCGATGTCGCGATAGGAAATGACCCCCGGCAGATCATTGCCGGGCACCGGCAGGATGAACGGGTTCGAACCGGTAGCCAGCAGCAGGCGGTCATACGGCGCTTCGGTGCCGTCCTCGGCGATCACCCGGCGCAGAACGCGGTCGATCCTGCTCACTTTTTTGCCGAGGTGCAATTTGATACCGTGCTCAGCGTACCAGCTATGATCGTTGAGAATGATGTCCTGGATCGTCATTTCGCCGGCCAGCACCGGCGAAAGCAGGATGCGGTTGTAGTTGGGGTGCGGCTCGGCACCGAAAACAGTGATATCGTACTGATCGGGGGCGATCTTCAGCAATTCCTCAAGCGTGCGTACGCCAGCCATCCCGTTGCCGACCATCACCAGATTTTTCTTGCCCATCTTCATGGCTCCCATTGATACGTCCTGATGGCCAACCTCTAGCAACAACCGTGCCCGAAATTTCTGCGCTGATTTTTCATGCCTTTTGATCTACCCTGCACCACCGCCGATGATGCGACGCACAATTTCAGGGCATGCTGCTGCATTCTGGTGCGGTGATGTAGGTGGTTGCCGGCATACGACAGTGGCAATCGCCGGGCATGCGGGTTGGCAGGATGTCGACCGCAGCCTACGCTTCGGGCCACCACTAAAAGGCAACTTTTTCACGTCCGCACAGGACATATCCGGTTAAAATCTTTTTTGGGTTGATCGTATTGTCGGATATGCTGTCCGGCTTGCCGGTGCAGCCGGCAGCCATTGGAAAAACCGGGAGGGAATCAATGAGTCGAGTCTATGCCGCGGCAGCGTTGACGCTGCTGGTGACGCTGCTGGCCGGCTGCGCCGCCAATCCGATGCGACAATATGACACCGAGCTCAAGGAAACCGTGAACCTGGTGAAAACCGGCGCCGTCAAGCAGGCGATCGAACAGGTCGAGAAGAACAACACCACTGGCCCGCTGACCCAGGACAAGGACATTCTCTACTACTTCGAAAAGGGCGAACTCCTCAGCCTGGACAAGGACTATGCCGGAAGTCGCGACACCTGGCTGCAGGCCGACGCCATCATCCAGCAATGGGAAGACGAATACCGTACCAATCCACAGAAGCTATTCGGTGATATCGGCAGCTACCTGATCAGCGACAAGACGCGTCGCTACGACGGTCAGGACTACGAGAAGGTCATGCTGTCGACGCTACTCACCCTCGACCATATTCTCCTCGGCAACGCCGATCTGGCTCGCATCGAAATGAAGAAGACCTACGAGCGCGAGCAGTTGATCAAGTCTTTCCGCGAGAAGGAATACGACAAGCTCAAGGAAGAGGGCGACAAGCTCAAGGTTGATAACGACCCCAAGCGTCTCAAGGATTATCCGCTCGCCGAACTCGACACACCGGAAGTCCGCGATTTGAAGAATGGCTACCAGAATGCCTTCGCGCACTTCCTTGCCGGCTACTTCTTCGAAGTCACCGGCGAACCTTCGCTGGCCGAGCCGGGCTACCGCAATGCGCTGCAACTTTCACCGAACAAGCTGCTCATCCAGAGCAGCCTGAAAAACGTCGGCAAGCGCAAACCTGGGCCGCGCGAGTCGGACGTGCTCTTCGTCGTCGAATCGGGATTCGCGCCGTCGTGGAAGTCGATCACCCTCCCGATTCCGGTGCCACGCAAGAACGGCTTGGTGGTCACGGCACTCTCGTTCCCGACCCTCAAGGCGGAAAACCGCGGCTTCGTTCCCCCGGTATTGACGGTCGCCGGCCGCCAGTTGCCGGTCGAAACGCTGAGCAACCTCGACACCATGGCGCGTCGGCTGCTCAAGGATCAGATGCCGGCGATCATTCTGCGCACGATAATCCGTGCTGCGCTGAAGGCCGTCGCCGAGGACCAGGCGAACAAGGCGTCGCCGATCCTCGGTCTCGCGGTTGGCGTGACTTCCGTGGTTACCGAGCAGGCCGACGACCGCAGTTGGCGCACCCTGCCAGAGCGTATTTCGGTGGCGCGCGCGATCCTGCCACACGGTCGACAAACGGTCGAGTTCCAGACCGGCGCCGGCGCTTACCGCACCGAGGTCAACATCGGCAGCCGCTTCACCATCGTTCCGATTCGACTCACCGGGGGTGCCGTCTATGTCGGGCAGCCGAACGTCGCCATAGAAAGTGCTCAGTCGACCAGTAGCGCTCCCGATGCCCGTCCCCAGGTGCGTGGCGTTCGCGGGAAGCCGGCCAAGGCGGCGGCAACCCAGTAATCCCGCAGGAGGTTCTCATGAGACGCATTTTCCTTATCGCCATCAGTCTGGTTTTAGCTCTCGCTGCCACCGGCAACGCGCTGGCCGCAACTGAACGGCGCGTTGCGCTAGTGATTGGCAACAACGACTACCAGAACATTACCAAGCTGGAGAAGGCGGTCAATGATGCCAATTCCGTGGCTCGCGAACTCAAGAAGATCGGCTTCGAAGTGATGGCCTACAACAACGTCGGCCAGAAGAAGATGAACCTGGCGGTCAACGAGTTCGTGCAGAAGATCTCCGGCGGCGGGATCGGGATTTTTTTCTTCGCTGGACATGGCTTGCAGGTCAACAACCAGAATTTCCTGGTGCCGGTCGACATGGATTCCCCGCGCAACGAAAACGACCTCGCCGACCAGGCGGTGAGCGTGCTGGCGATCCAGGACAAGATCGCCGACGCCAAGGCCAAGTTCACCCTGCTCGTTCTCGACGCCTGCCGCGACAATCCCCTGCCGAAGAAATCCGGCACGCGCTCGATCGGCGCCACGCGCGGTCTGGCACCTCCACAGGCGCCCAACGGTCAGATCGTTCTCTATTCGGCGGGCGCCAACCAGCAGGCGCTCGACAAGCTGGGCGACAACGACAACAACCCGAACGGCCTGTTCACCCGTGAGTTCCTGCCATCGATCACGCAGCCGGGAATCAGCGCTACTGATGCGATGCGCAGGGTACGCAGCACGGTCACCCAGAAGGCGAAGTCGGTCGGCCACGACCAGCAGCCGGCACTCTACGAACAGACAGACGGCGATTTTTATTTTGTCGCCGGCCCGGCACCGAATGCCACCGGTAAGCCGACAACAACGGTGGTGCAGACGGTCGACCCCAAAGCGGTCGAACTGGCGTTCTGGGACAGTATCAAAAACAGCAACACGCCGGATGATTTTAGCGATTACCTCAGCAAATATCCGGACGGGCAATTTTCCGCACTCGCCAAGCGGCGCCTGGGCGCCACCAACTCGACAGCGACCCGCGGCGGCGACTCCCCGGCCACTGCACCAGCACCGACCCAACTGGCGCTCAGCCAGCCACGACCAGTACCCGAAACTGGGCCGAGCATCGCCAGCAAGATCGAGGAACTGGGCAAGATGGTTTCCCTCACGGTAAGCGACCTGCGCGCCACCCGGCGTGATAACCTGCTGCGCATCCAGGTCGAGATCACCAACACCAGTTCCAGCAACCAGCAGCTCTACTATCGCTTCAAGTGGCTCGATCGCGATGGCTTCTCCGTCTGGGACGATGAGCCATGGAAACCGCTGCTGGTCTATGGCCAACAGAAGCAACTGATCAATGTGGTCGGACCGACCTTCAAGGCGACCGACTTCCGACTAATCCTGCAAAGCCCGAACAACATCAGCAACTGAGTCGTAGTAGGCCGGTAGCGGTGAGCGCTCCTGCCCACGGCCATGGCTTTCCCAGGCGCCACCGATCATGAATCTTGACCGTTTCCCGTACCCGCTCCTCTCTTGCTTACGGGAAAGAGGCGAGGCATGAGTCGCTGACGCGACTTGCATCGCCAACTGGCCGGGCACCGCCACCCCGCCAGACCATTTCGCAACGCGACCGCTCGCAGGTCGCCAACATCGCCATCAGGAGGTAACGCAATGCAAGGTCAATTCAAGTCCGAAATCCGCTTCACCCTACTTGCCAGCACACTCGTGCTGGCCTTGGCCGGCTGTACGACGATTTCTTCACCGACAGTGGGGGGTGGCAATGTCAGCTACGGCGACGCCAAGGCTGTCGAAACGGTCACCACTGACCTCGGGTCGACCGACATCCAGATGATTTCGGAAAAAATGACGCAATCGCTGATTCAGCACCCGCTGATCCAGGACCTGATCCGCAAGCGCCAGTTGCTGATGGCCTCGCCAGTGAAGAACAAGACCAGCGAATACTTCGACACCCGTCTGATCACCGACACCATCCTGACGCAGTTGCAGAAGAGCGGTGTCCGCTACGCGATTGAGGGCGAGGACATGCAGAACCAGGTCGATGAACTGCGCCGGCAGAACCAGAGCGGTCTCTACGACAAGGGTAAGTCGGTCAAGATGGGTAAAATGCAGGGCGCGAAATTCCGTATCGACGGCAGCATCTCGTCGATCGTGAAGAAGAATGCAGACATCAAGGACGTTTACTACAAGATGAACCTGCGTCTGGTCGAGATCGAAACCGGCATCGTCGAATGGTCCGACGAGAAGGACATCCGCAAGTCAGCCAGACGCTAGACGCTCACCCAGTCAAGGCCCAGGAGAACCTGAGATGAATCTCATCCACCTTGCCCGTGCGGGCGTCATCGCGCTCATCGCGGCCAGCTGCCTCGCGGTTGCGGCACCGCAGCCCAAGGTCGCCGTAACCGACCTCGCTTATGAGGAACGTGTCAGTGAGTATTTTCGCGTTGTTTCGGCTTCCGAGAAGTCATCGTTACGTGCTTCCGGCCGCGAAAGTGAGCGCGAATCCGATTATGGCTATGCACGGCGCAGCAGCGGTTCGCTGAACGCCAAATCGGAGAAGAACTACTACGAAGCGGAAGGCACTTACAGCTACATCGATCGCGGCGAGTTACGCAAATTTACCGCGGACATCAAGGGCGAGATGCTCAAGTCAGGCCGCTTCCAGTTGGTGCAGGGCAAGCCTTTCACCGACAGCAAGCATATCGAAAGGCTGTACGACATCATCGCTCGCGTCAAGCAGGGCATGTATCCGGGTGCCGACTATGTCCTCTTCGGCTCGATCAACAGTCTGGAATTCCGCCAGGAAGCCAATCCGATCGACCACACCAACACCGTTTCGCATACGCTCAGCCTGGAACTGGTCGCTGAATTCAGCCTGATCAGCACGCGCGACTACAAGATCAAGGCGGCTTTCAGCGCGATGGGTACCGGCCAGGATGTCAAGCTGCTGAGCAGCCGTGGCGGCCGCGTCGTACTCAACCGGGGCAAGGTCGTTTCCGAAGTCTCGAAGAGCCTCGGTGAGGATGCCGCCCGTCAGCTCGACGAGCAATTGGGCGGTATCCGCAGCGACGATGTGCGCGGCGAAGGCAGCTATCGAATGCGGGAAGAACAAAACCGCGAGGAAGTGATCATTTTCCGCTGAGCAGCCGTTCCCGATGATTGTGCGTCATGCGCTCCCCAGTTGGCGCATCATTGACCCGGAGAGCGCTTCTGTTGCAACAGACAGAAGGCCAGTGCGTTTTCATGTTCGGCAGAAAGTGTCTGATCGGCACGGACGAAATGTAAGCGAAAGGCCTTTCGTGAAGCTTCCGGCGTCCTAGGGTCATAGCCGATGGCGGTGAGTGCGAGCGCCAGATCGAAGCCAACCGGAGCGGGCGGCAGCGGTGCCTCACACCACAGGCCAAAGCCCTGCTCGGCCAGCCGTTGCCAGGGAAACCAGGCGCTCGGATCGTCCTTTCGGGTTGGTGCAACATCGGCGTGACCGATGAAATTGGCCCGAGGAATCTTGTAGCGCTCCCGGATGTCCGCCAACAGGGTGAGCAAGGCTTCCATCTGAGCGTCCGCAAAGGGTTCGTGGCCATTGTTATCGAGTTCGATACCCAGCGACACCGAATTGATATCGGTGAGCCCGCCCCACCACGATTGGCCGGCATGCCAGGCGCGAGCATTTTCCTCGACCAGCTGGAAGATCTCGCCGTCACGGCCAATCAGATAGTGCGAACTGACCTTACGTTCAGGAGAAGTGAGCGTGTGCAGCGCCTGTGCAAGCGTGGAGTTGCCGGTGTGATGAATGATCACCAGATTTGGCCTGCGACCATCGAAGTTGGGCGACGCCCTCCAACCCGCCTGCATTGCCGTTTTCGGCGGCAGTGGCGCACAGGCAGCGAGGATGGCCGCCATCGCCGCTGCGAGGAGGCGAAGGAGCAGAAGATGGCGTCTCAAAGCGGGTAGTCTGGTCTGAGTTGTCTGGTCTTCATGGGGGGTCATCTTCTCGGACGGGTTGAATGCAGAGGGAAGCGCCAGCGTCAGCGGATGATACAACTTGTGATGGTCGATGCGGGGTCAGAAAGCGCAGGAGATGCCCCATGGCTGCTGCGGTGTCGCCGACAAAACGTTCCAGCAAGCGATCCGTGACCGGCGGCGGCACGGTGCTCATCCGCCGGCTAAATAGGAACGACACAAGGGGGGCTTATGCAGCGCCTGGTGATCCGCCACCGCGGCGCCGAATCGGGCGGCGGTTTCGAAGTTCAGCGCGTCGATGGCCGGGGCGCCAAGACGGCACCGGCGGTGCCACTGGACGATCCGCTGTCGCGCGCGCTGCCCGATACCGCGGCCCGCCTCGGCGAAGAACTCGTCTGGTACCTCGAAAGCTACCTCGACTATCCCTACGGTCCCCACCAGAATCGCGCCGAGCGCGTGCAGGCGGCGCTGCAATGCTGGGGCGAGGAGACCTTCACGACGCTGTTCGGCCAGGGCCAGGCGCGCGACGATTACCGCGATGCGACGCGCCACGGCCACGGCGAACTGCAACTGGCGATCGTCAGCGACACGCCGCGCATTCTCTCCTGGCCGTGGGAAGCGCTGCGCGACCCTCAGGTCGGCGACCTCGCGCAGCACTGCCGCATCGATCGCCAGCTCGACAGCGTCGCCGACCCGCCACTGCCGGCCGGCCTGTCGTCCGAGCGCGTCGGCATCCTGCTCGTCACCGCCCGGCCCTAGGCGGGCGACATCGCCTACCGCAGCATCTCGCGTCCGCTGGTCCAGCTCATCCACCAGGAAAATCTGCCGGCGGCGGTCAAGGTTCTGCGCCCGCCGACCTTCGACGCCTTGCGGCGCGAACTGCAGGCGCGCCCCGGTACCTACCACATCGTCCACTTCGACGGCCACGGCGGCTTCGGCCTGATCGGCGTCGGCGGAGCCGACCAGTTCAAGGGGCCGCAAGACAGGACTGGCTGGTGCCGCTGCTCTACCAGCATAACCCGCTGCCGCTCTCGTTCGTCACGCCAGCGCGCCGTTCGACACCCGCCCCGGCACCGGCCAGCGAGCTGCCGGAGGAAGTGCGCCTCGCCGCCAGCCATTCGCCGCACAGCGTCATCGGCCGCGACAGCGCCGTGCTGGGCCTCGAACGCGCCAGCCGCCGCGCGCCGGCCTGCTGCTGCACGGCCTCGGCGGCGCTGGGACTTCGAGCAGTACATACCGCAGGCCGATAGCGACGACCCGGTCGAGCAGTGCCTGTACGCGACGCTGCGCTACGTCGAAGAGGGACCGCCCGCGGCGCTCAGGTTACTGCTCCATCCGATCGGGCTGCACGCGGGCCACGTCGACGCTGAATACCTGGCCGCCATGGCCGGCGAAGCGCAGCAGCCGTTCAGCGCCGGAGAGACGCGGCAGACGCTCGAGCGCCTGGAGGCCACGTGGCTGCGCGGGCTGGGCAACGGGATATCATTGATTGCAGGTAACCAAAGTCATTCCGCACCCCTTGACTGCGCCACGATCAAAGGTCACCGTCGTGCCGCAGCCTGCTGCTGCTGCCGATCGCTCGATCAGGCAATCGGCAAGGTCTGCATTGGTCCGCTGAAAGATGCGCAAGGCCTTCCAGACGGTTTCCGCGCGCTCCACCACGATCTCCTTTGTGCGCAACAGCGCTTCGAAAGCGTCGGCGATCTGTTGTCGATCAAGGTCGTAAGCTGCGTTCAGCACCCAGCCGAGTTCAACGACAGAGACCAGCGCCACAAACCCCGGCGACTCGACCGAAAGCGACTCGACGAGCCGAGTAGACAGCAGTGACTGCTCGGGATCGTCCTGCATGATGTAGCGCACGAGAACATTGGTGTCCAGGCCAATCATCGGGCGGCGGCACCACGTTTGGCGATCACCGCGTTCATCTCCTCGATCGACACCGTCTTCCGAGGCTGGCCGAACATGCCTTTCAAGGCCGTTACGGATCGCGTCGCAGCGATGAACTCGTAACGTCCGGCGGCAATCTCGACGAACTCCACGCGGTCTCCAACGCCAACGCCCAGCGCCGCTCGCACAGCGGCTGGAACAGTAATCTGGCCTTTGCTCGTAAGGGTTGCGGTGCTCATGGTCGTACCCTGATTGAAGTTTCCTTACTTTAGTGCAAGGGACTTGTCTACGCAAGCTCGGTATCAGCAAGGCAATCAGCAATTCCTTGCGGCAGCTTCCGGCGTCTGCTGACTCTCTACCGACGAGCATGCCTGGAGCGCCGCCTCGGCGCGCCCCATCAATCTACTCACATACGAAACGGACAAGCCCATCTCCCGAGCAATCGCCGTCATGCTGATGCCGCTCTGGGTATGCGCGCACAGTAATTCCTGGGCGCGGCTTTCGCTGCTGCCGAGCCACTGGCTCAGAGTCAGGAGCTGGCTTCGCTGCGGCCTGGGCACATCGCGCGAGACCTCTTGCTGCGGCACCGACAGCGCCTGCATCCGTTCGACAAAGGCCTCGTCACCGAAATAGATCTGCTGGCGCAGTGCCTCGTCCCACAGGCGTACATCGCGGCCGGCGGCAACCAGGGCAACGTAACCTTGCATGGCACGCCGTTCGTCGGCCACGCTGCACACCGGGTGTCCGAGCAGGTAGGCGTGCAGACCAGCACTGTCCAGCCACGCCGGCACCGGCACCTGCCCCACATGCGCACAGTAGCTGGACCAGGCCCATTGCGCTGGCTGGTCGACCATGCCCGCGCGCACAGGGTTCAGCTCTACATACCGACAGACCTCCAGCAGGTAGGCATCGCGGTCTACCAGAATGGCCTTGAAGCGCCCCTGCGGCAGATGCCCGACCTTCGCATGGCGCCGGTTGAAGGCTTGCGTGTAGACGCCATTGACGTGTCGCATCAGTTGTTCCCGCTCGCCCCGTCCAAAAAACACATGAGTGACAGAGACCTCGGACGACAGGAGCCCACGCCTTCCCTCCGATATCGCGCCGCTGCTGCAAACGCATCAACCATGGCAGAAGGGAGCGCATCGGCCTGAAAAATTCAAGATCCAAATAATTGAGACATCACGCAAAGTCAACAAGGAAAAACTTGAACATCGAGTGACAAGAGTACATGAACCCTCCTCAAACAGTGCCCATTTGATTTCCGGCGAGCGGGAAGTCCGGCATGGCCGGACCGGGTGGTTTCGTTCACACCGCTGAGTGAACCGGAACGAGCGCGAAAACAGGCCGCCAGCCCATGACCGAACTGCCCCCGCGCCGCCTTTGCACCCTCCACGGCCTTTAGACGACGATGGACTCCATGCCGAAACCGGGCGCGGACCGATCTTCCCGCACCCATGGCGGGGCCGTATCCCCTTCGATCGAAGATCGCTTGCCAGGAGAAATCACATCATGTCACCACGGATCAAGGAAATCGTCGAATCCATTCGCCACACCTTGGGTCTCGCGGCAGCCCGCGTGGCCCCCGGCGCCGCCCGCTGCGGCAAGGCCCTCCAGCATCGTGGCGTCGGCCTGATGGCGCTGGCCATGCTCGCGGCCGGCGGCTACACGATCTACGCACATCCGCCATTGCAGAGCATCGGACGTGGCGAAATTGGCCTGCGCGTAAACCAGTTCACCGGCGGCTCGACCGAGGTTCGTGCGGGCGCGGTGCTGATCATTCCGCATCTGCACGAACTGCGCCGCTTCTCTCTGCGAGACCAGGTCTACCACCCGACCGGCGGCATCAGTGCCAGCGGCCCGGCGGCTTTTCAGTCGGTGGAAGGGCTCTCGCTCGGGGTGGACATTTCGATACGCTACTCGCTCGACCCGCAGCAGATTTCGGTGATGGCCAGAACCCTGCCCCAGGACATCAACGGGGAAATCGTCGAACCGGTCGTCCAGGGCGTGCTCTACAAGACCCTTGCTCGTTACACGGTGCGCGAAATCTTCTCCAGCAAACGCCAGGAGATCCAGCAAGCCATCGAAGCCGAGTTGAAACCCCGCCTGGCCACCGACGGGATCACTCTGGAATCGGTGACCATCGGTAAAGTGGACCTGCCTTCCGATTACAAGGCCGGGATGGAAAATCTGCTCGCCGAAGAACTGGCGACCGAGAAGATGCGCTACACACTGGAACTCAAGGATAAACAGGTGAAACAGAGCGAACTCGAAGCGCAAGCCGAGAAGGTCCGCCGGGAGAAAGCCGCCGAGGCTGCGGGCGAAGAGCAGATCATCGCCGCCCGGGCGCAGGCGGAAGCGATGAAGCATGTGCTGCCGTTCAAGCAGAAGCAGATCGAGCAGCGCGGGCTGGAAGCCGAGGCAGAGAAACTGGCGCGCATCAAGGGGGCCGAAGCGAGCGCCCAGGCGCGTCGCATCGAGGCGGCCGGCGAGGCCGATTCGCGCCAGAAACTGGCCGACGCCGAAGCCTATCGCCAGGAGCGCATCGGCAGGATCGCCAGCGAGCAACTGGCACGCGATGGCGCGCTGATCTCGAAGAATCCCTTGCTGATCCAGAAGACGCTGGCCGACAAGCTCTCCGACAAGATCTCGGTCATCATTGCGCCGCCTCCCACTGACGGCGGCTTCATCGGCGCCACTCTGCTCGGCAGCGGCAGGAACGGGCGTTCCCAGGCAGCGAGCCAGGCGGTGTCAGACGCCCAGGGCGCGGAAGAAAGCGGCGAGGGTGGACAATGAGCCTGCTCGCCACCGCGCTCACCGTCGTTGCCATCGTTACCCAGGACCAGACCGCCCTGCGCGCCGCGCCCAGGGAATCGGCCGTCCAGCAGACCGTCCTGTGGCAGGGTGACTCGCTCGAAATCCGCGCCACCAAGGGCGATTACCTGCAGGTCTATGATCATCGCCGGGAGCGTGCCGGTTACATCCGCGCGAGCCAGGTTCGCCAGCAGGCACTGCAACCGGAAAATGCTTCCGAGCTGCTGGCGATCATCCGCTTCCTGCGCGACACGCCGGGAGCGGAAGCACTGGGAATCGGCTATGCCGCCGCCTATCTCAAGGCGGCGCCAGCCGATGCGATCAACGCAGAGGTCTTCGACGCGCTCGGGACTTTCGCCGAACGTCTGGCCAAACGCGCCACCGTTCGCCAGGGGAAAGCCCCCGATACCAGCGTCGGTGCGCACCTCGAAGTCGCCGCGGCCTATGGTGTGCGGATGGTCAGCTTCGAGCGCGAAGAACAGGTTCAGATCTGCTACAACGGCGATGCTTTCCGACGCGTTCTCGCGTTGCCGGCGAGCGACCAGCAGAAGGCCCTGGCGGCACTGGCACTGACCCGTCACGATTGCGTTGCCCCGGCGCTGACCCCAACGGAACGCCTGGCGGTTGACCACTGGCGTGCCGAAGTGCTCGATCGGGTCGAAACCACTCGCCTGCCAGAGGTTCTCAAGAACCGCCTGCACCTGCGCCGGGCCGGCGTATGGGCCAGTCTCGCCTGGCAACGGGCGAGGCGCTCGGAAGCGGGCGCCGGGCCAGTCACTGCGGCGGGCAAGCGTGCGGTCGATGAACTCGAGGCGATCAACCGGAGCGAGCTGGCCGAGACGGATGCGGCCACTTACAGCGACGCCGCGATTCGCGTCGGCGCTTCGCGCTGGGCAGCCGAACCGGCAGGCGCCGTGCTTGCGGCGACGGCCCCCGGCAGTCTCGGGATCGCCACCAGTCCCGGCCAGCCTGGGGAAACCTGCGTGCACCTCGTCGACTCCCGGCACGACGCCAAGCATTCCCTGCTGACGCGTTGTACCTACGGCATCGTCTGGACCGCGTCGGCCGCCGCGCACCCGCAGGGAACGGCTCTGGCGCTGGCCGTCCAGCCGCTCGATGGCTGGCGCGAGATGTGGGTTTTTCGTCAGGAAGCGACTGGTTGGAAGGTCGATGTCGTTCCGCCGGCGACGGTGCAACCGACCCTCGGCTATGTCGAATTCGCCGGCTGGGTGCCCGGCAGCGGACAGATGCTCACCGCTCGCGAGGCGAAAGTGGACGGCCGCTACAAGCTCAGTTTCGAACTGCTCAACCCGGCCACCCTCGAGATCGATCGCTGGGCCGACAAACCGGCTTCGCTGTCTGCCTTCCAGCGCTGGCAGGCGCCAGCATGGAAGGCGCGGACGGTGAGCATTCGCTGATGACGGGTGAAGTTCCGATGGCGCTGTCCAGTGTGGGCTTGCTCATTCTCACCACGCGATCACCACTCGATTGCCTGGCCATCGCGGAAGAACCCTCCGCTCGGGCCGTCGTCCGGCAGCAGTGCCGCCCAGACGATTCCTCGAGCGCCTTCCTCGGCACTGCGGGTGGCGTTCTCGCCCCCCATGCCGGTACGGCACCAGCCGGGGCAGACCGAGTTGATCTTGATCGGAGTGCCTTCCAGCTCCTTGGCGGTGAGGCGGGTCAGCGCGTTCAGCGCCGCTTTCGACATCCGGTAACCCGGCCAGTAGCCACCCATCTGGGCCAGTTGTCCCATGCCGGACGAGACGTTCACAATTCGCCCCCAGCGATTCTCGCGCATCAGGGGAACGATGACCTGAATCAGGCGCAGCGGTGCGAGTGTGTTGCAGGCGTGCGTCGCCGCCACCAGATCCGGATCGACCACCATCACGCTGGCCGCCTGCGGAACCTGGAAATCCGGGGCTTCTAGGAATACGCCGGCATTGTTCACCAGGATGTCGGCGCGGCCGAACTCGCGGCGCAGACGGGCGCCCAGGGCGGCGACGGCGCTGGCATCGGTGACATCGGCCACATGCGGCATCACCTCGTACCCACTCGCGCGCAGTTTTTGGGCAGCGTCCTCGATCGCTTCCGCGCCGCGCCCGACCATCAGCACCATGCACCCGGCGGCGGCCAGATCGCGCGCCACGGCGAGGCCGAGGCCGCGCGCGGCACCGGTCACGACGGCCAGTTTCTGAGCTAGCATGCTTGTCTCCTGTTATTTGAACGTAGAGCCCTCATCATGCAATGGTCTGACGCGCTCGGCAAGCCGCACACTCGCTTTTCCGGCATGCCGCGCATCGTCTCGCTGGTACCCAGCCTGACCGAGTTGCTGGTCGACCTCGGCCTCGGCGAGCGGCTGGTCGGCCGCACCGGTTTCTGCATCCATCCGCGGCCGGTCGTCCGGCGGGTGCCGAAGCTCGGCGGCACCAAGGGTTTCGACATCGACAAACTGCGTGCGCTGCAGGCAACGCATGTGCTGGTCAACATCGACGAAAACCGTCGCGAGGAAGTCGAAGCCCTGGCTGATTTCGTTCCACACCTGATCGTCACCCACCCGCTGGCCGCCCGCGACAACCTCGAACTCTACCGCCTGCTGGGCGGGATTTTCGGGCGCGAAAAAGAGGCCGAGGCCCTCTGCGCCGACTTCGAACGTGCCTGGGCGGCGCTCGGCACGCTGGCCCATGGGCGACCACGGCAGCGGGTGCTCTACCTGATCTGGCGCGAACCCTGGCTCAGCGTCGCCCGCGACACCTACATCTCGCACATGCTGGCTGCCGCCGGCTGGGATACGCTGCCGCAGACAAGCGCCATCCGCTACCCGGAGGTCGATTTGCCGGGGCTGGCGCGGGCGGCCGAGATCGTATTTCTTTCCAGCGAACCCTACCCCTTTCGTGCCCAGCATCTGCGTCAGTTGACAGAACGACTGCCGGGCATCCGCGCGGCGCTGATCGACGGCGAAATGGTTTCCTGGTACGGTAGTCGGGCAATCCGCGGGCTCGCCTATCTGCGCGAGCTGCGCGCCAGTCTGGACGAATCCTGACGACTCTTCAGGACACGCCGGGGGCATCCCCCTCGTCATCCAGCGCCCAGCCCTGGCTGCGCTCGACCGCCCGGTGCCAGCGCCGGAACAGGCGTTGGCGCCCGCTCTCGTCGAGGTGCGGCGTATAGCGGTTGTCGAGCTGCCACTTCTCGGCCAGTTCCACGCGACTGCTCCAGAAACCGGTGGCCAGCCCGGCCAGATAGGCGGCACCCAGGGCGGTGGTCTCGACGATCCGCGGCACCTCCACCGGCACCCCGAGAATGTCGGCCTGGAACTGCATCAGCAGACGGTTGACCGAGGCGCCGCCATCGCAGCGCAACTCCTTCAGGGTGATTCCGGAATCGCGCTGCATCGCCTCGATCACGTCGCGCGTCTGGTAGGCCATGCTCTCGAGCACGGCCCGCACGAGGTGGCCCCGGGTGGTGCCGCGGGTGATGCCGATCAGCAGGCCGCGGGCATAGGGGTCCCAGTGCGGCGCGCCCAGACCGACCAGCGCCGGCACGAAATAGACGCCTTCGTTGTCCGGCACCGACCGCGCCAGCGCCTCGACTTCGGACGCCGAGCGGATGATTCCGAGACCGTCGCGCAGCCACTGCACGGCTGCGCCGGTGATGAAGATGGCGCCTTCCAGGGCATATTCGACAGGCTCGTCGCCAATTCCCCAGGCGATGGTGGTCAGCAGTTTCTCCTTGCTGAGGACCCGCTGGGTACCGGTGTTCATCAGCACGAACGAGCCGGTGCCGTAGGTGTTCTTGGCAAGACCCGCACCGTGGCAGGCTTGCCCGAACAAGGCTGCCTGCTGGTCGCCGGCAACGCCCGCGACGGGGATGCCGTGCGTCCCGAAGAACATCTCCGGATCGGTCGACCCGAAAATGCACGCAGACGGCCGGACTGCGGGCAGGATTGCCTTGGGGATGTCGAGCAGTTCGAGAATTTCTTCGTCCCAGCAAAGTTCCTGAATGTTGTACAGCAGCGTGCGCGAGGCGTTGGAGTAGTCGGTGGCATGCGCCTTGCCGCCGGTCAACTGCCAGATCAGCCAGCAATCGATGGTGCCAAACGCGATTTCGCCGCGCCCGGCGCGTTCGCGCAGACCGTCGACCTGGTCCAGCAGCCACTTGACCTTGGTTCCGGAGAAATACGGGTCGATCACCAGGCCGGTCCGGTGACGGATCATTTCCTCCAGGCCTCGCGCTTTCAGCTCGTCGCAATGGCGGGCGGTTCGACGATCCTGCCAGACGATCGCCCGGGCCACCGGTTTGCCGGTGGCCCGGTCCCAGAGCACGGTCGTCTCCCGCTGGTTGGTGATCCCGATGGCGTGCAGATCGGTGGCCCGGACACGCGCGCTACGCAGGGCCTCGCCGATGACCTTGAGCGTCACCTGCCAGATTTCCTCGGCGTCGTGCTCGACCCAGCCCGGTCTGGGATAGTGCTGGGTGAACTCGGAATAGGCCCGACCCTTGACCTGACCGTCGTGGTCGAAAATCAGCACCGTCGTACCGGTGGTGCCCTGGTCGATCGATAGAACGTAGCCTGCCCTCATGGTTCGAGAGTCTAGGCAAGAGTCGACAGCCAGGTCAAGCGCCATCGGTCTGTGCAGTGCGATCCGCTGGAACGGCATGGCGCTGTTAGAATCTGGAATTCAACAATTTCCTTTGCCAGGTGCAGGCATGAAGATCACCCTTACCCGCCCCGATGACTGGCACCTCCATCTGCGCGATGGTGCGGCGCTGGCCGCCGTCCTGCCGCACACCGCGCGCCAGTTTGCGCGCGCCATCGTGATGCCCAATCTGCGCCCGCCAATCACGACCGTCGCCGCTGCCGAGGCGTATCGTGCGCGCATCCTGGCCGCGCTGCCGCCGGGTATGACGTTCGAACCGCTGTTGACCCTTTACCTGACCGACCATACACCCGCCGATGAAATCCGACGGGCCGTCGATAGCGACTGCGTGCACGCCGTCAAGCTTTACCCGGCCGGCGCGACAACCCACTCCGACGCGGGCGTGACGGAGATCGGTCGATGCGCGCCTGCGCTGGAGGCAATGGCCGAACTGGGGATGCCGTTGCTGGTGCACGGCGAAGCGACTGACCCGGCGGTTGACATATTCGACCGCGAGCGGGTGTTCATCGAGTGCGTGCTGCGGCCTCTGCTGGCGCGGCACCCACAGCTCCGGGTCGTTTTCGAGCATATCACGACCGCTGACGCCGCCGACTTCGTAGCCGCTTGCGGACCGAATGTTGCGGCAACGATCACCGCTCACCACCTGCTTTACAACCGCAACGCCATTTTTGCCGGCGGAGTGCGTCCGCATTACTACTGCCTGCCGCTCCTCAAACGCGAGCGGCATCGCCAGGCCCTACTGCGCGCGGCCACATCCGGCAACCCGAAATTCTTACTCGGCACCGATTCCGCGCCACATGCGCGCGCCGGCAAGGAAGCCGCCTGCGGTTGTGCGGGTTGTTACACGGCGCATGCGGCACTCGAACTCTACGCGACCGCCTTTGAGTCGGCCGGCGCGCTCGACCGGCTGGAGGCCTTCGCCAGTTTTCATGGCCCCGACTTCTACGGCTTGCCGCGCAATGGCGGTCAGGTGACACTCGCACGGCAGGACTGGCGAGTCCCCGAAACCTTCGCCTACGCTGATGACGATCGGCTGATCCCACTAGGGGCTGGCGAATGGCTGCACTGGCGGATGCTGGACTGAGTTTGCCGCCTTTTTTCCAAATTCACCGGAGGAAATTCCCTTGCCACTGAAAAGGCTGCTCCCCTGCTTGCTGCTGCCGCTGCTGGCGGCCTGCTCGGATCAGCGCGCGTCTTTCGAGATCGCCTCGCGCCAGCATTCGCTGACGCTGATTCGTGTGCAGAACGTCTTCTGGGATAAGACCGCCAAGTATGCGATCGTCGCAGCGCGCATGCCCGATTGCATGCGTCGGCACGAGCTGGGACCGGGAGGCGCTGAAAGCAAGGTCGAGGTCTATGCGCCGGGAAACGATGCCTGGATTCTCAAGCAGGGCAAGCGCATGTTTGTCGTCGAGACGCGCAGTTGCGAGGGTTTTGCCAAGCTTGACGGCGAACCCGAGGGCGGCATGGGCCCCTTGCAGGGAACGTTCCAGATGCGCAGCGGAACCCTGACCTTTGTCGCCGCCCCGCGCGAGGCCCCCGCGGCGCAGTGAGCGACCCGCCGCGCGCCTGAATCACAGGCACACGACCGGAGGGCTTCAGCGCCGCTCAGCAGGCGTCTGCCAGCACCTTGTTCAGCCAGGCCTCGATGTCACGCAATTCCTCAAGGCACACCGTATGCTCGGCGGCGTAGCCATGCCACTGCACCGGGTAGTCCGCGGCCTTGAGCAGCTTGGCGGAACGTTTGCCGAGGTCGTAGGGAATGACCGGGTCGGCACGCCCATGCGCCATGAAGATCGGCACATCGCGGTTCGCCTGCTGCGCTTCTTCAGCCAGGGTCTCGGCCATCGGCAGATAGCACGACAGCGCCAGAATCCCGGCCAGGCGCCGCGGGTGACGCAGGCCGGTGTGCAAGGCGATGACTCCGCCCTGCGAAAAACCGGCCAGCACGATGCGCGCATCCGCGATGCCCCGTGCATTCTCACGGTCAAGCAGGGCTTCGATCTGTTGCGCGGATGTGCGCACGCCCTCCGCCTCCTCGCGCCCCGGTGCAAAATCGACTGAGACGATGTCATACCAGGCGCGCATCACGTAGCCCGCATTGATGGTCACTGCCCGCATGGGCGCGTGCGGAAAGACAAAACGCAGCGCCGGCAACTGATCAAAATCGAATTCGTCTACGATCGGCTCGAAGTCATGCCCGTCGGCACCCAGGCCGTGTAGCCAGATGATCGCGCATTTGGGGGACTCGCCGGTTTGCCGCTCGACGGTCGGCAGCAACTGGCCAGCAGCGGTGGCGGGGGGCGGTTTGACGGTCATGGTAGGGATCCTTGTTCTTGTGGGGGGCGCCATTGTAGCAGTCACTCCCCCTGCATCGACCCGACGAGCCGGCCGCATGTACCGGCACGACGCGACAGGAGCGCGCATGCCGGTTTACCGTAGTTGATCAGACCTTGCGAATCTGGGTCATGATCGCTTTGGCAATGGCCGCCGTGCCGTCCTCGCCGCGGAATTCGATCGGACAGACCACGGTCAGCGCCTTTTCAACCGCACGTTCCAGAATTCGTGCGCCATGTGCCAGCCGGGGTTCACCATGCTGGTCGGCCAGCCAGTCCAGCATCAGCGCCGCCGACAGGATCTGGGCAACCGGATTGGCGATGCCCAGACCGGCCATGTGGGGCGCACTACCGTGCGCAGGCTGAAAAACCGCATGCTTTTCCCCGATGTCGGCCGACGGCGCCAGACCGAGGCTGCCCACGACACCGGCCGCCAGGTCGGAAAGAATGCCTCCGAAAGCGTTCTCGGTCACCAGCACGTCGAAGTCCCACGGCGCCCTGACCAGATTCATGGCCATCGCGTCTACGTAGACGTACTCCGACTTGATCTCAGGGTGTTGGGCGGCTACCTCGGCGAAGACCTTGCGGAAGAAGGCCATCGAAGAGAGTACATTGGCCTTGTCGATGCAAGTAACCTTGCCCGTACGCCGCCGGCTCTTGGCGCGTCGAGAAGCAATACGGAAAGCAAACTCGGAAATCCGGCGGCTGCCGTGGCGCGAGACCTTCATCGTCTCCCAGGCGAGCTGGTCCTCCTCCACCGTCCCTCGCCCGCGCGAGTAGAAAAGCCCTTCGCTCTGCTCGCGAACGATCACCAGATCGATCAGCGCCGCACGCTTGTCGGCCAGTACGCGCGGCAGGCCAGGATAGCTTCGGATCGGGCGCAGACCGGCGTACAAATCCATTTCAACCCGCAAATCGAACTGCGTCGAGATTTCCGTCCCATCGGGGTAACGGACATCCGGCAGGCCAAAAGCGCCCAATAGAACGGCATCGGCTTTCTTGCACACGGCCATGCTTTCATCGGAGAAGGCGGTGCCGGTTTTCTGGTAGAAACCCGCACCACCTTCGAGTTTGCGGTAGTCGAAACCGATGCCGCCCAGGCGCTCCTGCAGGATGTCCAGCACTTGCAGGCAGGCAGCCACGATTTCAGGGCCAATGCCGTCGCCGGGAATGACAGCGATGTGAAAGCGCGAATCTCTTTTCATGGGTTCGGTTGTCCTGGAGGTGCAGCAATGCGGATGCGGTGATCGACAGGTTTTGGCCAACACAATCAGGAGGTCGATGCCTGGCCAGGCAAGTAGCCAGCCCTGCGTCAACTGCAGAGGTCATGCCTGCCTCCTCGCTGTCCACAACCATGCACACTTTAATTAAACACGCCGCGCGGTCAAGGGCTTTTTGCTGCCGGCATCAAATTTGATGGCCCTGGGCACCGAGTGTCGCCCCCGACGCATGCGCCGGAATCGCCACTCGATCCCGCACCCCTATTCCTGCCGGGGCGCGTGGGTGTGCCCTCGTTGCGCCCGACCTACGGCACATGCTAGGGTTGTTTCCCCAATCATCCGTCGGAGGACCATCCCATGGCGTTCAATCCCGCATCGCGAGTTCAGGACTATCTGGTATTCGGAGAATTCGGGGATGTCAATCCGTCGATCACCGACTCTTCCACCTATACATTCCTGAGCCCGGAACGAATGGCGGAGTTGTTCGAGCACGAGATCGAAGGCTGCTTCCTCTACTCGCGCCACTTCAACCCGACCAACAAGTACCTGGCCAGCGCGCTGGAAAGGATGGAGGACGGTGAAGCGGCGCAGGTCATGGCCTCCGGAATGGGGGCGATCAGCACCACCTTGATGACCCTGTGCGGAGCGGGCGACGAGATCGTCTGCGGCCGCAGCATATACGGCGGCACCTATGCGTTGCTGAAGAACCTGCTGCCGCGCTTCGGCGTCAACACGCGCTTCGTCGACCTCTGCAATCACGACGCCGTCCGTGCCGCGATGACGCCGCGCACGCGCGTCCTCTACTGCGAGTCGCTCAGCAACCCTCTGCTCGAAGTCAGCGACCTGCCGGCACTGGCCACCATCGCGCACGAGAACGGTGCCCGCCTGGTGGTGGACAACACCTTCACGCCGATGATCCTGTCGCCGCTACGCCACGGCGCCGACGTCGTGGTGCACAGCCTGACCAAGTTCGTCAACGGCACCAGCGACTGTGTTGCCGGCTGTGTCGTCTCGTCGCGTGACTTCATTGCCCGGCTCAACGACATCAATGCCGGACCCAGCATGCTCCTGGGGCCGGTGCTCGACAGCACGCGCGCGGCGAGCATCCTCAAGAACCTGCACAGTCTGCACATCCGACTTCGCCAGCACGGCAACAACGCGCTGTATCTGGCCAACCGGCTCGAAACGATGGGTTATACGGTGCATTACCCCGGCCTCACCCGCCATCCGCAGCATCGGCTGCTGGCCCGGCTGATGAATCCCGGTTATGGCTGGGGGGGAATGCTCACCTTCGACGCTGGCGATCACGCCGCCGCCAATCGCCTGATGACGCTGATGCAACGCGACAAGGTCGGCTACCTGGCCGTCAGCCTCGGCTACTTCAAGACCCTGTTCACGACTCCTGGCCATAGCACATCGTCCGAGATCCCGCTCGAGGAACGCCAGGCCGCCGGCCTGCACGACGGGCTGATACGCTTTTCGATCGGACTTGACGAAGATATCTCGGAGACGATGGCGCGCATCGAACGCTGCCTTGGCGAAGCCGGCATCCAACCCGGCAGGTGAGCGACATCGCTCAACCCTGTACCAGTCTGTCTCCGGCAGGCCAGGCGGGCGTCTGCCTCAGGGGGAAGGCGACGGCCATGCCCCCGAAAAATTTTTTTCCGCCGCCGATGCGCCGCAAGCCAGTGATTTCACGGCTTTTCCGGAAGTCTGCAGGGCTGTCGGCGAATAACTACATATAGTCTCATGGTTGCCTTTAAACACTATATGCAGTAGCTTTACGTCTGTCCCGCCCTGCAGCCACCGGCTTTTCCGAGCCTGGATCTGCACGTTCAGGCACGCCCATCAGCCGCACCGCGTCGATCCAGCTGGTGCCGGCCAGCCGCACCCATTTCTTTGCATCCATCCTATGGAGGACGACCCATGAGCCAGCTCGTACATCAGCTTCCCCTGTCCGAAGTCGCCGAAGCTCCCGCGATCGTGCCACTCGCCGAACAGGAAATCGCCGCCGAAGTACTCGTCGAAAAATATGCCAAGGGCCATGAACTAACGGTTCACGACGTGCGCCGCCGCGTTGCCCGTGCCCTTGCCGCTGCCGAGGAAGAAAAGCAGCGCGCGCACTGGGAAGCGCGCTTCCTGTGGGCGCAGGAGAACGGCTTCGTGCCGGCCGGACGCATCAACTCGGCCGCCGGCACGACGCTCGCGGCGACCCTGATCAACTGCTTCGTGCAGCCGATCGGCGATTCGGTGGTCGAAATCGTCGATGGCAAGCCCGGCATCTACAGTGCCCTGGCCGAAGCCGCCGAAACCATGCGGCGGGGCGGTGGCGTCGGTTACGACTTTTCGTCGATCCGCCCGATCGGCGCGCTGGTCAAGGGCACGCAGTCGCGTGCCTCCGGTCCGGTATCCTATATGCGCGTTTTCGACCGCTCGTGCGAGACCGTCGAATCCGCCGGCGCCCGCCGTGGTGCGCAGATGGGCGTGCTGCGCTGCGACCACCCGGATATCGAAGTTTTCATCCACGCCAAGGACCATGGCGACCTCTCCAACTTCAACGTCTCGATCGCCGTCACCGACGCTTTCATGCAGGCCGTCGAAACCGATGGCGAAGTCGAACTGACGCACCGCGCCGAGCCCAGCCTGGACATGAAGCGCGACGGTGCCTTCCAGCGCGAAGACGGCGTCTGGGTGTACCGCCGCGTGCGCGCCCGCGACCTCTGGGACCAGGTGATGAAATCCACCTACGACCACGCCGAACCGGGAATCCTCTTCCTCGACCGCATGAACAAGGACAACAACCTCTACTACTGCGAAGTCATCGAGGCCACCAACCCCTGCGCTGAACAACCGCTGCCGCCCTACGGCTGCTGCTGCCTGGGATCGATCAACCTGACCCTGTTCGTCCGGGACGCCTTCAGCGCGCTCGCCGAGTTCGACTTCGACGCCTTCGGCGAAGTCATCGAGGTGTCGACACGCATGCTCGACAACGTCCTCGACGTCACCGCCTGGCCGCTCGCCCGCCAGCGCGAGGAGGCCGCCAACAAGCGCCGCGTCGGGCTCGGCTTCACCGGCCTCGGCGACACCCTGTGCATGCTGCGCCTGCGCTACGACCGCCCGGAAGCGACCGCGATGGGCGCGCGCATCTCCGAATTCATGCGCGACACCGCCTACCGCGCGTCGGTCGAACTGGCGAAGGAACGCGGCGCCTTCCCGCTGTTCAACGCCGAACTCTACCTCTCGGGCGGCAACTTCGCCTCACGCCTGCCCATTGAAATCAAGAACGAGATCCGCAGGCACGGCCTGCGAAACTCGCACCTGCTGTCGATCGCGCCGACCGGAACGATCTCGCTGGCCTTCGCCGACAACGCCTCGAACGGCATCGAACCGCCGTTCTCCTGGACCTACAGCCGCAAGAAGCGCATGGCCGACGGCACGCTCAAGGAATACGCCGTCGAGGATTATGCCTGGCGCCTCTACAAGCACCGCGGCGGCGATGTCGAAAAGCTCCCCGACTACTTCGTCACCGCGCTTGAAATCTCGGCACAGGCGCACAAGAACATGGTCGCCGCGGTTGCCCCGTACATCGACACCTCGATTTCCAAGACGGTCAATGTGCCGGCCGATTACCCCTATGAAGACTTCCAGGACCTCTACCTGAGCGCCTGGAAATCCGGCCTCAAGGGGCTGGCCACCTACCGCCCGAATACCGTTCTCGGGTCGGTGCTGTCGGTCGGGTCACCGTCCGGGTCACCATCCATTGCGCAGAAACAGGCCGAAGACAAAAAACAGCCGCAGGATTTCGTCACCGGCGACGCCAACCGCCGCCTGACCATCAAGACCCTGCCGGCGCCAGTACTCGCCAGCCTGCGCTGGCCGAACCGCCCACACCTGCCGGAGGGCAACATGGCCTGGACCTACATGATCGAGCACACGCACGGCAAATTCGCACTCTTCGTCGGCCAGGTCGATCAGGACGAGCGCCGCTGGCCCTTCGAAGTCTGGGTCAATGGCCCGGAACAGCCGCGCGGTCTCGGCGCCGTCGCCAAGACGCTGTCGATGGACATGCGCGCCAACGACCACGGCTGGCTGGCGCTGAAACTCGAGTCGCTGGCCAAGACCGCCAGCGACGAGAGTTTCGAGATGCCTTTCCCGCCGCATGGCGAACGCAAGCGCATGCCCTCGGTGGTCGCCGCCATGGCCCGACTGATCCAGTTTCATGTCGAACGCCTCGGCGCTTTCGAGTACGAAGGCACGACACCGGTGCTCGACGCGATGTTCAGCCTCAAGGAACCCAAGACCGGCACCGACGGCACCTTGTCGTGGACCGTCGATGTCTATAACCCGGCGACCAGCGAAGACTTCGTCCTCGGCCTCAAGGAAATCACCCTGCCCAACGGCGTCACCCGCCCCTACTCGGTGTGGCTCTCCGGCCACTACCCGCGCGCCCTCGACGGCCTGACCAGACTCCTGTCGCTCGACATGCGCGTCATCGACCCGGCGTGGATCGGCATGAAGCTGCGCAAACTCCTCGACTACCCCGAACCGCTCGGCGACTTCATGGCCTTCATCCCCGGCACTCGCCGCCAGACCACTTACCCCTCGACGGTCGCCTACCTCGCGCAACTGATCATCCACCGCTACGCGATGCTCGGCATCCTCGACGAGAGCGGCCTGCCCAGGCAGCAGATGGGGATTCTGCAGACGCCGGCAGGCCGCACGGCCACGCAGCCGACCCCCGGAAAACTATGTAGCGAGTGCGGGAATCTGACGGTGATCCGGAAGGACGGGTGCGATTTCTGTACGGCTTGCGGGGCGGTGGGGAGTTGTGGCTGAGGGGGTGCAGGTACGGCAGGGGGCACTTGCGGGGCTCCTGGTCCCGTCCAGGGGTCGACCAGATTGAGGCGCACCGTGACGCAATTACCGATATTCTTAGTGAATACACAAGGGAGTACTTGAATGGTTTTTCAACAGATTTTCTGGATGCAAAATGCGCGCAAAAGGGCTGCTGACGCAAAGTGTTGCGTCAAGTAGGGTTGCTACATCACGTTGCTCGAGAAAGGTGGCTGCGTTGATGGACGCAACGGGCAAGGGTATAGCTAGCACATCGGCGTGGGCTGTATAAAGCGTGGAAAATCTGCTAATAAGCGAAGTGTGTACTGAGCGGATGTATAACGCGAGCGTTCATACACACGCCCAGCGCACACTTCGGAGTCAAGCAGATCCCTCTTGGTGGGTCGTTCGGCGGTGGGCATGGAGACCTTTCGGCTTCCCCTGCCCCCTTTCCCGTTCAACGCGTCGCTGGAGCACACTCGCCGCCTTACGGCGTCAAGGTGCTCACCTCCAACGTTGGGCCTCTCAAGATCCTGCCAAATGGCGTCTAACTCGTCGCTATCCATCGTAGCCGCCTCAATCAGCGCCCGGTACTCGGCGTGCGGAATTCCCGCTTCCTCACGGGCTCTGTGCATGAAGGCATGCTGGCTGGTATGCCCAAGTTCGTTCCACTCCTGCCCTGCCGGCCAGTTTCCGGCCTGCACTTCCGGCGTGGCGTTTGCGTCCGCAAGGTGGCGCTTCGCCAGCGTCACCAGCGCCCGAACAAGCCATTTTGTTTCGTTATTCGTGCTCATGTTTCCTCCCGAGGCCCAACAACCACATCGAGAGGGACGTCAGGCGATGAACCCGCCTGCCGCCCCTCATGCGGAACGTTAGACACCCGAACACAAATCGGAGCCAAGCTTGGATCTCATCTCTCAGTTTGTTGCGCGATATCGGAAGGAATACGATTTCTACGAGCAAGCGTGCCGAATGACAGCACAGGTACTCGACTCGAACCTTCAGTCCGCAGGGGTACGTGCGATCGTCACCTCGCGCGCCAAAAGCCCTACGCGCCTTGAAACAAAGGTGCGTCAGCGTGCGGTCAAAACACCCTACGCCACTGTTGAGGGCATCTACGACGACATCGTTGACTTGGCGGGCGTTCGGGTTGCGCTCTACTTTCCAGCCGAACGAGAAGAAGTTGGCCGAGTCATCAAGTCGCTCTTCGTGCCCGTTGCCGAACCAAAGGAATTTCCAACCGCAGCGCAGCCAACCTACAAGAAGCGATTCTCGGGCTACTGGGCAACGCACTACCGGGTTCGCTTGCCAGAGACCCTGCTGAACGAATCTCAGAAGAGATACACAGAAGCGAAAGTAGAGATTCAGGTTGCTTCTGTGCTGATGCACGCTTGGTCAGAAGTTGAGCACGATCTGGTCTACAAGCCCATGCAAGGCAAGCTCTCACCAGACGAGTACGCCATCCTCGATGAGCTAAATGGTCTGGTGCTGGCAGGAGAAATTGCACTAGAGCGCTTGCAACGAGCCGGCGAGTTGCGCGTTTCGGCACATGATCGCGAGTACACAAACCACTACGATCTGGCTTCGTCTTTACTGGAGATGGCGCGCGAGAAACTGGCTGGCCTGAATATCCATGATTCGGCGCTCGGGCGCGTCGATCTTCTTTTTGAACTTTTACAGCAGCTGGAGCTAAACACACCAGATCATCTGACCCGCTATGTCACGGCTCTACATTCAGATTTCGAGCGTAGGCCACTTGCGGAACAAGTAATCGACCAAGTCCTGTCGGAAGACAGCACCCGATATGCAATCTTCGAGCAAATTCGAATGCTCGACGTGCCGGCCTTCTCACTGACAACTTCGGACGTCGGTCGGGTGAGTCAAAGCGACGCAATAGGGCAGTTCATGTCCTTGTGGATCGACTACGAGAAGATGATCCGGAGCTATGCAGCTTCGAAAGGCGCTGGTGGCCAAGGCGTGCCCTCGATGCGGATACTTCGACTTGTCGAAGACGTACCCCCTGATGTTCACGAAGCCGCTGAGAGACTTCGCCGCTTTCGTAACCAACTAGTGCACGGCATCGAAGTCCCCGACGCTGACTACATCCGGGTGCAGGCAACCGAACTTCGACACTTGGTTGAACGAGTTCAACAGATCATCGGGCCCAAGCCGAAACCAAAGCCAAAGCGAAAACCTGCGAGGAAAGCATCACCTTGAGCGTAAAAGTCTCACCACATTCATCAGCATTGGCTGGCACGCAGGTGTCTAACCCTTCCATCAAGAGGACCCGCCCCGGCAAGCCGGGGCGGGCCTCTCATGTCAAACGTTAGAGCTAATCTCATGAATTCCGCCACTGCACTGATCGCTCGGGTTGATTCAATTCTTGAACAGTTCACTCCAGTCGACCAGTCATGGAAGTACAGCCAGAGTTTAGGCGGTTGGTTCGAGGATAAGACGGGGTATGAGTCTTTGATGACTGAGACCCTTTCTCTTCTTGAGCACATCTATGGGAAGAGCCACCCTCACTTTCAGCGAGCTGTATATTGGTACAACCAGCATTCCCGTGAAGGCTTAAGGTCAATACAGGGGATCGTCCAAGGTACGCGAGCAAATATTGAGTCTGGCTTTCTCATCAATCTGGAAATCAAGATCACGATAGACATAAAAACAGACTTCCTTGCAACGGCGAGAGAGTTTGCCGACGCTGGCGACAAAGACCCAGCAGCAGTTCTTGCGTCGTGCGTTTTGGAGGACTCGCTGAAACGCTTGGCGAACCGTCACAATCTTGAGAAATTAAAGAACCAAGAAATGTCGGTTGTAGCGAACGGCCTTTTGGCGGAAAAGATCATTGAAAAATCCACACTATCCTCGCTACTTGGTTTTCGCAATTTGCGTAACGCGGCGTTCCATGCTCAGTGGCATGAGGTGTCGCTGGAGTCTGTAAACATGCTGCTCATGTTCTTGCCCGTGTTTATAGAGAAACATGGCGTATAGCTCTAACACGGCAGTCGAGCGGGACAGCCACAAGCTGCGCTTGTGGTTCCCTTCGCTTCGCTCCGGCTGCCCCTCACCTCCACGTTGGGCCTTTCCATCCACCGGCTTTTGCGCCATCCATATGGGAGCTATGAATGAAGGCTGATGCAGTCCCACTACTCGCAATATTCGAGAAGAAGATGCGATTGGAGGTTCCTCTGTTCCAGCGGCAGTACGTCTGGAGTAAGGAACAGCAATGGGAGCCTCTCTGGGAAGACATCTCCCGAAAGTTCGCCGAGTATTTGGAAGACCGCAAGGATGCCCCAGTCCACTTCCTTGGTGCGATGGTCTTGGACCAGAAGCAAACACCGACGACGCATGTCGAGAGACGCCAAGTAATCGATGGACAGCAGCGCCTCACAACATTGCAAATCTTCATCGCATCCTTTCGTGATTTCTGCCGAGCGCATGAATGCGAGGAACTTGCCAAGGAGTGCGACGCTTTTACGCTCAACAAGGGCATGATGGCCGATCCGGCTATCGACAAATTCAAGGTCTGGCCCACGCAGCTTGATCGCGGCCAGTTCATGGACGTGATTTCGTCAGGCTCTCGAATCGGCCTGGAGAAGAAACATCCACTGGTGTACAGAAAGTACGCTCGAAGGCCAGAACCACGGCCGCGGATGGTCGAGGCATACCTCTTCTTCTACGAACAGATAGCGGATTTCTTCAACGGCAGCGGAACAGACGAGCCCCTGGCCGCCGAAGTACCAGTAGGGCAACGACTGGAAGAATGCTTTCAAGCGCTCAAGAATGCCCTACAGGTTGTCGCCATCGACTTAGACCACGATGACGATGCACAGGTGATCTTCGAGACCCTGAACGCTCGCGGCGAGCCCCTGCTTCCTGCTGACCTGCTTCGCAATTTCATCTTCCTACGTGCCGCCCGAAAAGGGGAGCCTCAGGAAACGCTGTACAACGACTACTGGCGCCACTTTGACGACCCATTCTGGCGCGTTGAAGTGAAGCAAGGTCGGCTTCTACGCCCTCGGAGCGACCTGTTCATGCAGCACTTCCTTTCGAGCCGGCAGGGCGTTGACATCCCAATCAAGCACCTCTTCGTCGAGTACAAGTTCTGGATTGAGCGCCAACAGCCTTTCGCCACCGTTACCGATGAACTAGCGACTCTATCAAGGCAGGGCAACGACTTCCGCAGAATAATCGAGCCCAAGACAGGCGACCCGATTTGTTCTCTGGCGGTCTTCCTTGACACGTTTGATGTCCGCACCTGCTATCCGCTACTTCTCGCAATTCTGGATGTGGGGATCGACGACGAGGAATGGCGGAAGATTTCATCGACATTGGAGTCTTACATCCTTCGTCGTGCGGTGTGCGGCCTTACTACAAAGAACTACAACCGCACGTTTTTGTCGCTAACGCGGAATCTCCGGCGCGACGGCCTGACTCACGCCAACCTCGTGAAGCAACTGTCCGAACAGACCGGCGAATCCGCAGAATGGCCAACAGATGCTGCTTTTGGCGAAGCGTGGCGCTCGAAGCACGTATATCAAACGCTCAATAACCCCAAGGTAGTACACATCCTCAAGCGATTGAACGCAACATTCCTTGGGAGTAAGAACGAACTCGTGTCCGTCGATGGAGCACTGACCGTCGAGCACATCCTGCCGCAGAACTGGATCGAACATTGGCCTTTGCAAGATGGGAGCAAGGGCTTAACGGGAGCCGACCTGTGGACCGCAGAGCCACAAGACGCGAGGGCTACTGCCACTCGTATCCGGAACGCGATACTTCAGACTTTCGGCAACCTCACGATTCTTACGCAAGCGCTAAATTCCGCGGCTTCCAATAGCCCTTGGTCGGAAAAGAAAGCCGAGTTGCTACGACATTCTTTGCTACCGATCAACCAGCAATTGCATGGCATCGACGTATGGGACGAAGGGACGATTGCAGATCGGGCGAATGCCCTGCTCAAGCGAGCGTTGGAGCTGTGGCCAAGGACATGAAGAGATATTCTTCGGCCGCAAGGCCCAACCCGGCGGTCCACCGGACGCTGCGCGATAAAGCCGCGCAGCGCCGGTGACCTCTACGTTAGGACTCTGCAATGCCGCAGCTTCCCGATCTAGTCGTTGGTGCGTTTCTCGCGTTGCTTGGCGTCCTTGTTTCGCAACTCGTAGCCATGATCCAAGCGCGCCTAGAACGCGAGCACAAACGAGACGTGCTCTTGCGAACCAAGTAAGCGCTCAGCAAAAAGTCATCCGATAATCAGAGCCGAAGCCAGTGTGCGCAGGGTCAAGTCTTGCAATGACGCAAGTCAACTGCTGCCGCAGCGCGCTGTGGTTTGGGCAACAGCGGTAACCATTGCAGAACCATTGGAACCGTGTGAACAACGGATGGAGAGCGCCCTGTAGTCGTGTCCATCCTTATGGGTCAGCCTTTCAGTCGACGGCTACCTCCACGTAGCCACCCGGAGTGGCGCCGTTGATAGCTGCAACGACTACCGGCATTGCACGCTGGATGCGAGGCCAGCTTGTAGAACTCAAGACGACAATGGACAGGCTTCTCGCAGCAAGGTTCTGCTGGTACTTCAGGTTCCTGTCTGTGGTCACGAAGACCGCGAAGCCAGCTTCTTCCGCCAAAGAGATGAGCTCGCCGTTCTTCAACTTCGCCCGGCCCAGCTCAAAGGCTGTTTCGACCAAGTGCTCGGTGAGCGAATGCCGTAGCGGTGCAGGCGTTCCTTGGTCGAACAAGACTCGCATTCACGCAACCGCCAACGCGCTTCGCGCTGCATGTTCGAGCACGGTACGCGCTTGCTCCATGCTGACCCCGGGGAACCACTCGACAAATTGGGGGACTGAAGCGCCGTCCTCAAGATTCTCGAACAGAGCGGCTACCGGCACTCGAGTGCCACGGAAGAGCCATGCACCGCTGACGCGTGCCGGGTCTCGCTCCACTGCAGGACAGGTAGACCAGTCGATCATGACCGCAATCGTAGCACCGATGGGCGCTGCTGATACCGGCTGATGCAGAGTTGCCGTGGCGACAGTGTGGCGACGGAGGCCCTGACTGTTTCGCTCGTGGCTTCCTGGAGGATGAATGGCGCGAGGAAGCTAGGGCGTGTCATCAATTGCTGGGTCATGCGCGTTGCGCGCTGCCGAACCGGCGAAGGATGGAGCGATGAAACAGCGACACGCACTGAGAGACGACCCATGGGACCGCATCCAGGATCGGCTGCCTGGACGTGCTGGGCACGTGGGGGTCACTGCCGCAGACAAGCGCCTGTTTGTGAAAGCCGTGCGGTACCATATCGAACCGGCATCCCGTGGCGCGCCCTGCCCGAACGTTTCGGGGATTTCCGCGTGGTGCACCTCCGGTTCTCTCGCGGGAGCCAGTCGGGGGTGTGGAAGCGCGTGTTTAGCGGATGGGCGGAAGAGGCGGACAACGAGTGGGTCAGGATGGATTCTTCCCTCGTTCGTGCTCACCCGCACCGTGCCGGTGCCCTCAGGAAGGGGCCTGAAGTAGGCCAGGCCATCGGACGTCGCCGCGGTGGACTGGGCACGAAGATCCACGCCACGGTGGACGCTCTGGGCAATCCGACCGGGTTTCACCTCCCCCCCGGCCAAACCCACGACCTCGTCGGCGCCGATGTCTGGCTGCCGAACTCCCCGGCGGATGCCGTCCTGGCGGAGCAAGCCGATGACGCGCAAAAGCGGTTGATTGAGCCGTTGGAAAACGCGGGCAAACCGATCGTGATCCCTTCACGCCGCACCTACCTGATCCAGCGCCCCTTGGACAGGCACCGGTATCCGGCGCGCCATCTGATCGAAAACTTTTTTCGCCAAGCTCAAGCAGTTCCGTGCCATCGCCACCCGTGACGACAAAACTGCTCGCAATTTCCTCGGCGCCATTCATTTGGCGGCCTCCCTCGTCTGGCTCAATTGATGACACGCCCTAGCCCGGGGTCAGGCCGATCCAGGCGGCGACCTGGCGACCGTTCTGGAAGTCATGCCCGTTGCCGATACTGCTCAGCAGCGCGCCGGCGGTCACCGGAGCGAGGCCCTGCAACGTCATCAGGCGCCTGCTGCGCGCGTCTTCGCTTGCCGCTTGGGCGATGAGCCGGTCGTATTCTTCGATCCTCTGGTCGAGTGGGTCGGCGTGCGCCAGCAGGTCGCCGACGCACAGCCTGGAATGGCCCGGCAGGCCTTCGAGCTGGGCGCCGATCTGTCGACGAAGGCAGGCGACCTTCTGTGGCAGGACGATGCCGAGTTCGGCGATCAGCCCGCGCAGCCGATTGTAGGTGGCCGTGCGTTCCTCGACAAAGCCCTGCCGCGTGCGGTGCAGACCCCAGATGATCCGCGGGGGCTCTTCCTTGACCGGGACGAAGCGCACGTGTGGTCGCTGGACGGCTTCACAGGTGGCGGCGGCATCGGCGGCGTCGTGCTGGCCACGCTTGCCGCTCATCCGGTAGGGGGCGACAAACTTCGGCGCCATCAACTTCACCGTGTGGCCGAACTGGCGGAATTGCCGTGCCCAGTGGTGCGCGCCCGAACGCGCTTCCATCCCGGTCACGCACGGCGGCAATTGCGCCACCAGCTCCAGCAATTTGTCGCGAGGAACCTTCGGTTTGACGAGAACTGCCTTGCCGTTCTCATCGACGCCATGGACGGCAAACACATTCTTGGCAAGATCAATGCCAACCGTTACGATGCGCAGGGACTTCCCCTTTCGTGGTTTTCAAATGGCTGACGCTACCCGCTCCATTTCGGCACTTCGTTGCCGCTCGCGGCTTCCACCGCACCCTCGGGACGGGGAAGTCCCTTTCGTTCGTTGGGTGTCATCGGCATGGTAGCCACGATAACCCGACATCTTGGCCCTGCGTAGCATTCGACTGTGAAACCTTCGCAAAGGGAGCCCCGAATGAGGAGCGGCAAGGTAATCCATATAGGCGCAATGTTCGTCACGATGTTCCTGACAGCATTGCCAGCGCTTGCACAAGATCGCAGCGATGTATCGGACAATCCCGCAGCATCGGACGCGTCGTTTCCAATGTGGGCCTATCCCTGGGATCCGAAGGTGAAGTTGCCTCCCGGCGATCATGTGCCGCGGAGTGTCCCAGGCAGTTCGGCTACTTTCTCAATGGCACAGGCGCAAGACCTGTATTTCGCACCCGACTGGCATCCGGATGACCATCCTCCCATGCCCGAAATTGTGGCGCGAGGTAGAAAGCCCGAAGTGCGTGCCTGTGGGTCCTGTCACCGCGCGGAGGGAACGGGTGGGCCTGAAAACGCGAGCCTCGCGGGTTTGCCAGCTCCCTACATCGTGCAGCAGGTCGCGGACTTCAAGAGTGGAGCGAGGAAAGCGTCAGGCCCAGCGAGAGGCCCAGTAAATTTGATGCTGCAAAACGCGAAGGCGCTCACCGATGCAGAAGTACAGTCCGCAGCCGAATATTTTTCTCGGTTGAAGCCTAAGGCACTGATCAAGGTGGTTGAAACTGATCTTGTGCCGATGGTCCGTCTGAATCGAAATCACTATGTCGCTTTGAAATCTGTCGACAAAGAGCCGATCGGACTGCGTATCGTCGAGGTACCGGCAGATGCGGAGCGATTTGAACTTCGTGATGCACGTTCGCCATTCATCGCGTATGTCCCGACTGGAAGTATCGGCAGAGGGGAAGCCTTGGCGAAGACGGGTGGTAGCGGCACGACCGTCCCGTGCGCGACGTGTCACGGCTCTGACCTCAAAGGCGTTGGACCAATACCTTCAATTGCCGGCCGGTCGCCCAGTTACCTGGTCCGGCAGCTCTATGACTTCAAGCAAGGCGCGCGTGCGGGTAGTCTGAGCCCCCTTATGAGGCCCACTGTTGAGAAGTTGGCCGTCGAAGACATGGTGGCCCTTGCGGCATATCTGGCGTCGCTGGCCCCGTGAAGATTCGCGTCGCGGGACCTATGGCAATCTCGAGGGGTGTAGTCGACGTGACGACGCCCAACCCCGCAATGAACCCGTTTTCGCGAAGCGTGCTGCGCCCGCCCCGCTCGGCGGGTTATTGCGAGAATTGGGCCTCAGGAGAGTAACGTGACAGAATCGCTACAGAAACTGCTTGTTGAACTCGAACAGTTTGGCTTGAGCAACGATGCCACCATTGCCGATCGGCCTCAGCGGATGCTTAACATTACCCGAGACACTGGAGAATTTCTTTCGGTGCTGGTGCGTTCCATGAATGCTCAACGTGTCCTTGAGATAGGAACGTCTAACGGTTACTCAACCCTTTGGCTAGCCTTTGCAGCCAGGGCGGTGAAAGGACACGTTACCACCGTTGAGCTATCTGATTTCAAGCTTTCCCTCGCAGCGAAGAACTTCGAGCGATCCGGCCTTGCTCCGTTCATTACCCAGGTTAAGGGTGAAGCCGGTGCCATGCTTAGGGGCGCTTCCGAATCGAGCTTCGATGTTGTTTTTCTCGATTCCGAGCGCTCTGAGTATCTGGGATGGTGGCCCGACATCAAGCGAGTTCTTCGGAAGGGAGGACTTCTTGTCGTCGATAATGCCACCTCCCATTCTGCCGAGATGGGGCCCTTTGTCGAAACGGTTTCAGCAGATGCCGACTTCACCACATGTACTGTGCCGGTCGGAAATGGTGAGTTTTTGGCTACTCAGGTTTCTCCATAGCCTGTCTAGCCGGCACTATGTCTCTGTTGTTTTCGATGCTTGATGAGCAGCAGATAGAAAAGCGCAGACCAGTGTGGGTGGTCCTCTCCGAGCTTTGGCTAGACACCGAGCTGGCTACCGAGGACCTGGAGCGCATCGCTCGTGTCATGGCGGACTCTGGCCTCACTATCCAGGAGTTGCGGCAGGTTTATCTTGTCGAGGTTGCACCAGTTGTCTCACCCAATTTGCTCACTGTTGCCGGAGAGTGGGCAGGATTCGACGAGGAGTGGTTGTGCTCGCAGATTGTCTGCAACCTGCGTGAGCGACCACGACGCACGAGATTTTGGTCGTGGTTTCCGCTTACGCGTGGGCCGATGCTCTACGCGACCGAGCGACACTGGACGAGCCTGGTCGAGTTCGTTCACAGATTGAGAGATGACGACCGTGCCGCCTAGCCATGCGCTGTAGCGAACGGCAGCGGGCCATCGCAGTTGCAATCGGCGCGCCTCGTGGCCGCCGTCGCCGAACTCGGGTCGTTAGGCCGCACACTACATGCCCGAGCACAGCCTTCGCTTCGGCGGTGAATGTCAAGATAGTTGTCGCGTGAACTCATGCTGCCATTGGCATATTTTTTCCACTGGTCGAAGGGTCCGGTTTGGCAGGATTCCGGTCGGGGTTGAGAGTGACGTAGCCGGCAGGAGTCCAGTTGCAAGCGCGGCCGGTCCAGCGAGCAGGATTGGCGTTGCACGCGGCTTGGTAGAGCTGCTGGCGGCGATTTCAGAGGACGAGGAGCAGCGGCGGCATGCGCCTCGCGCGCCGGGAGTGGTGTTGCTGGGCTGCGAAAATTTTGCAGGGCCGACTAAACAAGCTACTCTTGTCAGCGGGGGCAACCCCTCGTGTATCGTTTGCTCCCATTTCTGGCTTCGTAGATTAGGCAGGAAGTCACAGGCCCCCCCTCGCGATGAACCTGCCAAAGGCTAATACCACCACCAGACAAAAAGACAATTTCTCCCGAGATATATGGCCGAGGATCAAGATCAAACCACTTGTACTGATTATCAACAAGATCGGATAAGTCAAAGGGAATCACCAGGACCTCGCCCTCGCCGGTGCTCAGTCTCAACTCGGCCAGACCCGGATTCTTTCGCCTAAAGGTACCGAACATGATACCGATGCGTTTCAGCGCAGATGGCCCATACATTTGTTTTTGATCAAGGCTCAACGCCAATGATCCACCGCTTGTCGCAGGCAGGCTGGCTCGCATCTCAAACTTCGCCATCTCGGGCTGTTCGGCGGAAAGATAATATCTCATCAGCAACAAACTGGTGGTGTTAAATGCAGAGAACAAAAACAAGGCGGCCAGCAAGAGCGGGCCGATAAAAAGACGCGATTCGGCCCGGCTACCTCCCTCAAGCGCATAGGCAACGAGCAGGGCGGGAACCATGAAATAACGACCTTGCACTCCTTTAATGATGCTTGCCGGGTGTACACTCCAGGACACGAGCAACGCAAAGAAAACCAGTAAAGATGCGCCGAGCGCACAACACACCAACAGCAATCTTGCCGGCCATTCCTCCTCGATGTGTTTGAATGAGGTAGAAAAGAGGGCTGTCAGGACAACAAGGGCATAGAGGCCGGTGTAAACATCCTCCGGGAAAGGAGCATCCAGCCAACCGATAATACCCAGGAAGGATTGCCCATAGAATCTCAACAGTTCCTCATCGGCGAGCGTTGCCAGCAGCACCCTGACAAAAGAAAGAGGGTTCAGCAGATAATGCTGAATTATTCCTGAAACAGGGAAGCCTGTGACGACTCTGATATCAATCGTGGTCTTAAAAGCGACCGTCAGCCACAGCATAATGGAGATCGAGGCTATGCCGCCAGCAATCAGGCCACTCTTCCTTCTGGTAAAAAACACGGAACCAAAAATCAGAAGCACCAATGGCAACAAATGTATTCTGCATGACACGACAACGATCACGCTGGCGGTCAGAACATACAACAACCATGGTTTTGTTAATTCCTTATCAATGGCCATCCGCATGAATACGGAAATGATCAGGATCGCTCCAGCAGTCGATATGCCATCCAGACTGGCCGAAGAGAGCTGAAAGAAACTCATCGGCAGAACGAGCAGTGCGGCCGCCAGAGGAGACGGGCGATGAATCATGAAAGCAATGCTCAGGATCAAGGAAGCGGACGCCAGAACGACAAATCGCGCCAGTCGATAGGACCCATTTACCGAAAGGCCCAGCATCTCTCCGATGATCAGACCCGTGGCCTGCGGGACATAAATCAGTGGGAAATAATATCCGGTACCCGGAGCAGGACTGAACTCCTGGTCCCCCGTCCAGCGGATGTTATTTGCTTCATCGAGTTCGGCGGCCGAAAGTTTTCTATCCGGATCAAACGGCAGACGGCCATAGGCGTTCATGTAGGCTGCCAGACCGGTATCCATCATGCCGCCCGACGATTTTCCTGTGGGCGTATCGAGAATGACCTGGCCTCTCGTCAGAAAATAAGCGCGTTTGACATGATCAAACTCGTCCGGCGACTGGAATGGCGGGATGATCGCGGATAATAAAAAACATGCCAGAAATACCAGGACTGGAAACAGCGGCCATCCGGCATGCGCAGAGAAATGGCACATGCCATTGTTGATGATTCTCATGCCCTGACCGCAACAATGATCCCAATCATGATCAGGGCAACCCCAATGAAATATTGAGCCTGAAAGCGCTCGCCAAAAACAAAGTGGCTGCCAATCGGGACCAGGATGAAGGCGAGCGCCATCAGTGGATAGACTCTCCCGAGTTCTACTTTCTGTAAAATCCAGACCCAAACGACAGAAGTAACTCCATAGATACACATGGCAGCAAGCAGTGCGATGGCCGCTTTCGGTGAAAAAATGGAGCCGCTGGCCGTTATTTCGGCAGCGCTCACCTTGAACAAGATTTGTCCAATCGCCAGGCCCACGACGCAAAGGAGCGCAATCACATATACCGTCATTACCCGCATGTCCGCTTGTTGGCGATTGCATGAAATGCGAAGAATAAATTCAGATCGATCGATGGAACCGGAAATGGCCACCATGCTTCCTTGGCATCATTGAAATAATGACGTAAAAGCGCAACCAGGTTGTGGCAGGAGTTTACATGCTCTCTGGCCATGATATAGTCGTACGGAATTCCCTTCGCCATCGCTTGCTTGCGCGGCCCCAAATGCCTTCCCAAGCGCCACGCCAGTCCGGGATCGGTAGGAATCAGGATCGACAGGACACCGCCAGGCTTGAGAACCCTGAGCCATTCTTTGAGCGCGAGGTGTGGCTGGTAAATGTGTTCCAGGACATGGGTGGCCAGTAGCCTGTCAAAAGTATTATCTGCATAATCCAGATGGCTGCCTGTCTGCGTTGCGTAGCGCAATTTTCCTGCATGCATTCCGGAAAATTTATTCATGGCTACTTCCAGGGTCTTCCGATCCTGATCAGAAAGGATGTACTCATCAAATCTGTGGCGAACGAAGTGAAGGTGTTCGCCAGTTCCTGCACCAACCTCGAGAATGCGACCAAAATATGTCTGCTCATCGAATGCCTTTTCTACGAGCCTGTGACTGGCTCGCATGACCGATGACTGGAGTGGGCTCGAATAGTTTGCATCGTCATAGACTGTTGAGAATCTTTCCCGGTATTCAATCCATTCCTTATCTTCACACTGCATCTTTGTATCCATTTTCATTGGCTCGAAAATGAAAATTTCTTCTTTTTAGATGAATTGGCTTGCTCGGAACCGATCTGATGTCGTAACTCAGGAAGGCCAGGATCAATTGCAAACCGACGATCACCGGCAAGGCCGAAAGCATTACGGTCCCTGCGGAAGCAGCCAGACCCGAGTTGATGGAGGACATCCATTGACAAGCGCCAAAAAAACCTCCAAACAGAAACATGGCTACCCCAAGTGGAAGTTCAATCGAGGCAATCGACATGCCTCTTAGATAATAGCTATAAAAAATTCTTTTCAGAAAATTTCTGAAATGCTTGACGAGAAACTCGCCAATGACCCTGGAGATCTTGAGATTGCTCACTTCATTCCCATATCTGGCGTTCATCGGTATATCCACAACCACGGCATGCAATGTATTGAGCCTGAATAGCATGTCGCTTTCAAAAAAATAACGGCGGCTTATTTTATCCAATGGCAATTGCCGAGCGACATCCCGATGGATCGCGGTATAACCATTGGTCGGGTCAAACAAATCCCAGTACCCGGTCGAAATCTTGCTCAGGAAGGATAGGGCTGCGTTACCAATCAGGCGCATCTTCGGCATTGCTCCAAGTTCTTCGAGATAATAAAAGCGATTTCCCTTGGTGTAATCGGCTTCGCCCTCCAGGATCGGAGAAATAAATCCGGGCATCAATCCTGGGTCCATCTGGCCATCACCATCCAGCTTGACGATCACCTCCATGCCATCATCAATTGCCGCCAGGTAACCTGTGATTACTGCGCCACCCACACCTTGATTTTCATGGTGATGTATGACTACAACACGCTCATCATTGCAGTTCTTTTCCACGAAATCACCGGATCCATCAGGACAGCAATCATCGACCACATAGATTCGGCTGACCTCTGGACCAATTGCGCTGATTACGCCAAGTACGTTGTTCACTACCCTGTAACAGGGTATCACCACTGCAATTCTGGCGTTGATAAGCGCCATATGAGTTCACCCACTTGTGGCGAAATCTTTCCTGCCAAATGGAGAGGATTTCGTTGGACGGCTACAGGAAACCAATGTAGGCCCGAGTCAGAGGTTTCCCGCAAAACAGTGCCAGCATCCCCGCTACTGCCAGATACGGGCCGAAGGGAATCGGTACGCTTCGGCCACGTTTGGTTACCACGATCAGGGTGATGCCGACCACGGCCCCAAGCAGTGACGAGAGCAGAATGGTCAACGGCAGCATTTGCCATCCGAGCCAGGCACCCAGCGCTGCAAGCAGCTTGAAATCACCGTAACCCATGCCTTCCTTGCCGGTTGTCAGCTTGAAAGTCCAGTACACCAACCACAGCGAGAGATAACCAGCGGCCGCACCGATCACTGCCGATGGCAGGTCGACGAAGGTAGCGAACAGATTGAACAGCAAGCCAGTCCAGAGCAAGGGAAGAGTAATCGAGTCCGGCAATAACTGGCTATCCAGATCGATACCGGTCAGTGCGAGCAGGCTCCAAATCAGCAGCATCGCACCGGCCGCAGCCCAACCATAGCCGAAATGAAATGCGGCAAAAGCACACAACAGGCTGCTGGCCATCTCGACCAGCGGGTAACGCAAGGATATCGGCGCATGACAAGCTGAACAGCGACCACGCAGGAATAGCCAGCTCAGGACCGGAACATTCTCAAGGGCAGTAATCGCATGCCCACAGGCCGGGCAACGCGAGCCTGGCCTGACCAGCGAGAACACTTCTCTGTCTGCAGGCTTTTCACCCCTGAGTTCTGCGCAATGGAGGCGCCATTCGCACTCCATCATTATTGGCAAACGATGAATGACGACATTGAGAAAACTGCCGACCAGCAAACCAAGGATGCCAGAGATGAAAATGAACAGTGTCGGTTCCAGTTCGGCAGTCAATGCGGAAAGCATTATCCGACTACTGCCCCGAGTTTGAAGATTGGCAGATACATGGCGATCACCATCCCGCCGATCAATACCCCAAGAACGACCATGATCATCGGTTCCATGAGGCTGGATAGCGCCTCGACCGCGTCGTCCACCTCTGCTTCAAAGAAATCGGCGACCTTGCTGAGCATTGAATCAAGTGCGCCGGATTCCTCGCCAATCGCCACCATCTGATTCACCATGTTCGGAAAGAGTTCGCTGCTCTGCATTGCCGAGGTGAGACTGGTACCGATACTCACCTCGCTCTGGATCTTCCTGGTCGCCACCTTGTAGACATAGTTGCCGGCAGCACCGCCGACCGAGTCGAGCGATTCGACCAGCGGAACGCCCGCCGCGAACATGGTTGCCAGCGTGCGCGTCCAGCGGGCGATGACCGACTTGCGAATGATTTCACCAAAAAGAGGGAGGCGCAGGAACATGCGGTCGAAAGCGATCTGCATCATTTCCGATCGCTTCAATGTGTAAAAAAATGCAAAGATCGAGCCGCCGATGCCCCCGAAGATCGCCCACCACCAGGCAATGACAAAATCCGACATGGCGATCACCATCAGCGTGGGCGCCGGGAGGTCGGCACCGAAACTCTTGAAGACCTCCTTGAAAGCGGGAATCACGAAGATCATGATCACGACCGTAATAATGAAGGCGACGAAAATGATGGCCACCGGATAGAACAGGGCGGACTTGATTTTCGCCTTGATGGCGAGCATTTTTTCCTTGTAGGTGGCGAGTCGATCAAGCAAGGTTTCGAGAATACCCGCCTGCTCTCCGGCAGCCACCAGGTTGCAGTACAAAGGATCGAATTGCAGGGGATACTTCCGGAAGGCTTGCGAGAGCGAACTACCGGTTTCGACATCCGACTTGATATCCAGCAGCAGCTTGCCGACTGACGGATTATCGTGGCCCCGACCGACGATCTCGAAAGTCTGGAGCAGGGGCACCCCGGCTCTCATCATCGTCGCCAGCTGGCGGGTAAACAGCGTGATATCCTTCTCGGAGATCTTCTGCCCGCCCTTGAAGCGTTGCCGAGATATCTTGCTGACCAGAATCCCCTGCCGCCGCAGAGTCGCCTGAACCACGGTCTGACTGGAAGCGCGTTGTTCTCCACGAACGACTTTGCCGAGCCTGTTTTTCCCCTCCCAGAGAAATACATGTTCCTTGACTTCCGTCCCGATCTTCCTGGTGGGTTTTGCTGCGGTCGCCATGGCTACCTCTTTTTCAAACGTTGGTACTGCCGAGAACCTCATCAAGGGAAGTCAGCCCTTGCATGACCTTCAGCAAACCGGAACGACGCAGATCATTGACGCCTTCCTTGCGGGCCTGGATCGCAATATCCAGCTCGGTTCCATTGGCCATGATGATGCGCTGAATCGCTTCCGTCACCGGCATGACTTCGTAGAGGCCGACCCGTCCCTTGTAACCGCTGCCCTTGCAGAGTTCGCATTCTCCCGGGCCGTACAAGGTCCAGCTTCCATCAAGATCGCTTTCCAGAAAGCCGGCATTGAGCAGTGTCTCGATCGGTGTATCGAGAGGTTTCTTGCAGGTACAAAGCCGACGAACCAGCCGCTGCGCAGTGATCAGCAGAATGCTTGCGGCCAGGTTGAAAGTTGGAATGCCCATGTTCATCAGACGGGTCAGGGTTGCCGGAGCATCATTGGTATGCAGGGTCGACAGGACCATGTGCCCGGTTTGCGCCGCCTTGATCGCGATCTCAGCAGTTTCGACGTCACGAATTTCGCCCACCATGATGATGTCCGGGTCCTGACGGAGAAAAGCCTTGAGAGCTACCGGAAAGCTCAACCCGGCCTTGTCGTCGACGTTCACCTGATTGATTCCCGGCAGTGGGATTTCGGCAGGATCCTCGGCTGTCGAGATATTGACCCCTGGTTTGTTGAGAATATTGAGACAGGTGTACAGCGAGACCGTTTTTCCTGAACCCGTGGGCCCGGTCACCAGGATCATGCCGTAAGGTCGATGGATGGCGTCAAGCAATATCGCTTTCTGCTCGGGCTCATACCCCAGGGCATCAATTCCCATGGTGGCGCTGGCCGGGTCCAGAATCCGCAAGACGATCTTCTCGCCGTACATCGTCGGCAGGGTACTGACCCGGAAGTCGATCGATCGATGCTTCGAGAGCACCAAGCGCATGCGGCCGTCCTGGGGAACACGCTTCTCGGCAATGTTCAGGCGTGAAATCACCTTGATACGGGAAGCAATCTTGTCCTTGATGACCAGAGGCGGAGCGGCAACTTCCCGCAATATGCCGTCAGTGCGAAAGCGGATGCGATAGTTTTTCTCGTAGGGTTCGAAGTGAATGTCCGATGCTCCATCGTTGATGGCGTCGAGCATCATTTTTTGTATGAACCTGACGACCGGAGCATCATCAACTTCAAGATTTGCGACCTCTTCTTTTTCCTGGCTTTGCTCGTCGGTGAACTCGAGATTGAGGTCATCGTTACTGAAACCCTTCAAGGCCTCTTCGGCCGATTCGGATATCTTCGCGACCAGCGGAATGAGCTTGTTTTCCTCAACGATGACCGGGTCGACCGTTAACCCGGTCTGAAAGCGTATCTCGTCAAGCGCACGCAGATTGGTGGGATCAGCGATGGCAACTGCCAATCGATTCCCGCGCTTGTGCAATGGTACGACTTGGTGGGCCGTGATCAGCTTTCGATCAATTGCATTTCTCTGAATGTTCGAGTCGTCAAAGGCGGCCAAGTCGAGCAACGGAAAACCGAACTTGTCTGACGAAAAACGTGCCAATTCGAGAAAGCTTGCCTTCTTCGCGGCCACCAGTTGTTCGATTAGCGAAGTCTTCTTGGCAATGGCTTGCTCAAGCAGAGATTCTGCCTCTGCTTCCTTGAGTCGGCCCGCTTGTACAAGCGCACGGGCAAGCCCGTTCAGCTGGGATTGTTGCGGATTGGCTGCCATTATTCGCGATAGGACTTTACAAGATAGGACTGTACAAGGCTTGTTAAACCATCAGATCTCGGTTATACGGATCTGGCCCAACCTGATAATGCATTGGCTGCGCGTGTTTGTAAAGCAGCGTCCCGAGCCCCTACTTGCTGGCGGCGTCCACCACCACCAGAGCGGTCATGTTCACTACCCGGCGAACGGTTGAGGTTGGCCCAAGTACATGCACCGGCCGCGCGGCGCCGAGCAGGATCGGGCCGACGGCCATCCCATCACTGCCGATCATCTTGAGCAGGTTGAAAGAGATGTTGGCTGCGTCCAGGTTTGGCATCACCAGCACGTTGGCCTCTCCGGTCAGTGGCGATTGGGGATCAAACTGCTTGCGTATCTCCGCTGAAAGTGCGCTATCGCCGCGCATTTCCCCGTCGACTTCCAGATCCGGCGCCTTGGCACGCACAATCGCCACTGCCTCGGCTACCTTGCGGGCTGAAACGGTCTGCGACGATCCGAAGTTGGAATGCGACAGCATCGCCAGCTTGGGACGGATCTTGAACCGGCGAACCTCTTCGACGGCCATGAAGGCAATTTCAGCCAGTTGTTCGGCGTCGGGATTCTCGTTGACATGGGTGTCACAGATGAACATGGCGCGACCAGGAAGCAAGAGATGCGCCATGGCTGCCATCGTCTTGCAACCCGGCGCTTTGCCGATGATCTCGTCAACCTGCCGCAGGTGATGCAGGAAACGGCCAGTCAGGCCGCAGATCATTCCATCGGCGTAGCCAAGCCTGAGCAGCATGGCGCCGATGATCGTGTTATCGCTACGCAAGCGTGTCTTGGCAATGTCGATCGTCACGCCCTGGCGCTTCCTGAGCTGATGATAGGCGGTCCAGCATTCTTTATAGCGATGGTCACTGTTCGGATCAACGACATCGAAATCCGTACCGACACGCAATCTCGAGCCAATCCTTTCCAGTCGCGTCACTATCACGCCCGGACGGCCAATCAATATGGGGCGGGTAAGCCCTTCATCAAGAATGATCTGCACAGCGCGCAACAGGCGCTCATCCTCACCATCGGGATAGACAATGCGGGTCCTTCGCCCCCGCTTGGCGGCCGAGAAAACGGCGCGCATGCCGACCCCCGTCTGGTAAACGAATTCCTTGAGCTTTTCCCGGTAAGCAGGCATATCGGCAATTGGCCTGGTCGCTACACCGGAATCCATCGCTGCCTGCGCCACAGCCGGCGCAATGATAGTGATCAGGCGCGGATCGAAGGGTTTCGGGATCAGATAATCCGGGCCAAACGCAAGTTCCTCACCAGGATAGGCCATCGCCACTTCGGCACTCACCTCTTCCTCGGCCATTGCCGCCAGTGCCTTTACACAGGCCATCTTCATGTGTTCGTTGATGCAGGTTGCGCCGACATCGAGTGCGCCGCGGAAAATGAATGGAAAACACAGAACATTGTTGACCTGGTTGGCGAAGTCCGAACGACCGGTTGCGATGATCACGTCGGGACGGACCTGGCGGGCCAGTTCGGGCATGATTTCCGGGATTGGGTTGGCAAGAGCGAAAACGATCGGCTGCTTGGCCATGCGGGCGAGCATCTCCGGTTCGAGCGCGCCCGCAGCAGAAAGTCCGAGGAAGACATCGGCACCATCAATGGCCTCGTAGAGTGTGCGGGCCTCGGTAGTGCGCGCATACACCGCTTTCGTCGGTTCCATGTTGTCGTCACGTCCGGTGTAGATCACTCCTTTCGAGTCGCATACGGTGACGTTCTCACGACGAACACCCAGTTCACACCAGAGATTGAGACAGGAGATCGCGGCAGCGCCCGCGCCGGAGCAAACGACTTTCACTTCGTCAATCGCCTTGCCGGCCACCTTGAGTGCGTTCAGGATCGCGGCCGAGGAAATGATTGCCGTGCCGTGCTGGTCATCATGAAAGACCGGGATCGACATCCTTTCCTTGAGCCGGGCTTCGATGTAGAAGCACTCCGGGGCCTTGATGTCTTCGAGATTGATGCCGCCCAGGGTCGGCTCCATTGCAGCAATCAAGTCGATCAGCTTGTCCGGGTCGCTCTCGCTGAGTTCAATGTCAAAAACATCAATCCCGGCAAACTTCTTGAACAGACAGCCCTTGCCTTCCATGACCGGTTTGGCTGCCAGAGGACCGATGTTACCCAGGCCGAGCACGGCAGTACCGTTGGTGATGACGCCTACGAGGTTGGATCGCGAGGTGTACAAGCTGACCCCCGCCGGGTCATCAACGATGGCATGGCAAGCATGGGCAACTCCTGGAGAATAGGCGAGGGCCAGATCGAGCTGATTACTCAGGCCCTTGGTGGGCTGAACCGCGATCTTGCCCGGAGTCGGGTAGCGATGATATTCGAGGGCGGCCTCGCGAGGACCAGCCTGACCGGGATTATTTTCCATGTTGCCTCCTGACTCAGCGTTCGTCGACGTAAAAGCGCATTACTTTAGCCGACTCAATCGATTTACACAAAACTGATGTAATTTGCAATGACGATGCCGACCGGTATTGCACACCAGCGTTCGCCAGCGACACCACGACGAGCAAGCGCAGCGGCTGTCGCCGGGGTAGAATCATGAACGCACGCGCAGCCAACTTACCATGGGGGTTCTTTCTGTAGCTGCGGCTTGCGTTTGACTTGAATGGGAGATGATGAATGGGCCAAACCGCCACCAGTAACCTTCGCACCGTTGCTCTCGTCGGCCACGGTGCCGCCGGCAAGACGACGCTTGCCGAAAGCCTGCTCGCTGCAGCCGGCGCAATCAGCAGCCGGGGCACCGTTGAAAAAGGCAGCACGGTTTGCGATTTCGATGCGCAAGAAAAAGAATTTGGCTACTCGCTGAATTCAGCGCTGGCGAGTTTTTCTTGGCAAGGTATTTTGGTTCATTTGCTCGATACGCCGGGATTTCCCGACTTCGCCGGACAGGCGATTGCCGCACTCGCTGCCGTGGACACGGCCTTGGTGGTAATCAATGCGCAAAACGGTATCGAACTCTCGAGCGAACGCATGATGAAGCTGGCCGCAGCGCGTGGTGTTTGCCGGATGATCGTGATCAACAAGATCGACGCGGAGAATGTCAATCTTCCGGCGCTGGTCGGCGAAATCCGTGATCGCTTCGGTCGCGAGTGCATGTTGCTTGACTTGCCGGTGAAGCAGGGCAGTGAGGTCGTCGAGCTGCTCGGCCATGATGATGGCGAAAGTGATTTCGAATCGGTAGCAGCAGCACACCGTGCGTTGATCGATCAGATCGTCGAGGAAGACGAGGACCTGCTGGCAAGGTACCTCGACGAAGGAATCGATCCGACTCCGGATGAATTGCACCGACCCTTCGAGAAGGCACTGCGTGCAGGCCACCTGATTCCCATTCTCTTTGTTTCGGCAAAGACCGGAGCCGGGATCCCGCAACTGCTCGACGTTCTCGCCAGACTCGCACCTAATCCGGCAGAGGGTAACCCACCGCCTTTTTATCGCGGCGAGATCGGCACCTCGGCCGAACCCTTCGCGGCCGAGCCCGATCCGCAGAAGCATGTACTGGCGCACGTCTTCAAGGTCGTCAGCGACCCGTTCATCGGCAAGGTCGGAGTGATCCGCGTCCATCAGGGGACGATCCGGAAGGATTCGCAGCTCTTTGTCGGCGATGGCAAGCGTCCGTTCAAGGTCGGCCACATCTATCGCCTACAGGGAAAGGATTATGTCGAGGTTGAGACACTGGTACCTGGCGATCTGGGTGCAATCGCCAAGGTCGAGGAACTCGAATTCGACTGCGTATTGCATGACTCACACGATGAGGACCATATTCATCTGCGGCCACTCGAGTTCCCCCTACCGATGCACGGCTTGGCCGTTCATGCGCGGCGCAAGGCTGACGAGCAGCGGCTGTTCGAGATCCTGCACAAGCTTGAGGTCGAGGACCCCTGCTTCAGGATCGAACGTCATCCAACGACCAACGAGACGGTGATTCGCGGCCTCGGTGAAATGCACCTGCGCGCCAAGCTGACGCGCCTGGCTCAGCAGTACAAGCTGGAACTCGACACCAAACCGCCACAGATCGCCTATCGTGAAGCAATTACCAGCTCGGCCGAGGGCCACTGCCGGCACAAGAAACAGAGTGGTGGCGCGGGCCAATTCGGAGAAGTGATGTTGCGGGTCGAGCCGCTCGAACGGGGCGCCGGCTTCGAGTTCGTCGATATCGTCAAAGGCGGCGTGATTCCCGGAGTCTTCATGGCGGCAGTCGAGAAGGGCGTGCGTCAGGCGCTGGCTGACGGCGTCGTTGCCGGCTTCCCGGTGGAGGATCTGCGCGTCACCGTGCATGATGGCAAGTCACATCCGGTCGACGGCAAGGACATCGCCTTTTTCATGGCCGCCAAGAAAGCGACCATCGAGGCGATTCGTGCTGCCAAGCCGATCATCCTCGAACCGGTTGTCGACATCGAAATCCTGGCGCCGGACGCCCTCACCGGTGACGTGACTGGCGACCTTTCCAGCAAACGCGGTCACCTTACCGGCACTCAACCGCGGGGCCCAGGGATCATGGCGATTACCGGTCAGGCACCGTTGGCTGAACTTGAAGGCTACCAGTCGCGCCTCAAGTCACTGACCGGCGGACAGGGCTCGTACAGCATCGCCTTCTCGCACTACGCACAGGTACCGCCGGCGACACAGCAACATCTGGCGGCACATCACAAGGTAATCGAGGAGGAATAAGCGGGACGACGGACGGGCAGCGTCGTCGTGAGGAAGGTCTTCAAGGTCTCCAACTGGTTCATTCCTCTGGCGCGACGCCTGCTCTACGCCTGGGTACGGACCTCGGTTTTTCCGGAGAATCTGCAGGCTTTGGGCCTCGACCCGGCGATACCGGTCTGTTACGTCCTGCAGGACAGGCATCTCTCGAACCTGCTGGTACTTTTCGAGGAATCGCGGCGAGCCGGTTTGCCGCGCGCCGATGTACCAATGGTGCTAGGCGGGCAACGGCTGCATAGCTCATTCTTCTTCCTCAACCGTGACCGCAGCCTGAACGGCAGAGCACGCGACGGCCGCAATTACTCCGCCTTGCTGGCCAGTCTGATACGCCAAACGGTCGCCGACCCGACGCTCGACGTTCAATTGGTGCCGGTGCTCATCCTCTGGGGACGCAGTCCCGACACACAGGATTCGGTCCTCAAAGCGCTGTTCTCGGAAACTTGGCGTCCACCTGGCGCATGGCGGCAATTGCTGGCGATTCTGCTGCACGGCCGCAATGTCCTGGTACGCTACAATGCACCCATATTGCTGCGCAATCTCCTGCAGGGAGGCCTGGATGAGGAGCAGGCACTACGCAAGCTGTCGCGCATCCTGCGGGTGCACTTTCGCCGCCAGCGCCAAATGGCCATCGGACCCGACCTCTCGCATCGCAACACCCAGGTGGATGCGGTGCTTGCCGGCGAGCAGGTCCGCGCGGCGATCAGGAGCGAAGCCGAAACGCAGGGCATCCCGCTCGGTGAGGCCCAAGCAAGGGCTGTCAACTTCGCGCTGGAGATCGCCTCCGACTACTCCTATGGAGTTCTGCGCGCCCTGGAACTATTTCTGTCCTGGTTGTGGACTCGCCTTTACGACGGCATTCAGCTGCATCACTTCGACGTCGTCACCCGCATCGCCTCCGGGCACGAAATCGTTTACGTCCCCTGCCACCGCAGCCACATCGATTACCTCCTGCTGTCCTATATCATCGTCCGCCAGGGATTGACACCGCCCCATATCGCCGCCGGTGCCAACCTTAACCTGCCGATCGTCGGATCGCTGCTACGCCGTGGCGGTGCCTTCTTCCTGCGCCGCAGCTTCAAAGGTGAACCACTGTATGCTGCGGTATTCCACGAATACCTGCACCTGATGCTGGCACGCGGCTTCCCGATCGAGTACTTCATCGAAGGCGGGCGCAGCCGTAGTGGCAGGATGTTGACCCCCAAGGCAGGCATCCTTGGCATGACCGTGCAAAGCTTCATCCGGGAACACGCGCGACCGTTGGTATTCGTTCCGGTATACATCGGTTACGAAAAACTGATGGAGGGTCGCACCTACCTCGGAGAACTGGCGGGCAAACCCAAGCAAGGTGAATCATTGTTGGGCATCCTGAAAAGCGTGCGCAACATCAAGCGGGTATTTAGCCAGGTGCATGTGAACATTGGCGAACCACTGCCGCTAGCCGGTTTTCTTGATGCCCATCACCCGGGCTGGAATGAGGAAGGCGCCGCCCGCCAATCATTATGGGCGCGCGCCGCCACGCGCAACGCGGCCGCCGAACTCGCCAAACGGATCAACGAGGCGGCCGTGCTCAATCCGATCAACCTGATCGCCCTCGCACTGCTGGCGACACCCAAACACACCGCCGACGAGCACGCCTTGCTGCGGATGATCGAGCACTACCAGGCGCTCGCCAGAGAGGCCCCGTACGCGCCGACAACCATCGCCTGCGGACTTGCGGCGCAACCAATCGTAGCCTACGCCGAGCGACTGGCCGTCGTCGAACGTTTCGCTGATCCGCTGGGAGATTTGATCCGGGTATGCGAAGAACAGGCACCCCTGCTGGCCTATTTTCGCAACAATGTCCTGCACCTGTTTGCCTTGCCAGCGGTGCTCGCCTGCCTGCTGAGCCACAACCGCCGCCTCGATGGCGCTCGCGTGGCAAAGGCGGTGTCCGGCATCTGCGCCCTGATGCGAGCAGAACTGTTTCTTCGCTGGCCTCTCGACGAACTGGCGACAGCCACCGAAGAGGTCATTGGCGTGCTCGTCAGGCGCGGTCTGCTGGGCCGCTCAAACGTCTCGGGAATGCTTGTCGCGCCAGAGCCGATCAGTCAGGAATTTGCCGAACTACACCTGCTCGGCGAAACCATCCGCCCACTGCTGGAACGTCATTTCCTTACGCTGTCGCTACTGCAGAGACACGGGACGGGTCAATTGACCCGCCAAGCACTCGAAAATCACTGCCATCTGCTTGCACAACGGCTCTCCCTGCTCTATCAGTTCAACACCCCGGAGTTTCCTGAAAAGGCGACCTTCTCTGCCTTCATCGCCAACCTGATCGAAGCGGAATTCCTGCGCGAGGACGACCATGGACTGCTACATTTTGATGAGCGACTGATGACGCCCCTGGCCCATTCCGAACTTGTCCTCTCGGTCGAGGCCAGACAAGCCATCCGGCGCATCACGGGCGCTGGCGTGGCCAGTTGATGCGCCGCACACACCGTTGACGCGACTTGTACATCGACCATCGACACGCCACACGATCCTCAGACACGCGCGCCAGAATTTCGCCTGGCTGCCTGCTCGAGGCGTTCCTTTTCGGCAATAACCTTGTTGGCATAGCCCGTCTCAGGATCCTCGGGTGCCCCACCATAGTGCTGCAGGCCGGCAGTCAGGCCGCCACGCCAACGGATCGCCTCCTCCAGAACATGCACGCCGACCTGGATATTGGTCACCGGATCGAGAAACGGCTGCAACCCGGCACCTTGCGGTATCTTGTCAAGGTGATAACCCGGGATTACCTGCATCAGGCCCTTGGCACCACTCGCGCTTTCGGCAAAGGGGTTGAAGCGCGACTCGATACCAATGATGGCAATGATCAGCAGTGGATCAAGGCGACGTTCCCGGCCAACCGCCTGCGCCGCCTCGAAGATCGGGACCAGCGCTTCCGGCGCCACCCGGTAGCGCCGCGAAACGAAATCCAGAACACGTTGTAGGCGCAGCGGCAACTCTTCTGCCGCGGGCTTGAGGGCTTCCGTTTCGGGTACTTCGATGGTGTTTGCAGATTCGGCAGCGTACTGGCTGTCTGCGACAGCGTTGTCGGCAACCGAAGGCTTGAAGGTGCCCAATGCGACCATCAGCCCAACGATGATCAGACTATGCTGAATCAAACTCAAAGTGGCGTCGATACGACGCCCCTCCATATTTCCAAGTGCAATTGTTGCGGACATGCTCTCTCCTTCACTGAGTTCGTCGCGCCAAGAAACAGCTCGACGACGGACGGTTACAGGCGGGTGCAAAGCCTCGAATACTGGGGGGACACTTCCCCTGAGGCCGGAACTCTGTGCGCTTTGATCGACAGCGGACAGAGCGGCAAGGATGCAGCTGTCTAGCTGCAATGCGTTCGTTTCTACTGCGGAGATCGCAGTCTATTGATAAGTATGAATTTTGTCAACTTGCTTTGAAACGGCACAAGGGTAACACTCGTTCCAGCAGCGCCAACAATGCCATTCGGATGCGACGGGCACCAACCTTGACAGCCTGTCCCGGGATCCCCAGAGACCCTTATAATGCCGTTCAACAGCGCTGCCAGCGTTGCCATGCACGAAAATTTCCCGACCACCGAGCCCTTGTGGACATTGCCCTATTACTCTTTCTGATCCTGCTCAACGGCATCCTGGCAATGTCCGAAATCGCTGTCGTCTCTTCGCGGCAGTCACGCCTGTTAAAGCTGGCTGACGACGGTAACACAGGCGCGCGCGCAGCTCTGTCATTGCATCACGAGCCCTCGATTTTTCTCTCCACCGTCCAGGTCGGCATCACCACGGTGGGCATTCTCAGCGGCGCCATCGGCGAGGCCACCCTGGCCATTCCGCTCGCCGCATCGCTGGAAACATGGCCAATCCTCGCGGATCACGCCAGCACGATCGCACTGACGCTGGTCGTCGCCGTTCTGACCTATTTCTCGGTTGTGGTCGGCGAACTGGTCCCCAAACGTCTCGGCCTTTTGGCCCCTGAGCGTATCGCTGCGCTGATTGCACCACCGATGAACCTGCTCTCGCGACTGGCGCGTCCACTGGTCTGGCTGCTCGCTTCGTCATCCAATCTGCTCCTGCGCCTGCTAGGAGCTCGCCACACCCAGGAGACCTCGGTGAGCAACGACGAGATCAAGGTCCTGATGAGCCAGGGCGCCAAGGCAGGCGTCTTCCACGCAAGCGAACAAGCCATCGTCGCCAATGTGCTGCGACTCGACGAACAGCACATCGGTGCGATCATGACCCCGCGCAAGGATATCTACCTGCTCGACCTGAACGCCAGCGAAACGGAAATTCGCCAGCGACTCGCCGACAGCCCCTACAAGCGGATTGTCGCCTGCCGCGACGGCCTGGAGAATGTGATCGGCATCTTGCGCACCAACGACCTCCTCAAGGATGCCCTCTTCGGCAAGCCACTCGCGGTCGAGCCATTTGTCCGGCCGGCACTGTATGTGCCCGCCAGCGTCACGACCACCCAACTACTCGAAACCTTCCGCCGCGCGCGCCAGCAGTGCGCGCTGATGATCGACGAATACGGCGACCTGCAGGGTCTGGTCACCCTCAGCGACGTACTGGCTTCGATCGTCGGCGATCTTCCGAGTTGGGATAACACCGAGGAACAGGAGATCGTCACCCGCACAGATGGTTCATGGCTGGCTGATGGCAGCATCACCGTCGAACGCCTGAAAACGATTCTCCATATCGATGCCGAGCTGCCAGGCGAAGAGGAGAACGCGTTCAACACGCTGGGCGGCTTCATCATGTATGTGCTCGGTCGCATTCCGGTGGCAGCGGATCACTTCGAATGGGCTGAATGGCATTTCGAAGTAGTCGATATGGACCGCAATCGAGTGGACAAGGTGCTGCTTGCGCGCAGGCAGTGCGTAAGCGAGGCGACGGTCAATGCCAGCGAATGATTGCGCCGGCTGCTGTCATCAATCCAAATATGCAGTAGGGTCGTCAACTCCGGCTGCAGCAAAACCAGCTCGTCGCAATCGACAAGAATCGCAAACGCCGCAGGCACGTCCGTCCTGGTCGGCCTGATAACATGAAACTGTCAGGCCATAGTCGACACCCAACTCGTTGCCCCGAGCAATGATCTCAGCCTTGCGAAAATTCAGCAGCGGCGCGTGCATGCGCAGTGTCGCACCTTCGACCGCAGCCCTGGTCGCGAGATTGGCCATGCTTTCGAAGGCTGCGATGTACTCAGGCCGGCAATCGGGGTAGCCCGAGTAGTCGACCGCGTTGACACCGATGAAAATATCGCGGCTACCCAGCACCTCGGCCCAGGCCAGGGCCAGCGAGAGCATGACCGTGTTGCGTGCCGGTACGTAAGTGACAGGAATTCCCGGCTGCGGGCCAGCGACGGGAACCGCGATGCTGGCGTCGGTCAGTGCTGACCCCCCGAAGTCTTCCAGCCGAAGACGCAATACCCGATGCTCACAAGCTCCGAGCGCGCTGGCAACCGCCGCTGCCGCCTGCAGCTCGACACGATGACGCTGACCATAGTCAACCGACAGGCAGTAGCAAGCGAAACCGCTCGCGCGGGCGATCGCCAACGTAGTCGCCGAATCGAGTCCGCCAGAGAGGAGGACGACTGCCCGCCTGCCGGGAGCTGGAAGTGGTATGTTCATGGCCTGGCCAATACGACTCAGTTTTATTCGGCAAGCAGCACCGCCAGTTCCCGCTGCAGCAGTTCAGCATCGCCAAGGTTGAGTTCGACCAGGCGACGCAGGTGGGTAACGCTATCGATGTCGATGATCCGGCACGCCAAGCCAGCCTGTCTGCCTTCGAGATGAGCGACAGTGGCCTGCATGCGAATCCGATTGCCCATTTCATCGAGGGGCAGGTCCAGGTCGGCAGCTTCCCCCATTGCCAGATCGGCCGCAGCCGGCAGATGCAGCAGTGCGCCCTTCAAGGAAAGGTCCAGCACCTGCACCTCTAACGTTCGCTTGACCAGCAGCAGTTGCGCGGGTGATGCAAAAGAGATTCGGGAATACTGGCGGCGTTCTTCGCTCACGGCACGGGTCTCTCTCAAGTTATCTGCCCCGCATCTTACCCCAAAGCACTTTATGGAGTTGCAACTGAAAGCGCACCGGTAGCCGATCGGCGAGTATCCAGTCCGCCAGCGTCACCGCCGGGAGTTCCCCTTCGACTGGGGAAAGGAGTACCGGACAGAGTGCAGCAAGTTGGCGATCGACGATCAACTGGCGTGCCCACTCGTAATCGGCACGGTCCTTGAGAACCAACTTGAGTTCGTCATTAGCGGTCAGCAGCGCCAAGTTCTGCCAACGATTGCGGTGGAATTCTCCGGAACCCGGCGCCTTGAGATCCACGATTCGAGAAACCCTTGGATCGACACCGCCAATGTCGAGCGCACCGGACGTTTCCAGCGACACTGCATGGCCGGCTTCGCTCAATTCGCTCAACAACGGCAGACACGCTGGCTGTGCAAGCGGCTCACCGCCGGTCACGCAAACGTGAGGTAGCGCGTGATGCGCCACCTCGGCGAGAATTTCCGGCAGGGACATGGTCTGGCCACCGTTGAAAGCGTAGGTAGTATCGCACCAGACACAACGTAACGGACAACCGGTCAGGCGGATAAAAACCGACGGCAACCCAACACGCGAACTTTCACCTTGCAGGGACACAAAGATTTCGCTGATCTTCAGCGCCAACGGTCGGGCAGTGGCCTTCACCAGCCTACTTCTTCAGGCGTTGCCTGGCGGTAGTCGCAGCGGTGCTGTCGGGATATTTGGCAAGCAGCGTGTCAAGTGTCATCTTTGCCGACTTGGCGTCGGCAAGTTCCTGCTGGCAGGTCGCCACGTTGAGTAGCGCGTCCGGCGCCTTGGGATGAGCAGGCCATTTGCTGGCGACTAGTCGGTGCGCATCGATCGCCTTCTTGCAGTCGCGCAGCGAATAATGGGCATTGCCAAGCCAGTACTGGGCGCTGGGGGTCAGCGTACTGTCTGGATGTGCCTTGGTAAAAGATTCGAAGGCGGCGGCGGCTTCCTTGAGCTTGTTGGCCCGAAACAGGTTGAGGGCCGCCTCGTATTCGCGCGTCTCGGCGGCCGGATCACTGACTGCTTTTCTGGGGGGGTCAACCGGCGGCTTGCCATCATCCGCGGATCTTGCTTCAGCACTTTGCGCGACCTGTGGTTCGAGCTTGCGCAGGCGACCGTCTAGGTCGACGTAGAAATCCTGTTGCCGCTTCCTGGCAGAATCGAGTTCATAGGTCAACGTCTCGACTTGGCCACGCAGACGCGAGTTCTCCTCGCGCAAGGCCTGAATCTGATTGGCCAGCTCGATCTGTCCCTTGGCGAAAGTATCGAGGCGCTCGTTGGTCTTGATCGAGATGTCCTTGATTTGACGACGTGCTTCCTCGTCATCGAAGAGCCCGGCATGCGCATAGCGCGCTCCAAATACGCATGGCATGCCAAACAACAGGGTCAGGATCAGAACGTGGGTTCGACCGGAGCATCGACGCCTCGACATCCCCGACATGCTAGAACTCGCCGTTGTAGAGCATGTCGCCGCGCCGGTTCTCGGCCCAGGCACTCTCGTGATGACCCTCGTTCTTAGGCTTCTCTTCGCCAAGGCTGACCGATTCGAGCTGTTCTTCGCGAGCGCCGAGCAAGGCCATCATCTTCCTGATCGCATCGGCGCGTTTCTGGCCCAGCGCCAGGTTGTACTCGCGACTGCCTCGCTCGTCGGTATTTCCCTGGATCAGCATCTTGAACTGGCGGTTTTCGGTCAGAAACTTGGCGTGTGCGGTTACCAGATCCTTGTACTCGGTCTTGACTTCGTAGCTGTCGTAGTCAAAGTACACGCTACGCTTCGACAGAATGCTCTTCGGATCGGTGAGGACCGCCGGCAAGCCACGGCTATCGACACCGCCGGTCGTCACCGTTGTCACGCCTGGTCCGCCTCCGCGTGTCTCGACGGGCGCCCCCGCTCCGGCAGCCTGCTCACCACTCTCGGGAGTCGAACTGCAGGCGGCTATCAGGAGGCTCAAGACGGCCGGGATAATGAGTGGTTTCATGGGGTTACTCCTGCGCAAGATGCGAAAGTGAAAATCGTGATTCATTTGTTGAAAGGCCCCCACGCTGGTTCGCGAACATCACCCGCCGTAATGGAAAGACGTTGCTTGATACGGCCATCGATCGAAACCGCCGAGAGCACCCCGCGACCGCCCATCTCGGTGGCAATCAGGATCATCCGGCCGTTCGGGGAAAAAGTCGGCGATTCATCCTTGTGCGAGTCGGTCAGGACCTGCACTTGCCGACTGGCAAGGTCCATCACCGAAAGACGGAATCCCCCGTCACGCCGACTGATGAACGCCATCGACTTGCCGTCAGGGGAAAGACGCGGAGTTACATTGTAACTTCCTTCAAAGCTCACTCTCTGTGCTTCGCCACCGCCGACGCCGACCCGATAAATCTGCGGGCTACCGCCACGATCCGAGGTGAAATAAACGAATTGCCCGTCAGGCGAGAAATTGGGCTCGGTATCGATCGCATTGCTGTTCGTCAGACGCTGCGCACCGGATCCATCGGCGTTGACGGTAAAGATCTGCGAACCGCCGTCCTTGCTCAACACCACCGCCAGCTTGCGGCCATCAGGCGACCACGCCGGCGCCGAGTTGGAACCCTTGAAGTTGGCAATAACGACCCGTTTCCCCGAAGCCAGCGAGTGAACATAGACTACCGGCTTTTTGTTTTCGAAGGAAACATAGGCTAGACGGCCCCCGTCTGGCGACCAGGAAGGCGAGATGATTGGTTCCTTGGAGATCAGCGCCACTTGCGCATTCTGGCCATCCGCATCAGAGATATGCAGCTCGTAGCGTACGGCGCTGACTCTGAGCACATAAGCAACACGAGTGGAGAAAACGCCAGGCTCACCGGTCAGTTTTTCGTAGATCATGTCGGCGATGCGATGACCGGCAGCGCGCAGCATGGCCTTTGAGGTCACAAAAGCGGAGCCGCCAAGAACGGCCTGCTTGTTGACGTCGTAAAGACGGAACCGTGCTTCCTGCCGGCCGTCGTCACTGCTGCCGATACTGCCGGCAGCCAATGCATCGGCACCACGGCTTTTCCATTCCGGGTAGGCCGGGTTGGACGTCTCGGTCATCGCCACCCCACCCGTGTCAATCATCTTGAACACGCCGCTCCGTTCAAGGTCGCCACGCACCACCGAAGTCACCACCCGCGAGGCGCTCGCCTCGCCACCGAAATCGGCGATGGCGACCGGGATACGGTTGGCGCCGGCGCCCGTGATCTCGATGGTTAGTTGGGCGTGTGCAGGAGGCTGCAGAAAGGCCAGTGCGCTGACGGCAAGCAGGCCAATCCGGCGCAGTTTGAGTCCGATTCCAGACATGGGACAGTCCAATACAGAATGCGCGATTATATCGCCTCTGAATGCTCTTGATTTGTAACCAAACGTGATCTTGTCTTATGAGAGATCTCGAGTGAGCGTGCTTTAAAGTCGACGCGCCGCAGTCGTCGAGGCAGTGCTTCCGGGATGTTCTAGTCGTCACGCGGCCGGTAGGGAATCTTCAAGATCCGCTCGAAGAGATCCGCCTGTGCAGGCTTGGGCAACGGGGACGACTTGCGGATCGCGCGTTCAACGGCTGCATCAAGCGCCGGGTTGCCACTCGAACGGCGCACCTTGACATCAAGAACTTCCCCGGAGGGAAGCTGAGTGACCTCGAACACGGCTTCCGGATTACCCTGTATGCCGGGTGGCAAGGAAATATTGCCGCGGATCTTGAGACGCACTTTGTCGATGTATTCGTTCAGCCCACGCCGATGTTCTGCCGCCGCCTGCTCGGCCTGTTGCTTGAGCTGGCGAGCCTCGGCGTCGGCCTCGGCAGCGCGCGCACGTCGATCTTCGGCAGCCCTCTGCTGCTGCAATTGTTTCTGTTCCCGCTTCAGTTCATCGTCGAAACTTGGGCGACGCTCCGGCTCCGGCTTTGTCTCCTTCTGTTTTGGCTCTTCCTTCCTGGGCGGCTCCTTCTGCCTGGACTCTTCTTTTTTCGGCGGGGTCGGTTCTTCCTTCCGGGACTGTTCCTTCATCTTAGGTTCTTCTTTCCGCGGCGTTTCCTTCGCCTTGGGTTCCTTGAGCGCTTCCGTCGGCTTGGGTTCCTTGAGAGTTTCCTTGATCTTGGCTTCCTTTGGTGGTTCCTTGGGCTTTTTCTCCTCTTTCAGGGGGATTTCCGGCTTGACGGGGGGCTTGATCTCGGGTTTCGGTTCCGGTTTTGCAACGGGCTTTGGCTCCGGTTTGGGCTCCGGTTTCACGATTGCTTTGGCAACGGGCTTGGGTTCGGGCTTGGGTTCGGGCTTGGGTTCGGGCTTGGGTTCGGGCTTGGGTTCGGGCTTGGGTTCGGGCTTGGGTTCGGGCTTGGGTTCGGGCTTAGGCCTGGGTTCCGGCTTGTGTTCCGGCTTGTGTTCCGGCTTGTGTTCCGGCTTGTGTTCCGGCTTGGGTTCCGGCTTGGGTTCGGGTTTAGGTTCAGGCTTGGGTTCGGGTTTAGGTTCAGGCTTTGGCTCCGGCTTGGGTTCGGATCGGGGTTCCGCTCTCGGCTCGGGCTGGCTGGCCACGATCGGGGCCGGTGCAGCACGCCAGACTTCGACTTCGACCGCGGTGGGTGGCTGACTCTTCCACTGCACGCCCAGAAACAGCGCACCGATCAACAGCAAATGGACCGTGGCGGAAAGGGCCAGAGAAGGCCACTTCGCCGGGTCGTCCTGCGGTGGCCGGATGATGGGTTCGACAGCTTCCACGGATCAGGAACTCACCGACCGCTTTGCTCGACGAGAAGGCCGATGCGTTTGACCTGCGCCTTTTGCAGCGCGGCCATCACATCCATCACCGCTTGATAGTTGACCTTCTTGTCGCCGGCCACGAGCACCGCTTGTTCGGGGGTTTTCTGCGCCGCTACGACCGCTTCTCCCAGATTACCGAGATTCACACGCCTGCCCTCGGTCCTCCCGGGGAGAACCAGAGTCAGCTTGCCGTCAGTGGCGACGTCTACCCGCAGGGCTTCTCCAGGCGTCTGCGCTGCCTTGCCCACCGAAGGCACATCGATCGTGCCGGTGGTCATCATCGGCGCCGTCACCATGAAGATGACCAGCAGCACGAGCATGACATCGATATAGGGGACAACATTGATTTCGTTTTTCAGACGGCGCGGACGCATGGCCTTACCTCATCTGCCGTTGCAGGATGTTCGAGAACTCCTCCATGAAGGACTCGAAGCGCGACGAGAGCCGATCGATCTCGTGCGCAAAACGGTTGTAGGCGACCACCGCCGGGATTGCAGCGAACAGGCCGATGGCGGTGGCGACCAAGGCTTCGGCGATGCCTGGGGCAACCGCGGCGAGCGTCGCCTGCCCGACATTTGAGAGGCCGCGGAAGGAATGCATGATTCCCCAGACGGTTCCGAACAGGCCGACATACGGGCTCACCGAACCCACCGATGCCAGAAAGGCGAGGTGCGAGTCGATGCTGTCCATTTCACGCTGATAGGTGGCGCGCATGGCACGACGCGAACCGTCGATGACGTCTTTCGGGTCGAGGTTCTTCTGGCTGCGCAGTTTGGTGAATTCGCGGAAGCCCGCCTCGAAGATACGCTCCATGCTGCCGGTGCTGTGGCGATCGTTGATCGCGCTCTGGTAGAGACTGTTGAGGTCGCCACCGCTCCAGAAGTCGCGCTCGAACTGCTCGGTCTGTGCGCGCGCATCCTTGACGGTGAACCATTTGCGAAAGATGTAATACCAGGACATGAACGAGACACCGGCCAGCAACAGCATGACCGCCTGGACCACGGCACTGGCATTGAGGATCAGGTGCAGAATCGAAAGGTCTTGCGAGACATTCATTGCAGTGCTTCCAGTTTGGTACGCAGAGTTGTGGGAATCGGCGTTGCTTTCATCTGCGCCGAGTTGACACAAACGATGTGGATTGTGCCGCTGACCAGTTCCTGCCAGCCCCCTGCGATGGACGCATGGGCACGCCGGATATGCTGGCGAAAGAAGATCTGCGCACGGCTGATCTTCTCTACTTCGAGGCTGACGACCAGTTGATCGTCCAGTCGTGCCGGCTTCAGGTAATCGATGCTGACGCTGCGAACGACGAAGGCAATCCCCGGATCGCGCAGCAGCTCGGCTTGCTGATGACCGATCGCACGTAGCCATTCGCTACGACAGCGTTCGAAGAACTTCAGATAATTGGCGTAATAAACCACGCCCCCGGCATCGGTGTCTTCGTAGTAAATGCGAACTGGGATGGTGAACGCATTGTCATTCGGTTGGTGTGGGTATTTCATGGTCGGCGCCGATTCTACGGCAGCATTCTGGTGGCAAATGTAAGTGTTTGTGACCAGGCGGCGCCCTCTCAGGGCGCCTGCCAGAGATCGCCCTGCGCTTCGCCGGGCATCGCCGCCAGTCCCAGATGACGGTAGACCGCCGCTGTAGCTACCCGACCACGTGGCGTGCGCTGCAGGAAGCCTTGCTGGATCAGATACGGTTCGAGAACATCCTCGATGGTATCGCGAGCTTCGCCGATTGCAGCCGCCAGATTGTCGACACCGACCGGGCCACCGGCAAACTTGTCGATCACCGCGGACAACAGCTTGCGGTCCATGACGTCAAGGCCACCATGATCGACATCGAGCATCAGCAACGCCCGGTCGGCGACGTCCTGCGTGATGTGGCCGTTTGCCCGGACCTCGGCGAAATCCCGGACGCGCCGTAACAACCGGTTGGCAATGCGGGGCGTGCCACGCGAACGGCGCGCGATTTCCAGAGTGCCACCGGAGTCCGCAGGAACCTTGAGCAGTTGCGACGACCGCGTGACAATCAGCATCAGTTCCTCGGGCGTATAAAACTCGAGTCGCGAGACGATCCCGAAGCGATCGCGCAAGGGATTGGTCAGCATGCCGGCGCGAGTGGTCGCACCCACCAGCGTGAACGGGGGCAGATCGAGTTTGATCGAACGCGCTGCCGGACCCTCTCCAATCATGATATCAATCTGGAAGTCCTCCAGCGCTGGATACAGAATTTCTTCGACGACCGGCGAGAGGCGGTGAATCTCGTCGATGAAGAGGACGTCGCGGGGTTCGAGATTGGTCAGGATGGCGGCCAGATCACCGGCGCGCTCAAGGACCGGGCCCGAGGTCGAGCGCAGGTTGACGCCCATCTCGGTGGCGATGATGTGTGCCAGCGTGGTCTTTCCAAGACCTGGCGGACCAAACAGAAGAACGTGATCGAGCGTGTCGTTGCGCCGCTTGGCCGCTTCGATGAAGATCGTCAGTTGCTCGCGAATCCTGGCCTGACCGACGTAATCGGCGAGACAGCGAGGCCGCAGGGCGCGTTCGATCGCTTCTTCCTGGGTGGACTTCGCCTTGGCCGAAATCAGCCGGTCGACAGCCGAGCTACCAAGATCATCGGTTTCGATCATCGCCGTGAGATCTCTTCCGAGAGCGACGATTCCGAATCGGCATGCGCCAGCCACTCACGAACCAGCACCTGCCCGAGCGCCAGCAGGGTCGGCCCAAGGAACAAGCCGATGAAGCCGAAGACCAGCACACCGCCAAAGACGCCGACAACGATCAACAACAGTGGCAGGCTGGCGGTCCGTGAAATCAGAATCGGCTTGATGAAGTTATCGACGCTGCTGATGCCGAACATTCCCCACCCCACCATGAACACCGCCCAGCCTGTCTGCCCCTCGTTGTATAGCCAGACGGCGGCACCCAGCCAGATCAGTGTGGCCCCGATCACCGGCACCATCGAAAAGAAGAAGGTGGCTACGGTCAGGATGATGATTCCCGGCACACCCGCGATGATGAAACCGATCATCGCCACCAGCGCCTGTGTGGCCGCCGTCCCGACGATTCCGACCATGACCCCGGTGACCGTCCCTTCAGCCAGCGCCAGCATGCGCTCGCCGAGATCGCCGGCGAGTGCGCGACTGCCGGTGTGCAGTGCGTCGGCATAGAGATGTGCGTCACGAAAGATGAAAAAAACGAAGAAAATCACCAGCACCAGTTGCAACAGTCCCTGTGCCAGGAGCGCGGCGGTGGCCAAGGCCAGCCTACGTGTCGGATCCACGAACTGATGCAGCAGGGCATTCATTTCCTCGCGACTCTCGATCAGCTCGTGCCAATAGGCAGCGGCATTGCGACCAACCATCGGCAGTCTCGCCAGCCAGGCCGGTGGGTCGGCGGGCAGCCCCTTTTCCATCAATGGTTTGAGATAGCGAATCGCAATCTCGACGCCGTCGGCAAGCGATCCCGACAGCAGCGCCACGGGCGCGACCAGCAACAGCAGCAACAGAATCGACACTAGCAGAGCCGCCAGATTGCTTCGCCCTCCGCAGAGGGTGAGCAGACGATTGCGGATCGGCAAGGTGGTGACACAGATTACGATGGCGAAGAGCAGCGTCCCGGTGAATGGCAACAAGACGGCAATGCAGCCGATCAGCAGCAAGGCAACGAGCGCGATCTGGATAAGTTGTTTGTGGCCGGGATTCATTGTCGATTCAGACTCTTGACAACAGCTTGAGTGCCTGCCGAATGCCGTCGGAGGTAGTGACGTCAGCCGCTAGCTGTTTCATTGCGGCCCCTGCTTCACGGTCATTGTAACCCAGAGCCAGCAGCGCATTGAGAATGTCATTACGCGCGGCAGCCGCAGGCACGGCGCTTGCCGGCAGGGCATCGGCGAGTTTCCCCTTGAGTTCGAGCAACAGGCGTTCGGCGGTCTTGGTGCCGATACCAGGCACTTTGGTTAGGCGGCCGATTTCCTGCCGCGCCACGACCTGCGCGAGATCGCCCACCGACAGTCCGGACAGCACCGACAGCGCCAGGCGCGCGCCTATGCCCGAAATTTTCAGCAACTGGCGAAAGGCACAGCGTTCACCTTCGCTGGCAAATCCGTAGAGAAACTGCCCATCCTCACGTACCACGAAGTGGGTCAACAAACTAATCTTCTCACCATTCGCCGGCAGATTGTAGAAAGTGCTCATGGGCACATCGAGTTCATAGCCAATGCCGTGCACGTCGACCACCACCTGCGGCGGGTTCTTTTCCAGCAGGATTCCGGTCAGCCGGCTGATCATCGCTTGTTCTCCCTAGCCACCCTCAGGCGACCGTTGCGTACGTGCAGTCCGCTGCTGGCCAGTTGCCCAAATCCCTGCCCAGCGTGCGCGTGCGCGATAGCGCAAGCCAGCGCATCGGCAGCGTCCGGGCGAGGGTCTGCCGACAAGGATAACAGGCGGCGCACCATGTGCTGCACCTGGACCTTGTCTGCGTGGCCGTTGCCGACCACCGCCTGCTTGACCTGCAAGGCTGTATATTCGGCCACTTCGAGGCCACTGGCGACCAGCGCTGTGATCGCCGCACCACGAGCCTGGCCGAGTAGCAACGTCGACTGCGGATTGACGTTGACAAAAACGATCTCCACCGCTGCCTGATCCGGTCGGTGTTGTGCCAGCAGTTCGCACAGGCAGGCGTAGATCGTTCCCAGACGCCCAGGCAGCGAATCCCGGATGTCGGTGCGGATGCAGCCGCTGGCGAGGTAGGCCAGGTGATTGCCGGTTTTCTCGATCAATCCGAAGCCGGTGATGCGCAAACCAGGATCGATGCCGAGAATGCGCAGCACCGGTTTCACGGTGGCGCTCATCGGTTTTGCGTCCGCGCCAGATAGACCCCGCCGACCGCCAGCAGCATCCCGGCTAGCGCCAGTCCGCCGAGCGTTTCGCCGAACACCAGCCAGGCTATCACGGCCGTGCTGGGGGGAGTCAGGTAGAAAAGGCTGGCGACATTGACTGCACTGCCACTGCGAATCAACACATTGAGCAGGCTGATCGCACCAAACGAGAGCACCAGCACCAGCCACAGCAGGGCAAAGGCAAACTGCGGTGTCCACTCGATGTGCATGCTTTCGCTAAACCAGGCGGCGAGCGCCGTCAGAACCGCGGTCGGCAGGAATTGAATGACCGAACCGGTACGCAGGTCGAAGTGCGGGCAGAAACGCTTCTGGTAGAGCGTGCCGAGCGTGATTCCGAGCAACGCGGCGAACGCCGGCAGCAGCATCGCCGCCAGCGGCAGGTCGCCGAGTTGGTTGGCAACTACCAACGCCACACCGGCGAAGCCAAGTACCAGTCCCAGCCATTGCCGCGGCGACACGCGTTCACCAAGTAGAAAACCGGCACCACAAGCGGTCAGCAGCGGCTGCATACCGACCACCAGCGCCGTTACGCCGGCCGGTAGACCATGTTTGATGGCCGTGAACACCCCGCCCAGGTACAGCGCGTGCACCAACAGGCCGGAAATGCCGATGTGGACAAGCTGACGCCCGTCGGCTGGCCATGGCGCACGTGTCGCCAGGGCAAACAGCGTCATCAGCACGAGCACCAGGAGGTAGCGGGCGAGCAGGAAAGTCAGCGGCTCGGCGTACGGCAACCCGAACTTGGCGCCGATGAAGCCGGTGCTCCACAGGAATACAAAGAGAAAAGGCAGCAGCGATGGCAGTGGACGCATGGGCTCGGCTTATGGATGCAGGACAGAAGTGTAGCAAGCAGCGCGGCAGCCCGCACCCGGAACGGCAAACCCTAATCTGCGCAGGGCAGCAATGACAAACCCCGCCAAGGCGGGGTTTGTCATTGCATCTTGCCAAGGGAGGCAGTTGAGGATTACTTCTTCGCTGCAGCGGCATCCGCGCTCTTGGCATCGCTCGTGATGTCTTTCTTGGCCGCCGGTTTGGCCGCCTCTTTGCTCTCCGCGGGTTTCGCTGGCTCTGCCTTGGCTGCGGCAGGAGTTGCAGCCGGTTTGGCAGTTGCCGGCACTGGAGCGCCTGCCGCGGCAGCGGGAGTAGTGACAGGATTGGCAGCCGTAGCCGATCCAGCTGCAGGAGTTGCCGGAGTTTTAGGAGCCGCCATGGGCGCACTTGCCGGGGGCACAGCCTTGGCGGGTACGCCCTTGGCCGACGCCGGGGTTGCTGCAGTGGCCGGCTTGGCCGTTGTCGATCCGGTCAAGGTTACGTCGTTCTTCATCTTGCCGAGAACTGCCGGCCCAATGCCGGGCACCTTGGTGAGATCATCGACCGTCTTAAAGTCTCCATTCTTGGTCCGGTAGTCGATGATGGCCTGGGCTTTGGCCGGCCCAATGCCGGTGAGCATCTGTAGTTCGTCCTTGTTGGCAGTATTCACGTTGACCACGGCAAAGGCATTTGTCGCAATCATGAACAAAGCGACCAACAGGGTAAACAACTTGTGCATGGCATTCCTCCTGGTGAGATTGGGATCACAAACCACCAAGCTCCGTCCGCCTGGCGTCCTACAATTTCATTCAACGCGCCATAAGGGTTTTGCGTTGACCAAGCGGCCATGACTTTTCAGGTACTCTGATCATGAAAGTCATGACTGTTTCCCTCACTTTCCGACCCTGACGCGCGGTTCTGTTGGCGCAGTCTATGGGGTCACGGTTACTTGCGCAACTGCTGGCGATAGCCCAGGGCCCTCGATATTTGACTGGCTGTTGCCTTGAGCGGCGTCGCCCAGTCGGGGTTATGGCGATCGCGGGGTGCGGATATCGAAAGTCCGGCGACCAGCCGGCCTTCATCGTTGCGAACCGGCGCGGCAATGCAGCGCAGACCGATCTCGGCCTCTTCGTTGTCGTAGGCCAATTCGTGGTGGCGGATCTTGTCGAGTTCCCTTTCGAGCGCATCAAGGCGGGTCAGCGAATGCGGAGTCTTGCCCGGCAGACTGGTACGCTTGGCATAAGCACGCACATCAGCCAGCCCGTCAGCCGCCAGAAACAGTTTGCCGAGCGAGGTGAGATGCAGCGGCGCGCGCCCACCGACCAGGTAGACTACGCGCACCAGCGAGCACCCACTGGAGGTTCGCTCGACGTAGATGATCTCGTCTTCGTGGCGAATGCCGAGATTCACCGCTTCGCCAATCAGCTCGTGCAATTGCTGCATGTAGGGCAGTGCCACCTGGCGAATGTTGATCCGCGACTTGACGATGTTGCCCAGTTCGAGCAATCGGATACCAAGCGTGTAGGTACCGGCATCGTGTCGTTCGACGAGCGCGGCGCCGGTCATCACCACCAGGATGCGATGAACAGTCGATGGATGCAGGCCGGTACGCTGGGCCAGGATCTTGAGACTCACCGGTCCCGGCATGTCGGCCAGCACATCGAGAAGTGACATCATCCGCTCGATGACCTGAATGGAACCTTTCTCTGCCTGCTGTTCGGCCATCACCTTGGTGTTGAACCTTCCGTTATGCGCTCACGGGGAATCCCTTTGGGCGCTCCGCCCCTTGCCTGCCGCAGCCTGTGCGGCGCAGCATCTTACCACTTCATCATGGACGTTGCCTGCCAGCCGTCTGTCCGTCCGGAAGGATATGGGCAACAGCTACCATCACATCAGTGCGAACAAGCTGACACCCTTGGATGAAAGCTACTGCAAGAACTAGACCTCCGCCGATCCGACCCAGCGCAAGCGCGCCTCGAAACCGCCACCAGACAAATTCTCGACCTCAAAGCGTGCCGAGTGCAACTCAGCGATTCGCTGGACGATGGCCAATCCAAGTCCACTGCCTTCGGCGCTCACCTCGCGACCGCGATAAAAGCGTTCGACAAGCCGCGGCAAATCCTCCGGCGAGACCCCCGGCCCGTCGTCGGCGACAGCGAGCAGTATGTCGCCGTTCTGCCGCCGCACGAAAAGCGTGACCGTCGTTCCCGGCGGCGTGTAGCGCAGGGCATTATCGAGCAGATTGCGCAGCACGATTGCCAGCAATTCGCCGTCACCCTGGACTATCAAGGGCGTCAGGCTGGCATGCAGGTGAATCGCCCCGGCGTCGGCGGTCACTCGCGTTTCGACCAGCACCCGGTGCGCCAGCTCGCCGAGATCAACTGCGCCCGCTTTGGGAAGTCCTGCGAGAGGATCGAGGCGCGCCAAGCGCAACAGTTGTTCGAGCACGCGCGTGGCCCGGTCGACACCGAGCACGATTTGCTTCAACGCATGCTGGCGATCGTCAGGATTCCTGCTTAACTGAGCCACTTCTGCCTGAATCTTGATCACCGCCAGCGGCGTACGCAATTCGTGCGCCGCGTCGGCGGTAAAGCGCCTTTCCTTGTCGAGGGCTTCCGCAAGCCTGACCAGGAGCTGGTTGAGTGCTGCGAGCAGTGGCTGCACTTCGAGCGGCGCAGCGTGATTAGCCAACGGTTTGAGGTTCTCCGGCGAGCGCGCAGCGACATCGGCAGCCAAGTCGTCGAGCGGCTTCAACCCCCCCCTTACCGACAAGTAGATCAGCAGCAGGAGGAGTGGCGAAATCAGCGCGATCGGCAATACCGTCTGACTGGCCACTTCGAGTGCCGCACGATCGCGCACATCGATCGACTGCGCGACCTGCACCCGATAGTCGTCAGCAGGCGCAGCAATGGTCAGCACCCGCCAGGGGTGACCATGATGGGTGATGTTTTCGTAACCCGGCGAGGCGGCCAGGGAGCTTGCCGGCGCTTGCTCCGAGCGCAGCAGCAGCGACCCGTCTGCACGCCCGATCTGGAACTCGAGCGGCGACTCGTAGGGACGGTCTTCGCCGCTACGCGCCAGCGCCAGGCGTGTCGCCAGATCTGCCAGAAGGCTCTCGTTGTCGCGCACCAGAGCGAGCAACAAACGGGCTGAATGTGCCAGATGTCCATCCATCAATTCCTCGGCTTCATGGCGGGCCTTATCGTAGCTGAGGATGGCGACCAACCCCCAGACCAGGAGGGCGGTGGCAAAGACGGCGCGCAGCAGGCGCCAGCGCAGTGACTGGCCTGTCGCGCCGGGGGCTGTCCGCGGCATCAGTTGGCGTCGCCCAGGCAGTAGCCGAGACCGCGAATGGTGCGGATGAAGTGAGTACCCAGTTTTTTTCGCAGGTGGTGAATGTAAACTTCGACGGTGTTGCTGCCGGTTTCTTCACCCCAGGCGTACAGACTTTCTTCAAGCTGACTGCGCGTACGGATGTGCTGCTTGTGGCTGAGCAGGTCATGCAGCAGGGTATATTCGCGAGCCGACAAGAGCACCGGCTGGCCATCGCGAGTCACCCGCTTGCTGGCCGGGTCGAGCACCACACCAGCGTGCTCCAGCGTTGGCGTCGAAGCGCCGCTGGCACGGCGTATCAAGGCTCGCAGGCGCGCCTGCAGCTCAAGGAGATCGAAGGGCTTGGTGAGGTAGTCATCGGCCCCGGCGTCGAGTCCGGCGATCTTGTCGGCACTGCTGTCGCGAGCGGTGAGGATCAACACCGGCAACGGGTTGCCACAGTGCCGCAAGTCCTTCAGGACCAACAACCCGTCTCGCTTCGGCAACCCAAGATCGAGAACGCAAGCCTGATAGGCATGGTCGAGCAGCGCCAGACGGGCCGCGTCCGGATCACGCACCCAGTCGACCGCGTAATCAGCCAGCCTGAGACCGGCACGGATGCCGTCTCCAAGCAAGGCATCGTCTTCAACCAGCAGAATGCGCAATGATCGGTTTCCCTTCCCAACTTAGGTCGTCGTTTCACATTCCCATCCGATCAATCGCCTGGAGATACGACAGGGCTTCGCCGGCGAGGGGTATGCGGAACAACAAACCGGTTCCTCACAGCCAGCTTGCCAGGACCGAATACAGTTCGGCCTGCTTGAACGGTTTGGCGATGAAATCATTCATGCCGGTACTGAAGCAGCGCTCGCGGTCACCTTCAAAGGCGTTGGCCATCAGGGCGATGATCGGGATGCCATACTGCTCGCTGGTACCCAGTGCCCGTTCACGAGCCCGGATCCGTCGAGTTGCTTCGAAACCGTCGATTTCCGGCATCTGGCAATCCATCAGGACAAGATCAAGGCGCTGGACGGCGGTTCTTTCAACCGCCTGCAGTCCATTTTCAGCCAGACTGACCTGCCATCCGAAAGCTTCAAGAAACGCTTGCGTGACCAGTTGGTTGACGGCGTTGTCTTCAACCAGCAGCACCTGCCCTGACAGACGCCGTTCGACGGCTGAAGCGAGTGGCCGTGCTGCCGCATTGGCCGGGTTTTGCTGGGCAGCCTGAAACGGCACCTCGAACCAGAAGGTCGATCCCTTGCCCGGCGTACTGTCGGCACCCATCGTGCCGGCCATCAAGGTGACGATCTGCTGGGAGATTGCCAGGCCAAGCCCGGTACCGCCGTAGCGACGCGCGTGCGAAAAATCGGCCTGGGTAGAGGCGTCGAAAATGTGCGTCCTATCTTCTGCTGACAAACCAACGCCGGAGTCCCGTACGGAAAAGCACAAGCGTTGCTCTCCAAGAGGAGACCGACACCGAAACCTCCCCCGATTCAGTAAACTTGATCGCGTTTCCGACCAGGTTGGTCAGTACCTGACGAGGGCGCAGCGCATCGCCATGCACGCTGCTTGGGATATTGTTGGCAATATGCACGGAGAGGGCCACATCCTTGCTGCCAGCAGTGGCGCCGAATCCATTGACCAGCTCTCCGAGCAGGGCGCTGCAGGTTGAAGTCTTCCTTCCGAAGTTCCAGTTTGCCGGCTTCGATCTTGGAGAAGTCGAGGATGTCGTTGATCATCCCCAGCAGGCCCTGGCCAGAACGGTAGAGGGTATCGAGAAGACTGCGCTGCTGCTCCGACAGCGGTGTGGCAAACAGCAGTTCGGCAATGCCGAGCAGCACGCCATTCCTCGGCGTACGAACCTCATGATGGTGCCGTGCGTACCAGCCCAGCACCAGCGCGTGTGGCGCCGACGGCCAGAGCGTGAGCAGGACCAGCGTCGAACCGATCATCGACATCGCCAGCAGGTGAGGCGTCAGCCGATAGATCATGGCGATCTGCTCGGCGAACACCTGCGTACCGATGTCGTCATATTCGCTGCCGCTGCTGCCCATGATCGGTATTCCCGATCTTCGAAAAGCGTTAGCTACAGTCTGAAACCGAAGTGCTTCAGCAACTGTGCCGTTTCGCATAGCGGCAAACCCATCACGCCGCTGTAGCTGCCCGCCAGATACTCGATGAACATGCCGGCACGCCCCTGGATGCCGTAAGCGCCAGCCTTGTCCATCGCTTCGCCGCTGGCGACATAGTGACGAATCTCGTCATCATCGAGAAGGCGAAAACGCACCTCGCTGATCGACAGGGCCAGTTCGATGCAATCTTCGAAGCCGATGGCCACTGCCGTCAGGACTCGATGCGTGTCGCCGGACAAGCGCTTCAGGATACGCCTGGCATCCTCGGCGTCACGCGGTTTGCCGATCAGTTCGCCGGCCAGTTCGACCGTGGTGTCCGCTGCCAGAACCGGTTGCGGGAAGAGCTTTCGCCAACGAACAACACGACAGCCATGTTCCGCCTTGCTGCGAGCGATACGCTCGACGTAGCTGTTCGGGTTCTCGCCGGGCAGCGGTGTTTCGTCTAGGGCAGGGTCGTCACGGGGTGAATTGCGTGGCAGGATGGTATCGAAGGCAACACCGATTTGTGTCAGCAGTTCGCGCCGGCGTGGGCTACGCGAAGCCAGATGCAGGCGCGAATACGGCATGTCGACGGACATCAATCAACTCTCCCTGTGGTAAGGATGATTGCGGACGATGCTGATCGCGCGATAAAGCTGTTCACAGAGAATCAGCCGCGCCAAGGCATGAGGCAAGGTCAGGCTCGACAAGCGAATCGCTTCGTCGGCCTGTTGTTTCAAGGCTTCGTCAATGCCATCGGCACCACCGATGACGAAGGCCGTCGCCCCCCCGGAGCGCATCCAGCAAGCGAGGCGATCGGCAAGTTGCAGCGTCGGCAGATCGGCGCCGCGCTCGTCAAGTATGACCATTCGCTGATAACCCTGCAAGGCCATCAGCAGGCGGACCTTCTCGGCGGCGAGTAATTGTTCTCGACTTTTCGATCCCCGTGGTTCCGGTTTGACTTCGACGATCGACAAAGGCAATTCGCGGGGCATGCGCTTGACGTACTCGGCGCAGCCCTGGGCCACCCATACGGGCGGTTTGTGGCCGACCGCGAGGATGGCGAGTTTCATTCCCCACCGGTGACCGTAGCCTCGACGGCAATCCTCTGCACGCGTAACGGTCCCTTACCACCCCACAATTCTTCCAATTTGTAATAGCTGCGAACGGCCGGTTGCATGACATGCACGATGATGTCGGCGAGGTCGATCAGCACCCACTCGCCGAGTGCCTCGCCTTCGCAGGAGAGGACTTGCCCGCCGGCGGCACGAACCTTGTCCTGAACGTTTTGGGCCAACGATTTGACCTGACGGTTGGAGTCGCCACAGGCGATGACCATGCGGTCAAAAAGTGCGGTCAGGCGACTGGTATTGATGACCTCGATATCACGGGCCTTGATGTCTTCAAGCGCGTCGACCACGAGTTTTTCCAGTTGGGGCAATGGTATGGGCAAATCAGTACTCCGGGTAAAGGTTTTCGGTTTGAATATAAGCGATGACTTCGTCGGGCAGCAAGTAGCGGGAACTGCGGCCCTTCGTCAACAGGCCGCGAATCTGTGTCGCCGAGATCGCCAACTGGCTCATCGTGAAGGGGACGATACGTCCGGCGGGCGATTCGGCCAATGCTGCCGGACTGGCAGAGAAGCGGTCACGATAGCAGCTCGCCAGATCTGCCGGCAGACTGGCACCATCGATCGGAAACCCAGGACGCTGCGCAACCGCGAGGTGCGCCAGATCGAACAACGACCGCCAGCGATGCCAAGCGGGCAGGCCGGCAAAGGCGTCGGCACCTACCAGCAGCACCAGTGGCCGTTGCCTCCCACACTGATCGAGCTGGCGCAAGCGTTCCAGGGTTGGCACGGTGAAACTTGGCCGATCCGCTTCGACCTCGGCGGCATCGACCGAGAAGCGCGGGTTGTCGGCAATCGCCAGGCGCACCATCGCCAAGCGCTGTCGCGCGATCACTTGCGGCCTGCTGCGCAGCGCCGGCTGACCGGCTGGAATCCAGCGCACCCCGGCGAGATCAAGAGCGTCTGCAGCCTCTTCGGCAAGACGCAGGTGACCGTAATGAACCGGGTCAAAGGTGCCACCAAAAATTCCCAGGGGCCGGTCGCTGGAGCGATCAGGCATTGTCTTCAATGGTGACGAAAACGTCGCGGTAACTGATGTAAAAGCTGGCAAACAGCGTTGGCGCAAGAACGAGGATCAGCAATGCCGTCATCAGCACCGCCAACAGCGCTGCGCTGCCGGGCAGCAGGGTCGCCAGAATGCCGATGAAAAGCCCGGGCAGCAAGGTCGCGACAACCATGATGGCCAACGAATAAACCAGAAAGGCGCGCCAGTTGCGCAAGCAGGCGACGAAACTGAAGAAGAGCGCCTTGGCAGGCGGCAAGCCATGCCAGCCGGCGAGCACCGGCGCATACCAATAGGCCATGATCAGCGGACACAAGAAGAGTAGCGCGATCTGGGTGGCCAGCAGCAGGCTGCCATCGTTTACCACCCCCTCAGCAGGTTTCTGGCCGGCCAGCATCATTGCCATCAGCGCACCGCCGTCTACCAGCCCGGAAACGGCGAGAATCCCGACCGTTGCCGCCAGATAGAGAGCCCCCAGGATCAGCAAGCCGCGCAGGTTGCTGGCAAAACCCGAGAACAGAAGCCGCGGAGAAAGGGGCGCACCTTGCTCGATGCGGCGGCAGGCATTCATCAGACTGACCGAAAAGGCCGGGATGCACAGCGTCGTCGCCACCGTGCCGAGCACGGGAATGATATTCACCAGAGCCATCAATACCCAATAGCTGACGACCAGAAAAGTGAGCATCAGGTGATTCTTGCGAAAGATCCGAAAACCATCGGCCAGCCAGCGCCAGCCTTGGGCAGCAGGAAGAGTCAGTGCTTGCATGTCATCAGGTCGCTCAGACGGCAATGAAAATATCACGATAGGAGGCATACACCGAACCGGCAAGCACCGGCCCGAGAACCAGGAAGCCGAGCCCGATGGGCAACGCTGCGAAGAAGCAGAGTATCAGACTGATCAGACCGTAGACCAGAAAAACCAGGAAGTTCTTGAGGCAGGCACGGATGCTCGCCTTGAGCGCGTCGACCGGCTGCAATCTGTTGAAGACCATCAGCGCCGATGCAAACCAAATGGACAGGGCAATCAGCGCGCAGAGGATCCGCGACGGCAGCGCGCCCAGCAGCCCCGCGCCGAGCATGGCCAGCATGTAGAACACCCCGAGCACCACCAGGCCACCGGAGTGGCTCTGGAAAGCGGCGAAAAGATCGCGGATTTCGAGCTTCTGGTCGCGCTCTATTTTCCTGCAGGCGAGCAAGAGACCGGCAGCCAGAAGGGGCGTCAGCAAACAAGCTGCGGCTTCGGCAAACCAGGGAACAATCGCCAAACCAGACAAAATGACCATCAGGATGACTGTCATCGTCATCCAGACCCCCGGATTGGCGAGAAAGATCGCCCAGCCTTGTCTGAACCAGTCGAAGACATTGCCGACATCGACGCAGCGGCTAGCGCCGTTGAACATTGGCGCGGGGATCGGAAAGGATTCCTTGAGCATGTGGGCGCAGACCTGACGATAGCTGATGCTAGCCACCCTGCGCGGCTGCGGCCACCAGCCGGCCGTCGTGACAGTCCAGTGTGCGCCGCGCCAGCAGGATGCTACGGTAGGCATCCGGATCGCGTTTGATGACCAGTTCGCCGGGCCGTGGCAAATGGTGATCGTACAGGCGCGAGGTCCAGAAACGCAGTGCGGCTGCGCGCAACAATATTGGCCAGGCGGCCTGCTCGCTGGCCGACAATGGACGCCGCCGGCCATAAGCGGCAAGAAGTGCGGCGCAGCGTTCGCTGTTGAGCCCGCCAGTCGCAGTGGCACACCAATCGTTCACGGTCACCGCCAGATCAAACAGCAGGTCGTCGACACCCGCAAAATAAAAGTCGAGCAGGCCGCTCACCTGGTCGCCGACAAAGAGAACGTTGTCGCGAAACAGATCGGCATGGATGATGCCACGCGGCAGGTTAATCGGCCGCGCGCGCTGCTGATACCGCACTTCGTCACCTAACAGTTCAGCATCGTCCCGATCCAACCAGGGCTCGATCTGTACAGCAACGCGCGTGCACCAAGCGCCATCGCGCTGATGTGCCGACTGGATCGGGCAGGTCTGCGCGGCGACATGCAGCTCGGCCAGCATGCCACCGATCGCCGCGCATTGTGCCAGGTTCGGATTGCTCTCGGTGCTCCCCGGCAGCCGGCTGACGAGCACTGCCGGCTTGCCCTGGAGTTGGCCGAAGTACTCGTTACGGCGGTTGGCAACAGGTGCCGGACAGGGAATGCCCTGCCCAGCCAGGTGCGCCAGCAATTGCATGTGAAAAGAAAGTTGCTCACCCGGAGCCTGCTCGAAAATGGTCAGTACGTAACTGCCAAGCGTCGTGTCGAGAAAGAAGTTCGTGTTCTGGACGCCTTCGGCAATTCCGGCGAGTGTCTGCAGGGTACCCACTGCGTAGTTCTCAAGCCAGGCTGCCGCCTGCTCGGCACTCAGCGGGGTGAACACCGACATGGCGTCAGGCGCGGATGGACGATAGCAAGGACGGACAGATCGTCAGAAGGTCCCGATCACCCAGGTGGGGACACTGAGATCGGGAGTCCCCATGGTCTCCCTGCTGAAGTTTCCGTCACCCTCCCGGTCAACCAGGTAGTAGGGAACACCGTGCGCCGGTGTCACCTTGATCTTGTAGAGTTTGCCCTTGATCCGGTGTTCCTCGACGGTATCGCCTTCGCGTTTGATGATCGTCACCTCCGGTTCCAAGGCCGCATCAAAGGGCGCCATCTCCGGCGGCGGCGGCGGGACTGCCGGCAAGGGCTGCAAATCCGTCCGGTTCTGGGCAGACGCCGGCGCGGCAGCGACCATCAGCAGGGCAAAGAGGGCGAGAAAGCGACGCATGAGGAATATCCCTGGGTGATTAATCGATCAGTGAGCAGTTCACCGATCAAAGTGAATTGTAGTATAGATTGAGCAGCAGCCTGCGCTTGCCGAGCCGATGGCGACAGGGTCGTCGACCTAACGGTCATGACTCTTCCGGGCCCCCCGATCATGGAAGTCATGACCGTTTTCCTCTTTCCTGCTCCCTCTCACGGCCCACGCTGCAGCGCGGGCCGACTGCGGCGGCGCCGCGTAGTGCTCCGCAAAACCCCTCCTTCGCCCCCGCAAACAGTAAGGAGGGAGAGGCGTGCGTCGCACGCGACTTTCACATGAAGGAACTCTGCGATAATGCCGGGAACTCGCCGGACGGACAGAAGCGACCTGCCCATGGCCTCACGCTCTAGCGACCAAGTCACGCCCTTCCAATCCCTTTATGGCCCGCCCATGCCCACCCTGCTACTGGTCGACGGATCGTCCTACCTTTATCGCGCTTTTCATGCCATGCCCGACCTGCGCACGACGCAGAGCGAGCCAACCGGTGCGCTGCATGGCGTACTGAACATGCTGCGCCGCCTCGAAAGCGACTACCAGACGTCGGGAATCGACTATAAGGGCTGCGTCTTCGACGCCAAGGGCAAGACCTTCCGCGACGACTGGTACCCGCAGTACAAGGCCAACCGCCCGCCGATGCCCGATGATCTGGTGCGCCAGATCGAACCCCTGCACGCGGCGATCAAGGCACTTGGCTGGCCGCTGCTGATGTTTGACGGCGTCGAAGCCGATGATGTGATCGGTACGCTGGCGACGCAGGCGGCGGCTCAGGGCGTACAGGTGGTAGTGTCGACCGGCGACAAGGATCTCGCACAACTGGTCGGCCCACGGGTCAGCCTGGTCAACACGATGAGCAACGAATTGCTCGACGAAGCTGGCGTGATCAGCAAATTCGGCGTGCCGGCAGGACGCATCGTCGACTACCTGGCGCTGATCGGCGACACGGTCGATAACGTTCCCGGTGTCGACAAGGTCGGCGCCAAGACGGCGATCAAATGGCTCGCGCAGTACGGTTCGCTCGACGGGGTGATCGCTGCCGCGCCTGACATCGGCGGTGTCGTCGGGCAGAACCTGCGGCGAGCACTCGATTTCCTGCCGCTGGCACGCCGCCTGGTGACGGTGCGCCGTGACCTCGACCTGGCGCTGGCGCCGTCCGACCTCAAGCCCCGCCCCCTCGATCGCGAACGACTGATCGAAATTTTCTCGCACTACGAGATGCGCAGCTGGCTCAAGGAAGTACAGGGACAGGACGATGGCGCCAGTCGCATGACGATGGACGATGGCGCGCTGCCGGCCGCTGCGCCGAGCACCCAGGCCGACCAGCTGGCCTCCGCTGCGCACCGCGCGGCTTACCAAACGATCCTCGACTGGCCGGCTTTCGAGCGCTGGCTCGAGAAGATCGGGAACGCACCCTTGACCGCGCTCGATACCGAAACCACCAGCCTCGACCCCTTCGCCGCCCGCCTCGTCGGCGTATCGCTGGCGGTCGGGCCTGGAGAAGCGGTCTACCTGCCGCTTGCCCACCACTACCCCGATGCACCGGCGCAACTGCCGCGCGCCGAAGTGCTGGCGCGTCTCAAACCCTGGCTCGAATCGCCACGACACGCGAAGATCGGCCAGCACCTCAAGTACGACCAGCATGTGCTGGCCAACCACGGCATTCATCTCGCCGGTGTGGAACACGACACCCTGCTGCAATCGTATGTCCTCGAATCCGGCAAGGACGGTGTTCGCGGTCACGATCTCGGCCAGCTCGCGACCCGCCACCTCGGCCTCACGACGATCCCCTACGAGGCACTCTGCGGCAAGGGCGCGAAGCAGATCGGCTTCGACCAGGTGGCGATCGACCAGGCTTCCGGGTATGCCGCCGAAGACGCCGACCTCTGCCTGCGTCTGCACGAACGGCTGTATCCGCAGATCGCCGCCGACGCCGGTCTGCGGTACATTTATCAAAACATCGAGATACCGGTACGCGACATCCTTTTTCGCATGGAACGAACCGGCGTCCTGATCGATGCCGAACTGCTCAAGCAGCAGAGCCACGAAATCGGCAAACGCCTGCTTGAACTCGAAGCGAAGGCGCACGTAGCGGCCGGCCAGCCGTTCAACCTCAACTCGCCCAAACAACTGGCCGAAATCCTGTTCGACAAGCTTGGCCTGCCCGTGAAAAGGAAGACTGCCTCTGGAACGCCGTCGACCGACGAGGAGGTGCTCTCTGAACTTGCGCTCGACTACCCGTTGCCAAAGATCCTGCTCGAATCGCGACAGCTCGCAAAACTCAAGGGCACCTATACCGACAAGCTGCCGAAAATGGTCAATGCCAGCAGCGGCCGTGTGCACACCAGCTACGCGCAGGCGGTCGCAGTGACCGGCCGGCTGGCTTCAAGCGACCCCAATCTGCAGAACATCCCGGTGCGCACCACCGAAGGACGGCGCATTCGCGCGGCATTCATCGCGCCGCCGGGAAGCCGCATCGTCTCAGCCGACTATTCACAGGTCGAGCTGCGAATCATGGCGCACCTCTCGGAAGACGCGCGTCTGCTCGCAGCCTTTTCCCAGGGTGAAGACGTACATCGTGCCACCGCCGCCGAGATTTTTGGCGTCGCGACGGGCGACGTCGGCCCCGACCAGCGTCGTGTCGCCAAGGTCATCAACTTCGGGCTGATCTACGGCATGAGCGCTTTTGGCCTCGCCCGTCAGCTCGACCTGACACGCGGTGCCGCGCAAGCGTATATCGAGCGCTATTTCGCGCGCTATCCGGGCGTTGCCGCCTACATGGAAAAAACGCGTGCGGCGGCCAAGGCCCAAGGTTATGTCGAAACCGTTTTCGGGCGTCGTCTTTGGCTTTCCGAAATCCATTCCAGCCTGCCCGCGCGCCGTCAGGGCGCCGAACGCGCAGCGATCAACGCACCGATGCAGGGATCGGCTGCCGACCTGATCAAATCAGCGATGATCGTCGTGCAGCGCTGGCTCGACGCCGAGCGCCTGCAGACGCGGCTACTGCTGCAAGTGCATGACGAACTCGTCCTGGAAGCCCCGGAAGCCGAGTTGCCCTGGGTCCGCGCCCAACTGCCGCGCCTGATGACTGAATGGGCTGCCCTGCGCGTGCCACTGGTAGTCGATGTCGGCGTCGGCATGAACTGGGATGAGGCGCATTGATTCGAGTCATTGCCGGCATGTTGCTGCTTCTGACCGGCCTGCTGTCCGGCTGTGGCAGCACGCCGGGCAGGGTCGCGGTTTACCAGAACGAAGGTTTCGAAGCCAACGAGACTTTCTCGCGACTGTTTGACGCCAGCGCCGAAGCAACCTGTGAGGCTGCGCGCCGGACGCTGCTCAGCCAAGGCTACCTACCGACTACGGTGAAACCTGATTTCATCAGTGCTAGCAAGCATTTCCAGCCCGAAAGCGAGGTGCATGTACAGATTGCGTTCAATGTCGTCTGCGCCCCGGAAGGCCGTCTCGGCAAGCTCTCGACCGTGTATGTGAACGCCATTCAGGACCGCTACGTGCTCAAGAAGAACCCGAACTCGGCGACCGTCGGCGTCAGCGCAATCGGCTCGGTCTCGATTCCGCTGACGCCCAGCGAAGATTCGCTGGTCAAGGTAGCCAGCGAAACGATCCCTGCCGGGCCATTCTACGACCGGTTCTTCGCGCTGATGCAGCGCAATCTTGCCCATCATGAGGACGAACAGTAACCGCGGGCACGCAAACAGGCGTGCTTCCCTGCGCCCCTGGACGGGAGTCAGCATGAACCATCACTAGCGCTGATAAAGATTGGCCAGTTCCTGATGATCGAGATCGTTAAGCGGCAGGTCGAAGGCAATCCGCCCCTGCCTGAGGCCGATCACCCGGCCGGCCAGCAAGGGCAGCAGCACGGGGTTGTGGACGACGCTGATGAGCGTCGCTTGCCGGGCAGCCTCGACCAACAACTGGCACACCTCGGCGGCAGCCGAGGGATCGAGAGCGGCGGTCGGCTCATCGGCAAGAATCAGGCGCGGCCGCTGCATCAGGAGACGGGCGATCGCCACCTTCTGCTTCTCGCCACCCGACAGCCGGTCTGTACGGGTATGCGCGCGGTCCAGAAGAGCAACCGCTTGCAAGGCCTGTGCTGCCAGCTCTGTTTCGTGTGCCGGATAGCAACGCGTCCAGCCGCGCCAGCCGCGCACGCGGCCGAGACCGCCGATCAGCACGTTTTCCAGTGCCGACAGCCGGGCAACCAGATGCAGGCCCTGCAATACCTGTCCCACTTCCTGGCGCAGCGCGCGCAACTCGGTAGCGGACATGGGTTCTGCCAGCGCGTGGCCAAGCACGTCCAGCGTGCCATGCGCGGGTCGCATGAAGCCGCTCAGCAGTCTCAGCAGGGTCGACTTGCCGGCCCCATTGTGACCGACGATGGCAATGCGCTCGCCCTCGGTGATACTGAGTTCGTTGATGTCGAGCAAGGCGCGCCCCTCCGCGACACAGGTCACGGCTTGCAGTGAGATGACGGCAGAGGATGCGGCGGCGCTCACAGCAGAGCCAGGCGAATGCGCCGGCTGATGGCGTCGAAAGAGGCAACCAGGAACACAACCACGATCAGCACCGTCGCCAGCCGTCCCCACTGAAAGAGCGAGATGGCTTCGGTGATCAGTAGGCCAAGGCCACCTGCGCCGATGATGCCGAGAATCGTCGAATCACGGATGTTGAACTCCCAGATATAGAGGTGGCTGGATACAAACTGGGGAAGGACAGCGGGCCAGATGGCATTGAAGAACACCTGTACCGGCCCAGCACCAACGCTGCGCACCGCATCGATCGAGGCGATGTCGAGAGTCTCGATTGACTCGGCGAAGAGTTTCCCATAACTGCCCATGCTGTGCAGAGCGATGGCCAGGATGCCGGCAGTCGGCCCGAGGCCGACGATTCCGACCAACACCAGACCAAAAACCAGGGTGTGGATCGAACGTGCGACGTCGAGAGTGGCTTTCGCCAGCCAGGCAAGTTGCCCCGGCGCCGCCAGGTTGCGCGCCGTCAGTACCGCCAACGGCAAGGCCAGCACGGCGCCGAGCAATGATCCCAGGGTAGCAATGCGTATCGTCGTCCAGGTAGCGCCAGCGAGCCCGGCAAGGTACTCCAGTTCGACCGTGCGGCGATTTTCGACACGCAGCAGCGTGCCGTCATCGCTGCGATACGCGAATTCCGGGTTGCCCAACCAGACATCGACGAAACTCGGGCGGGCGAACTCTACCGCGGTCCTCAACAGGTTTCGAACCGGGTTACGCCCCAGCGACAACTCCCCTTCTCCAGCCAGTGAACCAAAACAGGCTGCGACCAGCAGGAAGTAGATCAGGGTCAGAGCGAGAAAAGCAGAGCGACCGCTGCAACCCTTCGCCAGGCGCTCGGCAAGGCGCGCGCACCAGCTACGCGTCACTTCGGCCGCAGTTTGCCGGTGGCCAGACCGGCATCACGGATTGGTTTGTAAAAACCGTTGTCGCGGATCACAAAGCCGGTGTAATGGGGTGGCAACAGATTGGGCTGCGTATTCAGGGCCTGGCCGACGTCGAGCAACGCTGCCTGCAGACGGGCAACCAGTGCCTGGTCGGCGAACAGTGCCCGACTGACGGCCACGGCGTCGTTCGGCAACGGCGCCGATTGCCAGATGATCTTCGACTGATCTGCCCGGATCAGCCCCTGTTCGATCATCGCCGTGCGGTTGCGGTTGTAGTCGGCACCGGCATCCAGGACGCCTTGTGTCACCTGTGTTTCAATCGCCTGGTGCGGAGCATGCAGCACCTTGGCGAAATAGCTGTCTGGATTGATCCCCTGGGTCATGAAGAAGTGCAGCGGGATCAGGTAGCCGGAAGTGGATCCCTTGTCGCCGAAGGCGAAGGTCCTACCCTTGAGATCGGCAACCGTCTGGATTCCAGAATCGGGATGGGTAACGATGATCGCATGATATTCGGGCTTATTGTCGTAAAGGATGCTGGCCACCACCTGCGAGCCCGCTTCGTTGTTGGCGAGCACATAGCCCCAGGGTCCCATCAGGGCGATGTCGGTTTCACCGTTGGCAAGAGACTTGGCCAGACCTTCCCAGCTATCGACGGTGCGCAGTACGACCGGTCGATTGAGCCTGGCCGCGAGGTAATCGGCGAGCGGGCGATAGGTGGCATCGTTCTTGTCCCGGTTCGGCTGGAAGAGGCCGACGCCGAACTTGAGCAGCGGCTCAGCGGCCAGGCCGCCGGTGGACAGCAGCGCGCTGGCGAGCATGACCAGAACGCATGACCAGAATTTCATGAATGCTCCTGATGCATGGGTAAAACCGAAATGGCTTTTACGGACTTCATGAGATGGCCGGCAGCTTGTACTTGCGCTGGATCTTCGCCACCAGGGTGGCAATTGGACCCAGCCGGGGATGGCGCTGGTTCTTGGCCAGCAGCATCTGATGGTAGCGATGTGCATCGCTCAGCTTGTCCGCGTCAACCCCATTGGTGTAGACATCGAGGAACAGCGCATAGGCGGCGTTGGCGATAATCTGCGGGTTGCCGGGCAAACGTTCCGCGGCCTCCCTGAGCATCGCCGCGGCGGTTTTGAAATCACCTGCCTGTCCCTTTCGGACGGCCTCGTCATTGATCTGGATGATCTCTGCGTTGCTGTTGCTGATCAGCGTTTCCGCACGCTCGGCATTGCCGTGGGTTTTCATCATCTGGGTGATGCTGGCATGCAGGACGGTCTGGTCCGGATTGTTCTGGACGACATCCTTGAGTATCTTCTCGGCTTCGTCGTGCCGACCGTGAACCAGGCAGGCCTTGGCAACAGCCAGTTTCGCCGCTTCCGACAGGCCCTGGGTCCCTCCCTGCATGACCCGTTCCAACGCCTGCTGCGCCAGTTCCGGATTGCCCGCCTTGTGCTGCGCGACCGCTTCCACCGCAGCCAGCAAGGTGGTGTCCCCGGTATTCCGGAAGCTGTTCTTGGCCTCGCTGATCAGGGAAATCGCCTGTTCGGTGTCGCCGAGCTCGGTCAGCGCATTGCCAAGATTGGCGTAGTCGTTGAGGTCGCGCAATGGCGAGTTGCGTGTCTTCTGGACGACGGTGCGCAGCGCTTTCTCGACGCGACCAAAATCTGCAGTCTCTTCAGCAATCCCGGCAATCGCACGATGGCGGGCCAGTGAATTGGGGGACATCTCGCAGGCTTTGTCGAGAACCCGGAGTGCGCTGTCGGACTCCCCGGATTCCCGGAGCAGGCAGCCCAAGGCATCGTAGGCCGCCAGAAAACGCGGTGTCTCGGCCAGCAGCTCATTGAGCATATGCTTTGCCTGCTCCAGGTGGCCACTACTCTGGTACGCCTTGGCCAGCCCCAGTTTTGCCCAGGGCATCGAGCGTATCTGCAGAGCGCGCTGGTAGAATTCGACGGCTTCGTCAAAACGTTGGGTCATGATCAGAGCGTTGCCCTTGACGCGCAGGGCGTCCAACAGGAATTTGTCCTTCGCGGCGATAATTTCGTCGCAGGCCACGATCATTTCCTGCCAGCGGCCTTGGTCCTGCAGCTTGTCAATCTGTGCCAGTCGCCGCTTTTTTTCCAGCAAACGATCGATACGCGATTTGAGGGCATCCGCTGTGAAGGGTTTCAGCAGGTAGTCGTCCGGCAGACACTCGGCGGCGGTAATCACCGACGTGTAGCTCTGTTCGGCGGTGATCATCAGGAACAGTGTCGACCGGCTGATGATCCCGCTTGAGCGGACATATTCGAGAAACTGCTGACCGTCGGTCGCGCCGCCGAGGTAGTAGTCGCAAAGAATGATGTCGAATCGATTGCTGGTCTTGAGCATTTCGAGCGCATCCCGGACGGTCCCCGCAACGCTGGTCTGCTCGACGCCCAGACTGCTCACCTGGCTGCGGATCGAGCTACGCATTTCGGCCACGTCGTCGATGATCAGGATGCGTTTGTTTCGGTAAGGCGAGATGATGGCCATTGCAGTGTAGCGCCCTGAAAACTTCCTGGATGGTACCGGATTTCAGCGGTCCTTGCTGCTCGTGTAACTGGTCGGCCTGCGGGTTCCGGACCCAAGTGCCACCAGTGTTGCAGGCCTCCGGTCAAGCGGCGGTCAGAGATTGCAGAATATAATGTCTAAAACTTACTGTATCGCTTTATTGGCAAGGGTTTCATTTCCTGTCTCATCGCCTAGCTACTCGCCCAGCTACTCAATGTATCGCGGTGGTCATTCTCGCACGCTTGCAGATTGTCTAGCAATGGAGAATCCGCAATGTTGGTCTGCGGCCCTCGACAGGGAAACGGCCACCGTTCGTCATTCTCTTCCATAAAACGCAATCCTTGGGTCTGCGCTTCCGCTTAACCCATAGTCGTTCCTTCTCCCCTTTTTCCTGTTGAATGCACCATATTTTGCTTCCCCCCTCTATTCCTACCCTGTTTTCTTGCTGGGACAGTTGGGACACTCTCGATAAAACGGCTACAAGCCTTGCCATTGCTGGGTTTGAGCTGTCCCAAGAGATTGGGACACTGGCCTTTTTGGCTGGGACACTTTGGGACACTTTGTCCCACGTTCATGGACTCCCTGCCGCCTAGTCGCCGACGACTGGAGCACGAGGGCCAAGCCGATGCAGGCCAGGTGTTTCAATTGTCCCAAGTCGGCAGCGGCCCCAGCATCGGGCAGTGCTCGGTGGCTGTCGGCTGGCAAGTGGCGCCCGGTCGAAGGTGAGGCAGTGCACTGACAGCCGATCGGGCTGGCCGTGGCGTGGTCAGAGTGTCGGGTTGCTGGCTGTGGTGCTCGATCACTGGCAGTTGGTCCGGGTCTTCGTCCTCTCGATCGGGAAAGCCGGACACGAGGCGACGACGGCGCCGGCGTAGTGCAGTGCTCGAGGTCGATCGGCCAGCAAGTGGCGCCTGATCGAGGGTGAGGCAGCGCACTGGCAGCCGGTCGGGCTGGCCGTGGCGTGGTCAAGGTGCCGGGCTGCCGGCAGGCCGTGGTTGCGATCAGCAAGGCCAGTGTCGAGCGGTGCCTGGTGGCGATCGCCGGCCAGCGGTGCCAGGGAGAAGACGAGACAGCGCACGGGCAGCCGGTCGGGCTGGCCGTGGCGTGGTCAAGGTGCCGGGCTGCCGGCAGGCCGTGGTTGCGATCAGCAAGGCCAGCGTCGAGCAGTGCCTGGTGGCGATCACCGGCCAGCGGTGCCAGGGCGAAGGCAAGCAGCGCAACGGCTGCCGATCGGGCTGGCCGTGGTCTGGTCAGGGCCTCGGGTTGCTGGCCGTGGTGCTCGATCACGGGCAGTTGGTCCGGGTCTTCGTCCTCTCGATCGGGAAAGCCGGCCACAAGGCGACGACGGTGCCGGCGTAGTGCAGTGCTCGAGGTCGATCGGCCAACAAGTGACGCCTGGTCGAAGGTGAGGCAGCGCGCTGACAGCCGGTCGGGCTGGCCGTGGCGTGGTCAGAGTGTCGGGTTGCTGGCCGTGGTGCTCGATCACGGGCAGTTGGTCCGGGTCTTCGTCCTCTCGATCGGGAAAGCCGGCCACAAGGCGACGACGGTGCCGGCGTAGTGCAGTGCCCGAGGTCGATCGGCCGGCAAGTGGCGCCTGATCGAGGGTGAGGCAGCGCACTGGCTGCCGATCGGGCTGGCCGTGGTCTGGTCAGGGCCTCGGGTTGCTGGCCGTGATGCTCGATCACGGGCAGTTGGTCCAGGTCTTCGTCCTCTCGATCGGGAAAGCCGGCCACGAGGCGACGACGGCGCCAGTGTCGAGCGGTGCCTGGTGGCGATCGCCGGCCAGCGGTGCCAGGGCGAAGGCGAGACGGCGGACGGGCTGCCGATCGGGCTGGCCGTGGTCTGGTCAGGGCCTCGGGTTGCTGGTTGTGGTGCTCGATCACGGGCAGTTGGTCCGGGTCTTCGTCCTCTCGATCGGGAAAGCCGGCCACAAGGCGACGACGGTGCCGGCGTAGTGCAGTGCTCGAGGTCGATCGGCCAGCAAGTGGCGCCTGGTCGAAGGTGAGGCAGCGCGCTGGCAGCCGGTCGGGCTGGCCGCGGCGTGGTCAGGATCTCAGATTGCCAGCAGGCAGTGGTTGCGGTCAGCAAGGCGAGCGTCAGGCAGTGCGTCCGGGTCTTCGTTCTCCCGATTGCTGAAGCCGGCCACACGGCGACGACGGTGCCGGCGTAGTGCAGTGCTCGAGGTCGATCGGCCAGCAAGTGGCGCCTGGTCGAGGGTGAGGCAGCGCGCTGACAGCCGGTCGGGCTGGCCGTGGCGTGGTCAGGATCTCGGGTTGCCGGCAGGCAGTGGTTGCGGTCAGCAAGGCCAGCGTCGAGCAGTGCCTGGTGGCGATTACCAGCCAGCGGTGCCAGGGCGAAGGCAAGCAGCGCAACGGCTGCCGGTCAGGCTGGCCGTGGTCTGGTCAGGGCCTCGGGTTGCTGGTTGTGGTGCTCGATCACGGGCAGTTGGTCCGGGTCTTCGTCCTCTCGATCGGGAAAGCCGGCCACGAGGCAACGACGGCGCATCAGTGTCGAGCAGTGCCTGGTGGCGATCACCGGCCAGCGGTGCCAGGGCGAAGGCAAGCAGCGCAACGGCTGCCGGTCAGGCTGGCCGTGGTCTGGTGTTGCTGGCCGTGGTGCTCGATCACGGGCAGTTGGTCCGGGTCTTCGTCCTCTCGATCGGGAAAGCCGGCCACAAGGCGACGACGGTGCCGGCGTAGTGCAGTGCTCGAGGTCGATCGGCCAACAAGTGACGCCTGGTCGAAGGTGAGGCAGCGCGCTGACAGCCGGTCGGGCTGGCCGTGGCGTGGTCAGAGTGTCGGGTTGCTGGCCGTGGTGCTCGATCACGGGCAGTTGGTCCGGGTCTTCGTCCTCTCGATCGGGAAAGCCGGCCACAAGGCGACGACGGTGCCGGCGTAGTGCAGTGCCCGAGGTCGATCGGCCAACAAGTGACGCCTGGTCGAGGGTGAGGCAGCGCGCTGGCAGCCGGTCGGGCTGGCCGTAGCGTGGTCAGAGTGTCGGGTTGCTGGCTGTGGTGCTCGAACACGGGCAGTTGGTCCGGGTCTTCGTCCTCTCGATCGGGAAAGCCGGCCACAAGGCGACGACGGTGCCGGCGTAGTGCAGTGCTCGAGGTCGATCGGCCAGCAAGTGACGCCTGGTCGAAGGTGAGGCAGCGCGCTGGCAGCCGATCGGGCTGGCCGTGGCGTGGTCAGGATCTCGGGCTGCCGGCAGGCCGTGGTTGCGATCAGCAAGGCCAGCGTCGAGCAGTGCCTGGTGGCGATCACCGGCCAGCGGTGCCAGGGCGAAGGCAAGCAGCGCAACGGCTGCCGATCGGGCTGGCCGTGGTCTGGTCAGGGCCTCGGGTTGCTGGCCGTGGTGCTCGATCACGGGCAGTTGGTCCGGGTCTTCGTCCTCTCGATCGGGAAAGCCGGCCACAAGGCGACGACGGTGCCGGCGTAGTGCAGTGCCCGAGGTCGATCGGCCAACAAGTGACGCCTGGTCGAAGGTGAGGCAGCGCGCTGGCAGCCGATCGGGCTGGCCGTGGCGTGGTCAGGATCTCGGGCTGCCGGCAGGCCGTGGTTGCGATCAGCAAGGCCAGCGTCGAGCAGTGCCTGGTGGCGATCACCGGCCAGCGGTGCCAGGGCGAAGGCAAGCAGCGCAACGGCTGCCGATCGGGCTGGCCGTGGTCTGGTCAGGGCCTCGGGTTGCTGGCCGTGGTGCTCGATCACGGGCAGTTGGTCCGGGTCTTCGTCCTCTCAATCGGGAAAGCCGGCCACAAGGCGACGACGGTGCCGGCGTAGTGCAGTGCTCGAGGTCGATCGGCCAGCAAGTGGCGCCTGGTCGAGGGTGAGGCAGCGCGCTGACAGCCGGTCGGGCTGGCCGTGGCGTGGTCAGGATCTCGGGCTGCCGGCAGGCCGTGGTTGCGATCAGCAAGGCCAGCGTCGAGCAGTGCCTGGTGGCGATCACCGGCCAGCGGTGCCAGGGCGAAGGCAAGCAGCGCAACGGCTGCCGATCGGGCTGGCCGTGGTCTGGTCAGGGCCTCGGGTTGCTGGCCGTGGTGCTCGATCACGGGCAGTTGGTCCGGGTCTTCGTCCTCTCGATCGGGAAAGCCGACCACAAGGCGACGACGGTGCCGGCGTAGTGCAGTGCCCGAGGTCGATCGGCCGGCAAGTGGCGCCTGATCGAGGGTGAGGCAGCGCACTGGCTGCCGATCGGGCTGGCCGTGGTCTGGTCAGGGCCTCGGGTTGCTGGCCGTGGTGCTCGAACACGGGCAGTTGGTCCGGGTCTTCGTCCTCTCGATCGGGAAAGCCGGCCACAAGGCGACGACGGTGCCGGCGTAGTGCAGTGCTCGAGGTCGATCGGCCAGCAAGTGGCGCCTGGTCGAGGGTGAGGCAGCGCGCTGACAGCCGGTCGGGCTGGCCGTAGCGTGGTCAGGATCTCGGGCTGCCGGCAGGCCGTGGTTGCGATCAGCAAGGCCAGCGTCGAGCAGTGCCTGGTGGCAATCACCGGCCAGCGGTGCCAGGGCGAAGGCGAGACGGCGGACGGGCTGCCGATCGGGCTGGCCGTGGTCTGGTCAGGGCCTCGGGTTGCTGGTTGTGGTGCTCGATCACGGGCAGTTGGTCCGGGTCTTCGTCCTCTCGATCGGGAAAGCCGGCCACAAGGCGACGACGGTGCCGGCGTAGTGCAGTGCCCGAGGTCGATCGGCCAGCAAGTGGCGCCTGGTCGAAGGTGAGGCAGCGCGCTGGCAGCCGGTCGGGCTGGCCGCGGCGTGGTCAGGATCTCAGATTGCCAGCAGGCAGTGGTTGCGGTCAGCAAGGCGAGCGTCAGGCAGTGCGTCCGGGTCTTCGTTCTCCCGATTGCTGAAGCCGGCCACACGGCGACGACGGTGCCGGCGTAGTGCAGTGCTCGAGGTCGATCGGCCAGCAAGTGGCGCCTGGTCGAGGGTGAGGCAGCGCGCTGACAGCCGGTCGGGCTGGCCGTGGCGTGGTCAGGATCTCGGGTTGCCGGCAGGCAGTGGTTGCGGTCAGCAAGGCCAGCGTCGAGCAGTGCCTGGTGGCGATTACCAGCCAGCGGTGCCAGGGCGAAGGCAAGCAGCGCAACGGCTGCCGGTCAGGCTGGCCGTGGTCTGGTCAGGGCCTCGGGTTGCTGGTTGTGGTGCTCGATCACGGGCAGTTGGTCCGGGTCTTCGTCCTCTCGATCGGGAAAGCCGGCCACGAGGCAACGACGGCGCATCAGTGTCGAGCGGTGCCTGGTGGCGATCACCGGCCAGCGGTGCCAGGGCGAAGGCAAGCAGCGCAACGGCTGCCGGTCAGGCTGGCCGTGGTCTGGTCAGGGCCTCGGGTTGCTGGTTGTGGTGCTCGATCACGGGCAGTTGGTCCGGGTCTTCGTCCTCTCGATCGGGAAAGCCGGCCACGAGGCAACGACGGCGCATCAGTGTCGAGCGGTGCCTGGTGGCGATCACCGGCCAGCGGTGCCAGGGCGAAGGCAAGCAGCGCAACGGCTGCCGGTCAGGCTGGCCGTGGTCTGGTCAGGGCCTCGGGTTGCTGGTTGTGGTGCTCGATCACGGGCAGTTGGTCCGGGTCTTCGTCCTCTCGATCGGGAAAGCCGGCCACGAGGCAACGACGGCGCATCAGTGTCGAGCGGTGCCTGGTGGCGATCACCGGCCAGCGGTGCCAGGGCGAAGGCAAGCAGCGCAACGGCTGCCGGTCAGGCTGGCCGTGGTCTGGTCAGGGCCTCGGGTTGCTGGTTGTGGTGCTCGATCACGGGCAGTTGGTCCGGGTCTTCGTCCTCTCGATCGGGAAAGCCGGCCACAAGGCGACGACGGTGCCGGCGTAGTGCAGTGCTCGAGGTCGATCGGCCAGCAAGTGACGCCTGGTCGAAGGTGAGGCAGCGCGCTGACAGCCGGTCGGGCTGGCCGTGGCGTGGTCAGGATCTCTGGTTGCCGGCAGGCAGTGGTTGCGGTCAGCAAGGCCAGCGTCGAGCAGTGCCTGGTGGCAATCACCGGCAAGCGGTGCCAGGGCGAAGGCGAGACGGCGCACGGGCTGCCGATCGGGCTGGCCGTGGTCTGGTCAGGGCCTCGGGTTGCTGGTTGTGGTGCTCGATCACGGGCAGTTGGTCCGGGTCTTCGTCCTCTCGATCGGGAAAGCCGGCCACAAGGCGACGACGGTGCCGGCGTAGTGCAGTGCCCGAGGTCGATCGGCCAGCAAGTGGCGCCTGGTCGAAGGTGAGGCAGCGCGCTGGCAGCCGGTCGGGCTGGCCGTGGCGTGGTCAGAGTGTCGGGTTGCTGGCTGTGGTGCTCGAACACGGGCAGTTGGTCCCGGTCTTCGTCCTCTCGATCGGGAAAGCCGGCCACGAGGCGACGACGGTGCCGGCGTAGTGCAGTGCCCGAGGTCGATCGGCCAACAAGTGACGCCTGGTCGAGGGTGAGGCAGCGCGCTGGCAGCCGGTCGGGCTGGCCGTGGCGTGGTCAGAGTGTCGGGTTGCTGGCTGTGGTGCTCGAACACGGGCAGTTGGTCCGGGTCTTCGTCCTCTCGATCGGGAAAGCCGGCCACAAGGCGACGACGGTGCCGGCGTAGTGCAGTGCTCGAGGTCGATCGGCCAGCAAGTGACGCCTGGTCGAAGGTGAGGCAGCGCGCTGGCAGCCGATCGGGCTGGCCGTGGCGTGGTCAGGATCTCGGGCTGCCGGCAGGCCGTGGTTGCGATCAGCAAGGCCAGCGTCGAGCAGTGCCTGGTGGCGATCACCGGCCAGCGGTGCCAGGGCGAAGGCAAGCAGCGCAACGGCTGCCGATCGGGCTGGCCGTGGCGTGGTCAGGATCTCGGGTTGCCGGCAGGCAGTGGTTGCGGTCAGCAAGGCCAGCGTCGAGCAGTGCCTGGTGGCGATTACCAGCCAGCGGTGCCAGGGCGAAGGCAAGCAGCGCAACGGCTGCCGGTCAGGCTGGCCGTGGTCTGGTCAGGGCCTCGGGTTGCTGGTTGTGGTGCTCGATCACGGGCAGTTGGTCCGGGTCTTCGTCCTCTCGATCGGGAAAGCCGGCCACAAGGCGACGACGGTGCCGGCGTAGTGCAGTGCTCGAGGTCGATCGGCCAGCAAGTGACGCCTGGTCGAAGGTGAGGCAGCGCGCTGACAGCCGGTCGGGCTGGCCGTGGCGTGGTCAGGATCTCGGGTTGCCGGCAGGCAGTGGTTGCGGTCAGCAAGGCCAGCGTCGAGCAGTGCCTGGTGGCAATCACCGGCAAGCGGTGCCAGGGCGAAGGCGAGACGGCGCACGGGCTGCCGATCGGGCTGGCCGTGCTCTGGTCAGGGCCTCGGGTTGCTGGCCGTGGTGCTCGATCACGGGCAGTTGGTCCGGGTCTTCGTCCTCTCGATCGGGAAAGCCGGCCACAAGGCGACGACGGTGCCGGCGTAGTGCAGTGCTCGAGGTCGATCGGCCAACAAGTGACGCCTGGTCGAAGGTGAGGCAGCGCGCTGACAGCCGGTCGGGCTGGCCGTGGCGTGGTCAGAGTGTCGGGTTGCTGGCTGTGGTGCTCGAACACGGGCAGTTGGTCCCGGTCTTCGTCCTCTCGATCGGGAAAGCCGGCCACGAGGCGACGACGGTGCCGGCGTAGTGCAGTGCCCGAGGTCGATCGGCCAACAAGTGACGCCTGGTCGAGGGTGAGGCAGCGCGCTGGCAGCCGGTCGGGCTGGCCGTGGCGTGGTCAGGATCTCGGGCTGCCGGCAGGCCGTGGTTGCGATCAGCAAGGCCAGCGTCGAGCAGTGCCTGGTGGCGATCACCGGCCAGCGGTGCCAGGGCGAAGGCAAGCAGCGCAACGGCTGCCGATCGGGCTGGCCGTGGTCTGGTCAGGGCCTCGGGTTGCTGGCCGTGGTGCTCGATCACGGGCAGTTGGTCCGGGTCTTCGTCCTCTCGATCGGGAAAGCCGGCCACAAGGCGACGACGGTGCCGGCGTAGTGCAGTGCTCGAGGTCGATCGGCCAGCAAGTGGCGCCTGGTCGAGGGTGAGGCAGCGCGCTGACAGCCGGTCGGGCTGGCCGTGGCGTGGTCAGGATCTCGGGCTGCCGGCAGGCCGTGGTTGCGATCAGCAAGGCGAGCGTCAGGCAGTGCGTCCGGGTCTTCGTTCTCCCGATTGCTGAAGCCGGCCACAAGGCGACGACGGTGCCGGCGTAGTGCAGTGCTCGAGGTCGATCGGCCGGCAAGTGGCGCCTGGTCGAGGGTGAGGCAGCGCGCTGACAGCCGGTCGGGCTGGCCATGGCGTGGTCAGGATCTCAGATTGCCAGCAGGCAGTGGTTGCGGTCAACAAGGCCAGCGTCAGGCAGTGCCCGGTAGCGATCGACGCCAGGTGTCAGTCGTTGCCGGTACTGGCGCAGCTCGCCAAGCTCTCAGGCACAACACGGGCGGCCGTCCTCTTGAAAACCGGCTCCCGCACCAATCCACACCATACCTTTATACCTGCGTCATTAAAGCAGGCGTCTATCTTAGATTTTATGTCATTCAGCACACCATGAAAATCAAGATGCTTCCTGAATCCTCTAATTAGGCTGGCCGAAGGTGGCTTCGGCTTCCATGGGTCAGTACCGATAAAGCGGGCAGTCGCGTAGCTATCCAGAATCACGGCCTCCGTCTGGTCATCGCTCAGATTCCAAAACCAGCGCACAACCAGACAGCGCAGCAGCATCATTGCCGGATAACCGGGCCTTCCCGTGCTGCGTTTGTCGCTCAGGTAGACGCCTCTTACGATCTTTTCCAGATCATCCCACGGTAATAGCCGTTCAAGGTTTGCAAGAGATTCTGCGCGTTTCGGCGATTTTGATCGAGGCCAGCGAACGCACGTAAACAGGCTATCTCCGTCAGCAGAAATCATAACTGAACACCCTTAGTCTTTTTTTAATCAACATGTTCACTATGTTGGCGAATGGTCCACGTGAGATTTTCCGGGGTTCGCATTACCCTCAAGCAAATGCCTTGGGAAGGACCCACGAAACCTTGCCAGTTGGGATTCGCAGAGAGGTCGACAAGGGTTCTGAGCAGTCGTAACAAGCCCATTCGACGCTTGCCCCAGCCGTCTCGGTGGTTCCACAAACAAGCCTCTCCGCCAAGGCAGGGCGAGAGCCCCGAAAAGCGCCAGCACGCCCTCACCGTTGTTCCGATGGATACCATCGGTCGAAACTATGGCACTCAGGCGGGGCGACATACAGCCGCTCGGTCCCCCTGCCGTGTTCAAGGATCAGGTAGCCATACCGACAAGCCCAATGATAGCGCCGCCGGTCATCACCGATAACGTCTTCCCTTGTGCTCAAGTGGGTGCATCTGGTGCAGTCGTTACCCCACTGTGGGGCAGGCAGATAAAGCACGCGCCAAGGATTCAGCCCGTCGAGAAGACACACGCCATGCCAGTGTCTCACCTGGTCGGCGGGCGGCATTCCTTCCAGATTGAGCAGCAGCGCCGCTCGCTCATCCGGGCTTGCTCCCCTCAGACGAGACCACGCCATGACCAACAACACGGCTGCCGGATGTGCCGGGTAACTCGCGCCTCGTTCCGCTTCTACCTGCGCGCAAAGGTTTTGCGGCACCGCCGCCGCTTCCCGCGATCTGCCCGCTTCGCTTGCCTTCTCCGGTTTCTGCACTTGAACAGGTCCGGGCACTTCTGCTGCCTTGGGTTCCTGTTCGGCTGGCATGATTGCAGCCCAATCAATCATCGTCGGCCTCCATGATCTCGGGCAGGATGTGCACCACACGCGGGCGCCCTTCTCCGGGAACACTCGCCCTGACCAAGCCGGGGCGATTGGCTTCGCTTCCCTTCTCGATAAAGCCACGGGCCAGCAGAAGGCGGGCAACGGCGATCGGATCGTTACCCTTGCACACACGGGCGCGCCACGCCTCGTAAGAAACGAAGTAGTGCACCTGATCCTTCACGCTGTCATGCTTGCGCCAGCCGGCCCGGTCGGACCTTACGGGTGCGTGCGTGTCGGTCATGCTCGGCCGCTCCCAATCGGTAAAGGCCGATTCTCCGTAGCGGCTCAAGAACTCACGCACCTGCCTGAGTATGGCGCGCTCTTCGTGATTCCCTTCACCGCCCCGATTGTCAAGCCAGGCCATAAAGCAGCCGCCAACGGCCTTCAGGGCCTCACCTTGATTCCAGCCGGTGATTCCCCATTGCGTCGCCAGCTCGCCGGCCACACCGACAAGTGCGAAACGCGACGCCACCCGCCGCGCTTGCCCGCTGGCGTTCTCGGACAGATATCGCCGCTCGAACGCGCGCACCCCTTCGTGCACGGTACCGGCAAGTGAACCGGGAGCCTCGGATACCAAGCGCTTCAGCCACCCTACCCAGGCACTGCCGTAATGCCGTCGCGTCGCATGATCAATCGCCTTTGCAAACTCCGCACCGCTGGCGCTCTCGTGCAGGTCCTCGAACAGCCCCAGACCTTTGCCAGCATCGGCGGGAATTTCGGCCAGGCGAAGCTCTTGGCCGGCCCGCGTTTGCCTGCCCGCTTCGGCCATGTGCTGCGCCAGGCCAATTTCGCCAGAAGAGAGGAACAACAGGCGCCAGTGAGACCGCGCCCGCATTCCGCCGCCCCTCCCCGCGCGCGCCTTCCCGCTACCATTGGCAAGCATATAGGCCACTTCGCCGGCCTCGCGAGCGTCCAACTGCGCCAGCTCATCAAGCAGCAGAGGCGCGTCACAATACTGCATGGCCAGACCTTCAAGACCGTTTGACGTGGCGCGCCAGCGCTGCATGTATTTCTCACTGCCGCACACGCTGGCGGCAACACGCAGGGCCATGGTCTTGCCGTCGCTGGAATGGCTGCGCAGATGGAAACCGCCGGACTCGGCGCCAGCCAGATGCAACAGTGGCGAAGCAAAGGCCAGGGATACCGCGAAAACCAGCCGGGAATTGCCCGCACAGCGGCGCGCTACGCCCTCCTTCCATTCGGCCAGCGTGCCCCGTTGGCGGTAAGTGTTCCCGTCCGGGGCATCGCTCTCGAAAATCCACTCTTCACCCCCATTGCCGAAAGCACGATCCGGGAGAACAAACGCGCGGCCGTCGTCGGAATCGTGCCAACCGGTTCGATTGGTCACTCTGGCGCGCTTCTTCGGGTTCGCCGTTTGCAGGTACTCAATCAGAAGCGGCCGGCCGCGCGGCGCGATCTTCAGACCGCGATCGAACAGCAGTCCGGATGCCTCCAACCCTTCGCCGTTGAACGTCCGCGCGGGGATTATCTCCCGGTGCGGACGCCCGTCCGGATCTTCAAAGCCGACCAACAACCCCCAGCCAGCGCTATGCTCATCCCGCACACTGGCGAGGATGTCCACGGGCGAGGAAATCCAGCGGGGTGCCGCTGGAACGCCATCCTTCACGTCGACAAACCATACGCCACGATCATCAAGACGAAAACCACGGCGCGGCGCCTTGTCTTTGCCTGTGGCGCCCGCCGTCTCGCCGGTCGCCTCGTCGCTCGCTGCCGGCGTCTTCGCGGCAAAGTCGTAGACGCGACAGCCCCCGCTCGGCGCTTCCTGACCGTCTGCATGGGCCTCGTTCTCGACGGGTGCCAGCACGCGAGCCGCCGGCTTCGTGTCGGCACAGTCAGACAGCAACTCACCGGCGTCGATCAGCAGGGACAGGTGCGCCGCGCTCCACCCCCTATCGATCAGGTCGGCAGCGTCGTCACCATCGGCCAGCGGCTTACCCGGCGTCAGTTCAGGCTTGCCGTTCTCACCGCTGGCGACCTTGGCCAAGGCGCCGAGATTCACCCGATGCACCTCTGCGGCGCCGATCGCCTGCAGGCGATTGGCGACCCGCTGCATGGCCTTGGTGCCCGCTTCGTCCGCATCCGCCCACAGCCACACCACACGCCCGGCCAAGGGCCGCCAATTGGCCTTGTCCACTGCATTGCCGCCACCCTGCCAGGCCATTACCACCGCATCCGGCAACAGCAGCGCCGCTGCGTCGCGGGCCTTTTCCCCCTCGGTCACGACAACCGGCGCGGCCGGCAGCGATACCAAGCGATCGAGCCCCAGCAAGGGGCGCGGTTCGCTCGGCGCCTTCCACTTCCAGACCATGCGCCCACTCGCCATCTTCCACAGCGACAGCGGGGCAAACTGCTTGCGCTCGCCGGTCGGTTCAAACCGGCAGTGGTGGAACATCACCGCTCCCGACGAATCGACATAGACCCACCGGGCGGCCGGCTTGCCGTGTCTCGGGTGCAGCGCCGGAGGCGCCGGGGCGCCAAGAGGAATCGGCATGACGCAGATCCCCTCTTCTGGCCCGGCAACCGGCTTGCTCGGCGCTTCGGTCGGCTTGGCCGGCGGCCGTGCTGCCGGTGCAGCGCCTGCCGCTTGACCGTCGCTTGTGGCGCGCCTCCGGCGGGCGTGTACTTCGACGCCCAACCGCTTGCCAAGCCGTTCGGCGGCCTCCATGTTGCTACAGTCCCACAGGTACGCGGCCAAGCTGATCAGGTCGCCGCCCTTGTCGCCCGTGGCGCCTTCCATCCAGGCGCCTTTGTCGCGATGGATGGAAAACGATCCGGGCTTGTGGTCATCCCGCTTCGGGTTGAGTGGCAGGTATTCCCGGCCGGAATTCTTGCCACCGGCCAGACCCAGGATATCCATGACCACATCGAAGCGAGCCAGTGCCGCCGTGGCAACCGGCTTGAACCCATCGTTACCCGCCATCGGGATTTGCCTCGGCTTCCTCGGATTCTCGCAGAGCATCGGCGCACACGGCCAGAAGGTGCCCAGCGCCACGAGTGGCGCTCTCACTGCTCGTCACGGCGTCGGCCGAAGCCATCGCAAAAAACGCGTCAGACAGGAAGAACAGCACATCACGAACCGCTTGCCTTGTGTCCGGGCCGGGCTGGTCCATCATCCGCAACGGGTTACTTGAACAAGTCTTATCCATGGCTGGCCTCCATGCTGTTGCTGACAACTGCGTCCACGAGGGCCTTGGCCATTTCAATGAGATACACGATTGCCCACTGCCGAGCCTCACCGGGTAACCGGTCAGAAGGCAATTCACTGGCCATATCACCGGCTGACGCCAGGAACAGCGACGCGCCTTCGAGCGCATCCGTCGGCGGCAAGCCTTCTCGGACGGTGAAATAGACGCTCGGCAAGCCAGCGGGCGCAAAGAAAGGCACGGAAACGGTAGTGTTCTCAGCCACGGCACACCCCGCTTTCGGCAACGGAGAGGAACACCGCCAGAGCGGCCGGGATCTGGTCGGCACAGCCGAACACCGCATCCTGCAGCCCATACAAGCCGTCGAGCAGTTCGCCGGTAGCGCCGGCCACGTCTGGCGCCAAGTCGGGATTGACCACCAAGCAAGCCTGGTTGATGGCATCAGACAGCACCAAGCCAGCCGCAGCCAGTGCGTGGATACCGGCAGATTCGAAATGGTCGAGCTTTTGCAGCGTGCGGGATTGGCGCGGGTCGGCGCCAAGAGGGTTTGAAGCAGCCATTGCTGGCCTCCTATTGCTTTTGAGATTGAGAACCACCCGAAATGGGGTGGGGGTGCTCTCAACGCGCAATAGTGCGTCCGGGGCCTTGCGGCTACCCGACACCCCCATTGACCGGGCCCAATGTGCAGAAGCACGGCGGGCGGAATGAGGGGTGCAAAAATCCCGGCTTCGCAGCAAGGGTGCCGGGGTGCTGCTATTGCTTTTGAGAGAGCCTTGATTCTGCGCCGGTCTGGTCGACGGTGTCAACAGATGGCGCAGTAGTGGCCTGGTGGGCTTGGAATCCGGACTCACTTCGCCACCGTCGACGGTTCGAGCAGATCGGCCAGCATATCCGGCACGGGGACGCCTTGAACCGCATCCATCGCCATCCGGTGCAGGGTGTCGTTATCCAGCGCATCCAGGCGAGAACCCAGCACCTGCAGTCGCATGGGCGCGCACAGTGCCATTTCCAGCACTATCCCAATTGGCGCAAGGTAAGACGATGAAACGCTGTCGCCGTAGTGTTCACGAAGAACGCGCAGCAGTTCCATCATGTCCGCAAGGAAGCCGCCGCAGGGGCACAGCGAACCGCCAGATGGTGTATCACCGTCATAGCGGGAGAGCTTGAGGGCAGCAAACGCCATGACCATTGCGAGCGAGCCGCCCGCATACTCCTGGTCCTCTCGGTCGCCGGATTGGCTGGTTTGGTCCGGCGCAATCGGGAACCTGAACGGAAACTGCCGCGCGTCGGGAAGCTGGGAAAAAGACCACGAATCATCAGCATTGATGCTGAACACCAGCACCTTGCGCCACTGTTCGAGCAAAGCGGCTTGAGCGTTCATACTGCACTGTCAGTCTTTTCGCCCGTGGTGTTCTGCTTGGCTTCGGCGATACGCGCCGCGATCCAACTATCTACAGATGCAGAGGGAAGGGCGGAAGAACGGGCGCTTAGCTTTACCAGCGGGCCAAGGCGCTTGGCCCGAATCTCTCGATAAACACCGGAAATTGAACATCCCATACGCCGGGCTGCTGCGGGAACTTTTTCAAGCGCTGGCGTTGGCGCCTGAGCCGTCGAACGACTGATCTGTAACATCGTTTCTCCTTCACGTTATAGCCGCTTGTGCCGGGGTGGCGCAGGGCATGTCGTGAAGCTTACCGACGCAGATCTGTCAATAAAATTTGCGAGGCTTTAGAAAAATCATTTTTCTGCTTGGTCTGCTATTTTCTTCGGACGGCCACGTTTCCCTTTCACTTGCTCCGGGGCAACCTCTCTGGCGCAACCCTCGACCCATTCGAGCGAGTACTTTCTCACGTAGCAGCTTAGGTCATTGTGTTGCGCCACGCCATGCGGTCCGGTATTTGTCATCGTAGGGTTTTTCTCCCACAACGCTAAACACTTGCCTTGGCAGTCTGCTCTGTCCTGCTGTGCCTCAGTCTTCTTACCGGCTCCTTCGGTTTGCTTCCCAATGACAACCCCGCCTGTTCTCAGCCATTCGTCGATGTAGGGATATCTTCCCGGTTTGGCACCTCGGCAGTTGAGCCAGTCGGCGCAAGCTTGCCGGTCGACACGATACAAAGTCTTGTCACGGGATCTCTCTATGTGGAAGGTGCCAACCCGTCTCCAGAATTCGTCGACATGATCCGTCATAGTAGATTTCCCCTGTATCTTCACAGGGCGAACAGAGAGCCTGCCTGCCCGGATAGCTTCGGCGACAAGCTTTTTCGCGTCGCTGTACTCGGTCTTATGCTCACCCTGCCAGCCGCCGGCCATCAATGCTGCTACTTGATCTGGCGAGAATTCTATTGGCCAGTCGGGAGAACGGAAGTTGGCAATACGTTTGGCCCTGATGAGCAGCTCGTCAGGGAGCATCTCATCCAAGCCTTTCTTGGGGCGACTGTCCGCCATTGGTCCGCGCTCCTTCGTGCGCTCCTTCAATGGGGTGCCCCGGCAGACGGGTGAAGGTGTCCCGCTTTTCGGTTCGCGGGCCTATCCGGGGCAAAACTCTAGTCACGTCTCGGCGCCGATGTCTGGCACCACTTCAAGAAACTGCCGCTACCTCAGTCGCTGGGCGCCCGGCGAGCGCCGCCCGCCAGCGTCCGGGACGCACGGGAAGCCGGCCCGTGCTTCATGCTATGCCGCAATCCGCCAGCCGTTTTCACTCTCTTCGGCGGTCATCCGTGCGTGCTCCGCATGATCGGTGTTGCTGATGCGCTCGATTGTCGAACGGATCGGGACGTTTCCGCCGATGTGCTCCAGGTAGATCAGCCGGATCATCCGATCGGCGGTCTTCGGCACGCGCCCCGTCTTTTCCCATTTGGCGACAGCTTGATCAGCGGTGCCGAGAAGTTCCCCGAGAGCGCGTTGTGACAAGTCCATTTCCTTGCGCAAGAAGCGCAGTTCGGCGCCAGTAATCCAGGCTTTCTTGGCAAGCGTTTCGCCGATCGCCCGATGGAGACCGGCAACGTCATGAATCGCCACGCCTGAGCCATAACTGGTTTCCACAATCTCATAGCCGCTAGCCAGCCAGATGTTGTGCAGCCCGCTTTCCGTATAGTGGTATTCGCTCATCTCATCACCGTAACGACAATGCAGTAATCCCCGTTTTCCTTCCTTTCAAGTACCACAGCAACCGCAATCACGTCGCCGGCGCAGCGGTGCGTCACCGTCGCTTTCCAGTCGCCACGATGCGTCAGGTGAGCCGGTTCGCTGACCGTTCCCTTTTGCAGGCAAGAAATGACCTGATTCAGGTTAATCTTGCGCTCGCGCATCCGCTGCTTGGCGTGCTGGACAACCACCACCCTCGACGAGTCCGCCGCTGCCTGACGCAGACGCTTGAGGAAATTGGCGTCGTTCAAGGCGAATGGCAGAGCAGAGACCGTATTTGCGTTCATTCCTATATATTGTATAGGTTTTGAACGACATAGCAAGGCGTCAAGGCGCGCGTGCCGATTACCGGCAGTCGCCAACGGCGCCGGGCACATCCGCCGTCGACCGCCATCCGAGCCAGTCCGCCGGCAAGATCATTGTCGACAGCAAGTACACCAGCCGGCCAGAATACGCCAGGCGCGCACCACGGGCCAAGCCGATGAAGCCCCCGGCACCTCGATCGCTACCTACTGCCAGCGGCGCCCGGTTCAGACGGCAGTCGCTCGCGATCCCGGCAGCCGGCCGGCCAAGGTACTGCCAGCCGCACGCCCATAGGCCAAGCCGATTAAGCCAGGCGCCATCGCCGTCAACGCCACCCTCTGTTCAATTAAAGCCCATTGCGCGCGCAGCCGATGCCGCAGCGGGGATAGCTTCGCGCAGTAATCTGCATTACCAAACTCATACGGCGGCGCGCCGCAAGGGGATAACGTTCCATTCGTTTCCTGTCTCACAAGCCACGATGAAAGCTGACCACAGCTCTAGCGCCTTGCGACGCTCGCTCAGGTAATCATGCTGATCGTATACGGCTACCAGTCCGCCAAGGGAGTGATTCAGGCATCGTTCAGCGACGAGAATGTCGACGCCCATTGCACCCAAGTGGCTGCGGGCCGTCGATCGCAAGTCATGCGGGGTGAAACGACGGCACTTATCCCCCAGGGAGCGGCACAGGCGATTGATTGCGACGTTCAGGGTGCTTGCTTCCATCGGTCTATCCCCGTCCGAGTCGTTGAACCGCGTTCGCACTGGCAGTACGAAGCGAGACCTGAAAGCGATCGTTTGCAGATCGATGAACCAGCCGGCAACTGGATCGGTGAGTGGAATCACGAAGCGTTTTCTGTTCTTCGACAACCCGGGAGGGATGGTCCATTCCCGCCGTTCAAGGTCAATGTGCGACCATTCGGCCAGGGTCAATTCGCCGATTCGCGTACAGGTCGCAAGAAGTACCTTGATAGCCAGCTCGTTGCTTCGGCCAATCGACGGCAGCGCCGGGAGCATGGCCCGCAACTCGGATTCGTTCAGCATGATGCGAGTGCGATTCACGGGCCGTGGACCAATGACCGCTCTGCCTGTGACATGGGCGCAGGGGCTGGCCTCGATCACATGCCGCGCGACGGCGTGCGCGAACATTTCACGCAGGACCATCAGCACCAGCCGTGCAACGTGCAGGGACTTGGCCGCCGCTGCCTCGGTGATGTCCACAATATCCGCCGGCGAGACGTCCACAGCCGGCCGGTTCCCAATCACCTTGACAACGTGGTCGCGAAGTTGCTGGCGCCGTTGCGAAACCGTCGAGGTCGCCAGACGGCCGGTTATCTTCTCCAGGTAGTCGTCTGCCAAGCGGCGAACGGTCCATGCACGTTCTCGTTCCTGCCTGTTCCGCTGCTTCTCTCTCGCCACATCCTCACCCTGCTGGATTCTCGCGCGTAGTTTGGTTGCCTCTTTGCGAGCGGCTGCCAGGGAGGTATCAGGATACTTGCCGATCGTGACTTCTCTCTGCGCCTTCACGCTTGGCAGCCGGTAACGCAAGACCCACGATCCCGACTTCTCCGCCGCTTGCTTCGCGCTCATGGTGAAGGTGAGCCCGTCGCCGTCCGACTTGGCAACAGCGGCGCCGGCAGCGATCAGGTTCCGGATCTGAACATCAGACAGAATTCCCATGACACCCTCCGGTCGGGCCACTCACCGCCGCCGCGCAGGCTGTGCTGGGCATTCCACATTCTGCACACAGGTAGGCATTTTGGCCACTGTCCCAAGTTTCTGTGGGACGGGCAAACATGACCACAGCACGCCTATGGTTAGCCAAAGTGTCCCAAGGTGTCCCAGTCAAAAAGGCCGGTGTCCCAATCTCTTGGGACAGCTCAAACCCAGCAATGGCAAGGCTTGTAGCCGTTTTATCGAGAGCGTCCCAACTGTCCCAGCAAGAAAACAGGGTAGGGATAGCGGGCGCTCGAAAGCGGCGCACTTTGATTGAATTGGTAGACGACATTTACAAATATTACATATAGATAATTTGTGTCTTGTCACCCATGGAAAGCAGCCAAACTGCCGTAGCTACTCACTGACCCTGCTAGCTACTCACCTAGCTACTCAAACAGGGCGCGATGTCATGATACGTCATGGAATGTCCAGAAACAAGAAACCCAGAAAAATCGGGGTCTTAGGTGGTGATTTGCAACGTTCTGGAACGTCTTGGAAGGTGCCTACAGGTTGCAGAATAACATGTCGAACTCGACGTCGTTATCGCAATGACGCGGCCGATGGTCGCTATCGGGTCGAATGAAGCGAATGTTCAGCGCGTACTTGTTGGCGCTGATTTCCGGAATGTAAGGGTCGTGCATTTTGAGTGAAATGCGAACCATTTGGGAACTGCTACCGCCAAGCATCAACTGGAAGGCGCCTCCGACGGCGATGTGATGCTCGGGACGGCCACTGGCGCGCAATAGGCGCAGTACGATGGTCAGCGCATCACGTAGCGGCAGCATCGGCTGCAGCCAGGCGACCAGTGCGTCACGTCGCACCCCAGGATCCTGATGCCGCCAGTAATGGTAGGAAGGCAGATCGAATTCGCAGACACCACCGGGAATGCTGGCACGACTCTTGATACTCATCAGCCAGTCGTTGTCACGAAGATGTTGGCCGATCTTGCCGGTCATTCCGAGCAGCGCTGCCGATGCCTGCTCGATCTCGTAGAGGGCACCAGAAAGCGCATCTTCAGAGATGTCCGGATTGTTGCGATAGCTCAGCAGGCTCTGGCGCTGGCGTTCGAGTTCCTGAATCAGATCCATTTTCAGGTCGGCGCGCCCAGCCACATCGAGGATCTCGAACAGGGTCAGAAGGACGACATGATGTTCCTGCGAGCCATCACGTTGCAGAAAACCGTTCGCCTTGTGGAACAAATCCTCAAGACGCAACAGTGTGCGGATGCGTTCATTGAAAGGATATTCGTATGTGATCACACAGCCGCCAGCGTGGGGAACAGGAATTTTGATAATTCTGAAGCATATGCGGCAAAACCTCAACGGCCAGCATGCGTTTTCGCCCGAGCCAGCTCAAGATAATAGCGGTGCAGAGCCTCGACTTGCGGCAACAAGGCGTCGAGCTCGCCATCATTCTGCACCAGATCATCGGCCACTGCTCGCCGCTCCCGCCGTGAGCTCTGGGTTGCCATGATCGCCTTGACGGCTTCTACGGCAAGACCGCTCCGTGCCATGACGCGAGCGATCTGAACCGTCTCGTCACAGTCGACGACCAGCACCCGATCTGCGCGCTCGCGATAACCGCCCGTTTCGACCAGCAGGGGAACCACCAGCAGCACGTAGGGCGCATGCCCGGACTGCGTGGCAGCCGCACAGAGCGCCCCGCTCTGCTCCCGGATCAGCGGATGCAGGATCGCTTCGAGTCTTGCCTTTGCGTAACGATCGGAGAAGACCAGGTTGCGCATGGCGGGACGATCCAGCGCACCGTCCGCTTGCAGCACGCTGTCGCCGAACGTGGCGGCAATCGCTGCCATCGCAGCCCCCTGCGGAGCCGTCAGTGCATGCGCAATCACATCCGTATCAACCAGGGCAGCACCCCGCCCGGCAAAGAGCTCGGCGACCGTACTCTTGCCGCTGCCGATGCCGCCGGTCAAACCGACAATGAAGCTCATGGAGTAAGCTCTTCCTTGATTCTGCAGGCCAGCGGGCTGGCCTTCGGCAAGCGCGTGACGATCGCCTGATGCAGTGCATCTGCGCGTGCTTCAGGACCCTGAATTTCAAGGGTATTGAACGGTGGCCGGGCCTTGCGCTCGGCCATGCGGGCAGATTTGACCCCTTTCGCCTGCAGGGTGGCAAGTCCTGCACTGGCGGCTTCCTCGGTGCGGTAGGCACCCAGTGAAATCGCCAACTGGTTGGGCCCGGCGGCCTGCACCACAAAAAAATCCTGAATTCCCAACTGCTGCAATTCGGCTGTTTTCTTGCCGACTTCCTCCTTGCTGGCCAAGGGCGGAATGAAGACCCAATAGCCACTGTTTTCTGCCACCGTGCGACGCTTCGCCTTGAAGTCCGCAAACTGTTCGCTCAACAGTCGTTCGATCTGGTCAGCCTCGGCACTGCTCAGCTCACTCCACAACCGGCAGCTTGTCGCCAGCGAATTCTCGGATGCTGTTTCCGCTCCCCTGCTGGCCGTGCGTGGTGGTTCGCCACGCGCAATCACCTTGATTTGATCGGCAAGTAATTGCTGCCCTAGGCGCCGCGCGTCTGGATTGACCGGCATGCCGAGGTAACCCCGCGCCCATACGAAAAAAAGCAGGTTGGCAAGAACTAGAAGAAAAACGGCGAGCCGCATCGGGACGATCATGCGACCGTCGGCAAATGTTCGAGCGAAGCATGAATGGCTGCGGCGGGGTACTCGAAATCCTCGAGTTCACCTGCGAAATACCGGTCATAGGCAGCCATGTCGAAGTGACCGTGACCGGTCAGGTTGAAAAAGATCACCTTCGCCTCGCCACTCTGCTTGCAGCGCAGCGCCTCGTCGATGGCGGCCCGGATCGCATGGTTGGACTCGGGCGCGGGAATGATCCCCTCGGCGCGGGCAAAGATCACGCCGGCCTCGAAAGTCGCCAACTGCGACACGGCCACTGCTTCGATCAGGCCCTCGTGGTAGAGCTGCGAAACCAGTGGCGAATCTCCATGGTAGCGCAGGCCACCGGCGTGAATGCCCGGCGGCATGAAATCATGCCCGAGTGTGTACATCTTCATCAGCGGTGTGAAGCCCGAGGCATCGCCAAAGTCGTAGGCATAGACACCCTTGGTCAGCGTCGGACAGGAACTCGGTTCGACGGCAACCAGCCGGGTAGGTTTGCCGTTGCGCCCACCGGCTGCATTGTCCGCAACGAATGGGAAAGCCACACCGGCAAACGATGAACCGCCGCCGCAGGGAGCAAAGATGACATCCGGCCAATCACCGGCCTTCTCGAACTGCCTCTTTGCTTCCTGACCAATGATCGTCTGGTGCAGCGCGACGTGATTGAGCACCGAGCCAAGCGTGTAACTGGTGTCGGCCCTGGAAGCCGCCTCCTCGACGGCTTCGGAAATCGCAATGCCCAGCGAACCCGGGTTGTCCGGATCCTTCTCCAGTAGGTCGCGACCAGTCTGGGTCATCTTCGAGGGGCTGGCAAACACCTCGGCACCCCAGGTCTGCATCATTGAACGCCGGAAAGGCTTCTGCTGGTAGCTGATGCTGACCATGTAGACACGCACCTCAAGGCCAAACATCTGACCGGCAAAAGCCATTGAACAACCCCATTGCCCGGCGCCGGTCTCGGTCGTGATGCGCTTGATGCCTGCCTGCTGGTTGTAATACGCCTGCGGGACAGCGGTGTTGGGCTTGTGCGAACCGGCCGGCGACACGCCTTCATGCTTGTAGTAAATTCTGGCCGGCGTCCCGAGCACCTCTTCGAGCCGGCGCGCACGAATCAAGGGGGACGGGCGCCACAACCGATAGACTTCGCGCACGGCATCCGGAATCTGGATCCAGCGCGCGGTAGACATTTCCTGTTCGAGGATCGCCATCGGAAAGATCATCCCCATCTGCTCAGGGGACACCGGTTTACAGTCGGGGCCCAACGGCGGTAGCGGCGGATTCGGCAGATCGGCGACGACGTTGTACCAATGAGTAGGGATCTCGGAGTGTTCAAGAGTAAAGCGAAGCGATTCCACACAGCCTCCCTGCATTTTTTGAACGAAGATTCCAAGTATACCCCTGGATACTGCGACGAATCATTTTCGAGTCTTGTCAGACCCCCCAGCCAGATCCGGAATGCCGCGCCCCAGTTCGCGCCGCAGCACGCGCGCGGGCACAAAGGCGCTGATCAGGCGTTGGCAGGCGAGGCGTGCGGCAGCGCTATTGTCCTGGCTGAAATTGCAGACATACAGGTCGAGGGTGACCGCGCGTACTTCCGGCCAGGTATGCACCGCAAGATGCGACTCGGCGAGCACCACGACACCTGTCGCGCCGGACGGGTCCAGCGCGTTGCCGAATTGGTGAAAGATCTGTCCGACCGGTGTCAACCCAGGCGTAGCACATACGGCCAGGCAGAGTTCCCGCAACGTGCCGGCGTCAGCGAGTAACCGCGGGGCACAGCGGCAATCGTAGAGTTCAGCGAGCAGGTGCAGGCCGGGCATGGCAAATCCCTGGGTTCCGGAAGGCCGGGCATCGTCGTTCCGCAGCGGCTGACCCCATTTTCTCACGCTGCTTACGGCAAGCAGGCGAATTGGAGCTTGGGCGACATTCGCCACTGCTGGATCATGGCAGCAAACGCGCCCAGCAGCAGCAAACCGCCCATCCCGAACGCCAAGGTCAGCGTAGACCCCCACAGTGCCGGTGCGATTAGACCGGCGGCAAGGGTGTTGAAACCGGATTGCAGGAAGGTCTGGCAGGAAGCCGCCAGGCCCCGTTTTTCCGGGAACAGGTCAAGCGCCCGCAGGGTCAGGCAGGGCATCGCCAGTGACATGCCGAGAGTGAACCCAAAGAGGGGCAACACACTCCAGGGTAACATCGGTGGCAGCACCAGATTGAGGATGAGGTTGAGCGCTGCAGCAGCGCTCATCACCAGATAGCCGATAGCAATCGTGCATGCCGGAGAAAGCTTGCCGGCCAGCCGGTCTGACGACCACGCACCGATCATCAGGCCAGTCATTGCCGGGCCGAACAGCCACAGGAAACCGGTCGCTGAAACGCCCAGATGGCGCATCAGAAAGACGGGCGCCGACAATACATAGATGAAGAAAGCGGCGAAATTGAACGCCAGTGCAGAACAGGTCAGCAGAAAGGCGGGAGAAGTCAGCACCTTCCAGTAACTGCGACTGAGGTAGCCGACATGCAGGGACTGGCGCAGGTGACGGGGCAGGGTTTCGGGCAGCAGGAACCAGCAGCTCAGCCACAGGACAACACTGTTCAGCGCCAGAAAGGCAAACACCGAGCGCCAGCCAAACCATGATTGCAGCCAGCCGCCGAGCACTGGCGCAATCGCCGGAGCCAGGGCGAAGATCATCGTGACCTGCGCTATCAGCCGCTGTGCTGAGGCTCCCTCGTAGAGATCGCGGACGATCGCCCGACAGATGACCAGACCGGCACCGGCAGTCATCCCTTGCAAGGCGCGCAGCAACCAGAGATGTTCGATTCGTGTGGCGAGCATGCAACCGGCCGAGGCCAGCGCAAAGAGCGCGACGGACACCAGGATGACCCGCCGACGCCCAAGCGCATCGGAGATCGCGCCATGCCACAGCGTCATCAACGCGAAAGGCAGCAGATATGCGGTCAACGTCTGTTGAACCTGTAACGGAGTAGCCCCGAGCGAGGTGCCGATGTCTTGAAAAGACGGCAGGTAAGTGTCGATCGAAAAAGGACCTAGCGCCGCCAGCGCGGCCAGCAGACAGACCAGGCTGCGCGGCGCGGTCGGGGGATGTGAGTTCGGCATGGATCAATCCTTTGCGAAGCGACGGAACTGTACGGCTTCAGCAACATGCTGTGCCTCTATGGTGTCGCTTTCCTTGATATCGGCGATCGTCCGAGCCACCTTGAGCAGGCGGTGGAAGGCGCGTGCCGAAAGATCGAAGCGACTGATCGCCTGTTTCAGAAGCACCGCCGCTGCCGCTGCGGGCTGGCAGAATCGGTCGATTTCCCGGGCATGCAGGCGAGCATTGGCTTTTCCCTGCCGCAGGAGCTGCCTTTCCCGGGCTTTTGTGACGCGTGCGCGCACGCCCGCCGACGACTCTCCATCGGGCGCCTGCTGCAGCACTTCCGGGGGTAACGCTGGCACCTCGATCTGTAGATCGATGCGGTCAAGCAGCGGACCGGAGAGTTTGCTGCGATAACGCAGAATCTGATCCGGCGTGCACCGGCAGCGGCCGCGCGGATCCCCGTGATATCCGCAGGGACAGGGATTCATCGCCGCGACGAGCTGGAACTGCGCTGGAAACTCGGCTTGCCGGGCAGCGCGCGAAATGTGGATACGCCCCGAGTCAAGCGGCTCGCGCAGGGCTTCGAGCACGCGCCGATCGAACTCGGGAAGCTCGTCGAGAAAGAGCACCCCCTGATGCGCCAGCGAGATCTCCCCAGGATGCGGAACGCTGCCGCCGCCGACCAGCGCCGCCGTGGAAGCCGTATGGTGTGGCGCACGGTAGGGATGGCGGCGAAAAAGTTCAGGGCGAAATTGCCCGGCCAGCGAAAGCACTGCCGCCGATTCGAGAGCGGCAGCCAGAGTCATCGGTGGCAGCAAACCGGGCAGTCGGCTGGCGAGCATCGATTTGCCGGTACCTGGAGGGCCGGCCAACAGAAGCGAATGTTCACCCGCCGCAGCGATTTCAAGCCCACGCTTGGCCTGGGCCTGGCCACGCACGTCGGCAAGTTCCGGATAGTCGATGCACTGATCATCTCGCACCGTGTCGTCGACAAGACATTCGGTCAGCGCCGCCTGCCCGGTCAGATGTGCGCAAACCTCGAGCAGGGTATTGGCGGCAAGCACCGGCACCTGGCTGGCCAGGGCCGCCTCGCGGGCACTGCCGGCCGGGAGCACGAAGCAACGCCCCATGCCGCCGGCAGCCAGAACCATTGTCAGTGCTCCGCGAATCGGCCGCAATTCGCCAGAGAGCGAAAGTTCGCCTGCAAATTCATGACCCGCCAGCGCGGTGGCCGGAATCTGGCCAGAAGCGGCGAGAATGCCGAGGGCAATCGGCAAATCGAAGCGGCCCGATTCCTTCGGCAGATCGGCGGGAGCGAGATTGACTGTGATGCGCTTGCGAGGAAATTCGAAACCGGCATTCTGCAGGGCTGCCCGTACCCGATCGCGCGCTTCCCTGACTTCGGTATCGGGTAGTCCGACCACGGTCACATTTGGCAAGCCAGCCGTCAGATGCACCTCGACCGCCACCTCCAGAGCAGCCAGGCCGTCGAGACCGCGGCTATGGACAATGGCGAGCGGCATGACCGTGAAAGTCGCGGAGCAAGCTCAGGAAAAGCGGACGACGACCGCGAACAGCGCCTGCGCGCCAGCAAAGGCCATTCAGGCCAGCCGATCCGACGGATTCTCCAGGCGATCGAGGCGCTCTTCGAGGGTTTTCAGTTTTTCTCGGGTGCGCTGAAGAACCTGCGTCTGGATGTCGAACTCTTCACGACTGACCAGATCGAGCTTTGCCAGTCCGCTGGAGAGCAGCGCACGCGCATTTTTCTCGATGTCAGCGGCTGGAGTGGCCGCAATGAGGGCGCTCAGACGAGCGCCGAGATCTTCAAGGAATTTCGGGTCGAGCATGGTAGTCACCGAGCGGCGCCAGTGGTTGCAGGAAGCATCGAGTTTAGCACAGCCAAGACGGGCAACAGGCAACGCACTAATTTGGTGCAAAGCGTCAGAGAGCTGCGCTATCGCTGTGCAGGATCACCCACCAAGCCGCAAAAGAAGAAAACATCATTCTGATTTATAGATATAAAAGATAATGGCACGGAATCTGCTTTGAGTTGGCCAGTATTTCCTTGAACCATCCATATTTAAACTGGGGAGGCTTCTTCAGCGCCCTGATAAGGAGAGCAACATGAAACTGGTAACCGCCATCATCAAGCCCTTCAAGCTTGACGAAGTACGAGAAGCGCTGTCGGCGATCGGCGTACAGGGAATCACCGTCACCGAAGTCAAAGGCTTCGGGCGCCAGAAGGGCCATACCGAACTGTACCGCGGCGCTGAATATGTCGTCGACTTCCTGCCCAAGGTCAAAGTCGAAGCTGCGATCAGCGACAGCCTTCTCGACCAGGTGATAGAAGCCATCGAAAAATCTGCCAGCACAGGCAAGATCGGCGACGGCAAGATCTTCATTTCGACCATTGAACAAGTCATTCGCATTCGCACCGGTGAAACCGGTGAAGAAGCACTGTGAGGAGCAAATCATGAGACGCCTATTCGCCATCCTCGCCCTGCTCGGCGCAGTCAGCATCGGTGCGCCGGCCTGGGCTGAAGACAAACCTGCAGTGGCCACAGAAACTCCCACGGCGGTTGCCGCACCAGCGGCGACACCAGCGTCGGAACCCGCTGCCACGACTGCCGCCAGCGCTGCACCTGCTGCTGCGGCGGCAACACCGGCGCCGGTCGCCAACAAGGGCGACAATGCCTGGATCATGACCAGCGCTGCGCTGGTCATCCTGATGTCGATCCCTGGCCTGGCGCTGTTCTACGGGGGTCTGGTGCGCACCAAGAACATGCTTTCGGTACTGATGCAGGTCTTCGTGACCTTTTCGCTAATCAGTGTGCTCTGGGTAATCTACGGCTACTCGGTCGCATTTACCGAAGGCAGTGGCTTTTTTGGCGTGCTCGACAAGATTTTCCTCAAAGGAATCACTGTCGACTCGGTTGCCGCCACCTTCAGCAAGGGGGTGGTCGTCTCCGAACTAGCCTATGTCATATTCCAGGGCGCTTTCGCAGCCATCACCTGCGGGCTGATCGTCGGCGCCTTCGCTGAGCGTGCAAAATTTGCCGCGATCCTGGTCTTCATGGTGATCTGGTTTACGCTCTCCTACCTACCGATGGCGCACATGGTGTGGTATTGGGCAGGTCCGGACGCCTACCTTGACGCGGCAACTGGCGAGGCAGCCACCAAGACGGCCGGCTTCCTGTTTCAGAAAGGCGCGCTCGACTTCGCAGGCGGCACCGTGGTGCATATCAACGCTGCCGTAGCCGGGCTGGTCGGCGCAATCGTCATTGGCAAACGGATTGGCTATGGCCGCGAATCGATGGCTCCACATAGTCTGACCTTCACGATGATCGGAGCTTCGCTGTTGTGGTTCGGCTGGTTCGGCTTCAATGCCGGCTCGGCACTCGAAGCGAGCGGTGGCGCAGCGCTGGCAATGGTCAATACCTGGGTCGCCACCGCTTGTGCTGCGATGTCCTGGATGCTGGCCGAATGGATGATCAAGGGCAAGCCCTCGATGCTCGGCGCAGCTTCCGGGGCAGTTGCCGGCCTGGTGGCAATCACCCCGGCAGCAGGTTTCGTCGGTGTCGTCGGCGCCATTGTCATCGGCCTGCTGGCGGGGGTAGTGTGCCTGTGGGGCGTCAATGGGCTGAAGCGCCTGCTTGGCGCGGATGATTCGCTCGACGTCTTTGGCGTGCATGGTGTCGGCGGCATGCTCGGCGCCATCCTGACGGGAGTCTTCGCCGCTCCTTCGCTTGGCGGCACCGGCGTTTATGACTACGTGCTCAACAAGGTCGGCGACTACGACATGACCGCCCAGGTGATCAGCCAGTTATGGGGTGTCGGCACAGTGATCGTCTGGTCGGGGGTGGTTTCCCTGGTTGTTTTCAAACTGGTCGACATGGTCATTGGACTGCGAGTACCGGAAGAAGAAGAACGCGAAGGTCTCGACATCACCTCACACGGTGAATCCGCCTATCACTACTGAGCACGCACAAAGTCGTCTCTCCCCTTGAGGGCGCCAACACGGCGCCCTTTTTTCTGGGACAGTGTCAGCACAACACGGTGCATTGACAGCCAACCGACAATTCAATGGGATACGGCCGGAAAGCACCTACGTTGACAGCTCTCAGGCCCTTCCCTATACTCTCGAGTTTCCCAGGGTTGGTAGCTCAGTCGGTAGAGCACTGGACTTTTAATCCATTGGTCGTGGGTTCGAATCCCACCCAACCCACCAAGCCAGAACAATTCCTGAGTCAGAATTCGATGCTGGCCCGGGGCGTTAGCTCAGTTGGTAGAGCAGCGGACTCTTAATCCGTAGGTCCAGAGTTCGAGTCTCTGACGCCCCACAAAAAAACAAGCACTTAGCCATACTCTCAAGGTTGGGCTTTATTTTTTGGTTACGCCAGGGTTACATTTGCCGTCGCAGGCCGCCATGCGCCCGTGACGGAAACCTTCCCGGAAACCATCGCCGCACCCAATAAAACCCGGCGCAAGGCCGGGTCTGGTTCTGGCGTCAATCTAGCGGTGGCGGGAGAATCCCGATCTCCTGCAGCTTTCGCAATATGCTTTCGGACTCGCTGCCGCAATAGTACTCCAGGCCGACGGCGAGGTAAGCCCCAGCAGCGGTAAGTTTGACGATGCGTGGGCGCGCACCTTCCGCCTTCGGCATCTCTTTCGGCATCTGCCCCCCGCCTTTCCGCCCTTACCTTGATCTCAATCGCCCAGGCAATCATTGCCGTGTTGCGCGCCTGCCTCGCGTAGGCCTCCATCGCCTCGAAAACTTGCATGCTTCGCACGCACAGGCACGCGCGGTCTAAAGCGCTGGTAAGAGGCATCCCTTTCAAGGTGTTTTGACTTTGGCATCGCGGAGGACGCAGGCGGTGGATAGGTGCTTGCAAACCACGGCGGCATCGACATAAGGCTTGGGCTTGTCCTTCTTTGGGCCGCGCCGGGAGGTGGCCACACGGTGCGGAGAGACTCGACTGGCCAGATGCAGGAGATAGAAGGCGACGCGCTCCTGCGCGGGCAAGGCGATCAGCATGCCTGGGTAATCGCTGGCGACCTGGACGGCCAGGTGGTCGGTGGACACATCGAGTTCAGTTCAGACGGTTTCTCCTGATGCGCCCGTTCGACGTAGCGCTTGAGCAGCGATAACGCGTGTAGGCCAGTAGCGCTGTCGCAAATCCGAGCAGCGCGGCGCGGGGATGGCCCAGGCTGCGGATCTCGCGGTTGAGTACCGATTCGATCCGGCCAAAGGGCCCTTCGATACGCCCGCGTCGGCGATACAGATCCGCCATCCGGGCCGCGGTGACTTCCCCAGGCAGCTGGGTCCAGAGCCTGATCTCGGTTTCGCCCGATTCGGTCGGGGTGGGGAGGATCAGCCGAATGCGCTGCTATTGCCGCAGTTCATTCGCAGACAGGCCGATGGGCTGGACTTGCAGCAGGCCGGTGTCGCAGGCTCCGGCGTCTTCCCATACACCTTCCTGCTCCAGCTTCGGAGGACGGCGGGGTTCGCGCACGATGAAGCACGCCTTGGCCTCCTCCCAGCCTTGCAGCAGAGTGCGGGTACAGAAATGGCGGTCTGCAATCCACTACTCGCCAGGGCGAGCGCCCGCCACCAGGGTGGCCGCTGCCGTGCGCTCGCTTTCGTAGGCGTCCTCGCAGGCGACGAGGTCCGTGACCCAACCCGCATCGGGATCGTACACCACCAGGGTAGGGCCCGGTAGGCGCCCCGCTCGCCCCGCTCGCTGCGCAGCGGCGCCTGACGCTTCTCGCTGCCCGGCAGGTGGTTGCCATCCACCATGCGCAGCGACCAGCCCGGCAAGCTCTCCCTCTGACCCACCGCCGCCCTCACCGGCTTCAAACGCGGGGCACTGCCCTGCACCAGCGCGCGCAGCACTGGCGGTTCGGTGTGATTGACCTTCGCGTACAGCGCGGCCAGTGACACCGGCAGCCCCTCCCTCTAGCGCGCCGCCGCGTGCAGCGACGGACGCAGGCCCAGGGACACCCGCAACATCCGCTCCACCACGCTCGACATCTGAAGTTCCCGAACGTACGGGCGCTCACGGTGGGCTGCGAAAACCTCATCGATCCAGTCCGCCGGCAACGCCTGCTCCAGCACTACTCGCGCCATCACGCTCACCGGCGCCTGACGCTCAATACGCTCCAAGACCTCTTTCCACATCCTCGCCGCTCCCAAGTCTTCTATCCAGGCGGGAGATTACCGGAGATTTACAAAGACCTTGAAAGGGATGGTCCTGAAACTGCAACCAGGCGACGTGAGACCAGCCTTTAGACCTAGGTCGAACGGCCAAGTCTGGTCTCGCGCAAGCCTCATGGGCAAATTCTCTGGCCCCGAAGTGGAGGCCGTTCGCAGGGAGTTCGATCGCGTACTCGGCGAGTCGTTTGAGTTGCTCCTGCCCACAGCACCGGATTTCGCAACAGCAGCCAAATACCTGGAGATGCCGGGAACCGGCCTGAGGGCGGGCGATGCATTGCATCTGCCATCGCGGTCAATCATGGCGCCAGGCAGATCCTGACGCTGGATAGTGGACTGATTGATGCAGGCCGGCAGATGACGTTGCCGGTTACGCGCGGCATTGGGTAGAGGTAAGCGGTCCTAGCAGCCTGTCGGACTTGGAGCCCGGGAAACCGACAAATTTTACTTTTCGGCATGAAAAAGGCCGGAATTTGTCGATTTTCCGGCCTTTTTGAGGTTTTTTCCTCGTTTTTCTCTACTGCGGGCGCAACTTGGCCATGCGCTTCAAATTCCACGCCAGGCAGACCAGCGTCCATTCCCCGGTGACCTTCTGCCAACCCCGCAAGGAAAACTGGCGAAAGCCCATGACCGACTTGATGATGCCGAAGACCGGCTCGACGGTCTGCTTGCGCAACGCATAGAGCGCTCGCCCCGCTCTGGTCTTCAAACGATGCGACATGGCCTGCACGGGTGTCGCATGCTCCGGTAGCGCGGCCGGTTCGCTATGCCGCTCCCGCCAGTCAGGATGGTGCTCGTCGCGCGCCACCGCGATCAAGGGGACGATGCCGGCCGCCTCGCACGCCTTGATGTTCTTCTCGCTGTAGAAGCCCGTGTCGGCGATCATCCCGTGCACGGAACCCAGCCCATCGGCCTGCGCCTGGAGCGTCGCCAGCATCGGCTCGACCTGCTCCTTGTCGTTGGGGGCTTGCGTCACGCCGACCGCCACCACCAGCAGGGTCGCGGGATCAACCGCCGCCTGGGCGTTGTACGCCTGCTCGAAGCCGCCACCGGCCACCGGCATGATGCGCGATTCTTCGTCGGTCAGATTGATCTGGTCACTGTCCCGTACGCCGGGCTCGGGGGCTTTGGGCACTCTGCCCCCCCACTTCCTGCCGGTCTCTTCTTCTTTCGCCTTGCGCCGCGCCCTCTTCTCGTCGTACTGCGCCTTCTCTCGCTGATCGCGCTCCTCGGCCCGCGCCGCAATCTTCGCCTTGGCCGCCGCCATCGCCACCAGCCGATCTTCGCGGCGCTTGATTTCTTCCGGCAGGCTGACGCCGTCCGGAACCTCCGCCTGATCCGCCTGTTCGGCCAGCGCGAACAGTTCCTGCACCTCCGCCTTGAGTGGCGCTTCCAGCTTTTCGATGTGGCCGTGCGAAAGCGCACGGTGGCGGGAGGCGTTGGCCTGAATCTTCGTGCCGTCAAGACAGACATTGCCCAGTTTCAGCAGCTTCATCTCCCGGGCCATCTCCAGAACCTGCACGAACAAGTCGCTCAGTTCCTCCAGAAAACGCCGGCGGAACGTCGCCAGGCTGTCGTGATCGGGATGGCTGCCGGCGGCAATGTAGCGAAAGGCGACCGAATCGTAGGTCGCCTGCTCCAGCCTGCGGCTGGAGAAAATACCCGTCGCGTAGCCATAGACCAGAATGGCCAGCAGCGTCGCCGGATGGTACGCCTTCGATCCCCGTCCAGCGTACTGCCGCGTCAGCTTCGACAAATCAAGCGAGTCGATCACCTCCACAATGAATCGCGCCAAATGATCCTCGTTCAACCAATCGTCGAGTGACGGCGGCAGCAGGTAGTCGGTCTTGCGATCGGTGACGATGAAATGGGACATGCCGGACCTCCGTTCCTGGAACGGCTATGATTGTAGCATATTCAGCGGGCGGCAAGGGTAAAGTCCGACAGGCTGCTAGAAAAGTCTTCCGGCATTCCAGCAGCGATCCGAGGAAGAATTCAGCCCTGTGATTGTCGGAGAACTTATCCGAGACCGCTTACGTGGGTCGTTCTTTCTCTTTCCAGAATCAACTGCTTGTTGAAGGAGGGCAGCCATCAGGGCCTTGCCACTCGGATAGCATATGCCGAGGATCCATCAACCATAGGATTTGTCGAGACTCATGTTGCAGCCACCTGGTTTCTCGTGGTCCATTTTGCCTCCCAGACCATACCGTCGCGGTCTGACGGACAAGCCCAAGAGCATTGAGAAATATGGCAAGGGTATGAAAAATAAGCGTAAGCATCGCTCAGGTTTATGCATGACCCCGACCAAGTGTGCGCCGAAACCAGCATGTGACGCGCCGGCGGAGACCAGATGGATCGGCCTCGATCGGGCGGCAGAGTGTCGGAAAATTTTACAGTCGCCCTAGTGGCTATTACTCTTCAGTTGAAAAATATTACAATAAATTAATATGATGGAATGGAATGGAATTTGCTTTTCTCTTGGGCTTAGGCTTGTACACTCACAACCACCGAGGGAAATAACAATGAAACAAAAACACTCGTTTCGTTTCTCGACTTTGTTGGCCGCCGGTCTGGCCTTGGCAGCCGCGCAAGGCGCCCATGCAACGAAGGTAACCTATAGCTTCACCGGCGCCACGCCAGGTTCCTCAGAGTCCAGATATTGGTATCACTACGACAATTCCAGCGGCTTCAGCTCTATCATGGACGATGTTTGCAGCGACTGTGTCTCCGGCAATCTGAGCTTCACCGTCGATGCTTCGCGGTACACCAACCATTCCTCCAGCGCCGGGCAAACTTTCGACTCCGGTTTCCCGGCGAGCCCACCCTGGCTGAGCAGCGTATCCTCCATGGCCGGGCCTTTCCCTCTCTTTGGAATTACCTTGTCCACCGAGGGAGACGTGCTAAGTGGTTTCAATGCCTTTAGTGGCGGATCGCCGTTCGGGTTTTTTGATGCAACCGACTACAAAGCCACAGGCTACACCGATACCTCTGATGCATTGGGTCGGCTCATCTCGAGGAAATTTGCCACGATTTACCAAGAGGCTGCCCTACATGGCGAAGTCACTCTGGGGCTGGTGGACGGGCAGGAACTGCCCACGAACATCGCCTCCATCTCCTCTGGCAGTCTGTACCGGGTCTGGGATGAAATCACGTACTTCTTCGACCCCGAGCACCCAGAGATGGGCTGGTACGCTTGGGATCACTTTCTTCATACGAGCCAAATTTTTATTGCCGCCGCTGACGTAACCGTTGACGCCGTCGGTAGCGCAGTACCGGAACCCGCCAGCCTGACCCTGCTCAGTCTGGGCCTGCTTGGTATGACCCGTCTGCGCCGCCGCAACTGATCCCTCCTCCATCCGATCCGCGTCCAGGCTGACCCGACCAGCCTGGACGCGCGATTTTCCAGCAGCCCAGGCGCAACCCCAGAGCATAAAGTGCAACGGAATTAACCATTAGCCGGACCCTATCAATAGGTTAACGTCAGTCTGGGATAACGAGGCCGATAATTGGGCGTTAACGCATTGATGTGAAACGGATAAGAGCAATTGCTGTCTTGGTAAGTTGAGTGCAGTCCTGATCAACCCCGTACTCGGAGGCCTCATCATGGACGATCTGACCGAGACTGACTGCCGGATAGACGACTTTTACAAAGTGTTCGAACCTCAACTCAACGCCCGACTGCTGACTGATGGCATACACCATCAGTAGAGGAAATGCCGCCTGTCCATGCCGGAGTTATGACGCGGGTCGTTCTGTTCCATCAGATTCGCTACCGACAATTCAAGTTCTTCTATCTGAACCCTGTTGGCCAACACCTGCGTGCAGAGTTTCCCCGACCACCGACGTATCAGCGATGTGTCAAGTGTCGAGTGGCGACCGCGCTGCGCGATAGCGCTGGCCGCTCTGTTCAAGACGCTCACGGGCAAGTTCTCCGAGGTGTCGATTGCGGATTCGACATCTATCTGCGTCTGCAAGAACTTGCGGATTCCTCGCCACCGGGTGTTTCACGGGATGGCGGAGCGCGGCAAGAGTTCGACCGGCTGGTTTTTGGTTTCAAACTCCATTGGGTGATCCATCACTTGGGCGAGTTGCTGGGCATCAAGCTGACCCCAGGAAATGTCGATGACCGCAAACCCTTGTGCGACTTTACCGAGCGGCTCTTTGGCAAGCGGTATGCGGACAAGGGTGATATCGCCCAGTGGCTAACCCCCTTTCTGACGGATCTCGGCATCGACTTCGTGACCAAGGTCAGGAAAAACAGGAAGCCCGTCGCCCTCGATCCCTTCGACCAGGCGATGCTACGACAGTGATCTCTCGTCGAAACCGTCATCGACGAACTAAAAAACCTCTGTCAGATCGAGCATACCCGCCATCGCTCGCCGATCGATTTCGCCGTCAATCTGCTGGCTGGCCTCGTCGCCTATGGCCTGATGCCCAACCAGCCCAAATTGTCGCTACAGGACGTCCGTCGGCTCTCTCAGTCCCCCCAAACTTATCCCGAAATGACGTTACACTAGACGGTAACCACTGCGGTATGGAACTCGCGCAGGTACGCTTCCAGGCTTTCGAATGTGCCGCAAACGAAGAGGACGTCCTCCGGTCGTACAACGAAATCACTGCCGAATTCGACGATCACGCTTTCATCGCGTTCCACCGCCACGATGGCCGCCCCGGTTCGTTCGCGTACTGTTTCCCGCCAGGGATGGCCACCGACCAGCGCGCCAGGGGCCACGCGAATGAACTTCAGACGCTGCTGTACGGCTGCGGCCTGTTCACCGCACAAATGATAGGCCAGAATCTGTCCGGCGACTTGCCCCACGGAGAGGGCAAAATCCGCTCCAGCCTGGTAAAGCCGCGGGATGTTCTGCGCCCGGTTGGCACGAACGATCAGAGGAATCTCCGGCGCGTGGTCGCGAATCACCGCCGTGGCGAAGACCCCTTCGCTGTCGTTGCTCAATGTGAGAACCATGGCACTTGCTTCGCGCAATCCAGCACGTTCCATCGTCAAACGATCTAGGACGTTGCCGCAGATGTCGACTCCAGGCAAGCCTTGCTGATCGATGACGATCGTCGTCTCGTCTGCATCTGCCAGCATCTCGGCGACCTTTTGACCGACAACGCCGTAACCGGCGAGAACGATCGGGCCACGCCGACGAATCGGCAACGCCAGGCTTTCGACCTTTGCCAGGTTGTTGTGCGCGCCGCCAACCACCAGAATCGCACCGGCTTCGATCCGCGTTGCGGGACCACTGGCAACGCTGAAGTTGCCACAGGTCCATTGCCCGATGACCGTTACCCCGTAGCGCGCGCGTAACTGCAGATCGCCCAGTCGCATGCCGGCCAGCGCGCTGCCGGCACGCACACGAAATTCGGCAAGGCCGACGAGCCCGCCAAGCATATGCATCCCTTCGGCCGGCGGACTGATACGGGTACTGGCGCGCGCCGCCAGCGCAGCGGCGAGGACATGCGCGGGGGTAAACACCTCGGAGGCGCCGACCTGGATCATCGGCGGTCGGTACATCGGGTCGTCGGCAAGCGCGTAGATCGGTCCCGAAAAACCCTGTTCGCGCGCTATCATGATGCATACTGCGTTGGCGTGATCGTCCGCGTTGGCGACCACTGCGCGCGCTGCAGCAACGCCGGAAAGCAAATCCTGTTCCTCATCGAGGCGACCGAAAACAACTGCATAACCCCGGTTGCGCAGATTGCGAGCGAGTTCGATGTCTTCCTCAACAACGACGAATGGTGTCCGGGTGCGGTCGAATTCATCGAGCAGCGACTCGATCGCTGGTCCATAGCGGTAAAAGAGAACCCGACCGTTCATTTCGGGCAGCGCGTGCGGCAAACGCAGCTCGAAGCGCTCCTCGATGTAAGGCATGACGTAAAAGGGAAAGACAAGCACCAGGAAGAACATGCCGACGAACTGCGTGAGGATCACGAACACAATCATCAGCGGATGTGACCACGGAGCGTACGCGCCGTAACCCGTCGTTGTCAGGGTCTCCGAAGCCCACTCGAGACTCGCCCAGAAACTCAGCGGCTTGCCTTCGAGATAATCGGAGGCGAACATGAAGATCGTTCCGAAGACGACGACAGCCGTCGGCATGCTCACCAGCAACCCGAGCAGGCGCCAAGTCGATCGATGCAGGCCCCGATACGCTTTCTTCATCTCCCCTAGTCAGTGCGTCGTTGTCGCACTCTCAAGGATAGGAAGTCTACGGCACAGGACGCAAGCGAAAGAAGCTGTGCCGGGAGCAAATCAGGCGTGGTCCGTGAAAAACAGGTGGCGCAGAAGGCACAAATGACGAGGGCGCCCCCTGCGGAACTGTCCGTCAGGACACCTCGAAAACTAAGCGGGGTTTCGTGCGCTTCAGTCGGCAAGACGCCGACGAAGTCTCCTTCCCATGCCAACGAGCGCGAGTGTCAGCAAGGTAAGGCCATCCGGCTCGGGGACAGACTCGGGCGTCACCCCGTCGTCGGCCCCAATCGGGCTCGTCAGGGAGCGCTTGCACCAGGTGTCTCCGCGGCGCCTCGTCGGCCACTGCGGAGACCCCTGGCCATCCTCGTGCTGCAATTCTGGCGAGGTTTTCAGGCTCCGACGGCACGCTTTCCCCGAAACACGACGGCTGTCAGAGCCGATCAGAGCCTGGATCCTCCCAGGGCAATCGCATGAATCTTATACAAGACCCAGGAGTTGGGCCCGGAAGCTGTCAGAAGTCGCGGCGATGAGGCGCTGCACCTGAAGGCCGCCCTTGCGTTTCACGGGCGCGGTGCGCAGGAGGTTGAGGACCCACTGGCGCAGGACCGCAAGGTTGTGGGCAGCATGATCGGTACGCGTGCGCGCCTGATCATCGCGGAAGACGACATCCATGCACCAGTGCAGACTGTTCTCGACACGCCAGTGCTGGCGAACGACGCGGTTCATTCGTTCAGCGTCCGGAGCGAGGCTGCTGAGATAAAAGCGACGTTCGACGGAGGTCTTGCCACCGATCGTCCGCTCGCTGGTGATCATCGCGAAGGATTTCAGGTCTGGCCAGCGTTCCGGCGCATGCAGGCAGTCGAGCTGGTCGAAGACGTGGCAGCGCCGCCCCTCCAGACGGCCATGGTCCTTCTCGACGACTTGGTGAAACCGGTGCGGGGTCCGCTCCGGCGCGGCGTCGAAGGCGCTGACGAAATCCCGGATCGACCCGGCCAGGGTGGGCTGATTGTCCTTGACCGCCAGCACATAGTCGGCTCCGCGATCACGAATGGCCTGTGCGATGTTGGGCTGCGTCCCCATCGCGTCAATCGTGACGAGGCAGCCTTCCAGTGCCAGGGTGGTCAGCAGTTCCGGAATGGCGGTCTTCTCGTTCGATTTCGCAGCCGTCGCACGCTGTCCCAGGACCACGCCGGCTTGGGCGGCGAAAGCGCTCACCAGATGCAATGGCGTGGCGCCCGCTTTCCCCGAACGACGACTCGTCTTGCCATCGATCGCCACGACTTCCTCCCGGCTCAACGCCGGCACGACTTGGCCGACCCAGCGCAGGAAAGCCGCACCGAACTCGCCGGGATCGATCGCCGCGAACACCCGCCCGAACGTGTCATGGCACGGAATGCCACGCTCCAGTTTGAGATAACGGCGCAGCCAGTCCAGCTTTTCCTTCGCCCAGGCTTCGATCTCCACGAAGCCATCCGCACCCGAGAGCACCGCACACACCGCCACCACCAGCATCTCCACCAAGTCGTGCTCGACCTTCTTCGCCTGCCGCGGATCCCGCACACCAACCCACACGTCCATCAACCGGACCCTGCCTCCTGCCTCCATGGAAAACCCCAAAAAGACAGAAAACTACACAAATCAATGAGCTGTGAACAGCCACTTCGTAACCAATTGAGCGTAAACGACTATTTCCCAGGGTTCACGACAATGGCATTCATGCGATTGCCCTGTGGATCCTCCTTGATTGGCGGATTCGTGACCTTGGCCGCTGTAGCGGTGCGCCTGGGCCTGACCACAGGCACCGACCTCGGGGCTCCCCTCTCCGGTCTTGCCGGAGTTGCCGGTGTTCCCGGCATTCTCCAGGTCAGGGAGATCCTCGCCTGCGTAGATCGAAAGCCCCAGCCTATGTAGCGCGATGGCCTTGACCTGACAGTGCTGGATCGATGTGTGGATGTCGAACGGTGTCGGCGCCAGGATCGGCCGGTTCTTGTTGTCCAGGACCCGACACATCCGACTCGGTGTCACGCCTTGCACCGTCACCGCGACATCGACGAAGAAGCCGAGTTCGCTCGACAGGTACAGCAGCCCGTCGAAGAAGCGCACCTCCCAACTGGCGTCGGGATCGGCGAGACGCAGTTGTGCCACGGCAAAGGGCCAACCGAGATACGGGAACAGACCTTTCTTCTCGACATGCTTCGACACATCAATCTGGAACAGGCGACGGAAGGGATGGGTTGCATGGGACGTGTTTTCCATGATGAACTCCAATAGAGAACGCGAGTAACGACAAAGCCCGACCGGCACAGGGCCAGGTCGGGCTTTGTCGGGGAACCGCTGGAATGGCGGTGATCAGGATTGCGACCTTGTCAGATTTTTCGACCTCATCAATCTCGCCCAACAGTCTTGTGGCGATTGCGGGAAGCCCCTCCAGCTACCGGCAGAGCTCGCCCGGTACCCTGGAGTGCAGGGACAGATCGCGTATCGGTAAAGGGATTGCCCAATACGTAGGCAGCACCGACGAAAGATCAGCGCAGCCGGGAAATCCGGGAGGTTTCCACAGGCTTTTTCAACGATCTATCCACAGAATTTGTGGATTAACCTGCTCTCCACAGTCTGTCCCCAGGCTTGTCCACCGTGTCTGTTCGCTTCAGGCAGAGAGCGGCATGACGTCGTCCGGGGTGATCAAGCAGATAGTCGGCTGCCTTCTGGGCTTGCGCGGAAGCGGTGAACACCGCGCTTGTCGCGCTTGAGGACTGCCAGTCAACTGGCGATGTAGTTCGCGTGCCGCACCTGACCTTCAAGCCGGCGGTGCGCGGCCAAGAAGGCCGCGCCCATCTCTGCGATCAGATCTTCCATCGCGTACGCCGATTCGCCAAGGCGCTTGCCGAGCCTCCTGCCGAGGCAAGAAGCGTGGCCCGCCCAGTGGTAAATCTCATGGAGTTCCGTCCTGTAGAAACTCGCCTGGTCCCTGAAGGAAGAGGAAGAACGGAGCGGCAGGTAGATGAGATCGTTGGGTGGCGAATAGAAGGCCCGGAAGCCGCCATGACGAATATCGGCGCCGGAACACTCGATGATCCGCTCAGCGATATCGGAAGGTTCCCAGGCGGATCCCGTGTCCGACGCCGCCCGGTATTCATTGGGCAAGCCATCGACCTGATCCAGATTGAAGACGTCGAAGACCTTAAGCAGTGGCAGGAAGCGCTTTTCGTCGTCGCCCTCGGCGAGTGGTTCGCTGTCGGCCTGCTCGACCTGCCGTAATTCGTAGTAAGCGCTTCCGGATAGGTCCTCCGACTTATGCGCGTATACTTGCCACCCCCTCCTCCCGAAAGCCTCGCCCTGTCCCGCAAAGCCAAAACACTGACGCTCACCGATGAGGAACGCGGCCAACTCAAGCAGATAGACGAGCGGGGCAGCGACTGGCGCGAACGTCGGCGAGCGCGGACCATCCTTCTCCTCGATCAGGGACTGTCGATCGATGCCGTCGTGACCCAGCAAAAGATTGCAAGGAGACAGTGGCCTGCCACAGGGATGCTTGGCTGGTTCGAGGCTTTGCCGGACTACGGGACCTGCCGCGCAGTGGCGCCCCGCGCAAGCTATCGGAAACCCTTCGGCAGGTGCTCTGCGCCTGGGCACAGGATGAAGCCTATACGGCCCCTCAGTTGAGAAGCCGCCTGTCAGAGGAACAGGGTGTACAGGTGTCGGTGTGGCTGGTGCAAAGCGCCTTGAAAGAGCAGGGCTATGTTTGGAAAAGGACCCGGCACAGCCTAAAAAACGAGACGAAGCCAAATTTCGGGGAGCCCAGGCAGAAATAGAAGAAGGCTCATTATGCGTTTCGGACGGCTAGGCCAAGAGGGCATGGAGGAGAGGTTTCAGCAAGCCTTTGCCACGAATTCTGGCGTTGTGCACGAACTGGAAGAAGCCCAGATAGAGCGGGAGTTTTTCTTGTGAGAGGCCACGATGGGGACGCAACCAAGAGCGCAGCAACGACCAGAAGCCTTCCATCGTATTGACAGGGACTTCATGAAACCCGTCGCCGTCCTCATCGCGGGCGTACTCGCCCCGACTATGGCACACGGTTTTGTGTCCGTACCCCCACTCGGGCAGGCGAGCGTAGATGTCATACTCATCGGTGTAGAGGGTCGTGCCGGGTACGATGACGGCCAAGATCAACGGCTTGAGGGTCGGCTGCTGGACGTTTTCGAGCATCCGCACCAGGACCTCTCCACCGCGTTGAAGCATCCCGAAAATTGGTAGCTTCTCTTTTTCGAGGGTACCGCGCCCGCGAGCGCCCTTCAAGCGCCGCCGTCGGCCCTGACGGCCTTTTTTTTACTGCCTCGGGGTGGCCCTTGTGGCCGGCCACGACATAGACCTCGTCACACTCGACCTCGCCCGAAAGCGTCGGCTCCGCTTGCACCGCCACGATGCCCGTGCGCAATGGCGAGGTCATGCGGTGCGCATCATCTTTATTCAGACCCCACTCCTGCCCGATCTGCTCGTTGGAGAGGTTCAGACCCATCAAGTACAGGCACCAGATCCACACCCCCAACGGTTGATGGTGACCCGCGAAGATCGTGCCGGTCAAGTCGTCAAAGTAGCGTCGGCAAGCCGTGCAGCGATATTTCCGGCGCGACGGCTGGGTCGTGTCATGACCTTTCCGGGTCACTTCGGGTGAGGCACAATGCGGGCAGCACACTCCCTCCGGCCAGCGCCGTTCGCGTACTTCGTCGTAACACTTGGCATCGTCCAGCAAGTTCTGAAGGTGGAGCATCGGGCCATATCCTTACGGAATAACAACCCAAAATTCTATCGGAATGGGTGCCTCCCTGCACATAGATCTTCAACCGTCCGAAACGCATAAAGAGCCTAGAAGAATTGCTTGAAAAATCAAAGCGTGGTGAAATGGGGCTGGCCTACCTGGATGAAGCGGGCTTTGCGCAGGCGCAGCCCAATCGGAGCGCATGGACCGAAACAGGAGAGGTTCACCTCATGACGGCCGAGCGCGGGAAGCGCCTGAAGGTACTGGCCGCGTTGATCTCGACGGGTGAGTTTTTCACGGCCAAGTTCTGGGAGACCACGACCGCGGCGCTCTTTGGAGGCTTCCTGGGTCTCCTTCTGGAAAGCGTCGGCAGACCCTTGACGGTGATTCTCGACAATGCTTCCATCCACCAGGCCAAGGCCATCCAGCCCCTGCTGGCTCTCCTGAAGCAGAAGGGACTCACGCTTCACTTCTTGCCTCCTGACAGCCCAGAACTGAACCGCGTTGAGAAGCTCTGGCACAAGATGAAGTACGAGTGGATGGCCTTCAAAGCCAGGAACGCTCCGACACTTGAGGCCAACGTCGACAAAATTCTGGGCGGCTTCGGCTCCGATTATCGGATGACTTTTTGCTGAGCGCTTACCCCGACTTCCATTCCTTCACGACGGCCATCGAACGCTGCTTGCAAGATACCCACACCATCCACGCCAAGGCGCTACAGTCCCTATTGACCCTGAAATTTCCGCAGAAGGCTTCTTGTCGAGCGTCTGCGGGCCCAAGGTCGGGCGATCCTGGCGATCGACGGTTTGCAGCCGGATACGGGCCAGGAAGTATTGTGATTGTGGCTCATCCGGGAAGTGTTGTCGCGAGAAGCGTGCTTGGCGCGGGCCCTGGTGTCTTCGGCCAGTCCGGCGTTGGCCAATCTCCTGCGAGAGGTCAGCGCCGAATTGGGCGTACCGGTGCAAGAGCGAATCAGTGCCATCCACTAAAGCCTGGAAGAGAAAGCGTGCGCTGACCGGTGTCGACGATTTTTACAGTCTTGCGACCAATCACCGCAAACCTGAATTTCGGAATTTCGAAATTTCCTCACGTAGAACAAAAACTTCATCAATTTCTGGAAGTTATTGTAAGGAGTTGACTCTCGGTCTGCTTCTTGCTTTGGTTATTCTGGATAGTTTCCAGTGTCCCAGAGTGTATCAATTTTACGTCAGTCACTACGAAAAAAGCCTTCAGTTTCTCATCGAGGTTGACAACGCCCCCCGGAAACGGGGAACAATATTGCGACGGTACATTGTGTTAGATCGCATCGTTAAAGTGGTTTATGATGGTTGAGGGCATGGGGTTCGTGCAGATCAACTCAGGAATCGCTTCAGGAACCAGGCCAGGTCAGCGGTTGCCAATGGATCGACTGTGCAGCCACGGCCTGAGACACGCTCCTCAAGGAGTGAAGAACATGAATCTCCCGGATGATCCCACGCTCCGCTTCCTTCCCGGTCTTGAAATCTCCTTCTCGGAGACAGAATTTCTGCGCCAGCAAGTTGCCGAGATCGAAGCGTATGTGGAGCGCTTTCCATGGGATGAGAGGGAACTCCGCGCATTGGCATGGATCGAGGCCAATGCCAGTCAATATCGACAACAGTGGCAGATACGGACGGCCACAAGCAGACATCATCGGCAAACCACACCCCAGGGGTGATGATCCTGATGGCCCTTTCCGGGAGAGGCATTCGCACCGCTATCGAAGCCCGATCCTTCAGGGTCGAAACTCGAACGACGGTTGCGTAATGTCTGAGATCAGGTTGAGCGGCGTCCCCGGTTCAACGAATGCGCCCAGCCAGCGATAGGTGCCTGTCGGCTCGCTGCCGTTGAAAGTGTAACTGAAGATTGGTCCAGCGAATGGACTGATCGGCCAACTGTCCAACAGCGGCTGCACCGTCTTGACGAAGTTCAATGCCCCCAACCAGAACAGCGTCTTGCAGAAATTCGCCGTGCACCCGGGAGCTTGCAGCGCGATATAAACATCGCCACTTGCCGGTGTCGTCCCCGGAATCACGCGCGCTGACAGCGTAACCGTGGCTCCGGTTCGCACCGTCGCCGGACTGATGGACAGCGACAGAGCGGGCCGCAGAAGATCGATGAGAGGGTCGCGATACTGCGCGAAATACACCCAGGCGGTTGGCGAAACACCGGCCATGGTCGTATTCCATGGCGACAAGGGGCCGCCATACCAATGATCCAGCGCGCCGGGAAAGGCGCCAGCGTAGCTGGCTGTGGACGGAATCTGCAGCGAAGATATCTGCTGCAGGACGAAATCCGCATCGTGGATGCCGGCAGCCGCTGCCTGCGCGGAGAATTCGACTGCAGGCGTGTAGGGTCCGGCGATGTCACCGTACCCATAGCGTGTTGCGTCGAACGAGTTGACGCGCAGGATGGAGGCTGCATAAGCCTGAGCGTCCAGCGCCTCCTGGGTCTTGCCGATCGCGCGTAGAAAAGTCGAGCCCCAACTACCGCTGACGTCCATCGCGCTGGCCACGTCAGCAGGCAGAACGCCAGACTTCATGCGTCGCTGGACGGCATCCCAACCAAATCGAAAAATGGCGCTGCCGAGCAGCGATGCTTCCTGCAAGCGTCCCGCAGCGCGCAGGCCAAAGTAAGCCGAGATGTTTCCTTCGATGCCCAATGAAATCAGGTTTGGATACGCCGCATTGCGGCCAAGCTGGCCGATCAGCCACGCAGCCCCACGATCGATCGCGTTATCGAGCGCAATGGTATCCGTGTGCAGACCACTGTTGCGAAGTTTGTTGAGCGCAATCAGCACCCATCCGACGTTGCCGGCCCATTCGCAAGTGTCGATGTCCTGTACCAGTGTTTCATTGCCATCGCAGGGAATCGGCTGGGACGCGCGATCGGGACCCCTGAGTATCCCGGTCTGCGGAACATACGTCGACAACCAAGCCCCTGCCTGGACCCTGCCGGCTGGAATCTGCAAGGCGATCAGCCGGGCAGCCAGCTTTCTCGCGGCATCGAGGAAAGCCGCCTTTCCTGTCTCCTGGTACTCGTAAACGAAAACCAAGAGCGCTTCGGCCTGGGCGTAGCTGTTGAAGTTTGGGACCGTCTCGGGAAACCACGCCGGCAACAGATCCTTGCCCGCTGCTGACGGCACGACTTGTGCCAGCAGCGCATCGGCGGCTTTACTGCGCACCGTCGCGTCCCGAGTGACGGCTGCAAATCCGCTGGCGGCGGGCAAGCGGTGGGCACCACCCGGCTTCAGGTCGACCGCCGCAAACTCGTCTAGGTAGAGGGTTCCGGCATGCTCTTCCACACCAGGGTCACTCGATGGGTTGTCCGCGACTTCGCAGCCGGCGCAACGGACGATGGCAATCTCGAAACCCGTCACTCTGCTCAGGTCGATCGCGCGGTCTGAGGTCAGTTCCCGCAGGTCGAGGTAGATTGTTCTCCATACCGGCAGGTCAGTCATGCTTTTCAGGGCGACGGCAACCAGGCCACTCGCGTCCTTGAGCTTCACTTCGAGCGTATCGTGCGCACGCAGGTTGGAGCCGCGCATTGCCAGCCGCAGGTGGGTGTATCGGCTAAGATCGCGCGCCTGGGCCAGGTTCCTTTGCAACACGACCCAGCTTTGCCCGGCGTTCTGGCTGCCGGGGGGAGCGACATTCCGCAGATCGTAATCCACTGCCAGAGCCGTACCGTTGCAGCCCGCAACCGTACGCAACGTCGGCCCGGGAATCGACACATCGGCCGTACAGCAATTCTCCCACGGCGTATCGAAGTCATCCAGGACGACATCAACCCGCCCGTCCCCACAGCTGATTCCCCATTCCAGAACAGGCCGGGCAGCACTGGGCGATGTCGCAAGTATCAGCAGACAGGCCGCCACCGCCAGCCGCGAACGCGCCCGCAACACCGGCGAAAAGACCTTCGATGAGCCCCGCCGTCCAATCCAATCGAATGGCTTCTTCATAGACGTTAGACGTGCACTCCCTCGACGGTAAACATTCGACCATAGGCGCCCGGACTGGCTGAACAACCGCGCGCCGGTGTAGTCGGGGGAGCCGCAGCGATCGGCCAGCGTTTCATGGAGCTGCTGGAAAGGTACAACCTGTCCTGATGGGGGTGCTGGACCGTCAGCTAATCGTGCGCGTCAGCAAGGCGTGCGTTGATTCTATTGATGTCGAAATGCTCCGGATCAAATTTTTCGCCGATCCACTCCTTGTAGTCCTCATGTTCCGGGTGTTCTGGATCGGCCATCGCAGCCAAGAAACCCGCGTAGCCCCAGACGCCGCCAACATCTTCCGGCGGACACGCGCGGACGCCTTTGATGCATTGGGGCAGAGTGATTGCCGGATCAGCGGGCAGGATTTTCTCGAGGTCGATCTTGTGCTCCCAACAATCGCCAAAATCATACTCATAGACCATCGAATTTCTGACGTTGATCAACAAGCGGTCGAGGTGGACCTTGAGCTCGTCGACCACCTCGAAGCCGGCATCCAGGCCGGGATCCCCGTAGCAATTGCCCGCCACCACAAACTGATGCAGGTGACAGTTGTGCCAGCCCATGGCCGCTTGCAGCACCCGGTGCAGTCGCGCCAGGGTGATCGAAGACGGCACCAACAGACGCCGCCAGATTGGCGGCCGGCTGTTCTTGAGGGTGACCTTGATCTGATAGATCTTCTCAAGCGAGCTTGTCGGCGTTGTCATTCAGCATTCTCCGGTGATTACACTCGACGCACGGACGATGGACTATAGCATGCCGTTGCAAGCGACTTCCAGTACGTCAAGAAGCTCGAAGCTCAACGCGGCCCCAAAGCATCGCCCATCGATCCGATGGCCGTCTGGCAGCGATGCCTGCACCCCTTGTGGCGGTTCTCGATTCGAGCCAAGGCTCTTCGTATAAAGTAAGATTTTTCGACATCGATGCCAGTCTGCCGATGCTCGGGATCACGGATGCAGTAGAATCTGCCATCTAACAGGATGGCTTGCCTTGAAAGGTCTGTGATGCGTGCATACAAGGTTTTTCCTGCTCTGGCGCTGCTGATGCTGTTCAACATGGTCATCGCCAAGCCTTTGCCGGAGGATCCGCTTGAGCGCCGCTGCTGGTTACAATATACGGCCGAGCGAACTTCGCTGAGTCTGTTTGCCGAGTCCACACCAGTGACCTTCTCTAATCTTGTGGACGGATTCCAGGTACGCACGCCATTCTGGATAGAATTCGGCATCCGCGGCATGGGGGTAATTCCTGCTGGCCACAAAAGGGAAAAAAGCGGTCATCACCACTTGTTGATCGATACGCCTTTGCCCCCCTCAGTTGCTGACCCCATCCCCTTTTCTGACAAGTATCGGCATTTTGGCAAGGGGCAGACCGCCACCCTTCTCGATTTACCGCCCGGTCCGCATACCCTGCGCCTGCTTTTTGCCGATTATGACCACCGCCCGTACTACGTATTCAGCCGGCAAATCACCGTCAACGTCATCGCCAATCGCACGCAATCCGCTCCGCCCAGGATCGACCCCGAACGATTCAGCGAAACCTGCCCGAAATGGTATCAGGATCAGGTTTCGACCCCTCCGAGCGAGAGCAAACTGGTCTATGTCAAGAATATTCGCGATGGCGAGAGTGTCGATAGTCCGTTCGTGATCAAGCTCGGGGTCATCGGCCTGGGCGTGGCGCCGGAAAAAACCTCGATCCCGGACACCGGCTATTTCGTGTTGAATATCAGGAAGAATCGATCAGCGCCGACGCGCATGCGCCTGAGTGATGGCCAGACCGAAGCGATCCTGGATTTGAGCCCCGGCGAGTATCAGCTGGAGGTTTTGTTCCTGGCAAGCGATGGGCAGTTGTTATTGAAGAATCAACTGACACTGACCGTGGCCACGCAGGTGCATCTGCCACGCAAGTGACTTCGATTGCCCTGATGCTCTTGCAGGAGAGTCCAGGGCAAGCGCATTACGGGGTGTTGACGTCGATGGTTCCGGTCAAACAACAGTTCGGATTGGTATTGTTGGATCGGATCTCGAAGTAGTAGTCGGAATCTTCGTCAGCTCCGACCAGACCGCTTTATCTGCTGTACCCACGTTGAAGGTCTTCGTACCCTCATTGGCATCCCACAATACGCTGCGATGACGGAATAAAGTCATAAAAAACTGGCTGCCCGACCCGCAGCTTGCCGGTCTGTCCCAATGAATATTGGTGCTGATCGAAATCTGTGTTTCGCCCGTGTTCAAATGCATGAAGCCACTGGGTGGGCTTCTGAGGAAAGGGTCAGAACTACCACAAAGGAAATTGATGATGGCGGTGCGAATCAGCCGACGCATGATCATCGGACCAGGCGAACCTGCCGTCAGCGCTGCGCCGGCCTGACCTGCGGCACCCTGCTGGATGGTATGCGCCAACTCATGCACCAACAGATTCCGCCCATCGGATGAAGCGGCCTGGCAATGGAGATCGCCGATGACAATATGGCGTCCCAGCGTAAAGGCCTCGGCTTGCAGGGAAGCGGCCAGGGCCTGCGCCTGTGGTCCGGTATGAATCCGCACCTGCGAAAAATCGGCGCCCAGGCCCGGTTCAAAACGAGCACGCAGTTCAGGATCGAGGGGCTTGCCGTTCATCAAGCCGATCTCGGAGTCACCGGTCCGGATTTGCGGACCCTCCTCTGCCACCGACTCCGCTTTTTCGGTTGCCGAAGCAGAAGCCGGCAAGCCCGTCGCGACCTTTGCCGCCATCCGCTCGGCTTCCTGCTCAAGGAAGCCCCCAGGCTCGCTGATGTTAATCTGGGCCAGATTCGTAGCGCAGCGTGGACAACTGCCACCGCAGGCGCATCACGACTTCGCTGGCGACAAGGGAATGGCTGACGCTGGCGGAGTGTTCCTTCCGCGCTGCGCCTGCGCCAACTTGGAGAGGCTGGTTCTTTCAATCATTCGCATGTTCTGCTCCCATCCATCTGGGCCAAGCCGCTTGATGGCCGTCTATGTTCGGACGACCCGGCAATCCGTTCGGGAAAACTCGCGCGCAGCCCGCAGCAGTCCCTGCGCTCGTTTGATCATGGCCTTATTCTGAATGGCTTGCCGAGCGAGGGATTCATCGGCATGGCCGGGGTCGAAAACGCTGACCAGAAACTGTACCTCCGCGAAGTAAGCCGGCGTCATCGAGTCGAGCAGATCCTCTTCGGCGATCAGCATCATTGGTCGTGTCTGACTTGGAACCAGACGTTTGACCGACAAGATGTCTTCCAGCCGGTAGACATACCAGAGAGAATCAGCATGGCGGCGAATCATATAGTCCCCGATCCTGCATTCCAGGCATCCTTCAGGAAAAGCCGAGTACCTGGAAGTCACGGCAGGCAGCGCATCGCTCAGGAACATCCTGCGCAACTGATGATTTCGCTCATGTTGCTGCGAACCTTGTAGAGCGGGCGTCCTGCGGCAGTGGTGCCGGGGTTGTCGTCGGCATCAAGGGCGCGGTCTCTGGACGCAGGCCGAAAGCTAGGGCCAGTACCGGGGCCGTGTATTGGACGCGGTCCGTTCTTGCTGAGGACATCGCTGGGGTCGTTACCCAGGGCATCCATCCGGCCTCCGACGATATGAAAATCTCGCCAGGTCGGATTGATGATGGTACCCAGATCGTCCTCGGTGCGGATGTCGTACTGCCAAAGCCAGAATTTCACTTGACCGGCCTTGCAATTGCCCACCGGGCAAACCGGGTTGATGAAATTCGCCGCCATTTCGGTATATACGGCAGACGGTGGCGAGGTAAATCGATAGGTGCGTAGCGCCAGGCCGGCACAATTGTAGGTACGCCGGTCAATCGACGCATTGTATCCGGGATAGCTGCTGCAAGAGGTGCCCGGAGATCGCATGATCTGTCTCGACAAACGGCCGTCGGATTGCTGCACCACATGGGTAAGCTCATGAGCGAGCAGGCGCTGCCCTGCATGCGAAGACGGTTGATACTGGGACTGGGCAAAAAAGATGTCGCTGCCGACAGTGAAAGCACGTGCATTGACTTGCTGCGCGAGGCCGCTCGCCTGCTCGTCGCGGTGCAAGCGAACCGCGGAAAAATCCCGGCCAAAGCGACTTTCCATGAACGCGCGTGTCGCTGTCGGCAAGTGCTCGCCACCGCTGTGGACAGCCTGCTGAAGGGTTCGCTCATATTGAGGCGTCACGGCATCGGCTTCTGCGGTGGCGCTGCGTTGCAGGTTCTCGGGTTCGGCAACTTCGGGCTGTTCGGAACTGGACGTGCCTTCGGCCGGGAGAACGCTGTCCAACACTTCGTCCGGCTCAAGCACCTTGCGGGAGAGTTTCAAGTGCATGCCTGGTGAAATTGCGTGCACCGGATCATTCTGGCGGCCGCTCATCACCGAATCCGCAACACGATCGGCTTCCCGTTCATAGTGGTCGTCCGGGGCGCCTATCTTGAGGCTGGACTGGGCCTGACAGCGCGGACAAGACCCTCCGCAGGCACAGGTCGACGCACTCTGACGCATGATCATGGCTGCTCGCGATGGCGTCGCTACCGATCCTGTCGGGGAAAGCCACGCAGTGCCTGGGAGGGACGGCTTCTTGTGCATTGACGTTAACATGGCTGGCTACCTCAATATGTATCACCGTTGAACAGGACGCAGCCGCAGCTTCTCCAGTTCGCTCGGCTGCAACCGCGTTTCACTGACCTTCACCTCGCCGCTCGCCAGCGTAAACGCTTGCGCCGCGACCGGCACGAGCTTGCCGCTGGCGCTGCCGACCTGCAAGGTCAGCTTGCGCCCGGCACCGATAGCGTCGACCTGTGCCGGCTGCAGAATGAACGCGAAGTAGCCGGAGTCGTCGGTCTCCACTGACGCTACGCCCACCACCGGGGCGCCTTTCTCGTCGACCAGCGTCACCGCCACATGCGCAGTCGCCCTCGCCGACTCGTCGGTGATGCGGCCCTGCAGCAGGGTCTCGCTCTTGGTAATCGGCGGCACGCGGATGTTGGCAATCTCGCTCTCGATCTCAAGTGCAGCGGCGCGGCGCAGGATCGTGTCGCTGCTGTTCAGGTAGTGCGCCACACGCGGATCGTCGCCCGCCAGCTCGCTGAGGCGGCGCGCCTCGGCGACGGCGAGCAGGCGGGCGGCGAGTTGCACGTCGCGGACCATGCTCAACAGTTCGCTGCGCTGTTCCTGCAGTGTCTCGAAGAGGCCTTCGAGGTCGCTCTTGTAACTGTTCTGTCCGGTGTTCAGTATCAGGGCCATGGTGTCTCACCCGTGTGGTTTGAAGAGGATCGCGGCAACGATGCTGCGGCTCGCGCACAGACTGCCGGGGTTGAGGATCTGGTTGCCAACCTTGACCTCGGCCATTGCCGGGTTCATGTCGTTGGCGACGATGCAGTGGTCTCCCTGGTTGAAGCTGGTATTGTTGAGACGAACCCCCAGGGACAGCAGCGACAGCAGGGTCTCGGCGCCGCGCTCGCCGAGACGGTTGCCAGTGGCGCGCAGAGTGTTGCCGTAGAGCAGGGCGTTGGTGATCAGGTTGCCACTGCGCAGACTGAACGACTGGTTGTTCTGGTACGCGAGGTCATCGAGCGTTGCCAGCAGCTGACAGCTCGCGCTGGTATTGCTCTGCCCGGTACGCGACTGGTTGTCGTTGAACATCAGCTTGCCTGCCGGGAAGAGCTGCTCCACGGCCGCCGCACGTTGCGGCAGCAGCATCGCGGGGGCGGCGTGCAGAGCCGCCGCCTGCGCGTCGACGGCGGCGCTCTCGCTGACCGGCGCAGCCGCGTCCTTCTCGGGAACGATCTGCGGCCTCGCCTCGGCCGCCTGCAGCGTGCTGGCGCGCTGCAGACGCATCCCTGCCGCGGCCTGGTTGACACCACCGAGGTCGTAGATGAAGACCGTACCGGCCATGCGCTCCTGTATGGAGAGTCCCGACAGCTCGCTGGAAAAGACGTTGTCGGTGCACTGCAGCGGACCGAAAGCAATCGCATGGAGCGCCAGCCCGACCGGCTGGTCGACCAGGTTCTCGTGGATGCGCGCTGCCGGCCGCGCGTTGAAAGTGTCGCCTTGGGCAAGGGCACGTGCGTCGAGCAGATTGAAGTTGGCAACGAGATTCAACACGATGCCGCCGCGCCGGCCGGCGATCAGATCCTGGCTGCTCACGTCCGGGGTCAGCGGTCCATTATCGACCAGGCGATTGTGCGCGATCTCCACGCCCTCGCCATAGGCGACGAAGATGCCGCAAACGGGATTGGCACCGCTGACGCCATTGCGCTCGATGTCGTTGTCGACGATGGCCAGCGCTTCGCACATGCCGAGCGAGATGCCGCCCAGTCCCTGCGACGCCGCGGTGAGGCGCAGCGCGTTGTCGAAAGGGTTCTGCAGACAGCCACTGATATGGTTAGCACGGATCGCGAGCCCGATCACCGGGGTGCCGAGCTGTCGGCGTGCAGCAGCGAGTGCATTGGCGCGCAAGGCTGCCGCCGGCACCGACACGGCGCCGGTACCGATGCCCGACAATCCCATCGCCGCGATTTCGTTGCGCTCGATGGTGATGTCGTAAAGGAAGCCGGAGTTTTCGGGGTTCGGCGCTTCGTCGGCCTTCAGCACGATCGTCAGCACGAAGGACTGATTGTTCTGGATTGGCTGCAGATCCAGCTTGTCGATCACCAAACCGGGCTCGCCCTCGGTGACGCGGAAGGTCGCCGGGTTGCTGCCGAAAAGGAAGCTGCCGTCGGCATCGGTGACGAACGAGCGCGCCTCGTTGGTCGCCGTGTTGGTCAAGGTGGTCTGTACGCCGGCGCGCGGCTTGCCATCGGGACCGATGACGCGCACCGTCACTCCGGCTTCCTGCGGCAAGGTGAACACCTGCTCCGGTTCCGGCAGCGGCGCGGGCGGCGAAGCCCCCAGCGTCACGCCGTTGCCGGCGCCGCCGACGATCACGTTTTCGAGTACGCGCACGCGCTCGCAAGCGTTGCCCAGTCGAATGCCGCCGAGCGCCTGATACGGCTGCTTCAGCACGACTAGCGACGGCAGCTTGATCGCCCACACCTGGTTGACATAGCGCACGAACAGCCGCGGATTGAAATAGACGATCACCAGTCTGGCGCAGGGATCGGTAGGGTCAACCGGATCGGTCTCGGTCGGCACGTCGAGCGGCGGCATGTCCGGCGCCGGTAACAGGCGGATGTCGTTGCGCTCGATCCGGCTGTCGTCGCCGGCGAGATGGATCGCCACATCGCTGCCGCGCTTGTCGAGCATGCGGATGCGGTTGTGGTGGATGTTGACGCCTTTCGCCTGGCGCGCGTGGATGGCGTTGCTGCAGGCAAGAATGCGGTTGTACGCGATCTCGATGTCGACGCTGCCAGCGGCCTGGCTCGCCTCGATGACGATGGCGGTACCGCCGAGCGTCACCATGTCCAGGTGCTCGAGGCTGACGTTCTCGGCATCGCGAATCGTGAACATCGGCAGCGTTGCGCCCTGCTCACGCGGGATCACCTTGGTCTGGGTGTCGCAGCCCTTGATCCTGACGTTGTGCCGGCCGGCAATCAGCGCATTGGTCTGGTGCAGGCCGGGCAGCAGGCAGATCTCGCCACCGTTCACGGGCAGGTGCTGCAGCGCTTCTTCGATCGAATCGAAGTCACCGTGGCTGTTGCGGCCATCACCGACGATGAAGGTGCAACATATTTTCTGGTTGCTCAGCGGCCGAAAGACGCGTCGGCAGTCGTCGATGTCGCCGGCAGCATGGCTGATGCTCAGCGGCGGCGGGCCGTTCCAGTTGAGGATGCCGAGCGCTACGCGACGATGCCGCACACCCTGCGGTGGCGCCTTGGTCGGCCATAGCGGTGGCTCGAAAGCGACTCCCGACGCGCGTACCGGGAAGGTCCAGTAGTCGCCGGGCTGATAGTTGGCGTTGTGCGCGGTCGCCGCCTCGAACTCGACCCGAATGCCGTCCTTCAACTCGACCGGGTTGGCGCCGCCAACCGGAAAATCGGCCACCCGGGCGATGCCGTTCCAGAGACGGAAGAAACCGCTCGCCGGGGTTGCCGTCGGCCAGACGCCCTGCACCTGGGTCAGTGACAGTACGCCATCCTGTGCCAGCGTGGCATCGGCGCTCAGCGTGACCTGCCAGGCGCCCAGGGCCGCGTCGAAGACGAGCGCTTCGAGATAGAAATCGCTGACCCCGCAATGGTTGATCATCTGGTCGTTGGCGGTGATCGTGACCGTGCCGCTACCTGGCGCAGCGGCCGCATAGAGGCCACGGCCGACGAGACCGCCATTCCACTGCGACCACTTGAAGCGCGCCTGACCCAGGGCATCCGGGTCGGCGATCTCGATGCGGTAGAGGTAGTGTTCGAGGCCGCTGTAGCCACCACCGGCAGCAAGTGGACAGTCGCCGGTGATGGTCAGCAGCGGCGCCGACGAGACCGTCAGCTTGCCCTTGGCGCCGAAGTCGTCGGCGAGGTCGGCGGCGGCGCTGCAGTCATCGTTGGGACCGAGGCGCAGTAACTGCAGCTTGACGAAGGCCTGCGTGCGCTCGGTCGTGTCCGGCCCGCCCAGCGCCGGCTCGATCAGGTTCAGCGGATCCTGAAAACCGCTGACCGAGTCTTCCCAGACGTCGAGAACGACCAGATCGCGAACGCCATCGGCGATCGTGGACGGCGCCGCTTGCGGTGTCTGGAAAGGCTGCGCGAAATAGCTGGCAAGGAAACTCGATGGGTCGGCCAGCGTCAGCGAAAGGCCATCGGCCCACGCCCGGCCGGCAGCGAGATCGACCTTGACCAGCGTGCCATCGCTACTGGCAGCCTGCAGTTTGAAACCGGCCGGATTCGCCGCCGGTACCGCCAACAGACCGTCGCCGAAAGCATCGCGGGCGGCCATAGTGCGCCACCTGCTGGCGATCGCCGCCGCCTCGTTCCAGTCGCGGTCCAGCAGTACGCGGCCCTGCTGGTGCAGCACGCCGCTGTAATGAGGCGCCGTATCGAATGCGAGGAAGGAAAAGTCGCCCTTCATGATCGTGATCCTCTAAGTGATCGGAATGAGCACCGGTCGCACCCCGACCGGCATGAATTCCTGCAGCCGGATGCCGATGTTTTTCCATTTGTGCGTGTTCCGCAGATACCCGAAGGCGCCCATCTCATCGCTGGCCGGGCCGTCCTCGCGGATGCGGCGGTCGCAGTCGAGCCGTAGCTGTGCATAGCCTGGGCGACCAAAGTACTCGGCACTGAAGCGCAGCCATGCCTCGCTGGCAAAGACGCAGCCGAAATGCTGCGGCAAGCGGTCATGGTCGCCGCTGAAGCAGCAGAATTTCAGGCAACTGCCGTGCTGACCGACGCTGACATCAACGGTGTGGCTATCCTGGTTGTCGTGCACCTCGAGGCGGTGCACGAACAGGCCGCCTTCCCCGCGCGCGGTCTGCACGCGCACGCGGCCGAAGGCGGTGAGGCCGCGCACCACCAGGTCCGGGCCCCATGCCAGCTCGGGGTTGCCGGTCGCGGCGCCGAGCGCCAGGGCCGGCAGCGTCGCAGTGCTGCCACTGCCGGCATCGACGATGCTGTCGGCCAGCGTCAGCAGGTAGCCGCTGTCGATCGCCAGCGGACCGGCAATGCTGCGCTCCAGTGTCACGGCCGGCACCTGGTCGAAAGCATCGCTTTCGGCGGGGGCGAGACCATAGTCATTGGTGAGGCGCAGCGCTTCGCGAATCGGCGCGCGCGTACCGCTGGCACTGCCGTCGAGCAGCAGACCGCCACCAGGATCGAGTGTGCAGCCGAGGATGCGCAACTGCCCGAGTGCCGCCTGCATCAGCAGCGCATCGCCAGCCGGGAACGCCACGGCGCGCGTCAGGTACAGACCTTCGAGCAACAGTTCAAGGACTTCGGCATTGACGGCCCCGGCTCCGCCGATCTGCGTCGGTCGCACCCGCAACGGCTGTAGCAGGCGGACGACCGGGCGTTCACCGGATGCGCCGCGAATCCATAGGGATTGCGCAAGGCGTAGCGACAGAACACCGGCGTCGTTGCCGATGCCGGCGATCGCACCGAGGTCGAGGACATGAGTCTGGCTATCGGTGATCTCGATGAGCAGCGCTTGCGAGCGCTTCGGCAGGTCGTCGAGCGCATGCTGTAGCGCGAAAGCATCGTCGAACCAGTTGATGCGCCTGACTTCGTAGGTCTGCTCGCCAGGCCAGCTGGCCGGCAAGGGCAAACGCTGCACGGGCTGTGCGCCGCTGGGACCGGCCTGCGCATAGCAGGCCGACACCAGCAGGCCGTCTGCCAGGGGCTCGGCCTGTGTCGCCGGATCGGCATCCGGGACGCCGAACACCAGCCGGCCATGTTCGGGGTCGATCGCCACCTCCCAGTCGCGCAGCGGCGGTGCGATGCCGGTCTCCCAGGCACAGAGATTGGCGCCGCGAATTCGCCAGGCCTGCCCGAGGAAGGGCGTTTCGGGCAGGTGCAGCACCAGCCCGACCGGGTCGGAGCCGGGATGCGCATTGCGCGGGTCGGAGTAGGTCTGCACGCTGACATAGCTCGCCGGGCGGCCGGCCGGCGTACCGTCGCTGAGCCGTGCCGGCGGCATCCGGTCCGGTACTTCGTCTTCGCCGCCGAGGCGCGGCGGTTCTGCGTCGGCATGGAAGCGGTGCCTGTTGAACAGCGGCCAGGGCTCGCCCTGTGCCTGTACGTCGAAGCGCACGGCCAGGGCAGCAGCGCCGGGTGACGGCGGGATGGCGGCGATCTGCCGGAACAGCGGCCGCGACAAAGGCACCTGGAAGTCTTCGAGCCGCCACAACAGCACCGCCAGATTCGGCAGGTTCCAGCCCGACAGGCCCAGCGTCGGCGGCTTGACGTCGACCACCCGTGCGTGCGCATCGAAAGCTCCGCCAGTCAGCGAGAGCAGCGCCGGATCGCGTAGTGTCACGGTGCCACCGCGGATGGCGGCAGTGAACTCGCTGACAAGACGCCGTGGCGGCATGCCGCCGGCGTCGGGACGCTGGTGGTTCAGGTGCTGGTTCCACGCCAGGCGCTCGCGCATCTCGACCACATGCGCCGCCCAGCCCGACAGCGCGAAGACCTGCGACTCGACGGCGCCGAGCGTGCCCTTGCGGCGGCGGTGGAAAACCGTGCGCGCGACATCGGCGCGCAGCGTCCACGGGTCGCCGGCCAGACGAGAGGTGCCCAGCAGGTCGGCGAGGTAAGCCACCACCCAGTCATCGCAGTGTTCGATGAAGAGGTCGTGATACTGTGCGTCGGTACGGGCATGCAGCGCTGCGAAGGCGTCTTCGATAACGCCGAGAAAAGCTGCGAGTTGTCCGGGCGGCGTCTGCTCACTGTCGCGAATGCGATATACCTCGGGAAGCCGCTCGTACAGAGGCCGGCGTGGCGAACTCATGGCCGCCCTCCTTGCTCGTCGGCGGCGAACTGCAGCTGCAGCGCCGTTGTCTGCAGCGCCAGCAGCCGGTCGCCGGCGCAGGCCAGCGAGCGCTGCGTCGCCGGAACGTTGGCGATCGACAGTGCCGGCTGGGACAGCTCTGCGCTCAACTGCAGGCCCGGTTTCGCCTGCACCAGCGGTGGCCTGGCGACGGCGAGAGCAACCAGCCGCACCCATATCACACCGCTCACCTTCTGCACGGCGGCGACGACCTGCGAGCCGTGCACCCCGTCACCGAATTGCCGCTGCTGCCAACTGAACAGACCTCGTGACGAATCGACGCCATTGCCCTCTTCGCCACTCGCACCCAAGGCTTCGAGGATTGCCAGGCGCAGCTCTTCGGTGCGTCGGGTCGGGTCGTAACCCACCACCAGATGCAGCGACACCGGCGTGCGCGCACCCGCCACGACCAGCAACGGACAGCGCCTGGCACCGCGTGCGCCCACCGCTGCGCGCAGCGCGTCGCTGGCTGCCGCGGCATCGGCTGCCGCAGCGCTCGCGGTGAGCAGGGTGACGCGCACCAGCGCGGCGCCGTCAACCTGGGCGCAGGCGGCGCGCGCCTTCAGCACGCCGGGAATGGCCAGCGCCTCGGCCTCGTAATCGGCCAGACTGACGATACGGCCCAGACTTTGCATGGTTCCCGGTGCGGCCAGGCGTGCGTTATCGGCACCCTCCGGTTCGGCACCGCCGGTAACCGCTTCGAGCAGGAAAGCCGCTTCGAGTCCGGCGACCTTCTTGTCGGCCTGTGGTTTCGCGTCGGCCTGCAGCAGCCCGTGCGCACCCGCACCGCTGCGGTAAACCGCCAGCACGTTGCCCCGACCGGAGCGCAAACGCGCGCCGCTCTTGCCGTTACCGAACTGCACCCAACTCTTGCCGTCGGCATCCTCGCGCACAATATAGACGTGCTCCCTCGGCGTACGCCCGAAAAAACTGTCTACGCTCGTCCAGGCGACGCCATCGACCCACACCTGCAACTGCGGCAGCAGCGGCGGCACCTGCGTCGTATCGAGCAGATAGGTAAGCGGCGTCCTGGGTAGCGCGAAGGTCTGGAAAACCGCGCGTGCATCGCCGTCTCCCAGGGTGATCCGGGCCTCGGTTTTGCCCTGAGTCGCCTCGACCAGGTTGCCGTACACCGTGACTTGCGGTGCGCTGTGCTCGAACTGCGTGTAGTCGAAATCGCGGTCGAGCTGCACACGATGCCAGCCCGGCTGCCCGCCATCGTCGCCATCGTCGCTGGCGACGGACAGGGCGGTGGCCGCGACCAATGCAGGGCCTGGGCCGGAAAACAGCAGGCTTCGCCTGGCCAGCGCGGCGGCTTCACCGGCCGTGCCATAGAAATGCAGTTCCTTCCCCCGGCTGGCGGCCGTCTGCACGAAGTCGGCGCGCAGCTCGAAAGGCTCGCCGACGACCTCGTGAAAGCTGATGCCGCGGATGTCGGCATAACCGAGCGTGCTGCCGTTCTCGCTGATCGCCAGGTCCTCGTCCAGGGTCAGCACCGTGCTGGCACCGCTCAGCGGTCCCCACGCCAGTGATTGCCGATCGACCTGCGCGATGCGGCGTTCGAGCAGACGCTTGCGGCGACTGCTCGCGTGACTGCCGATGCTGAGGTTGGCCTCGATCAGCAGCCGCGTGCCGGCGACCACGCTGCTGACCTCGCCGTCGAGCGGCATCTGCGTCGAGGGCAGCGACGGCACGGCCGGTGCGGCGGTGGTGGCAGCAAGCTTGCGCACATACGACACCGGGCTGGTGGTCGCGCGCCCCTTGTCGTCCACGACGACCTGCGTGGCTGGTGCGTTGTGCCCGAAGTGGCGGTGTGTTCCGGCAAGCTTCCAGGCCCGCAGGCGCGGCGTCGACGCCAGGGTGGGCACGCCGAGCCCGGCCGCAAGCAGCGACTGTGCCAGCGGCTGAGCAATGACACCGGGCGTCAGGAAGGACGGTAGCGACGCGATCTTGAGCGACAGCGGCTGCAGCGCTGGCGTGAACGAAGACGAGAACAGCGAAGCCGCAGCCGGCAAGGTGGCCGAAACGAGGCGCGGTGGTGTCAGCGGTCTGAACCGTGGCGGCTTCTTCAGGCTGGTGATGCCGCCTTTCATTGTTACGACGGTACTGCCGAAGGCTTCCCAGGTCTTGTCTACGACCATCACCTGCGTATGATCGAACGCTTCGCCACCAGCGCGGGCGACGCCGACCAGGATGCGGTCGCCGGCTTTGAGCTGCACCGCGACGCCGGCATCGGCCCACAGCGTGAAGGTGTCGGTGCCGTAACGAATGTCGGGTGCCTGGCGCGGCCGGTACAGATGAAACTGCGACAACGCCGGCTGCGCGAGCAGTTGGACGCTGGTCTCGAAGACTGATGGCTTGTCGTCGCCGGCAAGCTGCGCCTGGATGCCCAGGCCGGCGGGCAGCAGCACGGGCTGAGCACCCTTCACCGCGAACGCGAAACGCGCGCGTCCCGCGACCCCTGGCGCGAGCCGGTAGCCCAGCAGGCGCACCAGGTTGGCGACGCTATCGCGCCACTTGGCGCTGCGCAGATAGGCCTCGTTGGCGTAGAGATCCTGGTAGAAGCTGAGAATGTCGCCGACCTCGGCGGCTGCCTCGATCAGCGCGATGCCGGGGTCGTCGGGCAGGCGGTGCGTCCATTCGGCGAGCACCGTACTCGCGTCAAGCCGCGACAGCATGTGCTCGCGCAGGTCGGCGTAGCTGCCGATGCGATAGTCGATGGTGCTCAGGCCCGGCCGGTTGTCGATCGTCTTCGGGAAAGCAGCCGGCTGGCGGCAATCGTTGGTACAGCTCATCGGCGACCTCCGGTGATTTCGAAGCGGATGCGACCGGTTTCCAGGTGATCAGGGTCGTTGGCGACGACGATGATCTCGAACGGCCCGACGGGGATCTTCTCCAGGCGCGATTCGGGCAGTGCCAGGGGATCGATGTCGATCTCGGTCAGGCCGCCACCGCTGCCCGGGTTCCAGCGCCGCATGCTGGCGCGCAGGACGCGGCCGACGCCGGTGACGGAAAGCGCACGGCCGATCAACTGGCTCGCGTACAGCGGCTGCCCGAAGGTCCACCGATCCGGGTGAAAAAAGCCGTGGCGACCGTCACGCGTCCAGCCGTCGGAAAACTCCTCTTCGAGTGCCGCTCGCAGATCCTCGGGCCAGTAGGCCGGCTGCGCACACAGGCTCAGCTTGATGTCCAGGGGCACGTAGCGCGCCGCGCCCACCTCCAGATCCTCGCCGATCAGGCGAACCGCATCGAGGTGATCGGCGAGCGCGCGCCGCAGTGGTTCGGCCAGCACGATACCGCCTGCCGGGTCGATGGCCACCTGCACGCAGCGCCAGCTGCCGGTCCAGGCATAGCGGGCGCGGGCGTGCGCAACTCCTGGCAGCTCCTCGGCACGCCTGGCGTAGTCATCGAGGGTGACGGCACGCAACTGGTGCTGGCGGTAGGCCTCGGGCACGCGGCGAACGATCTCGGCGGCGGGTTCGGGATCGCGACCGTTGGTCACGTCGAACGGATTCCAGACGCGCTGCACGGCGCCGCTGGCGTCCACGAAGCCGACGAGGCTGTCGGCGCCGACATTGCCCTGACTGCCCTGCCCGACGCGATAACGGCACTGCACAAAGGCGCCCATGGGCAAAGCTGCGCCGTTGCTGCCGTCGCCAAAACGCAGCGAGCTGCCGCCGAGCTCGTCGGTCTCGACGATGAAGTGCTGGTCGTCCCGCTGGCTTTCGATCAGGTCCGATTGTTCCTGCCACGGCTCGGCAAAACCCTGCACCATGACCTGCGCGGTTGTTCGCGTCGGCGTCTCGCCGCCGGGCGCGCTGGCGCGGTAGGCTAGCGGCGAGGCAGGCAGCGGGCAGAGCACGCCGCGCGGCGGCGAAGCACTGCCGGCCTGGCGCAGCACGATCTCGTAACTGACCGAATCGCTGGCAACGAAACTTCGCTCGTCGGCCCCACCAAGCGGCTGTCCCGGCGCGCGGAAGGTGGTAATGCGCGGCCGTCCTTGCGTCACGCGCAGCAGGTTGGCGTGGAACAGACTCACGTCTTCGACCGGCTGGCCGGCGCAGTCGCAAACGAAGCAGAAGTTCTGCCGCAGCGCGTCTTCGGCACGCCAGCGAACGCGTACCAGCCATTCGCCGGTGAACGGGTCCTGCAGGGCCTCGGCGCGCGCGATCGGGCCATGCAAGGGCAACAGTTGCAGCAACTGCCGCTGCGCGATGCGCCTGCCGTTGGCGGTGCCAGTCTCGGGGTTCAGCGCCTCCTGGATCAGCAACTGGTCGACGGCAGTGTTCACGTCTGCGGCGCCGGGACCCGGCACCTGGCTCGCATGCGTGCCGAGGAAGAAGTCGCGCAGCGCTTCGGCCTCGGTCTGCGTGAGCGGCGTCGCCGCCGTCAGATCGGCTTCGGTGCTGCCGGCGGCGAGCGCCGTCACCGTCTTGCCCCAGGTATACAGCCGCAAGCGGTTCAGCTGCGCGAAGCAACGCTGGCGCCATGACCCGCCGTCGCGCGCCATCGCGAAAATCACCGCGTCGTCGTCCTGCCAGGCACGGCCGCTCCAGACGCCGAACTCATCCTGGCCCGTCGCCGGCAGGTCGACCATGCCGGCCACTTCGAGAGCCAGCCAGGTGCTGGCCTGATTGCCCTGGTGGATGTGGTAGTCCAGCAGCCGCGCATGCCGCGCCAGCGACACACGCTTGCGCGCCGTCGCCAGCGCGCGCTCGTTCATGACGCGGTCGTGGTAGTCGGCCTGCTCGTCGGCATCGGCGGCGACCAGGTCGATCAGCACCTGGTCGAAGTCGGCTTCGCTGCTCGGTGACCAGCCGGGAACGCGGCGCATCATCGCGGCGATCAGCACATGCCGGAAGGAGTCGTAGTCGCGCGCAAGGTAGTCGATTTCAGGCTCTGTCGGCGCTGGCCTGCCCTTCTCCATCGGCGTGCAATTGAGATTGAAGCAGCCGGGGCGGAACTTGAACGGCAAGGCGTTGAGCAAGGGGTCCATCGCCAGCGGCAGGGCATTGTCCGGGGCGCCCAGGCCAACGCTGGTGGTCGACAACAGGTAGGTCGAGTAATCGCCGACCGGGGCGATCTGCAAGCGCAGCGTGTTGCCGGCGCCCGGCAGTACCTGCAACACTGCGACTGCTCGTGCCGGGTTGCCGGAGCGCTGCCGAGTCGCCCCCTGAATCTTGAAAGCCTCCCTGGGCGGCAATGGCGCAAGCGCATTGGCATTCCAGAACTCGACGTCGAGCCAGGCGAAAGCCGGCTTTGGCGCAGCGTCGAGGGTGACGTAGGCGAGCCTGAAGGCATTCAGCCCCTTGCCGTCGAGGTCGCGCGCGCGGTCCTCGAGCCGCTCCTCGTTGCCTAGCCGGGTCATTTCGCCCCCTGCCGCTGAAAGCGCACGCTGCGAACCTCGCCGCTGGCGAGCACGCGGTAGCGCAGGTCCACGTTGAGTGTGGCGTCGTCGGCGCTGACATCGAGCGCCTCGACGGTGACGCGGTGCCCGAGCCAGCGCGAAAGGTTCTGGCTCACCAGCGCCTTGCTGATCGCCGCCGTCGCATCGTCGTTCTGCTGAAACACCAGCCGCCGCAACCCGGCGCCGAAACCCGGCAGGAACGGTCGCTCGCCCTGTGCGGTAAGCAGCAACTGCATGATCTCGCCGCGAATATGCTCGGCCAGACCGGAGGGCGTCGCGGTACGCCCGTCGGCGCCGACATGAAAGGGGAAAGCCAGATGACGACCGTTCATGGCAAGGGCGTCCTGAAAGTGTCGACGGTGAAGGCCATGCTGTGCCGGTGCTGGTTGAGTCCGCCGTTGCCGCTCTCTTCGCTGGTGATCAGGTCGCTCCCGTGATCGGCGAGGAACTTCAGCACACCCTGGGCGATCGCCGCGAAAAGAATCCTGCGGTCCTGGGCGCCCTGATCGCTGTCGGGCAGGGATTCGCCTTTCACCGCCTGCCATTCGTTATGCATCGCCTGGTCGATGTAGGCCGCGAGGCTGAACGCGAAGTCGTCGATCCGGCCTGCCTTGAGTGGGTTGGCCATGGGGGTTCCTCAGCCGGTGGTGACGCGCGTCGACAATAGCGTCGGCGTCGCAGGGGGAAAGGGGGTGACAGGAACGATCGGGGTCACCGGGATGCCGATCACCGTTTCGCCGACATGCATATGCGTATTGAAGATGCTGACCAACTGATTCAGGTACTGCAGCAGCGAATCGCCGAAGGCAAGCGGGTGTGCTGCGCCTTCGGTGAGCTCGATCAATGGCGCTTCGACGATCACTTTGCTCGTTGCCTGCACGCGAATCTGTCCGTCGTTGACGCGGATCGTCAACAAGTTGCTACCGTTGCCGTCGGAGAGCGTCAGCGTCTTCGCGTCGTCGTCGAGCGCGACCAGCAAGCCCTGTTCGCTGCGCAGGATTTTCAGCGGCGGTTTGGCCGCCGTACCGCTCTGGTCGGCCGGGAGGTCGCTGCTTCCCCACCAGCCGCCGCTCCAGATCGGTCGCGACGGATCACCAGCTTCGAATTCGATCCACACGCCGGCGCCGATCGGAGGGATGCTGTGCAAGCCGACCCCGGCGCCGGTGTAGGGCGCGCAGGGGGTGGCCCAGGGGGTGAGCACGGCATCGCCGAACACTTCGGGAACCTGTGCCTTGATGCGACCGATCGCGGCCGGATCCTGGTTGTCGGCAACCAGGCCACGGTACTTGCCGAAGTGGCGTGTGCGCGACTGCGTCGCGAGTTCCACCACCAGACGTTCGAGGGTTCCGCTTTCCATCAGAACACTCCTGTGAAGAGTCCGCCGCCACTCGTGCTGCCGGCCGAGCGCGCATTGCGGTGCAGAGCGAAACGCTGCCGGTAGCTGCTGTCGGTGAGCACATGCGTGACCTGGCCGATCAGGTAGTCCCCCGACAGATAGCCGCCGACACCGCGAACGCGCAGCAGTCGGTACGGCTGCAGCACGCCCGCGTAGTCGTCGATGTCCACTTCGCCGTTGGCGGCGTAGGCCCAGGACGAGAGATCGACGGTGGCCGCGGTGGCGGCGTCGAGGTCGCCCTGCTCCTCGCGCGTGCCGGTGAGCAGGGTCAGCGCCGGCTGCGTCAGGTCGTGTGCCGGGGCGTCGCCGAGCGGCGTGCCGACGGCAGCATCGGCACTGCTGGCAAGCACGCTACGGTCGGCCAGGGCGACACTGCCGGCGCGCGCGCGCAGCGGCCGCAGCGCGTCGAACTCGGCAGAGAAACTCGCGACGTTGCGCTGGTCGCCGAGCAGCAGGATTTCAGGCAGGTCGGTTGCCGCGAACTGTGGCCGCTTGAAAGCGCCGACGCTCGCCCCCGGTGCTGCGCCGGGGCGCACATAGACGAACATGCCGTAGCGTTTGGCAAGATCGCGCAGCAACTGCATGCTGGTGCCGCGCTGCACGACCACGCGCTGCAGCACCGCGCCGGCAGCGGGCAGCGCGTCCACGTCGGGCGTCAGACCTGCTTCCTCGAACAGGCTGGTGACGATGTCCTGCGGCGCCATGTCCTCGAAGAGAGCGACCTTCTCGTCACGGTTGAGCTGAACGCTGTCGTCGTGCACCACCAGCGTCATCCGGCTCTGGTCGGGCGAGGCCTGCAACTCGTAGCGATTGCCGACCACCAGACCGTCGATCAGCGGCACGAAATCATCACTGGCCACCTTGACCTCGACACGCACGCGCGCAAATGGCTGCGCGAAGTCGTCTTCGACGCCGGACCACAGGCCGGCGTCGCTGGTGGCGATCGGCAACTCCAGCTCGGCCGCCGCCGCCATGCCGATGCCCTGGTCGATGCGGATTTCGCTGATGCTCGCCAACTGCTCCGCCGTCGCCGGGACATTGTCGAAGTAGACGCGGTATTCGGCCCTGGCCATGATCGTCAGCTCCGGGGAATCGTGATCGGCCGGCCAGTCGGCTGCAGCAGCGACGCCGCTTCGAGTTCGCTGTTGGCGTCGGCGATGTGCCAGTAGTGCGTCGCGTCGGCGTAGCGCTGTTCGCTGAGGGTGTCGAGCTGGTCGTGCGTGCGCACCGTTACCGGGTCGCCGGCAGGAATCGGCAGGAGCCGCAGCTTGACGGCCGCGACCTCGGTACCGGCGCGGTCTTTTGCCGTCACCGTCGGCAGACCATGGTAGCGCGAGTTCTTGAGGAACATGGCGGCCTCTCAGAAGGGAATGATATCGACTGCAAACTCGATCACCTTGGCGAGATTCAGCGTCGCCTGGGTGTCCTTGATCATTTGCGTGTACTTGTAGGCACCCTCGCCGATCGCATCATCGGTCGGCGCCTGGCTGGAAACCTGCATGCCGATCTTGACTTCGGCCTGCACCGGGTTGAGCAACAGGTCGTACTTCTGTTCGCTGATGGACATCGAGGTGATGGTCACCGGCAGCACCCGTGACGGTCCCCAGATGAACAGGATGCGCGGTAGCGGTACACGAGGCACCGGCTGCGTCGGCGGCGTGCTGCCCGGCCCCGAGAGTGCCGCGCCGATCGCGTCGATCGCCGCGCCGATCAGACCGCCGGGTGTGCTCTGCGGGTAGACCATCTTCTCCAGCGCCGCGATCTGCGGACCGACGCCAAACAGGCGCGGGATGGCCGACACCGCGCCACCGGCACCGAGGTCGTCGGCTGCCGAAAAATGCGCGCTGATCTCGAATCGCTCCGAAGGCGGCGCCGCTGCGGCGTGCGTCTCGACCCGCGGTCGTGCCGATGCGCTCGCCGGTGGCGGCGGGATGGTGATCGTACGTGTCATGTTTTCCGGGTTGAACTGGAAAATCACGATGTTCGGAATCGGCCCGAGGATGTTCGCGCCATATTCGACGAGCACGCCACGTAAGGGAAAGAGTGCCATTCAGCGGCCCTCCCCGGCTTCTGCCTGCGCGCTGGCGGGGTCGTAGGCGTGCGTCACCCACTCGCCCAGGCGGGTGGCGATCAGTTCGCAGAGGGTCTGTGCATCGGCATGCGCCGGCGCATCGATGACGCCAAGGTCCAGCGTGGCAAGGCCGCTGCCCAGCGTAGCCGGTTGCAAATCGGACAGTCGCCGCTGCAGGGCGTCGTCGAGCTGCTCTGTCAAACGCTCGCCGATCCCCGCCGGAAAGCCCTGCAGCGTGATCGCCAGGCGGGCGATGTCGACATTCATGCGAGACTCCCGATCAAGGCCGCATGGCGACCGAACTGTTCGCGACCGGCGACGCGATTCATCTTTTCGAGTTCGCGCTTGACGGCGGTCAACACCTCCAGCATGCCCACCTGCGCAGCCCCTTCGGCGCGCTGGCTGGCGGCCAGCAGGCAGGCGTTGAAGGCGGCGGAACGGATGTGGCCGCCGGCGAGTTCGAACTGCTGCGCAAGCCAGCGGCAATCGATCTCGACGATGTCCACGCGCGCCGGGAAAGCCTGCCGCCACAAGCGCTCGCGCTCGACAACGCCGGGCACCGGGAATTCGACGATGTAGCGCAGCCGGCGCGTGAATGCTTCGTCGAGGTCCTTGCGTCGATTGCTGGCGAGCACCGCCAGGCCCTTGAAGCGCTCCATGCGTTCGAGCAGATAGCTGATCTCGATGTTGGCGAACCGGTCGTGCGCATCACGCACCTCGGTGCGCTTGCCAAACAGCGCATCGGCCTCGTCGAAGAACATCAGGAAATCGCTGGTCTCGGCGGCGTCGAAGATGCGCCGCAGGTTTTTCTCGGTCTCGCCGATGTACTTGTTGACCACCTGCGAGAGGTCGATCCGGTACATCGGCAGCGCAAGTGCGTTGGCCAGCGCCTCGGCAGCCATCGTCTTGCCCGTTCCCGGCGGTCCGGAGAAGAGCACCGACAGGCCAGCATCGTTCCAGACGCGCGCCGTGCCCCACTCGTCATGTACGCGACCGAGCACGGCCATCGCCGAAACGATTTCGCACAGTTGTTGGGTCTGCGCCGGCGGCAACACCAGTTCGCCGAGGGCGAAGCGCGGGTTGACCAGATTGGCGAGCCCGTCGAGTTCGAGCCGTGCCTCGGCCCGGCAGACGGCGAACAATTCATGCACGCCGGCCGCAGCGCCCAATGCCGACGCCGCCGCGGCGGCCCGCTCCAGTGGCCGCTCGGCGAGACGGAAGCGCCGTGCCGCTTCCGGGAGCGCAGCGCGGATTGCCGCTGGCGCGTCGACCAACATCCGCGCCAGCCGTTGCGCGCGCGCCGAGGTGTCGAGCGGTGGCAGCAGGCAGGTTGGCAGCAGCAGCGAAGCCGGCACGCCACGCACCGCCATGCCGCCGTCGACCACTGGCAAATACCAGCGCAGCGGCAAAGCTGCCAGCGGCGCGAACCAGTGCTCGGCAACACCGGCGCCGCAACACGCCTGCCAATGCTCGGGCAGCAACAGGTCGGCACCCCGCATCCAGCAGACAGTGGCGAGTGCGCCAAGGCCGGGCCGATCCGGCGTCACGTCGTCGGCAAGAATCATCAGAGCGCGCCCACTCGCCTGCGCGAGCGCCTGCGCCCAGGCAGCAAAGTCGGTGCCACGCGGTGCCTGCAGGGGCAGGAGCTGCATTGCCGTCGGGGTATCGGAGCGCAGACGCGCCAGCAACGGCAGTAGTTCCTGCGGCAACTCGGCGGGCGCCATGTCGCTTTGGCGCAGCATTCCCGACGGCAGGCACTGGCCATCGAGCAAGGCTTGCGCGACCAGCGCCGGCATCTCCAGCGGCTGCTGCCAGTCGAGCGAATCTCGCCCGACCGGCAACTGCACGAGGCCGTGGCGAAACAGGGCGTGGCCCGCGTCGGCACAGGCGGCAATCGCCAGAGGTTCGTCCCAGAGCCGCTGCGCGAGCGCCAGCGTCGGCCAGGGACGCGACAGATCGTTCTGACACGCCGCGCAGACGGCACCGATCGAGGCATCGGCACGCCCGGCCAGCGCGCAGGCCAACACGAATTGTGCGGCAGGGGTCAGCGGACATTCGCTGGCCAGCCAGGTCCAATCACCACGGCGGACCGGGGACAAGTGCGGTCGTTCGAGCGCGGCGAGGCGTTCGCCCAGATAACGGGCGGCGATGTCGCGGTCGAAAAATGCGCGCTTCTCGTCGCGGAAGCGCGTGAGGTCGAGACTGTCCTGTACTGCATCGCCGGCTGGCGGCAGCGCACCCGGCAGGGCTTCTGCGTCTGTGCCACGCTGATGCCAGCACCATGCCACTTCGCGCCGCAGCCGCAGCGTCACTTGTGCCAGCCACAGCGCACAGGCCGGGTCGGCAACGGCAAGGTCGGGGTTCATCAACACCGGTGCAGAGGCGAGCGGCGCGTTCATGTCCAGCTCAGCAGTGGTGAGTCGAGCGCCTGCTCGCCATTGACGCGCAGGATGACACGGTAGTTCGGATCGGGAGCCAGCGCCTGCGTGTCGGTCACCGTGAACGTGAGCGTCGTCGCCGTGCCACCGGGTTGCGGCTCGAGCAGCAACTGCGCCTTGCCCTGCAGATAGAGTGCCGCGTAGGTCGCGGCGGTGGCGCCACCGAGCTGGCTGCCGTGCACCAGGAAGGTGCCGGAAAGCCTGCCGAGAACCGGCGTCAGCGGCCCGGCAAGGTTGACCGAGGTGACGCGCGGCAGCAGGTGGCCGGCCACCGCGTTGCTGCTCAACTGGTGACCGTCGGGCAGGGTGCGTGCGACGCAGACCGGGTAGCTGCCGGCGCTGATCGTGTCGGCAAGCGGAATGGTCATCGTGAGCGCCCCATCGAGCGTGCTCGTCGCCGGATAAGTCGAGGCGCCGACCAGGATCTGGTCGTAGCCTGCGAACTCGCTGCCGCGCAACACGATCGGCTGGCCGGCGCTGAAGCGCTCGGGTTCGATCGCGTTGACGCGCGCGCCCAGACTCGGCAGCACGCTCGCGCCTTCGTACGGTTGCGGCGGTGGCAGCGGCTTGCCGATGCTTTTGACCGGCAACGCATAGTCCGGTGGCTGTGCAGTGGACGCAAGCATCACCGGGCGCACCTGGAATGCCGCTGCGACGCGGAATTTCTCGTCACTGCCTTGCATGATCCGCGAGAGCAGTTCCACATCGGCCTCATCGAAGGTCAGGCGCAACGGATCGGGGTTGCTGGCCAGTGCGCTGTTGCTCGCGTCGGGCCGCACGATGCTCAGCGCATTGAGGGCGAGCAGGCCACGCCCAAGTAGCCGATGTGCGACGATCGAGTCGCTCTCGGGACCGTCGAAAGCGGTCAGCAGGTAATGCAACACCAACCACACCGGTGGTGCCTGTCCGGCGTCAAGCGGGCGGTTGCGCAGGTTGGCATCGATGCTGATGCGGTAAAGGAAGAGGTTGAAGCTGCCACCGCCGCCGACCACTGCCGCCTTGCTGGCATCCTCGGGGCGGCCCACGGCCACCGCATTGATGCCGGTCCTGGCCGCGAGCTGCACTTTCAGCAGTTCGCTGACGGCGCCGATTGCCTCGCTGCTGGCGGCGAGCGACACGGCTCAAGTCCAGCGCAGGTAATGGCGCTGCAATGAAAAGCGCGGCGCCGGAATGGCTACAAACACCGGTTGCGGCACCGCCGCAGGCGTCGGTTCAGAGGTTCGTACTGCGAGAGCGATGGTGCCGATGCGGATTTCGTTGCGCGTAGCAGGTGCGGCGTCGATGGCGGCAGTTGCCGTGGCGCTCTGCTCCAAGCGCGTCACATCGACGCGTGGCAACGGTGTGACCTGCCGGACCGACGTGCTCGGCGGGGTAAGCTGCGTCGCTGGCTCGCGGCTGCTCATTGCCTTGCGGCGCGGCGGCTCTGTCGCGGCGAAGGGCATTCCCGGCGCCCGCTGCACGCCGGGCTGCGCGAGCATCGATCCGGGATCGGGGGGGATCGCCGCATCGACCTGGGGGGAGTTCGGGTTCGCCGCACGATCCGACGGGTGCTGCGCGACACGCTGCCGGGAAAGAAGCGACGGGGGCGATGACAGTCGTGCATCGGTTCCCCTTGCCAGGGTCACGCCGGCCAGCGCGACCGCCAGCGCATCGTGCCGCAAGCTTGAGGTTGGCAAGCGCACAGCCTCGGGAGAGGGTGCGCCGGCCATCGCCGGTGCTGACAGGGCGCGCTGCCGGGCTGGCAGGGTTGCAGGTGGCGGCACGTGCGAACCAGGGACGCCATGGGCATCCTGTGCGGCCGCAGGAAAGAGCACTGCCGACGCCGAGCTCATCGCCGCGCGCACTGCCGTGGTGTCGACGTTATTAGGCACCGGCGCTTCGACCTGCTGTTCAAGCGGTTTGATCGCCCTTGCCGGTGGAGCGGTTTCGACACGCGCATCGATCTGTGCGGCAAGTCTTGCGAAATAGCCGCTCATGCCCAACCCCGGGCAGCGATCTGCTGCAGGTAGTGCGCGCGACGCCAGCGCGGCAGCGCGAGAATTTCCGCTTCACTCCAGTGGAAGGCAGAGGCGAGCTGCAGCACCTCTTCGAGCATTTTCGCTTGCGTGCCCGCGAAGCCTTCGAGCAGCAGTGCTTCGAGGTCGCAGGCGACAAGCTGGCCGTGGTCGCAGGCCGGGCAGCGTGTCTGTAACTGCAGGGCGGTCAACGGATCGTGCGCGGCGAAGGCGTCGTCGAGCGCACTCAGCCAGGCTGCCGGCGGGCAATGGTCCGCGCCCACCGCTTGACCGGCAACGCTTTCGATCAGCGATGCAGCAAGTGCCTCATGCGCGAGCACACCTTCGCGCCGCCAGCGCTGCAGATCATCAGCGCGTGGCAGGCGCAACGACACCTCGGTGCCGTCGTCGGCACACCAGGTGAAGTGCGGTGCTACCGGGTCGCCGGCGAAGGTGTGCAGATCCAGGTCGAGAGACATGGCTTCGCCACACGCGCTGCAGGCCACCTGCAACCCGATGGTGGCATCGCCCGCAGCCAGGCGCATCGCGATCAGTGCCTGCAAACGCTGATTCAGGGTCCAAGTCCCGGGCTCGTCGAAGCTGATGGCACGTCCCTGCATGTCGGACACACAGGCCACCAGCAAGGCAGTCACGGCACTCGCCCGGTCAACGACTGCGAAGGCGACGTCGAGGTCGCTGGCCGCGCTGCCGAAGGCTCGCGCGCAGCAGCGCTGTGCGGCAGGCGCCCTACACCTGGGGTTTGGCTCGTTCATGCCGCAGCTCCGTCCGCCCGACCCGATTTCAACCCGCCTCGTTCGGCTCGGGCGTGTCGACGTCGCGCACCCAGCCTTCGAGTTCAATTTTGATGTGCTCGATGGCGATCGCGTTGGCGTTTGCATCGAGGTCGGGCAAGGTGACGAACTCGCTGACCCAGCAGCGATACAGGAAGTAGCGCAGCGCCACCTGACTCTTCTCGTTGAGCACCTCGAGCGTCAGGTCCTTCTTGTAGCCGGCCAGATCCATCGCCGCATCGCCGGCATAACTCTGCACCGCGTTCGCCCACTTCTCGAATTCGATGTCGTGAGTGATGCCGCGCTCCAGCGTGACGCCTTCGTAGCTGGAGCGGCCGGGCGACTTGTGGTCGTAGCTGTTCTGCCCGCCACTGCGGTGCTTGACGACTTCGGTAGTGCGCTTGAGCGAGCCGACCTTGGAGACGCCAAGGACCGTCTTGCCATCCCACAGCACGCGGAATTTGAAGTTCTTGTAAGGGTCGACGCGGGTGGCGTTGACAACGAATCCGGTATTGGCCATGACGTGGTTCTCCGCTCGGGGTTACAGATCGCCGGCGATCTGCTGGATACTGATGACGACGAACTCGGCTGGCTTCAGCGGTGCAAAGCCGACCTGGATGTTGACGATGCCCTTGTTGCGATCGTCCTGGTTGGTGGTTTCGCCGTCGCACTTGACGAAGTAGGCTTCCTTCGGGGTCGCGCCCTGGAAGGCGCCTTGACGGAAAAGCGAATTCATGTAGGCACCGACGTTGAGCCTGATCTTGGCCCACAGCGGTTCGTCATTGGGCTCGAACACCACCCATTTGGTGCCACGGAACAGGGATTCTTCGAGCATCAGCGCCAGGCGGCGGATCGGCACATACTTCCATTCCGAGGCCATCTGGTCGGCACCGACCAGCGTTCGTGCGCCCCAGGCTACGCCACCATATACCGGGAAGGTGCGCAGGCAGTTGATGGCCAGCGGGTTGAGCACACCATTCTCGGCGTCGGTGAGCTTGGCATCGAGCTGCGCCACACCGTTGAGCACCGCCTCGATGCCGGCCGGTGCCTTCCAGACACCGCGCTGGCTGTCGGTTCGGGCGTAGATGCCGGCCATCGTGCCGCTGGCGGCGATCGAGCGCAGACGAAAATCGTTGACCGGATCGGGAACCTGCGTGCGTGGGAAATACACTGCCGAGTTGCGGTGGCGTAGCCCGGCAAATCTATCCAGCCAGTCCTTGACCTCCTGCGTCTCGTCGATGCCCGTGGGCACGTCGATCAGCAGGAAGGCGCGCTTGAGTTCGCAGAAAGCGAGCGCTGCGCTGTAGATCGCGAGGGTATCCGTCTCGGGGACGCCGTCGGCCACCGCACGCGGGATGCACAGGATGTTGAACAGGTCGACACGGTCGAGCGCGTAAATGCCGGTGTTGAGCGCCGGGTTGCCGATCAGGTCGGTCGCACCGGGCGCCGTGCCATCGCTGCCGGTCGTGCCGACGACCAAGGCGGCGATCACCGTCGCCGGACCGCCCGCAGCACCCGAACCCAGCGGGTATTGTTGTACATTGACCACGGCTGCGGCGTCGAAGCCGAGATCGGCGGCGGTCGTGTCGGCGCCGCTGAAGTCGGTAATGGTCAACTGGTCGGTCGGCGAATAACCCGTCGCAGTCTTGCTCGTCAGCACGCGCAGACGATTAGTCCCCACCACCTCGACGGTTGCCCCGGCCAGTGGCGCGGGTACGCTCGTCGTGCCGGAAACCGATGTGCGAATGGCCTGCTCGATGTAGCCCCGCAATTGCGCGAGAGTACTCACCGTCTTCCCGCCTACCGACCAGTCCACGAGCGTCGCATCGCGCGTCGGCAGTGCGCCCAGGGTCAGCTTGAACTGCTTGCCGGAGAGAGCATTCAGAGCGGCCAGCGTCGCCGGGGTGATGGCCGCTCCAAGGGTGCCGCTAGCGGCAGGCCGCTTGCTTGAAGTCGCGGCGCTGCCGGCGCGCAACTTGATCAGTTTCGAACTGTCATTGACCACCTTGACCGCATACCGCGGCTGCGCCGTGTCCATGGTCAGGTTCAGGTAACGTTCGCTCGCCAGTGGCTTGGCGTTGGCCGCATTGCTGTCATAGCGGGTAATCGCGAGGTTGAAGGTGTGTTCCGGGTCAACGGTGGCGTAATCGACATCGATGCGCACATGGTTGCCCCACCGCCCCGCATTCGCGGCCTCGGCCAGCAGCACCTCGTCGGGCGCAGGCAGCATGTGCAGCGCCGCACTGGCCACCGCTTCGCCGTTGGCGACCCGCACCACCAAGGCCGAGCTACCGCCGTTCAGGAAGTACTGTGCGATCGCGTAGCCGGCCTCGCTGCGATCGTCCAGGCCACCGTAGATGCGTTGAAAATCGGCCGTCCCGAAGATCTCGACTGCCTCGTCCGTCGGCCCTTCGCGGAAGAAATCGATGAACGCGGTAATCGAGGTGCCCACGCTGGTGATCGTGTGCACCCCGCTCGACACTTCCTGGATGTAGACGCCTGGATAAGTCACTTGCACCATGTATGCCTCCTAGAACATTCGGATACCCGGGCCGAGCGTCTGTAATCGACGCTGGGAACTCCCTGCCTGCCATGCATTGTCTTTCGCCGTCGCCACCCACAGCAGCCAGGTCGCATTCGTTTTCCCATTCACCTTGGCGCTGCCTCGCTCCAGTCATCCATCATCTCGTTCCTTGGCGTGCCCGGAAGCGAAGATGACACTGCCGTCAGGCAGCCGAATCTCCGTCAGGCACCCCTGCTCGGTCATTGCCGCCAGCGCTGTTTCGACATCATGCAGGGAGGCGTCGATCAAGCGGCGCGGCAACCACCATTGCTGTACTCCGACGGCGTTATCGGCTGCGTCCGGATGCGCCGCCAAGTAAGCCAGGATTGCCGTCTCCACATCCGTGGCACCCTTTCCCTTCCAGGTCATTCACCCCCCGCATCGTCAAGAATGCCGACTCAACAGAGCAAGGTCTGCGCCAGCCATCACCAGATTCGATTTATATATATGAATCAATCACATGAACTCGAACAGCGGGGCGCTGTAGCAGTGTAATGCGGGGCGCTTCGGACACACTGGGTGAAAAATGACCCACGCTTGCGAACCCGCCCCGCGTGCCGGGACAGGCCTGCTCCTATGCCATGCCGGAGATCAGGAACGAAGCTGGTTTTCGCCTGCGGGTTGGACGCTGAGAACTGAAGTGCTTTCGAGGGCACCCTTGACCCACGGGGCCGTCGCGTCCTCTGTAAAGCTGGAGCGTGCGAGTCCGTATTTTCGAACCAGCTTGTTGAGCCGGCTGCGGTCCTGTCCGCAAAGACGCGCGGCCAGACTGATGTTGCCGGCTGTGCTAGCGAGCAGGTGGCTAAGGTACGACCTTTCGAATCGAGCAATGGCTTCGGCTTTGGCCTGCCGGAAATCCGTGACCTGACCGGGTTCGGCCGCCGATGCTGTGTCCGTCCCGCACAACGGTGCTGACGGCACATTCAGATACAGGGTTTTTCCCTCGTTGAGCAACAGTTCCCGATGCACCATGTTTTCCAGTTCACGCACATTGCCCGGCCAGTCATACCCGCGCAAGTGCGCCAGACTCTGGGGATCGATGGAAATCGCGGGCAGGCCATAGCGGCTGCAATAGCGCGCGACAAAAACTTCGGCAAGCAGCGAGGCATCATCCCCGCGCGCGCGCAGCGGCGGCATGTCAAGGATCAACACCTTGAGACGAAATAGCAGGTCCTGCCGGTAGCCTCCCTGACGAGTGAGTGCGGCCAGGTCTGTATTGCTGGCAGCAAGCACACGGACATTGGCACGTCGGGATGCCGAGCCGCCCACCGGCCGATATTCGAGGTCCTGCAGAAAACGCAGCAGCGCGACCTGGGCATGTGCTCCGAGGGCTTCGATCTCGTCGAGGAACAGCGTCCCGCCTTCCGCCTGCGCTACCACCCCGCTACGTGCCTCTCGAGCATCGGTGAAAGCGCCCCGGACATGTCCGAACAACTCGCTTTCGACCAGATTGTCGGGGATGGCACCGCAATTGATCGGAACGAAAGGGGCGCTGCCGCGCACCCCGGAATAGTGGATGGCACGCGCCGCCAGTTCCTTGCCAGTCCCGGTTTCACCCTCGATGAGCACCGGAGCATCACAACGGGCAAGTTTGGCGATGAATGCCAATACCTGGCGGAAGGCAGGGGATTCTCCGACAAAGATCGGGGCAGCATAGCGATCCTCAAACATCATCTCGTTCCTCCACTGGTCGTGCTTCCTGGCATGCTGGGGCACCGGACGCCATGCTTCCCGGGCTGCCGACAAGGCATCTTGATCGGGCAACGCCACCAAGTCAAGTTCGAGGCCCGGAATGCGTATTAGTTGCGAACATACTCTGTTAATTGATATTTTTGATAGGATTCGAGTTGCAAGAACGAGCTGACCGGCAAGCCGGAATGGTCGGCCAAGCGAATCGCCCGAATCGAATTACGGGCAGTGCCTGGTGCCGCATACGATGGCGCGTTGAAGCCCAATCCGGGCCTCTGTCCAGCGGAACGATTAGCACGCCTGAATTGAATCGGTCGCAAGTGGTGGTGCCTTGAACGTGGAAACACCCGACATTCCAGTAGCCGCCACGCTGACACAACAAGATATGTGCTGATGCAAGACCCCCCTGTCGTCATTCTCGGTTCCGGGATTGCCTTGGCGTCTGTTGTGGCTACAATGGCTACGTACAGTCTGTCGCCCTCAGCGTGGTGCACCCCGCAAGGAATTCCCGCTCCAGTCCTAATCAGGATGACCATATGACCACACCCCCTTCGTCATCGGAAAAACGCCGGCCCGCTGTTGCCAAACGCATTGGCAGAAAGCTGGACGCCCGGGTGAAGCCCGACACTGCCTCAAGCGCCGAACCAGGTCTCGTGGATCAGGTGCGTGCGATGGCCGGCAGGCTGCTGGACATCAGCGCGGCCACCGGCGTTGCCGGACGCGCTCTACAGACTGCCGGCAAGGTCAGCCGGGCGTTGCAGGATGGGCATCCGATCGACGCGGCCAGCGAAGTCGTGCGGGCGGTACTGCCTGGGATGGCTGAAACTACTGCCTGGGTCAAGACCGGTGCAGCGATTCGCGCGATGCGCGAGGCAGCCGGACTGACGATCGCCGAAGTCGGTGCCGCTATCGACTTGAAGGATCCTTCGCTGATCGAGGCCATCGAAAATGGCCGCATCGCCCTGTCGTTTGAACTGATTCTGCGCCTGGCAGCGGTTTTCGGTCGTAATGACCCGGTTGGTTTCGTGATGCGCTTTACCCGCACGACCAATCCCGAGTTGTGGAAAAGTCTCGAAGAACTGGGCATCGGAAAGCTGGTGCTGCAAACCGTTCGCGAACACCAGTTCGTCAACATCTATCGCAGCAATGACGCTGCGCGTACGCTTAGCGACCAGGAATTTGCCGAAATTTTGAGCTTCACGCAGGCAGCATTCGAGATGGCAATGGCCCTGCGCACCCGATACCAGGATCGAAGCAGCAACGCTGGCAGCGATCGCGCAGAGTGAATCGGTCACGCCGCAGCGGGTATGTCTGGCCTGCCAGTCACCAGGACGGGTAGCGACGAGCGCGTACTGATGGGCAAGCGAGAACGGACCTGACCGGCAACGGCGGCAAAGATTGCCGGTAGCCCTTGCCTCGGAGGGTGGCGAGGATGTCGGGCGCTGCCTCCCTACCCCATTGTCAGTGACCCGGCTCGCGGGCGCATTTTTATACCTGCATCCGACGTATTGTACGGAAATCAGCGCACAGCCGGGAAATCTCGGGATCTTCTGGCCCAGAAATTGCTTGTCCTTCTTGCGGCACTCAGGTCGGTTTTTCCTGCTCGCGTGACCGTGCAAGTTGTAGCGCGGAGCTTAGGTGCGCCGCAACCGCGGGCGGTCAGGGGCATGGCCGGGATGATCCACTTTTTATCAGGACAAGAATATGTTGATTGGCGGCGTATTGAGTGCAGGCACCTGGATTTCCCGGCTGGGACAACTGATCGGCAACAGCGAGACGAACACTGCGCAAACCAGCAACGGCGCCGAGGCGTACCCGCCTATCGCCCCTCCCTCCGGCGGTGGCATGCTCGACGCAGTTACCCAGGCTTTGGCAACAATCGGCGTCGGCAGCAGTTCCAGCACTTCGGGTAAGACTGCTTCGGCTTCGTCATCGACCGAGGATCCGGCGCAGGCTCTGGTCGTGTTCATGGATACCCTGATGGCTGCCTTGCACGCCCAAAGCGTTCGGGCCGCCACAAAAGACGCGAACAGCAGCATCGCGGGCAGTTCCAACGACCAACGCCACAATATCCAGTCGGACATGCAGAGACTGATCGAGACTCTGGCATCTTCACCAGGGAATTCGACCGGCTCCGGAGCGTCAGAGTCCTCAGCAGGCACGCTGCAACAAAGCTTCCAGAAACTCCTGAGCGCAGCCGGCGGGAGCAGCAGCAATGCAACGCTTTCCGACTTTCTGCAGGCCTTCGCCCGCAACCTGCCCGGCGCCTCATCTGTCGGGAACGTCGTCAGTACCAGGGTTTAATTAAGGTGGACGTCGCGTCAGCGACTGACGAGCCTCCCCTCGCCCGCAAGCGGAAGGAGTCGAGGACGAGATGAGATATTCAATCAGGTCTTCCGCCAGAATGACGGAATCCGGAGGGATTTCTCAGCTTATTGTTGCATGCGCTGCCGAAGTAGCAAACTGACTCGCGGCCTCATCATGCCATCTTGCCTTTTTCTGGTATTGCTGCTGTGCTCGCCGACCGTGCTCGCGCAAAAGGCACCGCCACCGTCAGCCGAACGCCAGAAGCAACTCGTGCATCTGGTCCGCCAGGATTGTGGCTCGTGCCACGGCATGACGCTGCAAGGCGGTCTTGGACCCTCGCTGAAACCACAGTCCCTGCAGAAGAAACCGGTCGATTCGCTGGTAGCTACGATCTACAACGGTCGGCCAGGGACGCCGATGCCGCCTTGGCAGCGCTTCCTGAGCGAAGCAGAGGCGCGCTGGATCGTCGAACAGTTGCTGGCCGGATTTCCCGAATAACCGCTTGCCAGAAACGAATATGGGCAAGGCTCGGCGTTGCTTTCCGTGCCCGCCGGGCACCTGGCGCCGCCGTCGAGGCGCTAGCGCTCAATCAGGCCTGAGCGGAAAAGCATGGGCTGGCAGCGTGCCGGTAACCAACCGAACGATCGTAATCGCCGCCTTGCAGGGCGGAGACGAACAGTTTGTCATCCTCCCTGATGTGACGTTCGAACCAGTACTCGCAGAAGCGCAGGAAAGAATGCGCGTCCTGCCCTCCGTTGATGACTTCACCGAGAGCCTTGTGCAACAGGCGAAGCGTATCGGTATGGATCTTGGCATGGTCGGTGAAATCCAACCCTACCTCCTCGGCAATCCGTTCTTCGGTGGCAAAATGGATCGCGAAGTAATCGAGAAGTTTGCCGAACTCGTTGACCGGCATGTGACTGTGTTCAAAACAGATGGTCTTAAGGAAGTCAATGAAGTTGAAGATTTCTTCATGCTGAGCGTCGACTTCCGGTAAATCGACCAATAGCCCGTCTGGCAGCATGCCGGGAATGTACGTGGTCATCACAAGTCTCCTCTTGTTACCAATGTGTCTCTTTTATTATCCCTGCAGTATAGAAGGTCTACCTGCAGAATTCCAGAGAAAGCGGATTTAAGGCAGGGCAATCGCATGAATCTTATACAAGACCCAGGAGTTGGGCCCGGAAGCTGTCAGAAGTTGCGGCGATGAGGCGTTGCACCTGAAGGCCGCCCTTGCGTTTCACGGGCGCGGTGCGCAGGAGGTTGAGGACCCACTGGCGCAGGACCGCAAGGTTGTGGGCAGCATGATCGGTACGCGTGCGCGCCTGATCATCGCGGAAGACGACATCCATGCACCAGTGCAGACTGTTCTCGACACGCCAGTGCTGGCGAACGACGCGGTTCATTCGTTCAGCGTCCGGAGCGAGGCTGCTGAGATAAAAGCGACGTTCGACGGAGGTCTTGCCACCGATCGTCCGCTCGCTGGTGATCATCGCGAAGGATTTCAGGTCTGGCCAGCGTTCCGGCGCATGCAGGCAGTCGAGCTGGTCGAAGACGTGGCAGCGCCGCCCCTCCAGACGGCCATGGTCTTTCTCGACGACTTGGTGAAACCGGTGCGGGGTCCGCTCCGGCGCGGCGTCGAAGGCGCTGACGAAATCCCGGATCGACCCGGCCAGGGTGGGCTGATTGTCCTTGACCGCCAGCACATAGTCGGCTCCGCGATCACGAATGGCCTGTGCGATGTTGGGCTGCGTCCCCATCGCGTCAATCGTGACGAGGCAGCCTTCCAGTGCCAGGGTGGTCAGCAGTTCCGGAATGGCGGTCTTCTCGTTCGATTTCGCAGCCGTCGCACGCTGTCCCAGGACCACGCCGGCTTGGGCGGCGAAAGCGCTCACCAGATGCAATGGCGTGGCGCCCGCTTTCCCCGAACGACGACTCGTCTTGCCATCGATCGCCACGACTTCCTCCCGGCTCAACGCCGGCACGACTTGGCCGACCCAGCGCAGGAAAGCCGCACCGAACTCGCCGGGATCGATCGCCGCGAACACCCGCCCGAACGTGTCATGGCACGGAATGCCACGCTCCAGTTTGAGATAACGGCGCAGCCAGTCCAGCTTTTCCTTCGCCCAGGCTTCGATCTCCACGAAGCCATCCGCACCCGAGAGCACCGCACACACCGCCACCACCAGCATCTCCACCAAGTCGTGCTCGACCTTCTTCGCCTGCCGCGGATCCCGCACACCAACCCACACGTCCATCAACCGGACCCTGCCTCCTGCCTCCATGGAAAACCCCAAAAAGACAGAAAACTACACAAATCAATGAGCTGTGAACAGCCACTTCGTAACCAATTGAGCGTAAACGACTATTTCCCAGGGTTCACGACAATGGCATTCATGCGATTGCCCTGTTGCGAACAGCCAGCGCTTTGCATGCGCATGCTCATCTGGTACGCGGCATACTGCAACAGGCCGTGCTCCTCCTGTCCGGTGGTCAACAGCAGCCGCTTGGAAAATGCCGCGATGGTTGGACAGTCGACCCGTTGCGGATAGGTGGCGATCGCGTCAAGGCTCAAGCAGATTCAGACCGAGGCAGAGCAACACCAGAACCAAGTGCAGAATATCGCGCTGCAGGCGAGTAAGCGGTCCTAGCAGCCTGTCGGCCTTTGGGCCCGCTCGCCGCCAAATATGCTAAAATGATATGGATTAGCGCAACCGGGGTTCGGCATGTCCCAATTCATTGTCACCGACCGCAAGACAGACTACCTGCTGCCCCCGTCAGTTGACGATTGGCTGAGCCAAGATCACTTGGCCCGGTTCATCGTGGAGGTGGTGGACCAACTCGACCTGTCGAACCTGACCCGGCAGTACGCTGGGCGCGGATCGAAGGCGTACCATCCGGCGACGCTGCTGGCGATTCTGGTCTATGGCTACGCGACGGGTATCTTCTCCAGCCGCAAGTTGGAGCGGGCGACCTACGATTCGGTGGCCTTCCGCTTTATCGCCGCCGGGAGCCATCCCGATCACGACACCTTGGCCACGTTCCGCAGCCGTTTCCTCAACGAACTGAGCGACCTGTTCGTCCAGATCCTGGAGATGGCCCAGGAAATGAAGCTGCTCAAGCTGGGTAACGTCTGTCTTGACGGCACCAAGATCGAGGCCAACGCCTCGCGTCACCGTGCGCTTTCACACGGGCACATCGAAAAACTGGAAGCTCAGCTCAAGGCCGAGGTGCAGGAACTCTTCACCTGGGCAGAACAGGCGGATCAAGCCGACGTTCCGGACGGCGTCAGCCTGCCCGAAGAAATCAAACGCCGTGAAGACCGGCTGGCGGCCATGGCCGTTGCCAAAGCCAAGATGGCCGCCCGGGCCAAGGAGCGCTATCAGCGAGAGAAAGCCGAGTACGACGAGAAGATGGCCCGGCGTAAGGCCAAGGAAGAAGTCACAGGCAAGAAAACCGGCGGCAGGCCGCCGAAGGCGCCCAAGCCGGGAGCGCGGGACAGCGACCAGATCAACCTGACCGACGAAGAATCGCGCATCATGCCAGCAGCCGGTGGCGGCTTTGAACAAGCGTACAACGCCCAGGCCGGGGTCGATGCCGCCACGATGTTGGTCGTGGCGGTCGGGGTCACGCAAGCCCCTAAGCCGGCGAAGCCGGAACCAAACAGGTCAAGGTTTTGGTCATAGCCTTAGCAAGTAATCGGAGGCGGCCATGACACAGATGCTGACGGATCGATATCACGACCGGCTTGCAGGAACGCTCTCCTGCTACGACCGGATCGTGATTACGGGGACGTTGCCCGGTGCGTGCTACGCGGCGGGGATGACGAGTTTTCTCAATGCCAGGCACATTCGAATTTTTGACTATCCGCGCTTTGCCGAGCCGCTGCGTGACCGCATTCGTGAAGCCGCACTGACTCTGGCGACCGCGCAGGGAGCGCGAATCGAGCACGTTGCCAAGGCGCAGATCCGCAAGGAAGACCTCGTTGCCGCGGTGCTCAAGGAGCGTGGGGATCATCCAGGACTGGTGCATGTGCTCTCCGCCATGGAAGCCTGCGACGCCTACGAACCCTGGCACGACAAGCAAAGTCACCCAACCTTTCTGCGCCACACCTCGGGCAAGTGCCTGCACTACTATTTCTACTGGATGGACGAAACCCTCGGACTCATCTACCTGCGCGTGCCGACGTGGAGTCCATTCCGGCTGCAGTTCTACTGCAATGGCCACAGTCGGTTGGCACACTCGCTGACAACGGCAGGTATCGACTACGCGATGGCGGACAATGCTTTCATCCGTATCGCCGATTGGGAGCGGGCTCAGCAACTCGCGGACGCCTTCTCGCCGGACACCCTGCACGCTCTCCTGGACCGCTACGCCGAGCAGTGCTGCCCGATCCTCGAGGTCTTTGGACAGTCCTATCACTGGAGCCTGATGCAGGTGGAGTACTCGACCGATCTGGTGTTCCGCTCCGATACGATCCTGAAGTCGCTCTACGAGGAACTCTCCCGGCAGGCGATCTTCTCGGTCAAGGCAGACCAGGTCGCCAACTTCCTGGGCAAGAAGATCACACCGCAACTGGCGCAGGAACTCGGCAGCCGCTTCACGACGCGCATCGAGGGCACTTGCATCAAGCACCATTTTGGCAAAGTATCGGTCAAGATGTACGACAAGTTCAACCGCGTGCTGCGTCTGGAGACCACGACCAATAACGTTTCCTTCTTCAAGCACCACCGCAAGGTGGAACATCGGGATGGTCACGACTCGCGCGAGATCGCCCCCCTCCGAAAGACCATCTACAGCCTCATCGATTTGCGCGAGATCCTGCTCGGGTGTAATCGCCGCTATCTCGAATATCTCTCCGCACTGGACGACTTCTCCGCCGGCGATCGCAACCTGCATCGACTGACCAGCCCCCAAATCGTCAATGGCCATAGCCTCAAGGGCTTCAACTTCTTCGACGCCACTCAGCAAGCCCTGCTGCGCGCGCTTCAGCGTCCCGAATTCAACATCCGTGGTATCCGCCGTGCCGACCTCGCTCCCTTCTTGCGCCAGATCTCGCCGGCCAGCATCACGCGCTATCTTTGGCGCCTGCGCCAGTTCGGTCTCATCAAGAAGGTCGTTCATGGCTATCGCTATTACCTTACCCGCCTTGGCCGCTCTACCATCGCCGCCGCTTGTCGAATCACGGAAGAAAGCATCGTTCCGGCACTCGCCCACGCGACCCCTTGACAGAATCTGCTCACGAAATGTAAAGACCTGAGTCATAAGAGACTAATGACAAGGAGCAGGTCGAGCCGATGCTGGCGACGCTCAAGGCGCAGGCCGACGCGCTCGGTGCCGTGAACTGCCTGATCGCCGATACTGGCTTCTGCAGCGAGAAGAACATCCAGGCGTGCGAGGCGGCCGGGATCGAGCCGCTGATCGCGGTGGCTCGCGACGAGCACCATCCGGGCTGGCGGGAGCGCCACAGCGAACCGGCGCCCCTGCCCAAGAATGCCACACCCGTGCAGACCCTGTCCCATCGTCTGAAGACCCAGGCCGGACGAGCGCTCTACGCTTTACGCAAGCAGACGGTCGAGCCGGTCTTCGGCATCATCAAATCGGTGATGGGCTTCCGCCAGTTCTCGCTGCGCGGTTTGAAGAAGGTCACCGGCGAGTGGACCCTCGTCTGCCTCGCGTGGAATTTAAAGCGTATGGCCGCATTGCGTCCACAGTAGGGAAAAACGAGGGGAAACCCTCGAAAAAACCGGAAAATCGTGAAACTCCGGCCTTTTCATCCCGCATTGTGAAATTTTCGGGTTTTCCCTGCCCTAAGTCCGACAGGCTGCTAGAAAAGTCTTCCGGCATTCCAGCAGCGATCCGAGGAGGAATTCAGCCCTGTGATTGTCGGAGAACTTATCCGAGACCGCTTAGCGATTTCGGCGGAGATCAGCAGGCGTCTCATTGATTCCACGTGTCTTCGTGGCTTTCCGCACGGCGTACCGCGTGCGGCAATGCTAGGCTGTCATCGGATCAAAGGTTGGCGAGGTGGCTGGAATGGCCCTGCCAACCACTGATTCGGGTGTTAATTCAGCAGGAAAAGCAAACAGACTTTCCATGGGTATTCCGTTACTGATCATGACTGGAACTTCCGCCAATGGCTTGCCGAGAAATTTGAAAAATAAGCCTAACTTTTTGGATGGACACTCATTATAATGATGCTGCGCTGCAACAAAACCCTGACTCACAAGGTCGCGGTTGACGGCTTGCAGTGTTTGGCGTTGCCAGTTATTCAGGAGTACTCGTATGAAAGCACCAAAAATTTTGCCGTGGATTGCCCACAAAACGGGCATCAGCGAAGAACTTGCGCTTAAACTTTGGCGCCGTGCGGCTGGGGAAGCCGAAACCATTGCCGGCTGCTGCGACAGCTCGGATTTTTGTCACCTGGCCATGGAACGTTTTATCGACTTCGCGGAAGCCGAGGGCACATCCTCTGTGGTGCGTCAAACGGCTAGGCCCAGGAGTTGCGTTTCCTGGCTGTGGCGCCACCAGAACCGGATCTCGAAACTGAATATGATTACCCTCGAGAACATCATCAGACTGAGCCTGTCCAACTGGACCGGCGTGTTTCCAGGTCCGCGCCGCACTGCCTGAGAACCTCGGCGACGAGCAGACCAACAGAGCGCAGGCTTGTCAGTGACGCACAACGACCGGCAAGGCAATCTGCAGAGACTCTGCAATTTGCACTGCTAATGCGGCAGCTTCGCTCTGTGTCGGCAGTTGCGCGAGACGAACGGTGTAATCGTAACCGCTGTCGGCATTCGCTCTCGGCATGATCCGGACCGGGTAACCAGCGGTGCGTGCACGATCGTACAAAGACAAGGTTGCCGCTTCGCTATCGAGCGTTGCCAGCTCGACTACCCACCGACCGCGACGCGTGGCGTGGCGGTCGGCGACCTGCGACATGCCTGTTGGCACGGCAACAGGGGGCGGAGCTGCCGGTAGCGCGGTCTGCGCCGCCAGCGATGCTAGCTGGCTGGCAGTGACTACCTCGATCGGTGCCGGTGCATCACCTTTTGGTGCCAGATAGCAGCTTGGTGCAGTATCTATCTGCAGCGCCTCTGCCAAGGGGTGCAGCACCACAATACTTCCCTCCAGCAAACAAATGCGGTCACTTTCCGCATCGACTCTGCCCAGGACATCGGTTCCCCTGATTCCCGCAGTCAGCGTGCCGACGCGCAAATTGACAGCTCGCTGCCGATGATTCCTGTTAAAGGCGCTGGTACTGAAACGCACAGCACCTTGCTGGACATCGAGAGCGGCCGTAAACACCTGCGCTTCACGTACGCCAAGTGCGTTCAGGTCGAGTTGGCTGTCAGCAGCCATTCCGACCGTGCTGCCATCGCCCAGTCGAATTCTGACCCTGGCCCTAGGGCCGCTGATCACCCGGTCGCGATTCTGCAGAACCATCCCTGGTGTCAGCTCCTGCCGGACGCCGAGTCGCTCAAGCCAGGCAGGCATGAGCACTCCGTCGACGATGGCGTCTGCTCTTGTTACTGCGCTTGTCGTCTGCGGCAGCAGACTCCCGGTAAGCATGGCGAAAAGAGCGCAGATACAATGCCTGTTCATTGACAGTTCCTTGCGGCCAGGGGAAAGGGGCATTCTATCATTGTGCAAAGCGCGACTGCCTGCACTGCACTGTCAACAGGGTGCGATCGAAAGTGTTGGGCGGATCCCGCGCTGATCATTGTTAGCGACGTCAGCAAATTAGCGGAGAGTCTGCGATAGAGTAGCGTTCCCATCGATGGAGAGAAGCCATGCCGAAGATTTCCCCCACTGAACCTTGCGATTTGAATGACTTGGCAGCCCGCTTGGCGGCTAAGCCAAAGATACTGGCGAAAGTGGTAGAGATGCTGGAGTTGGTGGAGAACGCCGAAGGAGATCTGCGTCGTGCGGATGAAGCCGAGCGCCGCGTGACAGAAATTCTCCGCGGGACGGGCCATGAGATTCTGACGGGCTGGGCCGAGCAGGTTGCCGAGGTGGTGACAAATGAGACGCAAAGCGCTGAGCCGGTTGTTGGACACGCCAAAAAAAAGTTCTCTGGTATACGACCTACGGAGCGATAACGGTCGAAGAAGTGTGCTTTCTTCACAGTAACTACTCAGTAGCCCCAGCCAAGGGCTGTGTAGGTCAAGCCAAACGAGGCTGAGGAGGTTGGCCTTGGAAAGTCAGCGTGAGGGCGTGAAAGAGATTGCTCCCTTGCTTGTGCAGGGTGGCAAGGTAGGAACGGATCGTGCAAAAGGTATCGGCGCCGTTTCTGGTTCGGAAGCCGCCGGAGATCTTCTGTTTGACCTTCGGCATGCGAACCGCCTGCTCGGCAAGGTTGTTGGAGAACGGGACGCTGGGGTCAGAAGCGAAGCGCCAGACATCATCGGCATAGGTGCGCAAGCGCCAGAGGAGGTTGGTCGCCTTGCTCTGTCGTGTTCGTCCGCGCTTCCCCGATTTTTCCGCCTGCGGATTGAGGACCTCGCCTTCGCTGAGAATTTCGGTATATCGGTTACGCCACAGCGCAACGCGTTCGACGGGTAGCGAACCGCCCGCCTGGTTCACCTCATGGCAGGCAGCCACCAGAAGTTCGATCAGGCGGCCTGCCCAAGCCTGCTGGAGTTCCTCGAAAAGATAGGTCAATTCCCGCAGGTGATGGGCATTGCACAGCCCGTGCTTGCACAGCAGATCGCGGTAAGGTTTCCAGCCGTCGTGGATCAGTGTGCCCAGAAAGCCGGGGAGAATCCCCAGCGCATCGAAGGCCCGCTTGCCCCGTTTCTCGTGACAGCCGACCCAGGTGAGCGTCGCCGTCACCAGCGCGTGCATCCAGTGCAGCTTACCGGCCACCCGCATCCCGGTTTCGTCCGCATGAGCGACCTCGGCCGTTTGGATGGCTTCACCCATCAAGGCCACGGTCGGCGCCAGGCGAACAGCCGCCTCTTCGCTGGCCGCCAGCACCGTCGCCTCAGCCATCGGCAGGCCAAAGAAATCGCCCATCAACGCCGCCGTGCGTTGTACCGGCATCATGTGGTGGTGCGTGAGATGAACAGCGGCAGCCATGGCCGCCGGACCATACTGCACCGGCGCAGAAATGCCGGGAGGAAACTCGCCGCGGCAAATCTTGCCGCAGGCGCACTGCGCCGCCAGAACCTGATGCTCCGTCACCTCGAAGCGCAACGGCGGCAAATCGAACACCTGACGGGTTTCGACCACCGATCTCTCGGGCAAGGGACGCTGGCACTCTGCGCAGTGCGACGGTGGCGCATGCGTCACGATCCGATCCGGTTCGGCAACCTTCTTGAGACCATGCCCCTGGTGCCCTTTCTGCCCGCCCGTCGGGCGTTCCCCGCATTTGCGCAGAGATTTGGGCTGCGGCTTGTTCAGACCGTCCGAAGACGGTGGCTTGCTCGAATTTCGACTGTTGGTCGCCAGCCGCGCTTCCAGTTCCGTGACCTTCAATTGAAGGGCTGTCACTTGCGCCGCCAGATCACGAACCAGCGCCCGCAGCGGCCACAGCTCACGGATCAACTGCTCCTTCTCGGCAACGCTCAGCTTTTCAAGGTCGGGAAGTTCGTCCATGCCGAATTAAAAGCATCAAGCGTGCCAGCCGACCTGAGTAGTTACTCTTCACAAAGAGACAAAGCGGTTGCTTCGTCCTTTTTCAAAGGCTGCTGGTGTCCGCTGTCGAGGCTATTCTCTGCCCCTGGAGCGGGCAGTGGCTGACCTGGGTGCCGACGTACCCTTTGGACAGGTTGCGGCAAAGATGAAGGAGCACTATGGGATTGACCTGGCGGATGGGGCGCCCCGGACGCTCACCGAACGGGTAGCCGGTGAATTGACGGAGGCGGATTGTCTACCGGCTGCGGGCTCATCGAACACTGCAGAGAGGCTGATTATTGAGACGGACGGCGGAATGGTACCGATCGTCGAGACCCTGGCGGGCACGGCGGACGCCCGCCAGGGGAAGCGCACGCACTGGCGAGAGGCGAAGGTCTGTATCGCACAGCAGCAGGGCGAGGCGGTTCCGAAGGCGGGCGTGACGATGGGGGGTCCCCTGGAAGCGGGGGCCCTCCTGAAGCGGCTGGTCGAGGCGCTGGGGTTTGGCCCGAAGACCCAGGTCCACTGTGTTGGCGACGGTGCGGCCTGGATAAGCGACCAAATCGAGGAACTGTTCGGTACTCAAGGGACCTTCCTGGTCGACTTGTTCCACGTCTGCGAATATCTGACCCCCGCCAGCAAAGTCTGCGCGCCGGAGGATTCCCAGGATTGGGTGGCCTCCCAGAAGGCCCGATTCCTGCTGGGACAGGCACGCGAGGTGGTTGCAGAGATGAAACGGCACGTCGAGCCCACATCGGTCGATGACTCGCAAGCTCCGGTGCGCGCCGCTTGGCGCTATTTCTCCAACCGACTTGACCAATTCGATTACCCCCGCGCACTGGCGCTGAATCTGCCTGTTGGCTCTGGCGCGGTCGAGAGTTCCCATCGCTACCTTGTGCAGGCCCGCCTCAAACGCCCAGGGGCTTGGTGGCGTGAGAACATCGCACAGGCCATGATGAACCTGCGTGTCATGCGACATAACCAACTGTGGGAAGCCTACTGGGAAAAGCGCTGGGCAGAGCCTTTACGCAGAGCAGCATAAAATCGATGTTCCACCTCCCAACACTTTCGATCGCACCCCTGTCAACATGCTCAACATGCGCGAGCTGTGGAGCTGGCTTGCGTTTGTCCGCGCAGCGGCTAGACTGCCGCAATGCAAGCAGACTTGAGTGACGAACGACTGATGCTGGCCTATCGTGCGGGTGATGCAGATGCGTTCACAACGCTCTATCGTCGTTATCGCGGCTCGCTCTATCGCTATCTGGCGCAGCAATGCGGCGACCCGGCGGTAGCCGAAGAGCTTTATCAGGAAGTCTGGATCAAGGTGGTCAAGGCCCGTGCCGACTACCAGCCTCTAGCCCGTTTTTCGACATGGGTTTTCCGGATCGCGCGCCACCGGCTGATCGATCACTACCGAAAACATTCTCCACAAGCGCTGGCGCAGTTGGCGCCGAACGCTGACGATCAAGATCAGGTCGATGATTTGATTGCCTGCCTGCCGGCTCCCGGCCATGAGACGCCGCACGCCTTGCACGAGCGGCACCATGCGGCGCACAGGATCAACATGGCGCTGGCGGCGTTGCCACCAGCCCAACGCGAAGTCTTTCTACTCGCCGAAGAGGGTGGACTGACCCTGGAGGAAATTGCCGTCGCCACCGACAGCGGCCGCGAAACGACCAAGAGCCGGTTGCGCTATGCGCTGACCAAACTCAGACACTCGCTGCAGGATCTGTTATGACTGAGCACTCTCAGGACTCTCCGAGCGATCCGCAACTCTCCCGATTGTATCGAGAGTATGCAACTGAGCAACCGTCGCGTGCTACGGACGAGCGCATTCTCGCTGCGGCACGGGCGGCTCTTGCCGAATCGCCGGCGAACCCACATCGCGACACCTGGTGGTTGCGCTGGCGCGCACCACTGGCCCTTGCCACGACCTTGCTGCTGACCATCACCCTGGCTTTGCTGCAGGAGCGGCAGCCAGGTGGTCTGCAGGAGGCACCGAAACTGCAGCAGGAAGCCCCGCCAGCGCGACATGAGGCGCCGAGTCGTGGCGTCCGCGAGCAGGCCGGTTCCGCTGCCGCTCCTGAACCGGCCAGGGCAACCGCGCCACCTCCACAGCCCAGCGAAGCGCACGGCAAATCGGCAAAGCCCTCGGTCAGCGCTGGCGAGAGCGACCGTCCATCGAAATCCGACATTGTTGCCGAACCAGGGCTAGCCGCAACCCCGCCGAGCAAGTCCTTGCCCGCCGCGGCACCGGCGGCGCCAGCCGTGCTGGACAGCGCTCCCTCGCCCGCTGCCACGGTCAGCGACAACCAGACGGCGAAGCGTATCGACTCAGCTCCTGCAGCCGAGCGAGCGGCGGCGCCAGCACTGGCCAAGACCGAAAACGGCCGCAGCGCCAACGTTTGGCTCGATGAAATCCGTGCACTGCGACGCGATGGCAGGCACCGGGAAGCCGAACGGCAACTGCAGGAGTTTCGTCGGGCGAACCCGGATTACCCGCTACCGGAAGAATTTCGTCAATGAATTGACCCCGTTTACCGGCGGCGGGCGTTTACATGGTCATCACATCACCCAAGGAGTCCCTCATGAAAAAACTCGCCGCCTTCTTCGCTGCCCTGCCGCTGGCCGGCTGCATCAGCATTGCCGACGCCGGCGCACTGGTCGACGTCGGCATCATCGACCGCAGCAGTGGTCAGGCGTTGGAGGTCTATCGCCACCACGGCCGCCTGTACGTGGTCGGGACTCCCGGTAACCGCTACGCGGTGATGTTGCGCAACAAGAGCAGCGGTCGTGTGCTGACCGTGCTCTCGGTTGACGGCATCAATGCACTCAGCGGCCAGACTGCCGCCACCTCACAATCAGGTTACGTCCTGGTGGCGCGACAATCCGCCGAGATCTCCGGCTGGCGCAAGAGCATGGACGATGTGGCAGCGTTCTACTTCACCAGCGTTGCCGACAGCTATGCCGGCCGCACCGACCGCCCACAGAACGTCGGAGTGGTTGGCGTCGCCGTCTATCGGGAAGCCGAGCCATTGCCGCCGCCGCAGGTCACGACGCCGTCGCGGGAGCGCGACGACGCTCCTGCTGCCGATAGGGCGACATCGAGCACCGCGGCCAGGGCGGTTGCGCCGGCGCCTTCGCAAGCACCCGGCAAGCTGGCGGAGAGTCAGGGTCGTCTGGGCACCGGCCATGGCGAGCGCATCAGCGCGCCGACGCAATACACCGAGTTTCGACGTGCCAGTGACGCTCCCTCCGAAGTGCTGACCATTCATTACGACAGCTATAGCAATCTGCTCGCCCAGGGCATCATTCCACGGCCGCCCCGGCAACAGCCGACACCAAATTCGCTTCCGAACCCCTTTCCGGGCGGCTTCGTCCCCGATCCGCGGAACTGAACCGCTTTGCGATCTCCCGATCAGGGCAAGCCCAAGCACGTATGCGTATAATCCGCGCTTCAGCCTCTTTCTGGATTGTGACCGGCCATGCAGGAAAAGTATCAACCCGCGGACGTGGAAATCGCTGCTCAGGACTTCTGGAACCGGAGCGGTGCGGCGCGCGCCATCGAGGACATCAACCGGCCCAAGTACTACTGCCTGTCGATGTTCCCCTATCCTTCGGGCAAGCTGCACATGGGGCACGTGCGCAATTACACGATCGGCGACGTTCTCGCACGCTTCCACCGGATGCTCGGCGATAACGTCATGCAGCCGATGGGTTGGGACGCTTTTGGCATGCCCGCGGAAAATGCGGCCATCCAGAACAATGTGCCGCCGGCGCAATGGACCTACGCCAACATCGATTACATGAAGACGCAACTCAAGCGTCTGGGTTTTGCGATCGACTGGGAGCGCGAGCTCGCCACCTGCCGACCCGAGTACTACCGCTGGGAGCAATGGCTGTTCACCCGTCTGTACAACAAAGGGCTGATCTACCAAAGGCTGGGAACGGTCAACTGGGATCCGGTCGAGCAGACCGTACTGGCCAACGAGCAGGTGATCGATGGGCGTGGCTGGCGTTCGGGTGCGCTGATCGAGAAGCGCGAGATCCCGATGTACTACATGAAGATCACCACCTACGCCGAGGAACTGCTGGCCGACCTCGACCAGCTCGACGGCTGGCCGGAACAGGTTCGACTGATGCAGAAAAACTGGATCGGCAAGAGCACTGGCGTGCGCTTTGCCTTTCCCTATGAACTCGATGGTCAGCCCGGCCAGCTGTGGGTATTCACCACGCGTGCCGACACGATCATGGGTGTCACCTTCTGTGCCGTCGCCGCCGAGCATCCACTAGCCAGCTATGCGGCGGCGCGCGACCCCAGGGTGGCGGCTTTTGTCGAGGAATGCAAGCAGGGTGGCGTCGCCGAAGCGGACCTGGCAACGATGGACAAGAAAGGCCTGCCGACCGGCATTTTCGTCACGCATCCGCTGAGTGGCGAACAGATCGAGGTATGGATCGGCAACTACGTGCTGATGAGCTACGGCGACGGCGCGGTGATGGCGGTGCCGGCGCACGACGAGCGCGACTTCGCCTTTGCCAGGAAATACGGATTGCCGATCAAACAGGTGATTGGCGTGGCGGGCGAGACCTTCTCGCTCGATGGCTGGCAGGAATGGTACGCCGACAAGCAGCGCGGCGTCTGCGTCAACTCCGGAAATTACGACGGCCTGGATTGCAAAACGGCAGTCGAAGCCATCGCCGCCGACCTCGCCGCCCAAGGTCTGGGCGAGAAGAAGGTCCAGTTCCGCCTGCGCGACTGGGGAATTTCCCGGCAGCGCTACTGGGGCTGCCCGATTCCGATCATCCACTGTACGACCTGCGGCGACCTGCCGGTGCCTGACCAGGACCTGCCGGTGGTCCTGCCGGAAAACATCACGATTGGCGGCGCCGGTTCGCCACTCGCCAGGATGCCCGAATTCTACGAGACGACCTGCCCCGGATGCGGCGGCAAGGCAAGGCGCGAAACCGACACCATGGATACCTTCGTCGAGTCTTCGTGGTATTTCCTGCGTTATTGCTGTCCGGACAATGATCACGCGATGGTCGACGAGCGCGTGGCCTACTGGTGCGCGGGCGGCATAGACCAGTACATCGGCGGCATCGAACACGCCATCCTGCATCTGCTCTACTCGCGCTTCTGGACCAAGCTGATGCGCGACCTCGGCCTGTTTGGCGAGCACCGGCTCGACGAGCCCTTTGCCCATCTGCTGACGCAGGGCATGGTCGTGGCACCGACTTTCTACCGCGAGGACAGCCATGGCAAGAAACAATGGCTCAATCCCGCCGAGGTCGACGCCGTGCATGACGAACGTGGCCGGGCCGTTGGCGCGACGCTGCGAGCCGATGGCCTGCCAGTGATCGTCGGCGGTATCGAAAAGATGTCGAAGTCGAAGAACAACGGCGTCGATCCGCAGGCGCTGATCGAACAGTTCGGCGCCGACACCGCGCGCCTGTTCATCATGTTCGCGAGTCCGCCGGACCAGTCGCTGGAATGGTCCGACGCCGGCGTCGAAGGGGCATTCCGATTCCTCAAGCGACTCTGGCGATTCGTCTACGAGCATGTCTCGGCGGGCCCGGTGGCGCCGACCCCGGCTGCCCATTTGTCTACCGAACTGCAAGGCCTGCGTCGGCAGTTACACCAGACGATCGGCAAGGTTGCCGACGATTACGGGCGGCGCAAGCAGTTCAATACCGCCATTGCCGCAGTCATGGAGCTGCTCAACGCTTATGCCCGCATCACCGACGACTCGGCCGCCGCACGCGCCGTCAGGCAGGAAACGCTCGAAGCGGTGACGCTGATGCTCAACCCGATCGTGCCGCATATCTGCGAAGCGCTCTATGCTGCCTTGAGACCCGGCCACACGCTCTCCGGCCAGGCCTTTCCGAAACCTGACGCAAGCGCGCTGGTGCAGAACGAAATCGAACTGGTTCTGCAGATCAACGGCAAGCTGCGCGGCAGCCTGCGGGTGCCAGCGGCTGCTGACCGGGCGAGCATCGAAAGCGCTGCGCTGGCCTCTGAAACGGCACAGAAGCATCTGGCCGGCACAGCGCCCAGAAAACTGATCATGGTTCCCGGTCGCCTGGTCAATATCGTCACCTGAAACTTTGCGAAAGCGTCCGATGCGTGCAGCGCTATATTCGGTGGGGCTGGGTCTGGTGCTGATACTGTTCGCCGGTTGCGGTTTCCAGTTGCGGGGCGCTTATTCGCTGCCCTACGAAAGTCTTTTCATTGCCATGCCCGACTATTCGGTCATCGCCGTCAATCTCAAGCGCGCCATCCGCGCCTCGGGAACGACGCGCGTGGCGCTGACGGCAAGCGATGCACAGGCGACCCTGGTCCCGGGAGCCGAGTCTCGCGACCGTGTGATTCTCTCGGTATCGGGCTCGGGCCGCGTCAGCGAACTGCGCCTGCGTTACCTCTACACCTATCGGATCACCGATGACAAGGGCCGCGACCTGGTCACGCCGAGCAGCATCGAACTGGTCCGCGACCTCACTTACGATGACTCCAACGTGCTGGCCAAGCAACAGGAGGAGAAGCTGCTCTGGCGCGACATGGAGAATGACCTGGTGCAGCAGTTGATGCGCCGGCTGGCTGCCAGCAAACCGGTGTTTGCAGCGGCTCCCGAGTAAGGTAGCCGGGCATGCATCTCAAGGGCGATCAACTCGCCGCTCATCTCGAACGCGATCTGCAGCCGGTCTATCTGGTCCATGGAGACGAACCTCTGCTGATCATCGAAGCGGCCGATGCCATCCGCGCCGCAGCCCGTCGACGAGGTTTCGATGAACGCGAAGTGCTGACCGCGATGGCCGGTTTCAACTGGAACGACCTCTACCATGCCGCAGGAAACATGTCTCTGTTCGGGGGTCGCACGCTGATCGACCTGCGTGTCCCGACCGGCAAGCCGGGGCGCGAGGGCAGCGCAGCCCTGCAGGAGTATTGCGCGCGCCCCTCTCCGGATTCGCTGCTGCTGGTGACCATGAGCGAAGTCGACTGGCGGGACGAGAAATCCGCATGGATGGGCGCTATGGCTAGCGCCGGGGCAGTAGTCAAGCTGCTCTCGCCGGCGCTGGCCGAATTGCCGGCGTGGCTGGCTGTCCGCCTTCACCGCCAGCAGCAAAGCGCTACCGCCGATGGCCTGCGGTTCATTGCCGAGCGGGTCGAAGGCAATCTACTGGCGGCGCATCAGGAAATCCTCAAGCTCGGTGTACTCTACCCGCCCGGCGCCCTGAGCCTGCAGCAGATTCGCGAGGCAGTGCTCAACGTCGCCCGTTACGACCTTGACGGTCTGCGTGAAGCGATGCTTGCCGGCGATGTAGCGCGCCTGACGCGTACCCTCGATGGCCTGCAGCAGGAAGGGGAAGCACCGCTCCTGGTACTCTGGGCGATGACCGAGGAAGTGCGCCTACTGGCGCAAATCGGCGCAGGACTCGCGCGATGCCAGCCGCTGGACGCACTGTTGAAGGATGCACGGCTATGGGGCACGCGCCAGGTACTGATCAAACGCGCGCTGCAGAGGGTCGACGGTGAGCGCGCCGCCGCCGCCCTGGTGCACGCCGCGCGCATCGACCGGATGATCAAGGGCATCGCTGGCGGCGATGTCTGGGACGAGTTCCGACAACTGAGCCTGCGCATCACCGCCGCCTGAAGCACCGCGTTGTCTCGAGCTTCAACGGCCGTTGTCGCTTTCCAGGTCGACCGAGGCGGTGTCCGGTGCCAGATGTTCCCATGCGCAACCGGCAGTTTCCTGGCGCACGTCATTGAGCCCGCGGCTGAATTTGCTCTGCACGAGGCATTCACCCTGACCATCCTCGCAGACCACCACCAGGCGCAACTCGGTATCGACCATCCGCTCACCATCCCAGTAGCTGCAGGTCGCGCAAACTTTCACTTCAGCAGGCAGTATCAGTTTCTTGTTCATGATTGGCGCAGACAAATGACAATAGGTCTGAGAGTGCATTCCTTTGCAGTGGTTCCGTTGACGCATGCACTCAGACGGTGGCTATAATCGATCCTTCCCCCCAACAGAGAAGTCTCATGGATATCGAGCAGTACATGCAGACCGTTGGCCACCGTGCCCGCGCCGCATCGCGGCTGATCGCACGTGCCGACAGCCAGGCCAAGAACATGGCGCTCTACCGCATCGCCACGGCGATCCGGCGCGAGTGTGACACGCTGCTTGCCGCCAATCACGATGACCTGGCTGCAGCGCGCGCCGCCGGCCTCGAACCGGCCCTGCTTGATCGCCTGGCGCTGTCGGCGAAAAGCGTTGCGGCGATGGCTGAGGGCATCGAACAGGTTGCCGCCTTGCCCGACCCGGTCGGCGAAATCAGTGATTTGAAGTTCCGGCCAAGTGGCATCCAGGTCGGCCGCATGCGCGTGCCGCTGGGGGTGATCGGGATCATCTACGAGGCCCGCCCGAACGTCACTGCCGATGCCGCGGCCTTGTGCCTGAAATCCGGCAACGCCTCGATCCTGCGTGGCGGTTCGGAGGCGATCCGCTGCAACCAGGCGATCGCCGCGCTGGTACAGGAAGGGCTCGCCAGCGCCGGTCTGCCGGCAAATGCCGTACAGGTGATCGAGACCACCGACCGCGCCGCAGTTGGTCACCTGATCAGGATGCGCGAATTCGTCGACGTGATCGTTCCGCGCGGCGGCAAGGGATTGATCTCGCGCCTGCTGGCCGAGGCCCGCGTGCCGATGATCCAGCATCTCGACGGCAACTGCCATGTGTATCTTGACGACGCCGCCGACCCCGAAAAGGCGCTGCAGATTGTCGAGAATGCCAAGACGCAGCGCTATGGCACCTGCAATACCGCCGAGTCGCTGCTGCTGGCGCGTTCGGTCGTCGCCGGCCTGCTGCCACCGATCGCTGCGATGCTGACGCAGAAGGGCGTCGAGATTCGCGGTTGTCCGGAAACCGTCGACCGCGTCAGGGAAGCTCGGGCGGCCAGCGAAGAAGATTACGCCAGCGAGTTTCTGGCGCCGATCATTTCGGTCAAGGTAGTGGCCGGCCTCGACGAAGCGATCGAACACATCAATCGCTATGGTTCGCATCACACCGACGCCATCATCACCGAGAACTACACGTCGGCGATGCGCTTTCTGCGCGAAGTCGACTCGGCTTCGGTGATGGTGAACGCCTCGACGCGTTTTGCGGACGGCTTCGAGTACGGACTGGGTGCCGAAATCGGCATCTCGACCGACAAGATTCATGCGCGTGGTCCGGTCGGTCTGGAAGGGCTGACCAGTCAAAAATGGATCGTTCTCGGTAACGGCGAGGTGCGCGCCTGACGGTCATGACTTTTCCATCCCCGATCATGAAAGTCATAACCCATGATCTGAGGTTCCCTCGGTATTTCGTCTTCCAAAGGGAGGGGTTCATGCGACCTGTTTTTCCTGGTCCTGGCTGCTAAGCCACTTTTCCAAGAGGTGGCCCCGGAAATTCGGACAGGAGGATAAGTGGTAGCCTTGCCCCCACGAACGGCTGCGGAAGCAGCCCCAACAGGAGCAAGAGCATGACAAGAAGGACGAGACGGAACCACACACCGGCATTCAAGGCACAAGTGTCCCTGGCGGCGCTGAAGAGCGACAAGACGCTAGCGGAGCTGGCGCAGCAGTATGACCTTCACCCGAATCAGATCACGGACTGGAAGCGGCAACTGACGGAGCGTGCGGTGCAGGTTTTTGGGGACACCGGCAGCCCGACGAACAGCGATCCTGACCTGACGAAGCTGCACGCCAAGATCGGCCAGTTGACGCTGGAAAGCGATTTTTTAGAACATGCGCTCACCAAGGCGGGCCTGCTGAGCGCAAGACGATGATTGACCGCAACCACAAGCTCCCCGTATCGCATCAGTGTCCCCTGCTGGGGCTGGCGCGTTCGACCGCCTACTACACGCCCCGCGAGGTCTCAGCGGAGGACTTGGCGCTGATGCGCCGGATAGACGAGTTACATCTTGATCACCCGTTCGCCGGCGCCCGCATGTTGCGCGATCTACTCCGCCCCGAGGGCTTCGAGGCCGGGCGCAAGCACATCGGCACCCTGATGGCGCGCATGGGGATCGAAGCCCTCTATCGGAAGCCCCACACGTCTCGTCGGCAGCGGGGGGATGAAATCCATCCCTACCTCCTGCGCGGCCTCGCGATCGAGCGGCCCAATCAAGCGTGGGCGGCGGACATCACCTACATCCCGATGCGCCGAGGCTTTCTCTACCTGTTCGCCGTGATCGACGGGTTCTCGCGGCGGGTCCTTGCCTGGCGGCTTTCCAACACCTTGACGACCGACTTCTGTCTGGACGCGGTGCGGGAAGCCATCCACCGCCACGGCTGCCCGGAGATCTTCAACACTGATCAGGGTGGCCAATTCACCAGCGGCGAATTCACCGGTTTGCTCAAGGCGCACGACATCCGGATCAGTATGGACGGCAAGGGGTCCTGGCGGGACAACGTCTTCGTCGAGCGCCTGTGGAAAAGCGTCAAGTACGAAGAGGGGTATCTCAAGGCCTATGACAACGTCGCCGATGCGACAGCCAACCTGGCCACGTATCTGCGTTTCTACAACGAGCGACGACCGCATCGTTCCCTGGAGGGCAAGACGCCGGACGTTGCCTACTTCGTGGCGCTCGCGTCGGCAACCCCAGGAGCGGCGTAAGACATGAGGAAGGGGCTCCGTGGATTTGTGGACGATGCGCTGTCGCGCACCGGGCCGCTTGCCGTGGAAAAGTCTGGCGACTTTCCCACCGCGCGTCCCTTCGCCCACAAGCTCCACCGAGCTCTATTCGTTTCGTATAATATCTTGGAAGGTCAAAACCAACCGCATCACCGGTCAGTCGACCGCAACTGGCAAGGTTCCACTTATCAAAGAACGTTTTCTGTCCAAACAAACGGGGCCACCTCTCCCTTTGATTTACGCCATTAGTAACTACTCAGGCGCTCTCGATCGGGCAGACAAGTTGGACCGAGGCCACGCTCGGGCAATGAATTTTTCGTTCAGTGTGGACGTGCAAGTTTGCAAGAGAACCGACGTTGATCGTGCAATGAAGAGCTTTTTCAGGCGCAGTGAGCAGGGATGAACTTCCCGACCTTGAACGACTCAGTCTTGCCGAGAAGGATGATCTGATCCGAGCGCTTTGGCCTTTGCATGTGGTGGTAGGCCATTTGAGAGCTGAAGTAGAAGAACTCCAGGCGAAGGTGCGGGAACTGGAGGGGAAGCGGAGTCAAGACAGCCACAATTCGAGCAAGCCCCCGTCTTCGGATGGCTTGGCCAAGCCGCCAGCCAAACCCCATTCGCTACGCAAGTCGGGCCAGCACCCGAATGGCGGCCAGCCGGGGCCTACGGGACAAACGCTTAAGCAGGTCGACAAGCCGGATCGAGTCGTGGTGCATGGTCCGCCCGCCCACTGCCCGGCGTGCCATTGTCCGTTGGGGGAAGCGGCGGTGGTCGAGACCCGGCAAGTGTTCGATCTGCCGCCGTTGCGCTTCGAGGTCACGGAGCATCAGGTCTTGGCGGCGACCTGCGCCTGCGGCCAAGTGTGCCGTGGTGAATTTCCCGAAGGCGTTTCTTCGCCGGTGCAGTACGGGCCGGCGGCTTGGGCGGCTGTAGTTCATCTGACGCATCACCCCATGATGCCGGTGCAACGCACGGCGCAGTTGATGGGCGATTTCTTCGAACTGCCGATGGCCGAAGCGACAGTCCTCGCCGCTGCGAAGGAGGCTGTTGTCCGGCTGTCGCCGACGGTGGGCGCCATCGGCGAGGCCCTTCAAGTCGCCGAGGTGGCGCACGCCGATGAGACCGGTCTGCGCGTTGCCGGCTCGCTGCACTGGATGCACGTGATGGCCACCACGCTGCTGACCTGGGTCGCGTGTCATGCGAAACGCGGCAGGCAGGCGTTTGATGACTTGGGAATTCTGGCCGGCTTCCTCGGCACGCTCATTCACGAGGGCTGGAAGCCTTATCGTGACCTCCTCTGCAAGCACGGCCTGTGCAATGCCCATCACTTGCGCGAACTGACCTATCTCTTCGAGGATCTGGGGCAAGCCTGGGCCGGCCGGATGATCGATCTCCTCCTGAGCGCCTGTCATGAGGTCGGCGAGGCCGGCGCGCCGCTCTCTGAATCCCGCCGGTTGTTCTTCCTGTCCCGCTACGCCGAAATCCTGACCGAAGGAGAAGCCCTCCATCCCTGGGCACCCCCTACGGGAAAACGCGGGCGTTCCCGGCAAAGCAAGGCGACGAACCTTCTCTGGCGCTTGCGCGCCTACACTGACGATGTCTGGCGCTTTGCCACCGATCGCGGCGTTCCGTTCACCAACAACCTCGCCGAGCAAGCCGTACGCATGTCCAAGGTCAAACAGAAAGTCTCCGGCGGCTTCCGAACCAGGAAGGGCGCTGATACCTTCTGCATCATTCACTCGTATCTCGCCACCCTGCACAAGCAGGGCGCCAATCTCTTCCACGCCCTGCCCCTGACTTTCCAGGGACAGCCCCCTCAGCCTCGCCTCGCTTGAGCTTCGACGCGGACGACCGTCTGCTGCCACCACCTGAGTAGTTACCCCTGAAGTAATTGTAGTGCAGCTTGGTTTCCCGATCGAAGTACTGCCCTGGGAAGCGCAGATTGATCGTAGTTGCCTTCCCGTCGCCGTTGGGGTCCTCCTCGGGCAAGGCCATCCCGAACGGCTCGCCCGTTGGAAGGTTGCGCCAGACGACGACGTTGGCTTCGTTGGTCGCCACCCGCGGTGTGCCGAGGTGATCGCCGTGCAGGTAGAGGACGGTCGGCCCGCTAGCGGTGACGGTGATCGTGCGCGCGACGCTGGTCGTCGCAGCGCCCTGGTGGTCGGTCGCCTGGGCGGTCAGGCTATAGCTGCCGGCCGGGACGCTGTTCCAGGTGACGGTGTACGGGGCGGCGGTGGCGGTGCCAATCAGCGTCGTTCCCTGGAAGAACTCGACCTTGCTGATCGTCCCGTCGGTATCGGCGGCGGTCGCGGTCAGGGGGATCGCCGCCGGAGCGACGAAACTCGCGCCCGCGGCCGGGGCCATCAGGCTGACAGTCGGCGCCTGGTTGCCCGCCTGTACCGTGACCGTGCGGGCCGCGCTGGTCGTCACGCCCCCGGCGCTGTCGGTCGCTTGGGCGGTGAGACGGTAACTGCCGGCCGTCGTCGGCGTCCAGGAGAGGGTGTTGGGACGGGCCGTGCCGCCGCCGATCAGGGTCGCTCCCTGGTAGAAATCGACCCGGGTGATCGGCGTGTCGACCTCTACACCGTCGGCGGTCGCACTGACGGGGACGGTCGCCGGCAGGGAATAGACGGCGCCGTCGGCCGGCGCGGTGAGACTGACGGTCGGCGGGGTGTTGGTCGCGTTGACGGTGATCGTCCACGCGGCGCTGGTCGTCGCAGCGCCTTGGTGGTCGGTCGCCTGGGCGGTCAGGCTGTAGCTGCCGGCCGGGACGCTGTTCCAGGTGACGGTGTACGGGGCGGCGGTGGCGGTGCCGATGAGCGTCGTTCCCTGGAAGAACTCGACCTTGCTGATCGTCCCGTCGGTGTCGGCGGCGGACGCGGTCAAGGTGATTGCGGCGGGGGCGACGTAGCTCGCCCCATTGGCCGGGACCGTCAAGCTGACGGTCGGTGCCTGGTTGATCGCCTGCACCGTGATCGTGCGCGCGGCGCTGGTCGTCGTCGCCCCACCGCTGTCGGTCGCGCGGGCCGTCAGGCGGTAGCTGCCGGCCGTCGCCGGCGTCCAGACCGTCGCATAGGGCGCTGTCGTGGTGCTGCCGATCAGCGTCACTCCCTGGTAGAAGTCGACCCGGGTGATCGGGGTATTGACTTCGACCCCGCTCGCCGTCGCGCTGACCGTGACGCTCGCCGGCAGGGTATGGGCCGTACCGTCGGCCGGCGCCGTGAGACTGACCGTCGGCGGGGTGTTGCCGCCGTTCACGGTGATCGTCCGCGCGGCGCTGGTCGTCACTCCCCCGGCGCTGTCGGTGGCCCGCGCGGTGAGGGGGTGGCTGCCGGCCGGGACGTTGTTCCAGGTGAAGGTGTAGGGACTGGCGGTGAGTGTGGCGAGCACCGTGGCGCCGTCGAGGAACTCTACCTGCGTCAGCGTCGTGCCGGCACTGGCGGTGGCGCTGACGGTCAGGCTCGCCGGGGCGAGGTAGGTCGCGCCGGCCGCGGGCGCGCTGAGACTCACCGTCGGGGCGGCGTGGGCCAGGCGGATCAGGCCGATCAGGACGAGCAGCAGGAAGGAGGCGAGGCGGCGCAGGGCTGGGCGAAGACTGGGCATGATCGTTCTCCCCCTACCTTATTGAAGGATGGCCAGCGGCTGGTCGCCGAGCCAGACGTAGTCTTTGCGGGGGCTGCCGTCGGGGGCGGTTTCGCTGATCAGCCGGCCTGCCTGGTCGTAGTGGTAGAGGGTGTCGTCGCTTCCGGTCTTGCGAATGCGCTGGCCGAGAGGGTCGAGGCGGTAGGTGGTGGCGACGCCGGCGACGGTGACGCCGGTCAGGCGGCCGCGCGCGTCGTAGGTGAAGGTCTGGCCGGCCCCGTCGGCGGCGAGGCTGCCGTTGGCGTCGGTGGTGTAGGCCTTGGCTTGGCTGCCGGCGATGGCCGACAGGCGGTTGCTGGTCGGGCTGAGGGTGTAGCGGCGCGTGGCGGCGCCGCTGGTCTGGCTCAGGCGGTTGCCGGTGGCGTCGTAGCCGTAGCCGTGGGTGACGCTGGGCAGGACGGCCTGGGTCAGCCGGTCGAGGGGGTCGTAGCCGTAGCTCGCGGTCTGGGTGGGGTCGCTGAGCTTGCTTTGACTGGCAAGACGCGAGGCGCTGTCGTAGGCGATCTGCCAGGTCTCGTTGGCGAGGATGTAGCTCGCCGGCCGGCCATCGGCGTCCTGGCCCCAGGTGAGGCGCTGTCCGGAGCCGTTGGTGAGCTGCTGGAGGGCGCCGCTGGGGTGGTAGGTGATGGCGCTGGCGAGCGTCTTGACCTGACCGCTCGTGGTGAGCCGGACTTCGCTGATCTGCCCTTGGGGGTTGAGGCTGTAGTCGATCTGTTGGCCGCCCGGCGTGGTGAGGCCGGTCAGGCGGCCGTGGGTGTAGCGGTAGTGGGTGGTGAAGGGGACGCCGGCGATCTGGCGGGTTTCCTGGGTCAGGCGTCCGTGCGGGTCGTATTGGCGGTCGATGGCGGTGAGCAGGGCGTCGGCGGCGTCGCGTTGTTCGATGTGGGTGAGGCGTCCCTGGCCGTTGGCCCCCTGGTCCCAGAGGAAGAGGTCGCGGCGGTGGTCGGCATAGGTGCTGTGGGTGAGGCGGTTGAGGGCGTCGTATTGACGGAAGGTCGTCTGGCCCTGGGCGTCGGTGTGGGTCAGTTCGTTGCCGGCGGCGTCGAAGGTCCGGCTGCTGACGCCGCTGTCGGGGGAGTCGAGGCCGGTGGCGTTGCCCAGGCCGTCGACGGTGTAGCGCGTGGCGAGGTTTCTCGGGTCGGTGACGCGGCTCAGGCGGTGCTGTCCGTCGTAGGCGTACTGGGTGAGGCCGCCACTTGGATCGGTGACCCGGATCAGGCGGTTGAGGGCGTCGAAGGCCTGGGTGCTGCTGCGGGTGCCGGCACCGTGCGGGGTGGTGAGGGTGGTGAGGTTGCCTTGCGGATCGTAGGCGTAGTCGGCCTGGAGTTGGTCGAGCGCGCCGAGTTCGCGGGTCAGGCGGCTGAGCGCGTCATGGACGCGTTGGCGGGTCTGGCTGAGGACGTGGGCGGGGTCGCGCCATTCTTCTTTGACGCGATTGCCGGCGGCGTCGAGGGTATAGGTGAGGGTGTTGCCGAGGGCGTCGGTGATTTGCGTGAGGCGGTGGGCGGGGTCGTAGGTGTAGGCGAGGAAGCTGCCATCGGGTGGCGTGAGGCGGGTGAGCTGGCCGGCTGGGTCGTAGGTGTAGGCGGTGTGTTCGTCGCCGACGGTCTGGCTGGTGAGGCGGCCGCGCGCGTCGTAGGTGAAGGTGGTGACGAGGCCGTTCGGGTCGATCAGGGTGAGCGGCCGGCCGTTCAGGTCGTAGGCGGTGAGGTCGCTGCGCTGCCCGAGGGCATTGGTGACGCTGGCGAGCTGGCCGCGTTTGCCGGGGTCGGGGTCGGCGGCGTCGTAGTAGGTGTAGGTGGTGAGGTCGGCGACGTCGGTGCGCGGGCCGTCGGCGGTGAGGACCTGGCCGACGCTGTGGTAGGTCCAGGTCCAGGTGCGCGGGCTGCCGACCAGGGGGGCGGCGAAGCCCTGGCTGCCGTTGACGTCGGGGGTGGCTTGTTCGCTGCGCGTGAGGAGGTTGCCGGCGGGGTCATGGGTGAAGGTGGTGCGCTTGAGGGGTTCGGCGATACGCAGCGGCAGGCGCCAGGCGGGATGCCATTCGGTGCGGGTGGTGCGCGCGTTGGGGGTGCCGGCGGCTTCGATGCGCTGGGTTTCGAGGTGGCGGCTGTCGTAGGTGTAGAGGGTGAGGTGGCCGTTGAAGTCGGTCTGGCTCAGGAGGTTGCCGTTGCTGGGGTCGTAGGTGAAGCGGCGGGTGAACCCGGGAACGAGGGGCTGGCTGATCGTCGAGACGCGGCTGGCGCCGAGGAGGTTCTCTCGAACTGGTACTGGGTGACGGCCGCCAGGGGGTTGGTGACGGTGCTGCCGGTCATCTTGCCGGTGGCGTCTTTCTGATAGACGAAGGTGTGGCGGTCGACGCCACCTGCGTGTTCGCTGCTCGCGGCGAGTGCGCTGGGGTCGTAGGTCCAGGTGGCGTAGGGAGTGGCGTTTTCGTCGGTGAGGCCGCTGAGCAGGGCGGGTTCGACGTGGCCGCCGACGGTGATGCTGGTGTAGCGGTAGTGGCGGCTGTGGCTGTCGGGATAGGTGACGCTGGCGAGGTGGCCGTCGGCGTAGGTGTAGGTGATCTTCTCGGCAGCGGGGGTGGTGACTTCGGTCAGGAGGTTCTGGGCGTTGTAGGTGAAGCTGAGGCGGCGGCCGAAGGGGTCCTGGATGTCGGCGAGCCGGTCGCTGCCAGGCTGGTAGTGGTAGGTGAGCGAGCGGCCGCCGCGTTCGACGCGGCTGAGGCGCCGGCCGGCGGCATCGAAGGTTTCGACGGCGTCGTCGCTGTCGCGGTAGCTCCAGCCGGTGGGGGTCTTTTGCAGCAGACCGACGATGTCGGCGTCGCTGACCCAGTCGGTGGCGCTCCCGGGCTGGGGGTGGAAGTGCAGGATCTGGCCGTCGCCACGCAGCAGGAGGACGAGGTTGACGCCAGCGGCGGGGTTGAGGAGGACGTCGTGGTTGTGCCGCCAGCAGTTGCCCATGCTGCGTTGGGCGCTGCTTTGGCTGTGGTAGGGGCTCTGGCTGTGGTAGTAGCGCTGGAAGGTCAATAAGGGCGAGGCGCCGCCGAAGGTGTAGTCGGTTTCTCGCTGGATCTTGCAGCCTTGGCCGGGGAGGATCGGGTTGGAGAGGCACAGGTCGGGGGCCTTGACCGGCGGCGCTGGCGTACAGAGGGCGGAACCGGGAAGCTTTGCCAGACCGCCAGAGCAGCCGCAAGGGAGGGGAAAGTCTTCGCCGGGAGCGATGCCTTTCACGAATTCGTCGGTGTAGGTGGCGCTCAGCGGGTGGGCCGCCAAGGAGAAGTCGACAGTGGCCACGCCGTCGTTGATGGCGCCGAGGAAGCGGTCATGTGGGATCAAGCCCATGGAGCCACACTGGTTGCGAAAGACCCGCGAGAAATTCAGCGCGCGGTACGCTCGAATGACGGCATCTGGCGTTCCCACGAACGGCGTGCCACTGCAATAGCTGGGCACGCCGCCCGAGCAGAGGAGGATCGTCACCTGGTACTCATAGCTGCCGTCCGGGTAAGCGGCAGTCGCAAAGAACTCGTTGCCAATCGTGCTGACTCCGGCTCCGACCGTGCAGGTCGCGGCACCGGCTGTGAGAGGCGAGGTTGCGGCGGCGGCGAAGAAAACCAAACGAAGGGTGGCGCCAAGCTGTCGCGGCGGGCCTTTGCGGTCGTACATCATTTTCTCTCCCCCTCTGGTGCATTCAAAATGCGATGATGCGATGCCAGTTACTCATGTGTCTGGAGTTCCCCGTCCAGAACTGCGCGCTCCCGCTTTCGGTGGGTGGTGTCCGTGAACAGGATGGGAGGCTCATGGCTCTGACCGAAGAGAACGCCGATAAAACCCTGATGATCAGAGGATTACGCTCAAAGTATCAGTTTTTGCTTTTGGTGTTTTCAACCCTTCATCCCCTATCGATTTTAGATAAACTATCCCCTTACTGCACTGCGGCAGCGGGCGGACGCCGCAGTGGCTTGACCAGACCCGCCGGAGCATGTGACCCAAAGGAGACATCATGAAACATCTACTGGCGGCGGCGATTGCCGCCCTGTTCTTCAACCTCGCGGCTGCCGTTGAAGTCGCCGGCGTCAAATTCGACGACAAGACGCGCGTCGGTCCCGGCGAACTGGTGGTCAATGGCGCAGGACTGCGCAAGAAGGCCGTCTTCAAGGTCTATGCGATGGCCCTCTATCTGCCGGAGAAAAGCGGCGACGCCGCAGCGGTGCTGGCCGCCAAAGGTGGCAAGCGGATTTCGATCAGTCTGCTGCGCGACCTCTCGGCGCAGCAGTTCGTCGAAGCGCTGCAGGAAGGCGTTGCCAACAACCATTCGGAAGCTGAAATGGCGAGCCTTAAGGATCGCCTGAAACAGTTTTCCGATACCCTGCTGGCCGCGGGAGAACCCAAGACCGGTACCAGCGTGTTCATCGACTGGCTGCCAGAGACCGGTACACGGCTCACCGTCAATGGTCAGGTCAAGGGCAAGGACCTCGCCGGCGACGATTTTTACAAGGCACTGCTGAAAATCTGGCTCGGCAACAAGCCGGTCCAGGATGACCTGAAGCAGGCGCTGCTCGGCAAGACCTCCTGAAGTCCGTTGCAGGACACTACGATGCGCCTCCGGGTCGATCCGGCCGAGCCGCCTTTCCAGGCGATCATCAGCGCTACGGTGTTCAGCCTCGGCGTGTGCGGCGATGAGCTAGAAATTCATCGCATCGCCTTTCTTCCGCCAACTGACGAAATGGCCCCTCGGAATCCGCTTGCTGCGGAAGTAGCACGCCAGTTGTGCGCCTACCTGGCGGATGCAGAATACCCTTTCGTCTTGCCCTTGCGCGCTGCGGGGACGCCTTTTCAGCGCCGCGTCTGGCAGCAGATCGCGGCCATTCCGACACACCAGACGCGCAGCTATGGCGAGATCGCCCGAATGCTGCGCAGCGCGCCGCGGGCGGTCGGTCAGGCCTGCGCTGCCAATCCCTACCCGGTGGTCGTTCCCTGCCACCGGGTACTGGCGAGGGGCGGCAGATTGGGCGGCTTTGCTCATCAGAACGATGGCTTTCTGCTCGATGTGAAGCGCTGGCTGCTGGTACATGAAGGCTGCTGAGGCCGATCCCGGCGACCTTGCCGAAATCGATCGCTTCTGCGACACGCTCTGGCTGGAAGACGGTCTGGCCAGAGCCTCGCTCGACAGCTATCGCAGCGACCTGCTGCAACTGACGATCTGGCTGGCGGAGCAGCAACTCGGCAGCCTGTGCAACGCTGACGAAGCGATCCTGACGCGTTTCATCGCGATGCTGTCGCAAACGCTGCGCGCTTCCTCGCAGGCGCGTTACTTGTCGACGCTGCGCCGCTTCTACCGGTACCAGGTGGCGCAGGGCCGGCGCACCAGTGATCCGACGCTGAAGATCGCCATGCCGGTGCAATCCTCGCGGCTGCCCAAAGTGCTCTCCGAAGTCCAGGTGGAGCGCCTGCTCGCTGCCCCCCGGCTCGACACGACGCTCGGGCAACGTGATCGGGCGATGCTCGAAACGCTCTACGCCACCGGCCTGCGCGTCAGCGAACTGGTCGGCCTCAAGGTGCACGAACTCCACCTCGACATGGGCGTACTGCGTGTTTTCGGCAAGGGCGGCAAGGAGCGCCTGGTACCGCTGGGTGAACAGGCGTGCGACTGGCTGCGCTGCTATCTGGGCGATGGCCGACCGGCGCTGCTCGCAGGTCGCCAGAGCGACGAGATATTCGTGACCGGGCGCGGCTCGGCGATGACCCGGCAGGCTTTCTGGCAGTTGATCAAGCGCTACGCCCTGCAGGCCGGCATGGAGCCTGCCCGCCTGTCACCGCACGTGCTGCGGCACGCCTTTGCCACGCATCTGCTCAATCATGGGGCCGACCTGCGCGTCGTGCAACTGCTGCTGGGCCATTCGGACATCTCGACGACGCAGATCTACACCCATGTCGCTCGCGAACGGCTCAAGGTCCTGCACGCCCAACACCATCCGCGCGGCTGATCGGCCGCCTGGCACGGCCCTCTTTTCGGATCGGCGGTTGCAGGCACGCGTGAGACTCCGGGAACGACTGGCCGGCCTTGCTGATCCCGCTGCAGAGAACCAACAATCCCGTCTGATTTTACGGGCACAATCATGCAATCTGCCGTACCTTCAAGATGTCCACGGCTTTTCGACAAGAGTGGTAGCCTGAGGCCGCCAGTTCGGCCATGGTGAGTCGCTGACGCGACTCTTACATTAACGGAGCCCACTAAAACTGAGCGTCTCGTTCTTGTTCAAGTAGTCCAGAGTCAGTTCCTGGCTGGCAGCAGAAGCCGGAGCATGTGCTGCCGCGTGGGAGGCCGCACTGGCATAGGCTTCAGCCAACTCGCCGAGAACGGGCAACTGCTGCATCGACAGCAATTGGCAGTACGCAATGACCAGGGCACCGGCTTGGGCGACTTCCCGTAGGGCTTCAGCCGATAACTGGTTAAGAACGGCTTCATCAATCTGAAAGAGTCCGCCAACCGGCTGGTCGCCAGCCTGGGTCTTGACAGTAATTGGCCAGGCTTTGATCAGCGCGTGTTTCTTCAGTACCGAACAGGCGTTGACGGTGAGCTGCCGACTGTTCTCGATCTGGGTCAGAAAATTGAGGACCTCCTGAATCACCGACGAGGGTCCGCCTGCATCATCGAAAAAAGGTTCGCCCTCGCCGCCATCGCCAATGAGTCCTGAATCTTCGTCGATGCACAGCACCTGCTGACCCTTATTCGTGTTGGCAAGGCCAAAAGGATAGCTTCGAATAACGGCCGGAACATACTTTCCCACCCAACGACCATCGGGTGCGACAAACAGATTCCTGCCTGTTGCCACACCCAAAACAGCAACAGGAATGAAGGCTTCATTCTGTTCGACAAAGGCAATGGGCAAACTCAACAGCGCGCGCGGAAATTCACCAGCCGTCAGTGGAACAATCGTCTCGTGAGCAGCGAAAGAATAACCCGCAACGCGCCGCCAGCGCTTGTTGGCGTAGCGGTCGATGGAAATGGGGTGGAAGTTTGGCATTTGCATCCTTGATGTGTAAACCGTTTGGGTGGCTTGTAAGGACCCTCCCCTGTGCTGGAGTTTACCTGAAGTTTAGGCTCTCGGGATTGCCACCACCGCTACCGTTTCCCCGCCGCCCTCCCCTGCGACGTCAACCAGTGCTGTCGGCAACGCCTTGCTCGGCTTGACACCCAACTGTTTGAGCATTTCGGCCTGGCGGATGAGGTTGCCACGCCCACCGGTGAGTTTGCCATGCGCCTCGTCATAATCCCTTTGCGCCTGCCTGAGACGGTTGCCAAGCGATTCCAGATCAACGACGAAACCAACCAGCTTGTCGTAAAGCTCCGCGCCGCGCCTGGCGATCTCCTGCGCGTTCCGGCTTTGCGCTTCCTGCCGCCAGAGGTGCGCAACAGTCCGAACGACAAACAGCAGCGTCGAAGGGCTGACCAGCAGCACGTTTCTCTGCCAGGCATCCATGAACAGCTCGCGATCATGCGTGACGGCCAGCATGAAGGCGGGCTCGATGGGGACGAACATCAAGACGAAATCAAGCGATTTCAGCCCGTAAAGCAGTTGGTAATTCCTGTCCGAGAGGCCTTTGATATGCGTGCGAACGGAATCGAGGTGGCGTTTGATGGCCGCCTGACGATCACCCTCGTCCTCGGCCGAGGCGTAGTCTTCGTAGGCCGTCAGCGACGCCTTGGCATCCACCACGAGATGACGGTCCTCGGGCAGATGCAAGACGACGTCGGGCTGCGCGCGCGTGCCGTCGGCCCGGTGATGACTCTCCTGGACTTCATATTCCTCACCCTTGCGCAGGCCAGAGGCCTCTAGGACGCGCTCGAGCACCAGTTCTCCCCAGTTACCCTGTGCCTTGCCCGAGCCCTTGAGCGCCCGCGTCAGGTTCTTGGCATCCTGACTCAACGAGTGATTGAGGTCCATCAGATGCCGGACCTGTTCAGCAAGTGCGCTGCGGTCCTTGCCTTCCTGCACATAAACCTCTTCGACCTTGCCCTGGAACTCCTGCAATTTTGTTTTCAGCGGCTCCAGCAACTGACCGATGTTGGCCTGGTTCTGCTCGGTAAAGCGTTTGGCCTTTTCTTCAAGGATGTCGTTGGCCAGGCTCTTGAACTGATTGGCAAGGACTTCCCTGGCCTGCAGGAGCAGATGGAGCTTTTCCTCGCCCTGAGTTCGCTCGGCGTCGAGGCGAGTCGTCAGTTCGGCGAGCTCGCTGTCAAGGCGATTGGCGCGCTGCTCGGCCGCCGCCCGTTGCGCCTTTTCGCTCTGCAATTCGCTGCGGAGCAGGCCGACGGTCGCACGTTCAGCCCTGAGTTCTGCATTGACGCGGCCCGAGTCCTCGCGCAGGTCGGCAGACTGCCGGCGCGTTTCGGCAAGGTTCCGTTCAACTTCGGCAAGTTTCTCCTCAAGTACCCGCACGCGCAAGGCACGCTCGCTGAGCTGGGCACGCTCGTTGCAGGCGTCATCGAGTGCATCCCGCAATTCGACGGCCTGTGCCTTCAACTCTTCCTGCGCACCGATCAGTTGCAGGCGATCGGCATCGAGGGCACGTAGCCGTTCTCTGGCCGTGGCAAGTTCGACTGCGCGCTCTGCCTGATCTTGATCGCTGGTACCGGATGTTCGGTTGCGGGTGGCCAGCCAGACCATCAGCATGCCGACGAGCAGGCCGATCACCGCCGCAAACAGGGAAAGACTGTCCATGCAACCCTCCTTTCAATCTAATGGCGTGGTCTGCGTTCTCGGGATTCCGCGATAGTTGTGCCGGGAATTACGCCGACAGTGTAATTTGCTTCCGCGCCCCGGTTTGGCTGAAAAATTCAAGAATCCTCGAATTTTGCCGTGATCATTGATGGTGCATTCCGCACCAGCTTTGCCTCACCGGAGATAGCCTATGTCTGTCAGTTCAATTGGTTCCAGCAGTAGCAATTTGTCGTATAGCCCGGCAGTCAAGGCGCAAGCCGAAGCCGTCGAGGCTCAACAGGCAGGGCGCGATGTCGGGAACGATGGGGACGCGGACGATGGCGGCGCTGCCGTCAAAGAGCCGGCTCCAACGGTCAATCTCAACGGCCAAAGCGTCGGGACCATCATCAACACCTCTGCTTGAGTAGTCGTACCCCTGCGGCCCGGAGGTTCCAAGGAACAACTGGGCCGCAGTCCTGAAAGGGTGAATGCCGAGAGGGAAAAAGCATGGACCCCGGCTCGCCGCCGGGATCCTCCACGCTGCTGAAACGACTACATGGCCGGATACTTGGCAGGATCGGACATTCTTTCGAGGACCTTGGCCAGTTCGGGGAGAGTGATCCCCTCATCGTAAATACCGGCGCTGACCTGGATTCCTGTAGCAAACGAGATATCGGCGGTCGTGGCGTAGGATATTTTACGAGACAGTCGTCCGGCACCGGGTTTAGGCCAGCTGTACTCTACCCAGCCACCCCGCGGTTCGTTGCCGGCCTTGCAGAGTTCCTTGAAGATGTACTTGCCGGCGTTGTCGGTAATCTGGAGGATCGGCTTGCCGACCAGGTCGGGACGCATCGGATGTGCGATCATCCGGTCCTTGCGACAGTCGTAGATGAATACGTAGCTGTCCTTCCACACCCATTTGCCGTCCTTCTGATTGAAATCGGCATAGGCTGACGGACCCTTTTCGTGCAGGAATCTGGCGGCAGCGCGCACCTTGTTGACCGTCTCTTCGGCACTGCCCACATCGGCTTCGCTCGGTGCCGCGGCGCAAACCGCGCCGCAGGCCAGCAGCAATCCCATCAATCCCAATGTTTTTACAAACTTCATCACACGTTTCTCCTTCTGCTGTTCAGAGGCATGGAACATCGGCCCTGGTCCCCACTCGTCGCGTCCAGCGGCGGGTTCCAAAGTCTCAACCAAATTAATTGATCCAGGGCTTGCCAACCGGAAGGACGTCCCGGCCAAACAAATCGGCATAGATGATGTGCGCCATGATGTACCACGCCATCGCTGCGGTCACCATCAGTTCATAGCCGGCCACCACGGTCAGGTCGGGATAGCCGAAGTGCGCCAGGTCGAGCAGAATGAAACCGATCAGCAACAGGGTGAAGGTCAGTGCCAGCGCGCTGCTGACGCGCATCGAACCAATCCACAGGATCACCGTGAATAGTGTCCAGGCCACAAGGAACCAGCCGACGTCGGTCTTGCTGGAGGTATAAATGTTGTAGTGGTTGCCAATCAGGAGCAGCACCAGCGCGATCCAGAAGCAGCCATAACCGGTGAAGGCGCAATAGCCGAAATTGTTGCCGGTCTTCATCTCCTGCAGCCCGGCGATCATCTGCGCCAGCCCCCCAAATATCAGACCCAGCCAGACGACCGGACCCAATCCCATCCATCCCACATTATGAAACTGCAACACCATGGTCGTCAGGCCGAAACCAGCCAGACCTACTACAGCCGGATTACCCAGCTTTTGCTCAGTCATGCACTACCCCCTTCATATTCATCGAGAATGCGGCCGGGCAAGGCCCCGACCGCCAATTTAACTGGCTTTCCAGGCCATATCGGATACTGCCGGTGATGGTCCTGGAAGGCGGCGCGATTCTACAGACATCCTCCCTGTAATGGCAAATCGGCCGGGCGGGGAAACGCGTTGCAGCGTTCGGCGTGTGCTAGAATCGCCCCCCGCTTCAGTTCCCTTCCGTGATGTCCGCAACCTCCGTCCTCAACCCCCCGCAACGCGAAGCCATCCGCTACCTCGACGGCCCGCTGCTGGTTCTGGCCGGCGCCGGATCGGGAAAGACGCGCGTGATCACCGAAAAGATCGTTTACCTGATCGAGTCCTGCGGCTTCAGCCCGGGCAACATCGCGGCGATCACCTTCACCAACAAGGCCGCGCGGGAAATGCAGGAACGGGTCGGCAAGCTGCTCGTCGGCAAGCCGTCGCGGGGGCTGACGATTTCCACCTTTCATGCGCTTGGGATGCGCATCCTGCGCGAAGAGGCGGGCGTTCTCGGCTACAAGCCGAGCTTTTCGATCCTCGATGCGACCGACTGCTTCGGCATCGTTTCGGAGCTTGCCGGCAGCTCCGACAAACTGGCCATCCGCAAGCTGCAGTCGCTGATTTCGAACTGGAAAAGCGCGCTGGTCTCACCCGACCAGGCGCGCAAGAAGGCCCGCAACGAGAGCGAAATTCTCGCCGCGAACGCTTTCGCAAGCTATTCGGCAACCCTGCAGGCATACCAGGCGGTCGATTTCGACGACCTGATCGCGCTTCCCGTGGCGCTCTTCGAGAACCACCCGGCAGTGCGCGACAAATGGCAGAACCGCCTGCGTTATCTGCTGATCGATGAATACCAGGATACCAACGCCAGCCAGTACCAATTGCTCAGGCTGCTGGCCGGAGCACGCGCCGCGTTTACGGCGGTTGGCGACGACGATCAGGCGATCTATGGCTGGCGTGGTGCCGACATCGCCAATCTGCGGGGGCTCCCGCGCGACTACCCGAATCTCAAACTGATCAAGCTCGAACAAAACTACCGCTCGACGGTACGCATCCTCAAGGCGGCCAACGCCCTGATCTCGCACAATGAAAAACTGTTCGACAAGAAGCTGTGGTCGGAACTGGGCCACGGCGATCCGATCACTGTCCATGTCTGCCAGGACAAGGAAAAGGAGGCCGAGTCGGTGGTCATGAAGCTGCAGGCGCACCGCTTTCAGCATCAGGGCGCATTCCGCGATTATGCGATCCTCTACCGCGGCAATTTCCAGGCCCGTGCCGTCGAGAAATTCCTGCGCCAGCAGCGCGTCCCTTACCTGTTGTCTGGCGGCCAGTCCTTTTTCGAAAAGGCCGAGATCAAGGACATCACTTCCTATCTGCGCCTGCTCGCCAACCAAGATGACGATCCGGCCTTCCTCCGCGCCGTCGGCATACCCCGGCGTGGCGTCGGCAGCAGCACCCTGCAGGCGCTCGGCGGCTACGCCGGCGAACGCCGGATTTCACTCTTTGCTGCCGCTTGCGAACAAGGTTTCGTGCCGCGCGTTCAGGCACGCCAGCTGGCGCCCCTGCTCGAGTTCTGCGCATTCATCGAGCGCCTGCAGGCACGTGCCGGGTGCGAACCGGCGGGACAGGTGATCACCGCGCTGCTCACCGCGATCGCTTACGAAGCGTGGTTGTACGACCAGGATGATGCGCGCACGGCACAGATCAAATGGGGCAACGTCCAGGAATTCTGCGACTGGTTGAGCAGGAAGGGCGACGAAGACCGGAAAACGCTGCTGGACCTCGCCCAGACCATCGCACTGATCAATCGGCTCGATGAGCAGGATGCCGACATCGATGCCGTTCGGCTGTCGACCCTGCACGCCGCCAAGGGCCTGGAGTTCAAGCATGTTTTCCTGATCGGTATCGAGGAAGGCGTTCTGCCGCACCGCGATGCCGAGACCGAAAACCGCACTGAGGAAGAGCGCCGCCTGATGTACGTAGGGATCACACGCGCCCAGCGATCACTGCACCTGAGCTATGCCGAAAAGCGCCAGCAGGGCCGGGAAGTGATCCCCTGTAAGGCATCGCGATTCATCGCCGAAATGGGCAGCGACGACCTGCGCTTCTCTGGGGGGAGGATCGAAACCGCACCGGACAGGATGGCCAACGCCGAACGCTTTTCAGCACTCAAGGCGATGCTGAACAAGGGAAAATAGTTTGGCTGTCGTGCGCCGGTTTGCCGGCGCACGACCTGACTCACTTGGCAAGACCCAGCAGGTACTCGACCGCCGCCTTGACCTCGGCGTCGCTCAGGTCGGGATTTCCGCCCCTGGCCGGCATCGCATTCTTGCCGTTGATGGCACTCTTGACCATCGCCGCCGTGCCGGCGCCCATCCGTGCAGCCCAGGCCGCCTTGTCACCCGCTTTCGGCGCGCCGGCTGCGCCGCTGGCGTGGCAGGCCATGCACACCGAGTTATAGACGGTAGCGCCGTCGCGCGGCTTGCCGTCGCTCTTCACCGCAGTGGCTTTCGCCAATTCCAGCTTCGCCACCGGCTGAATGCGGACTTCCGGCTCATCACCGGCGCCCGCCGTGACGCGGCCTTTGCCGATCATGGAAAGCGGCCAGATGATGACGATCAGAACGATGGCAACGATGATGGTAATGATCAGAATTGCCCGTGAAGAGTCTTGTTGCTGAGCCATGCCAAATCCTTAATGATCCGAGGGTTGAATGGGCATTGTACCGCTGTTTGACGCCACTCAAAAGTACCGGAGAGTACTCGGGAGGCTGCGATCATTCTTTCACTCTGGTATCTGCGACACCGTCATCAACGTATTCAAACGTGCCAGTGCATCCGTAACGATGCGCCCCTGCGCCGCGATGCTCTCGATGATCTCGCCCGGCGTGCGCTCGTCCGCGACCGTCACGGCATTCGGGTTGACCGCTTTCAGGTCGAACACAGCTGCGTCGATGGCGGCGGACTCGGCTTCCAGATCGCGGGCCGCTTTTTCCTGTTCGCGGATGTCCGCCTCCAGCGTCTCGATCTTTTTCTCATCGGCCTTGCCCTTCTTCAGTCGCTTGAGGTCTTCCTTCCGATCGATCACGGCTTCCTTGATGTCAGCGGCCCTGTCCAGCAGCGGCTGCATGGCCTCGCGTGCCTGGGCGCGGCGGGCGGCGAAGTCCACCGTCCACGAATAGCGGCTGTCGCCGCTGGGCGTGTCGCGTTGGGCCAGTTGCCGGGCATAGCTGGGAAAAGGCTTGCCAGAGTTCTCCGCGTCGGCTTGCGAATCAGCCTGCAAATCGGCGGTGAGGATGGCGGGCAAGGCGTCATCGCCGAGCGCCTCGCCGTCCTTGCCGAAGCCGAAGTGCGCCAGCGTCAGCGGCGTTTTCTTGCCCACCTTGACCCACGACAGATCGTAATACCAGATCCGTTCGGTCTTTTTGCCCTTGGTGAAGAACAGCAGATTGGTCTTCACGCCCGCGCCCGCCGTGGAGAACACACCACCGGGCAGGCTGACGATGGCCCACAGCGCGCATTCGTCGGTGAGCTTGCGCTTGGTCTCGACGAAGGCGCTTTCGTTGGTGCGGAACAGCAAGCCCTCATCGAGCACGATGGCGCAGGTGCCGCCCGGCGCGAGTTCAGCCAGAATGTCCTGAACGAACAGCACCTGCGTGGCGCCGGTCTCGAAGGCGAAATTCTTCTGCGCGTCCTTGCCCTCCTTGCCGCCGAAGGGCGGATTGGTCAGGATCACGTCGAACTGGGCGGGCGCGTGCTGGAACAACGCGGCGTAGGTGGCCCGGCGCGTCAGCGAATTACCGTGCCACAGGTTCGGCTGGTCGATGCCATGCAGCACCAGATTGGCCAGCGCAATGGGGAACACAAGGTTCTCCTTCTCGCGCCCGAAGAAGGTGTCGTGTTTGAGCCTTTCAATGTCCGTGCTGGCCGCCGCATTGCCCAGCTTGCGCACCATGTGCTCGTAGGCCACGGCGAGAAAGCCGCCGGTGCCGCAGCACGGGTCATAAACCGTCCTGCCCAGCGACGGGTTCACGGTATGCACCATGGCGCGGATCACTTCGCGCGGGGTGAAGAACTGGCCGCCGTCGGAGTTCTTTTCGCCCATCTTCAGCAGCAGGTCTTCATACACCTGCGACAGCGTGAAAAAATGCGTGTCGTCGATGTGATCGATGCTGATCTCATGCACGCGGTCGAGGATGTCGCGCAGGTTGGCCTCGTCGTCCACGCGCACGCGCTCCACCGCCGTCATGATGCGGCCGATGATGCGCTGCTTCGGTGTCGCCACTGGATTCGGCAGATTCGTGCGCGGGTCCACATCCAGCGCGTGCAAGTGCGGCAGCAATGTCTTGTTGATGAAGTCGAACAGCCGACCGTCACCGGCGGCAAAGAGCTCCTGGCGCTTCCAGCCCTGCGCTTTGCCGTCCGAGGTTTGCGGATGATCGGCCCGGTCCGACCATGGAGCGGCCCAGTCCTGCCAGCGGTAGGGCGCTTGCAGCGCGGGCGAGAACTCCGCGCCCAGCACCGCGGCCTGCTCCGCCTCGCGCGCTTCCTGCGCGTCGAGGATGCGCAGGAACAGAATCCACGTCAGTTCCGGCACGTACTGCAAGGCGCTGGCGCAGTTGGAGCGGCGCATCACGTCGCAGATGCTCTTGACGAAGGCCGAGAGCGATTGCGAGGACGCGATGGCCTTGGGTGGTTTTTCGGATGTCTGCAGGCGGGCCATGTTCAGTCACTGTCCCCGGTCAATGTTGGTGTGTTTTGTAGATAAAACTCATGCAGCTTTGCCCGCAACAAGGCTTTGTCGGGCAGTTGGGTCTGGTATTCGGCGATCAGCGCGGGCGAAGTGCTCCGGCTCAGGGCGTACTCGACCACCTCGTCATCCTTGCTTGCGCACAACAGCACGCCGATGGCGGGGTTCTCGTGCGGCTTCTTCACATCCCGATCCAGGGCTTCCAGATAGAAGTTCAGCTTGCCCAGATATTCCGGTTCGAAGCGTCCGACTTTCAGCTCGATGGCCACCAGGCTGTTCAAGCCGCGATGGAAAAACAGCAAGTCCAGCGCGAAGTCGCGCCCACCGACCTGTACCGGATACTCGCTCCCGACAAAGCAGAAATCACGCCCCAGCTCGATTAAAAAGTCCTTGAGCCGCGAGAGCAGGCCGCGATGCAGATCGGCTTCGGCATGACCTTGGGGAAGGTCCAGGAACTCAAGCAGATAGCTGTCTTTGAAGACGCTGGCGGCATCTGGGTGGATTTGTCGCGTCAGTGATGAGACTTTCGCCGGCGCCAGCACCGCACGCTCGAACAGCGCCGTCTTGAACTGCCGCTCCAGTTGGCGGCTGCTCCACTTCTCCTGCACCGCAGTGCGTAGATAAAACTCACGTTCTTCAGGGCGCCTGCTCTGGCTCAGGATGATGAGGTGATGCGTCCAGGGCAATTGTCTCAGCAGTGCCGAGACAATTTCAGGGTCGGGATAGGCCTCGTAAAACTGCCGCATCCGGAACAGGTTGGCGCGAGTAAAGCCGCGCAGACCAGGTTGCGTTTGGGCCAGATAGCGGGCCAGTTGATCCACCACGCCGTCACCCCATTCCGAAGCGGCGATCTTGCGGCTGATGTGCTCGCCGATCTGCCAATACAACTCGATTAGCGTGGTATTGACCGCCTGCACGGCGCGTTGCCGGGCGCTGGCGATCAGTTGCGCGATAGTGGCGAAGTCGGTCGAATCGACCGTTTGGGGATCGGTAGTCATGGTGTTGCCTCTCCGTTGTTGAAGGCCTGGGCGAGGAGACGCGACGGCAGGCATTCTATCTCAGCCAGTTGCGCGGCGGCGGCTTGCCGCGCGATTTCCACTTCGGCCAGTTGGGCTTTCAGGCGGGCGGCGATTTGGCGTTGTTCTTGACGAGGAACCCACGGCACAAGCTGGCTGAATACCTGTTTGTCTGTGACAGCCGGATACAACGCACCTTTGGTCAAATCAACCAGGGGGTTAATGAATGCCCGAGATTGAACTACTTGAAACAAATACTCCGGCTCCAGCTCTTCTCCTGCACGGAGCACGCAAAAACCCGTGCTGCAAATTTGGCCGTCGTATTGCTCCGGCACCAAGGCAACAGCGTTCAAATTGGGGCGCGTCGTTGCAACGAGAACATCATTGGCCTGAATCAACTGCCGTGCTCGCACGGAAGCGTTATTGCCTTTGACCCGCTGTGGCGAAACAATCCGCTTGCCGACATTGTCGACAGCCGAAATATCGACATACCAGAACTCACGATCTGGATTTCGCTTCGGATCAACCAGCGTAACGGCTCGGCTGCATAAATCAGCGAGTGGCCGCATGATCGGTTTACTCATACCCCAAACAACCTCATCTTCGCGTCCCGCATCACCTGCACCGGCTTGCCCAGCGCGCGCAGCGCCTCCAGCCCGCCGGCCCGCGCGATTTCCGGCACGGCCCACAGTTCCTGCTTTTCCAGGGCATCGGTGCCGCCCTGCGCGAACTGCGTGCCCAGGCCCTTGAGCACGATGGCGGATTGGGGGTCCATGCCCGCGAACCACGCGGCGTTAGCGCTCACGTATTCCGCCCCGCGCTCGGGCCTTTTCAGCGCGCGGGCGTTGTAGCCATATTTTCCGAACACATCGAACAAATCGAACTCGTCCATCTGCTCGGCATCGCGCACCAAATCCGGAACGTAGTGATCGCCCAGCAGGTGGTCGATCAACTGGCGGCGCTTTTTCGCTTCGATCCACAGCGCGCGAAAGTCGTCGAGGTTGTGCGCCTCGGCGAGTACACGGGCGATGAGCTCGCGCCGATAGTCGTCCACCGGGATTGGCGTGGCGACGCCGCCACGGTTAGCGAGGATGAAGCGGCCCTGCGCGTTGACGATGACATTGTATGGTGCGCGGATCTCGGCGACGTGCGACCCCTCGCCCTCGCCCGCGTCACCACCGCCGCCACCGTCACCGCCATCACTTCCGCCACCGCCGCCAGGGCGCGGCGGCTGGGTGATGAAATCCACTCCGAACAGGTCGGTGACACCAGTGTAGTCGTAGAGCCAGAACTTGTATTTCTGCGTTTCTTCGTGGATGCGCGTGCCGCGCCCGACCATCTGGTAGAACTTGATCGCCGATTGCAGGTAGCGGAAGAACACCACGGCGTTCAGGCGCTCGATGTCCACGCCGGCTTCCAGCAAATCCACGGTGCAGGCGATGAAGGAGCGCTCGCCTGAGCCGCGCATGACTTCGATCTTGTCCGCGCCACCGCTGGCGGTGCATTTGAAGGCGTAGTCGTCCTTGCGCGGCTGGCCTTTTTGCTTACACCACTGGGCGTAGAGCTTGTTCATCTGCATCGCCACGCGGTCGGCATGCAGGTCGCGGGTGCAGAAGATGATGACTTTCTGTTCTGGCCCGCCGTTTTCGCACAAGAGCCTGAACAGGTCTTCGCACATTTTCGGCGTGCGCAGATCGATGAACAGTTCGTCGTCAAAGTCCTTGCTGGTGTATTCCTTCCGGGTGAGGTCTTCCTCGGCGAGCGGCTTGCCGGTCTTGATGTCCCTGACGCCCGCTTTGAGGATTTCCTCGCGGGTGAAGATGCGTGCATCGATGTCGGCCTTGCGCTTGACGATTTCGCAGGCGGCCAGGTAACCGTCTTCTTGCGCCTGCGCCAACGTGTATTCGTACACGGGTTCGCCGAAATACTCGACGTTGTGCGCGGTGATCGCATCGTCTGCGGCGATGGCAGCCTCGACGTCCTTCGATTTCTTTTCGTTCTTCGGGACTTTGAGCTTGCGCGGCGTGGCGGTCAGGCCGATGTGGATGGCATTGGGGTTGCGCGTCAGCGCCTGTGACCACTTGCCCCATGCCGAGCGGTGGCATTCGTCGATGATGATGACGCTGAAGGAATCCTCGCCGTAGTGATCGGTGAGGAAGCTGCCGTCGCCGTTTTCGTCGATGCCCAGCGTCTGGTAGGTGGCGATGTGGATGCGCGCATTGGCGGCGGCATTGTTGACAGCACCGTGGCCGCGCTCGCCACGTCGTTCGGTTTCCACAATGCGGGCATTGCCGCCGAAGGCGGCCTTGAGCCTGGTGTAGGCCTGCTCGCGCAGCTCGTCGCGGTCGCACAGGAACAGCACGGGCTTGGGCAATAGACCCGCTTGCGCCATGCGCCATAGCAGGTTGGTGGCGATGATGGTCTTGCCCGCGCCGGTAGCGAGCGTGAGCAGCACGCGTGGCCCATGCCCAGATGGCGGTCCCGCCTGTCGTGCCAGGATGATCTTCTCGAAGGCGGCGCGGATGGCCGCGTCCTGGTAATAGCGTGTGGCCGACCACGCCGGGCTGTCGGCCTGGAACAACAGCGCGGCATCGATTGATGCCAGATCCACGCCCTTGTCCTTGGCGTAACGCGCGCACAAGTCGGGATGTGACGGGAAATCTTCCAGCGGATGCGGGCCGGTCTGGATGCCGCTGGGCTTGTCGAAATCGCCGTAGAGGTGGCCGTTGCTGGCGAAAACGTACGGTACGTCAAAGCGCGTGCAGTCCGCATAGCCCTTGGCCTGCTCCATGCCCTTGAGCGGGTCGGCGTCTGACCGCTTGGCTTCCAGCACGGCGACCGGCAGCGGTTTGGGCATATCGCCCACCTGCACGCACAGCAAGTAGTCGGTTCGCCCTCCTCGTTTGCTGCGGCAACCCTTCGGCCCGGTCGGTTCGACCGGGGCAGGGGTTTCCAAGCGAATGCGCTGCGGGTCGTCGTAACCCTTGCGGCGCAACACCGGATCAATGAGGTGAAAGCGGGTTTCTTCTTCGTTGAATGCCACTGTCGCCCCCCTCAGTCCTGATCCTTGTGTTCGTCGGCGCCGCCTG